>JADGHB010000004.1 GCA_019689635.1 Nevskia sp. | reverse complement strand
CTGCAGCGTTTCCTGCAGCTGGGTCTTGGCGTCTTTGGGCATGGTCTGCGGCAAGCGCTGCAGCGCCTCGGCGTACAAGCGCAAACAGGCCTCGCGCGCGGTCTCCATGCCGCGATCCAGGTATAGCGCGCCGATCACGGCCTCCAGTGCATCGGCCAGGATGGAGTCGCGGCGGAAACCGCCGCTTTTGAGCTCGCCGGGGCCCAGTTGCAATGCCTCGCCCAGCTCGAGGCGCCGCGCGATGTCCGCCAGTGCGGCCTCGCACACCAGCGCCGCGCGCAGGCGCGAGAGCTCGCCCTCGGTCGCTGCCGGGCGCTCACGAAACAGCGCTTCGCCGATCACGAAATTGAGCAAGGCGTCGCCGAGGAATTCCAGGCGCTCGTTGTGCGCCTGGCCGGCGCTGCGGTGGGTCAGCGCCCGCTCCAGCCAGCGCTCGTCGCGGAACTCGCAGCCGAGCGCCCCTTGCAGTCGTGCACGCGCGTCGTTCAACCGGCCCCGCCGCGGATCGGAATGTCGTCCGCGAAATGGATGACGATGTAGATGTTGTAGAACAGGTGCTCGCGCGCCTCGTAGTCGTAGGACAGGGTCAGTCCGCGCTCGCCGCGCACCACCTTGATGTCGCGCGGCTCGAGCTGGGTGATGTAGTCCACGTCCCAACGCCGCTCGATCGCGCTGCGCAGCGCGCCGACATCCACCTGGCCGTCGACCACCGTGGCCTGATTGGCGATCTCGCGCAGATCGCGCTCGATCGTCATCTGGTTGAGATACACCGGTCCGCACTTGATCAGGAGCAAGGCCACGAAGCCGACCAACGCCAGCACGAAGATCAGGCCCAACAAGCCAAGCCCGCGTTGCCTAAGCGCGCCGTTCATGTCGCGATCCTCCTCCACGCCCGCGCATCTTAATGGATCAGCGTGCCGATGCGCGAAAACACCGGAGCGCCGTTCCAGCTCATCCAGATCAGGATGGCCTTGCCCTTGAGATCGGCCTCCGGCACCGTGCCCCAGCAGCGGCTGTCGTTGGAGCCGTCGCGGTTGTCGCCCATCATGAAGTACTGCCCCGGCGGCACGGTGTATTCGAAATCGTCCGGATTGGGATGGACGAAGGGGCAACTATAGGGATCGCCGACGCGGTCGGGCACGATCAGGATGTCGTGGCGCACGCCGCTGAAAACTTCGTGGAAGCGCTGCGCGCCCTCCTCGCCGCCGCCACCGGCCGGCGTCAGGCTGGCGGTATCGCCGTTGACCGTGAGCACCTTGTTGACATAGCGGATATGGTCGCCGGGCAGCCCGATCACGCGCTTGATGAAATCCACGCTGGGATCTCGCGGCCAGCGGAACACCACCACGTCGCCGCGTTTCGGCTCGCCGATGTCGAGGAACTTGCAGCGACCGATCGGACAGCGCAGACCGTAGTCGAACTTGTTGACCAGGATGAAATCGCCCACGTGCAGCGTCGGAATCATCGAGCCGGAGGGAATGCGGAAAGGTTCGACGATGAAGGACCGCACCACGAACACCAGCAGGATCACCGGAAACAGACCGACGCAGAAATCCACCACCGCGCCCGGCCTGGCCGCCTCGCCGCTGCGCGCGCGGCGCCGGCGCGCGAGCCACAGCTTGTCCAGCAGCCACACCGCGCCGGTGACGGCGGTCAGGATCGTCAGGGCGTAGTTGAAAACGACGACGAAGCTCATTGCGTGTTCCTTCCGTTCTTGCGCTCCACGCCGAGCACCGCGAGAAACGCCTCCTGGGGAATCTCGATGGCACCGACCTGCTTCATGCGCTTTTTGCCTTCCTTCTGTTTTTCCAGCAGCTTGCGCTTGCGCGACACGTCGCCGCCGTAGCATTTGGCCAGCACGTCCTTGCGCAGCGCCTTGACCGTCGTCCGGGCGATGATCTTGCCGCCGATGGCGGCCTGGATCGCCACGTCGAACATCTGGCGGTGGATCACCTTCTGCATGCGCTCGGTGAGCTCCCGCCCGCGCGGATACGCGGCTTGGCGATGGACGATGGTGGCGAGCGCATCGACCTTGTCGCCGTTGACCAGCACGTCGAGCTTGACCAGATCCGCCGCCTGGAAGCGCAGGAACTCGTATTCGAAGCTGGCGTAACCGCGCGAGACGCTCTTGAGCCGGTCGAAGAAATCCATCACCACTTCGGCCAGCGGCATCTCCACTTCCATCTGCACCTGGCTGCCGTGGTAGCGCAGGTTCTTCTGCACGCCGCGCTTTTCCATGCACAGTTGCATCACCGGGCCGACATAGGCCGGCGGCATCAGCAGGCGGCAGAGGATGATCGGCTCGCGGATCTCCTGGTACTGCCCCGGGTCGGGCAGCTCGGCCGGGTTGTCGATGCGGCGCACGCGGCCGTCGCGCATCAGCACTTCGTAGACCACCGAGGGAGCGGTGGTGATGAGATTGAGGCCGTACTCGCGCTCCAGCCGCTCCTGCACGATTTCCATGTGCAGCATGCCGAGGAAGCCAATGCGGAAGCCGAAGCCCAGCGCGGTGGAATTCTCCGGCTCGAACTGGAGCGCGGAGTCGTTGAGGCGCAACTTGTGCAGCGAGTCGCGGAAGTTCTCGAAGTCGTCGGCATCCACCGGGAACATGCCGGCGAACACGCGCGGCTGCACCTGGCGGAAGCCGGGCAGCGGGGAAGCGCAGGGCTGCGCGGCGTCCGTCAGGGTGTCGCCGACCGGCGCGCCATCGATATCCTTGATGCCGGCGACCACGAATCCCACTTCGCCGCACTCCAGAGCCTCGCGCGCCACGCGCTTGGGCGTGTGCACCCCGAGCAGGCTCACTTCGTAGTCGCGGCCGGTGGACATCACCCTGAGCTTCTGGCCGCGCGCGATGCGGCCGTTGACCACGCGCACCAGCGAGACCACGCCGAGGTAGTTGTCGAACCAGGAATCCACGATCAGCGCCTGCAGCGGACCCGCAGGATCACCACGGGGTGGAGGCAGCCGGTGCACCACCGCTTCGAGCACTTCGGGCACGCCCTGTCCGGTCTTGGCCGAGATGCGCAAGGCGTCGGCGGCCGCGATGCCAATGATGTCCTCGATCTCCTGCGCCACGCGCTCGGGTTCGGCGTTGGCGAGGTCGATCTTGTTGAGCACCGGCAGCACTTCCAGGTTCTGCTCGATCGCGGTGTAGCAGTTGGCCACCGATTGCGCCTCCACGCCCTGGCTGGCGTCCACCACCAGCAGCGCGCCTTCGCAGGCCGCCAGCGAGCGGCTGACTTCGTAAGAGAAATCCACGTGCCCCGGCGTGTCGATCAAGTTGAGTTGATAAGTCCGGCCGTCGCGCGCCGCGTAGTTCAAGGAAACCGCCTGCGCCTTGATCGTGATGCCACGCTCGCGCTCGATCGGGTTGTTGTCCAGCACTTGCTCCGTCATCTCGCGCGCCTGCAGGCCCCCGCACAGCTGGATGAAGCGGTCGGCGAGCGTGGATTTGCCGTGGTCGATGTGCGCGATGATGCAGAAATTGCGGATCAGCGCCTGCTTTGCGGGAGGCTGCGTCATGGAAAAGCCGCCAAATGGCGGCGAAGTATAGCCGTTTGCGCGATTTAAGCCTTCGGCACGCTCTTGAGCTTTTCGTCAACCGCCTGGGCATCGAAGCGTAGGGCGCAGACCAGCTCGCCGTGCGCGTCGAGCAGCGCCGGGATGCGGTAACCGTAGCGCCGGCGCCACTCCGGCCGGCTGTCCACGTCGGCGATCTCCACGCAACCCGCCAGCTGCGGACGGGCGGCGACCAACTGCGCGAGAAATTCCTCGCACAAATGGCATCCGGGCCGAGTCAGCAGCGTGGCGCGCAGAATGCTCGGGAAGGGATCGGCCATCACCGCGAGCCGGCGGGCGGCGTCTGCAAGGCCAAGAACAGGGGCGCACCCTGGCGCTGCACCAGCATCGGCACGCTGATTCCCGGCGTCAGGCGGCCGGCAACCTCGGCGCAGCGCGCGACGCTGTCCACTTCCTGCCCGGCGATGGAAAGAATGATGTCGCCGCGCTCCACGCCGGCATCGCGCCCCGGTCCCGGCCCTACGGCCAGCACGCGCACGCCTCCGGCCACCACGTTGGCGCGCTTGCGCTCCTCGTCGCTCAAGTCCTGCAGCTCCAGCCCCAGCGGACCGCCGGAGTGGCTTTCGTTGCGCTCGTGCCGCGGGACGAGTTCCGGGGCAGGCGAGGCGCCGGGCTGCACACGGTCCAAAGCCTGGTCCTGGTTGTCCAGCGTGCCCACTTCGACCTTGACGGTGACGATCCGGCCATCGCGCATCAGCTCCAGCGCGACGGTGTCGCCCGGCGTACTGTCCCCCACCAGCGGTGGCAAGGCGCGTGAGCTGACCAGTTCGGTGCCGTTGTACTTGAGGATCACGTCGCCGACCCTGAGCCCGGCCTGCGCCGCCGGGCTGTCCGGCAGCACCTTGGCGATGAGCGCGCCTTCTGGTTTGGCCAGGCCGAAGGACTTGGCCAGCTTGCGATCGTCCACCGCCTGGACCACCACCCCCAGCCAGCCGCGCGTGACGTGGCCGTGCTCCTTGAGTTCGCGCGCCACCTTGGCGGCGACGTCGATGGGAATGGCGAAAGCCACGCCCATGAAACCGCCAGTCTGGCTGTAGATCTGCGAATTGACGCCGACCACCTCGCCTTTGAGGTTGAATAACGGACCGCCGGAATTGCCGGGATTGATCGCCGCGTCGGTCTGGATGAAGGGCACGTATTGCTCGGTGTCGAGATTGCGGCCCTTGGCCGAAATGATGCCGGCGGTCACCGAATAGTCGAAACCGAACGGCGAGCCGATCGCCATCACCCACTCGCCCACGCGGACTTTCTTCATGTCGGCGAGCTTGACTGCCGGCAGTCCAGTGGCCGCGATCTTGAGCAGGGCGATGTCGCTGCGCGCGTCGCTGCCCACCACCTGCGCCGGAAACTGACGATGGTCGGACAGGCGGACGACCACTTCCTTGGCATCGCTGACCACGTGCTGATTGGTGAGGATGTAGCCGTCGGAGGACAGGATGAAGCCCGAACCCAGAGACTGTTCTTCGTCCAGCGGGGCGCCATCGCCATCGCCCTGGTCATTGTCCGAACGATCCCCCGGAGTGGCTCCGGGACTCTGGTCCTGGTCCTGTCCCTCGCTCGAACCGCCGTCATTCTTGTGCTGTTCGAGGAATTTCTTCAGCCAGTCCGGCGTCGATCGATCCTGATCGGCGTCCCCGGCGTCGGAATCCTGGGGGCTCGCCGGCACGGCGCTGATGTTGACCACCGTAGGGCTTACCCGGTCCACCAGATCGGCAAAATCCGGCAGCGCGGGCTGCGCCCGCTGGCAACCGGCCATCAGCGCCAGCGCGCAACAGGAGAGTATCCGCAGTGGGGGGGCGGAACGAAGCGTCATTCGGTACTCCGATGGACGAGCGGGCGGATCTGAGGCACGGCCCGCCGACTATTGTCGCGCAAGCCGGCGGTCGTTGCAGTGAGTGACCGCCGTTGCGGACCGGCTAAGGCGTGGCGGATTCCGCTGGCGCGGTCGGAAGCGGCAGCACCGGATGGGCGCCGTCGCCGATCATGCGGATCGCTTGCGGCGGCACCTCGCCGACGATGGTGATGTGATAAGAACCGATCACGCGGCCATACGCCTGCACCGGGCCCAGATGGGAAACCCCTCGGAACAGCTTGTCGGGCGCCGCGTGCTGTTCGATCTCGCTGAATACCGAAACCGCGGACAGGCCGTCGGACAGCAGCAGTTGTTCCATCTGGCCGGGCTGTCCGTTCGACAAGGGCCGGTCCTCGTGGGCCACGACGTGGTAGCCGGGCGGCAACTGATCGAAAGAAACCTGCGGCTTGCCGGGCGGCGTCGTGCCCGTGTCGAGCGTCGGCAGGTCCTGCGCGACGGCCTTGAACTTGGAGGAATCCACCGCTGCCGTGAAAACGGAATCGGGGATGGAAGCGGGAAAAGAAATATCGGTGAACATCACCTGTTCCAGCACCTCGCCGCGGCTGCCGACCAGACTGATCTTCAGCGGCAGGCCGGTGTCGCGATCGGCCCAGACCTCGTAGCCGTAGCGGTATTCGTCGCGCGGCAGCACCGCCACGCCGTTGCACATGCGGCCGGCGATGCGCCCGAGCCCCAGGTCGCGGAAGTCGTACCAATGACCGAGCATTTGCACGCGATCGGCGTTGAGCTGAGTCAGGAAGCCGCGCAGACCGGGTCGCGCCAGGCTGACCATTTGATCCTTGGGCAGGATGCAGATCAGCTTGTTGTCGATGCGCAGAAGCTGGCGCGGTTCGCCGGTGAGGGCCACCAGGCGCTCGCGCTCGCTGCCGTCCTGGTAGCGATGCTGTACGCGCAGGACTTCGAAGCGGTCGCCATTGTCGCCGCGGTACACCATCACGCCTTCGTAGGTGGTGGTGCGCGAAGCTGCGGCGGCGCGGATCAGATTGCCCGCGGGATCGTCGCCGATGGAGGCCGCCTGAGCCGGCAGCGCCACGGCGACCCAGGCCGCCGCGCCGGCACAGAGCAGCCGCGCGCGCATCAGTGCGAAGCGCCCTGGCGATACTCGACGGGGCGCGCTGTCATGCGCGCGTAGCTCAGCGCCCCGCCCATGCCCTGGGCAGCGCGCAGATTGCTATGGTCCAGCAGGTATTCGTTGAGCTGACGCGCCGTGTCGGCGTCGAGCTGGCTCCAGCGCGTTTCCTCCGGTTCCGCGGAGACCGTCGTGGCCGCCGGCGCGCTCGCCAGCTGCGCTGGCAAGGGCGGCATCGGCGTCGAGGACGCGCTGGCGAGGGATGTCGATGCTTGCGGATTCAGCCAGGCCTGCAATCCGAAGCCCAGGACCGCAGCGACGGACGCCGCGGCGGCAAGTCCGGCCAGCGGGCGCCAGTAGGAACGGCGCCTGCCGACTCGCGGGACGAGCTTGGGGGCGTTGGAAAACTCGGGTTCGATCCCCTCCAGCGCGCTCATCACGCCGGCACAGAAAGCGTCGTCGACGGACCGGACCCGCACCCCGCGCAGGGCATCGTGCACCAGGCAAAGCCGGCTCCAGCGCCGCTGCAGGGCGGGCGAAGCGCCGGTTGCATCGAGCATGCGCCTCGTCTCGTCGGCGTCGCACTCTCCGTCCAGCATGGCGGACAGAAGCATTTCGGACATCGAATCCAGTTCCGGGCGGTTCATCGTTCAGCCGGCATTAAGGTACCGAACCCATAAACAACGGGCAACGCAGAAAGTTCCACAACCCGCGCGCGTCGGGCAAAAAATCGCTCCTGTGCTGCTGCAGCGCGGCAATTGGGCTGTTCAGCTCCGCATCCAAAGGACGTCGTTCGCGCAAGGCAGGAAAGCATAAGGCGGCTCATTCCAGCAGCGGTTGCACGACGGCGTCGATCGCCTCGCGGGCACGGAAAATGCGCGAGCGCACCGTGCCGATCGGGCAGTCCATCACTTCCGCGATCTCCTCGTAGCTCAAACCTTCCAGTTCGCGCAGCGTGATGGCCTGGCGCAGGTCCGGGGGAAGTTTCTGGATCACCTCGGCCACCTTGCGCCGGATCTCCTCCGACAGCAACATCGATTCCGGCGTATCGACATCGCTTAGATATTCGGTATGGCCGTATTGTTCCGCGTCGGCGACATCGATATCCTGATCCGCCGGCCGACGACCGCGCGAGACCAGGTAGTTCTTGGCGGTGTTGATGCCGATGCGGTACAGCCAGGTGTAAAACGCGCTCTGACCGCGAAAACCGGACAGCGCCCGATACGCCTTGATGAAGGTTTCCTGAGCGACGTCCGGCGCGTCGCCCTCGCCGACCAGGCGACCGACGAGCTGGATGATGCGGTACTGGTATTTGCGCACCAGCATTTCGAAGGCGCGTTTATCGCCCTGTTGCGCGCGAGCGACCAGTTGTTCGTCCGTTTGTTGTTCGCTCATGCGCAGGGGTTACGAACCGTCGTCCTTTGCGGCCCGCGGTGTGGTTTGGGGATCAGTTGACGGCCCTCGCCGGTGCCGCGGTTCACTGGAGTATTGTAACAACCCGCCGACCCGATCCGGCGCCCCGAATCGCCCGTAGCCACGTGACTTCCGCACCCGAAGTGCTGATCCTCGGCAGCGGCGCCGCCGGCCTGTCGGCCGCGCTGCGCCTGGCTCAGGCCGGCCGCCGCGTGATGGTCGTTTCCAAGGGCACGCTCGCCTCCGGCAGCACGCTGTGGGCTCAAGGCGGCATTTCCGCCGTGCTCGACGAGGACGATTCGCTCGAAGCCCATGTGCGCGACACCCTCGCCGCCGGCGCCGGGCTGTGCGACGAACGGGCGGTGCGCTTCACCGTGGCGCGTGGCCCCGACTGCATCCGCTGGCTGGTCGAACAGGGGGTGGTGTTCACCCACGAAGAAGGCGAACTGCGCGGACAGAGGCTGCACCTGACCCGTGAAGGCGGTCACAGCCATCGACGGGTAGTGCATGCAGCCGATGCCACTGGCCGTGCGGTGGAGACCACGCTCGCCGAGCTCGCCGCCAGCCATCCCAACATCACCGTGCGCGAGCGCAGCGTGGCCATCGACCTGATCGTGGAACGCACGGCGCGGCGCGTGCTGGGTGCCTACCTTTACGACCGCAATCGCAAGCGTGTCGAGGCGGTGCCGGCCAAAGCGGTGATCCTCGCCACCGGCGGCGCCAATCAGGTCTATCTCTACTCCAGCAATCCTTTCGGCGCTTCGGGGGACGGCATCGCCATGGCCTGGCGCGCGGGCTGCCGGGTGGCGAACATGGAGTTCATGCAGTTCCACCCGACCTGTTTGTACCATCGCGAATCGCGTTCCTTCCTGATCTCCGAAGCGCTCCGCGGCGAGGGCGCCACTCTGCACGTACCCACGCCCGACGGCGGGGTTGGCGAGCGCTTCATGCCGCGGTTCGACCCGCGCGCGGAACTGGCGCCGCGTGACGTCGTCGCGCGCGCCATCGACCACGAAATGAAGCGCCTCGGCGTGAAGCATGTCTGGCTCGATATCAGCCACAAACCGGCCGAGTTCGTGCGCAGCCACTTCCCTTCGATCTACGCACACTGTCTGAGCCTGGGGATCGACATCACGCGCCAGCCGATCCCGGTGGTGCCCTCGGCGCATTTCACCTGCGGCGGCGTGATCACGGACTTGCATGCGCGGACTGACGTCGCCGGTCTCTACGCGGTCGGCGAAGTCGCCTGCACCGGGTTGCACGGCGCCAATCGCCTGGCCAGTAACTCGCTACTCGAGTGCCTGGTGTTCGCCAAGGCCGCGGCCGAAGACCTGTTGCAGACTCTGGACCAGATGCCGCCGCCGCCGCCGCTCAAGCCCTGGGACGAATCGCGCGTCTCGGATTCCGACGAGGACGTGGTGGTCTCCCACAACTGGCTGGAACTGCGCACCTTCATGTGGGACTACGTTGGCATCGTGCGCACCACCAAACGCCTGCTGCGTGCCCAGCATCGAGTGGATCTGCTCAAGCGCGAGATCATCGAGTTCTACCGCAACTACCGTGTCACCCATCACCTGATCGAACTGCGTAACCTGGTGCTGGTCGCCGAGCTGATCGTCGCCTCCGCCCTGCAGCGGCACGAAAGCCGCGGCCTGCATTACACCCTGGATTTCCCGGAGACCCTGCCCGAGGCGCGGCCGACGGTCCTGACCCCGTGACGGGACTACGCGCGCGACGCGAAACACGCTATCCTGCGCAGTGTGAACGCGCGCGCACGGCGCGGCGTGTTTCCAGCTAAGATTCCACCGCCCATACGGGGGCTAAACAGAGGGGCTGAGCGATGGCCAAAGCCAGGAAGAAGTCCGTTGCAAAGAAAGCGGGCGCCAAGAAAGCGGCGCCCAAGAAGGCCGCCAAGAAAGCGGCACCGAAGAAAGCCAAGCGCAAACCGAATCCGGCGCTCATGAAACCGATGACGCCGAGTCCGGTGCTGGCGGAGATCGTGGGGAGCAAACCGCAGCCGCGGGGTCAGATCACCAAGCAGCTGTGGGCCTACATCAAGAAAAACGGCCTGCAGGACAAGATCAACAAGCGGATGATCAATGCTGACGAAAAGCTGCGCAAGCTCTTCGGCGGAAAGTCCGTGGTCAACATGTTCGAGATGACCAAGCTGGTCAGCCGCCACATCAGTTAAAGCGAATGCCGCTGACGGCGGCACGAACGCCTAGCGTCCGTGCTGCCGTCGCGTCAACCTGCCTCGCGCACCACGGCGGCCATGGGCCGCAGGCTTATTTCTCGGCGACCTTCGCGACCTTCGCCCTGCGGCTGCGTCGCGGTTTGGCCTGCGCCTGCTCTCCAACCAGCTTCTTGAAGAAATCCGGCGCCTTGGTCCGGATCACTTCGAGCACTTCTTTTTCGTTCTTGCGCAGGGTGCTCATCATCGCCTTGCGGCGCTTGGCGGCGGCACGGATGCGCATGACCTGAAGCTTCTTCTTCAGCACTTTTCGTTTCGCGTCGAGTGCCGCGATCCGCCGCACCAGGCTTTCTTCCGTCTGTTTTCCTCTAGGCACTTGTGGCTCCCGTTGAGGTGATGATGAATTTCAGGCTTGGCCTTTAGACAGGCCAGCCCTTTCCGTTCGCCCAATATCGCTCAAATCGGGCGGCACTCAATGCCCGCCTTGGTCGTCACACAAACAAGCGCGGTTTCATGCCGATATAACGATACTACAAGGAAGTCATCCGGCGCACCTGTCGTGTGCCGGTGGGCAAAACCGCGCTATTTTGCGCGGCGGCTTGACGCCGCTAGCCCTTGAACGTGGAAAGCCCGAAATCGCCGAAAGGCTCGTCGCGTTCCTGCACGGCCTGCCGGAAGCCGGCTTCGGCCGCGCGCCGCTGAAAGGCATAGCCTTCGGGCGTGTGCCGCGCGATGCCGTCGAAGACCGTGCCGAGAATCTGAGTGGTGTGCAGGCCCAGTTGCATGACCGACTGGTTCAGCAGCAGCTTCATCATCACCAGTTGATTGATCGGCATGCGCGCAATGCGCGATAAGAGAATTTCGAAACGTTCGTCGAGCTGGTCGGCGGGGGCCGACTCGATGGCCAGACCCCACTCCTTGGCTTCCCTGCCCGACAGACAATCGCCGGTGAACAGCAGGCGTTTGGCTTTTTCCAGGCCGATGCGATGGAACCACAGCGAGGTGGTCGGCGAACCCCACACCCGCGCCGGCGGATACCCGATCTTGGCGTCGTCGGCGATCACCAGCAGGTCCGAGCACAGCGCCAGATCGGTGCCGCCGGCGACGCAATAGCCGTGCACTTTGCACACCACCGGTTTTTCGCTGTGGAACAGGCTCATGAAGCCTTTCACGTTGCGGCTCATCATGGCGTAATCGATCATCGGGTCCCAGGCGCTGTTGGGCATATGGTTCTTCATCTGCACCAGCGGATCGAGCACCGAACCCTTGGGACGCCGTGGCGAGTCCTCGCCGAGTCTCATCGCCTCGGCGCTTTCTACCAGGTCGTAACCGCCGCAAAACCCGCTGCCACGACCGGACAGGGCGATGACGTGTACCGCCGGATCGATGTTGGCGCGTTCCACGCAGGCGGCGAGTTCTTGCGGCAGATCGAGCGTGATGCCGTTGCCCCGCTCCGGGCGGTTGAGCGTGATGCGCGCGATGCGGCCGGTGACCTCGTAAGTCAGGGTCTTGAACGTTTCCATGGGTTTCCCCGATGTGTGAACCGAGCGGGATCGCTCGCCGGGAGAAAGATAGCGCAGCCCAGGCGGCGCCGTGGAGCGATCGTGGCTTGCGCCGCGCAGCGCCAGACCCTGTCCGGCGGTGATGGTCGGGGCGACAGGATTTGAACCTGCGACCTCTTGCTCCCGAAGCAAGCGCTCTACCAAGCTGAGCTACGCCCCGCCGCGGTTCAACTCATGCGCTGGATGACGAACCGGGTCAGCTGCCGCAGGGCCTGCAGATACGGAGAATCGGGCAACCCCTCGAGCGCTGCGGCCGCCGAGCGGCTGTGGCGCTCGGCAAGTGCGCGAGTGTACGGGATCGCACCGCTGGCTTCAACGGCGGCGAGCACTTGCGCAAGGTCCTCGATGCGGCCGTGTTCGATCGCCTCACGAATCAGCGTTTGCTGGGCGGCAGCGCCTTCGCGCATGGCGTAAATCAGCGGCAATGTGGGCTTGCCCTCGGCCAGATCGGCGCCGAGGTTCTTGCCGCTGACTTCCGGGTCGGCGGTGTAGTCGAGCAAATCGTCCACGAGCTGGTAGGCCATGCCCAGGTCGTGCCCGTAGGCGGCCAGGCACGCCCGTGCGTGCGCATTGCCCCCGGCGGCGATGGCGCCGATCTCCGCGGCGGCCTGGAACAGGCGCGCGGTCTTGAGTTCGATCACCCGCAGATAACGCGCTTCGCTGACCGTGGGGTCCTTGCAATTCATGAGTTGCAGGACTTCACCCTCGGCGATGGCATTGGTGGCGTCGGCCATGACCTGCATCACGGGCATGCTGTTCGCCTCCACCATCAACTGGAAGCTGCGCGAGTAGAGGAAATCGCCCGACAACACCGCGCCGGCGTTGCCCCACACCGCGTTGGCGGTGGGCCGGCCCCGGCGGCGCTCGGAATGGTCGACCACGTCGTCGTGCAGCAGCGTGGCGGTGTGGATGAATTCGATCACACAAGCCAACAGGCAGGGCAGATCCCCGCGGCCGCCCAAGGCGCGCGCCGCCAGCAGCACGAGCGCCGGGCGCAGGCGCTTGCCGCCAGCATTGACCAGATAGCCGCCGATGTCGTTGATCAGGACGACTTCCGAGGCCAGCCGCGCGTGGATCATGGCGTTCACCCGCGCCATGTCTTCCGCCACGCAGGCGAGCACGGACGGCAGGGCGATCCGCTCGGATCGCTCCGGTATCTCCGGCATTTTGAGCAAGGGCGTTTGCGGATCCAAGGCGCAGGTTGTCATCGGTTCACGCCGCGATGCGGGACTCGCAAACCGCCGGCGGCAGCGGTGGCCTGCGTCAGCGGCGCTGCCCCGGGGCAGCGCACTGGCGGAATTGGTCGGGGCGACAGGATTTGAACCTGCGACCACCTGCCCCCCAGGCAGGTGCGCTACCAGGCTGCGCTACGCCCCGTGCGGCGAATTTTACGTGCTTCGCTGCGACTGTGCAGCCTTTCAGCCGGCGGATGCTGCGTCGATGGCGCCCGGTCGCGACAAGGGCCGGAACCGGCGCGCCAGGCGTTCGAGCGCCAGATACACCACCGGCGTCGTGAACAGCGTCAGCAGTTGCGACAGCAGCAGGCCGCCGACCACCGCAATCCCCAGGGGCTGGCGCAACTCCGAACCGGTGCCCATGCCGATCGCCAGCGGCAGGGCGCCGAACAGCGCCGCCATCGTGGTCATCATGATCGGCCGGAAACGGATCAGGCAGGCCTGATAAATCGCCTCGCGCGGGCTCAAGCCCTCGTTGCGCTCGGCCTCGAGCGCGAAGTCGATCATCATGATCGCGTTCTTCTTGACGATGCCGATCAGCAGAATGATGCCGATGACGGCCACGATGTCGAGCTGGGTGCCGGACAGCCGCAAGGCCAGCAACGCGCCAAGGCCGGCCGTGGGCAGGGTCGAGAGAATGGTCAGAGGATGGATCAGGCTCTCGTAGAGCATGCCGAGGACGATGTACACCGCCAAAAGCGCGGTCAAAATCAAAAGCGGCAGGGTGGACAGCGAGGAGACGAACAGTTGCGCATTGCCGGCGAAACCTCCGCGAATGCTCGCGGGCATGCGCAGGTCCAACATCGCCTGCTCAATGAGCTGGGTGGCCTCGCCGAGCGATACACCCGGCGCCAGGTTGAAGCTGATGTTGACCACCGGGAACTGGCCCTGGTGATTGACCGTCAAGGGCGCAATGCCGCTTTCGAAATGCGCCACCGCGGACAGGGGCACGCTGCCGCCGGATGGCGTGCGCAGATAGATGCGGTTCAAGGCCGACGGATCGCGCTGCTCGTCAGGAGCGGCTTCGAGGATCACGCGGTATTGGTTGAGCTCCGTGTAAGTGGTCAGGATCTCGCTCTGACCCAGAGCGTTCCCCAGAGCGCGGTCGATGGCCGCCGAAGTGAGCCCCAGCCGGCCGGCGGCGTCGCGATCCACCACCACGTTCATCTGCAGCCCGGCTTTGAGCAGGTCGCTGCTGACGTCTTTCAATTGCGGCGCCTGTTTGAGGCGATCGACCAACTTCGGAATCCAGGCATACAAATCCTGGATGTTCGGCGATTGTACGGCGTAGAGATACTGCGCACTGCCCGGACGCCCGCCGACGCGCACGTCCTGCACCGGCTGTAGATAAACCGACAGTCCGACGATCCTGGCCAGCTTCGGTCGCAGCCGCGCGATGATCTGGTCCACGCTCGCGCGACGACCCTCGTCGCGCGTCTTGAGCGTGATGAACATGCTGCCGCTGTTGGCGCTGTTGCGTCCGCCGAGGAAGGAGCCCATCGAAGCGACATCGGGATCGGCCAGGATGATGTCGCGCGCCTGGCGCTGCTTCTCCACCATCGCGTCGAAGGAAATATCCTGCGCCGCCTCGGTCGTTCCTATGATCTGGCCAGTGTCCTGCTGGGGAAAGAACCCCTTGGGCAGCGCCACGTACAGGTACAGGGTCAAGGCCACGGCGCCCAGGGTCAGCAGGAGCATCAGCCAGGCGTGGCGCAGCGACCAGTCCAGGCCGCGGCGATACAGCGCGAGCAAAGCGTCGAACGCGCGCCCGGCCAGGGCCAAGGCACCGCGGGCTTGCCGCGGCGCGCGCTCCCGGCGCAGAAAGCGGCCGCACAGCGAAGGCGTCAACGTCAGCGAGACCAGCCCGGAAACGGCGATGGCGCAGGCCAACGTGACCGAAAACTCGCGGAACAGCCGGCCCACCACGCCGCCCATGAACAGGATCGGGATGAACACCGCGATCAACGAACTGCTCATCGACAGCACGGTGAAGCCGATCTCGCGCGCGCCCTGCAACGCGGCCTGCAGCGGCGTCAGGCCGCGTTCCAGATGGCGCACGACGTTCTCGATCACCACGATCGCGTCGTCGACGACGAAGCCCACCGAAATGGTCAGCGCCATGAGCGAAAAGTTGTCGAGGCTGTAGCCCAGCCACCACATCACGGCGAAGGTTCCGGCGAGCGACAGGGGCACGGTGACGCCCGCGATCGCGGTCGGCACCAGCCGGCGCAGGAACAGCAGCATCACCAGGATCACCAGCGCGATGGTGATGCCCAGCGTGATTTGCACGTCACGCACCGAGGCGCGGATCGTCTCGGTGTGGTCGGTCTGCACCGACAGCTTCACGCCCGGCGGCAGCCAGCGCCGCAACTGCGGTAGCAGCGCGCGCACGCCGTCCACCGTCTCGATCACGTTGGCGTCGGCTTGCTTGCGGATCAGCAGCAGCACCGAGCGCTGCTGGTTGAACCACGCCGCCTGGTAGGGATTGAGCTGGCCATCCAAGACGTTCGCCACCGCCGCCAGCGGCACTGGCGTACCGTCGTGGACGCCGATGACCAGGGGACGGAATTCGCTCGCGGTGCGCAACTGATCGTTGGCATCGATCATGATGTTGCGCCCATCGCCGTCGAGCGCGCCCTTGGGCGCATTGGCCGACAGACCGGTCAGCGTGCCGCGCACGTTGTCCAGCGACAGTCCCATCGACGCCAGCGCCGCGGAATCGACCTGGACGTGCACCGCCGGTTGCGCGCCTCCGACCACGTCGACCTCACTGACACCCTCGACCTGGCTGATGCGCTGTGCCAGCAGCGAGTCGGCCTGGTTGTAAAGATCGGCCAGCGGATGATTCTCCGAAGTCAGGGTCAACACCATCACCGGAAAGTTGTTCGGGTTCGCCTTGTGGTAGATAGGCGGCGTCGGCAATCCGGCGGGCAGGTCGGCGGACGCGGCGCTGATCGCGGCGGCGACGTCGCGCGCCGCCGAGTCGATGTTCTTGTCCAGGTCGAACTGCATCACGATCACGCTACTGCCCAGAGCGCTGCGCGAGGTGATCTCGTTGATACCGGCGATCTGTCCGAAGTGCCGTTCCAAGGGGGCCGCCACCGTCGCCGCCATGGTCTGCGGGCTGGCGCCAGGCTGTTCCGCCATGCAGAAGATGATGGGCAGTTCGACGTTGGGCAGCGGCGCCACCGGCAGGAACGCGCGCGCCAAGGCACCGAGCAGGAACAGCCCGATGCCAAGCAGCGAGGTGCCGACCGGACGCAGGATGAAAGGACGGCTGAGACTGAACAGCGCGGCGTTGCCGGCCTCGATGCGGTCGCCGCCGGCGGATGCGGTGGACGGCGTGCTCATGGCACCCTTCAGCCGCGCGGCGCGGGCGCGGTCTCGCCGCTGGCCGCCGGAGCGCGGCGACGACGCAGGAGGCCGGCTAACCGGTCCATGTACAAATAAATCACCGGCGTGGTGTACAACGTCAGCACCTGCGACAGCAGCAAACCGCCGACGATGGCGATGCCCAGGGGTTTGCGCAGTTCCGAGCCGGTGCCGGATTGCAGCGCCAGCGGCAGCGCGCCGAGCAGCGCGGCCATGGTCGTCATCATGATCGGACGAAAGCGCAGCAGCGCGGCCTGAAAGATGGAATCTTCCGGCGACCGGCCCTCGAGACGCTCGGCGTCCAGGGCGAAGTCGATCATCATGATCGCGTTCTTCTTGACGATGCCGATCAGCAGCACGATCCCGATCAGGGCCACGATCGACAGCTCCTGCCCGGTCAAGATCAGTGCCAGGAGCGCGCCGACGCCGGCCGAAGGCAGGGTCGAAAGGATCGTGATCGGATGGATGTAGCTCTCGTAGAGCACGCCCAGCACGATGTAGATCACCACCACCGCCGCCAGGATCAGCCAGGGTTCGCTCGCCAGCGAGGACTGGAACTCCGCGGCGGAACCGGAATAGCCGGCGGTGATCGTGCCGGGCAGGCCGATCGTGCGCTGCGCCCGATCAATCGCATCCAGCGCCGCGCCCAGCGAATAACCGGGCGCCAGGTTGAAGGAGATGGTCACCGCCGAAAGCTGGCCCTGATGGGTGATCACCAGCGGCGCCGTGGTCAGCTCGCGATGCGCGACCGCCGACAGCGGCACCATGTCGCCTGCGCTCGTGGATACGCCGGAGGTGGTCAAGGCCGGCGCGGCGTTGGCGGCGGCCGCGTTCGCGCTGGCCAAGGTGCCGGCGCTGCCGGCGGCACGCACGTAGAGCTTGTCCAGCGCGTCCGGCCGGGCGCGGAAATCCGGCGGCACTTCCAGGATCACACGGTACTGGTTCTGCTCGGTGTAGATGGTCGTCACCTGGCGCTGGCCGAAAGCGTCGTACAAGGTGTCGTCGATGGTCTGCACCGGTACGCCGAGCCGGCTGGCCTTGTCGCGGTCGATCGTCAGTTTCAGTTCCAGCCCCAAGGACTGCTGGTCGCTGGCGACGTCGGCGAGCTCCGGCCGCTGCTGCAGCGCCGCCAGCAGCTTCGGCGCCCAGCGTCGCAGCTCCTCGCGGTCGGAATCCTGTAGCACGTACTGATACTGCGTTCGAGCGATGCGGCTGTCGATTTGCAGATCCTGCACCGGCTGGAGATACAGGGTGATCCCGGGCACGTTCGCCGCCGCCCTTTTGATCCGCTCGATGACCGTTTCGATGTCGGAGCGACGCTCGGAGCGCGGCTTGAGCACGATATTGATCCGGCCGGTGTTGAGCGTGGGATTGACCGTGCCGGCCCCGACGAAGGCAGACACCGCCTGCACGTCCGGATCGCGACGGACCACTGCGGCCAGGGCCTGGCTACGCTCGACCATGGCCGGAAAGGAAATGCTTTGCGCCGCCTCGGTGATGCCGGTGATCAAGCCGGTATCTTCGACCGGGATCAGCCCTTTGGGCACCACGACGTACAAAAGGATGGTGAACGCCAGCGTGGCGATCGCCACCATCAGGGTCGCGAACCGATGCCGCAGGACCCAGCGCAGGCTGCGCTCGTAGGCGGCGAGTCCTTGCCTGAACCAGCGTTCGCTCCAGCCCAGCCAGCGCGGACCGGCGTCCTCGCGTTCGGGTCGCAGCAGTTTGGCGCACATCATCGGCGTCAAGCTCAGTGAGACCAAAGCGGACAGCACCACCGCAATGGTCAACACCAGGGCGAACTCGCGGAACAGACGGCCGACGATGCCGGACATCAACAGCAGCGGGATGAACACCGCGACCAGGGATACCGTCAGCGAGATCACGGTGAAGCCGATCTGCTGGGCGCCGATGCGCGCGGCCTGCTCCGGCGCATGACCTTGTTCGAGGTAGCGCACGATGTTCTCGATCATCACGATCGCGTCGTCCACCACGAAGCCGGTGGCGATGGTCAGCCCCATGAGCGAGAGGTTGTCGAGCGAAAAGCCCGCTGCCGCCATGACCCCGAAAGTACCGATCAGCGACAGCGGCAGCGCCACGCTGGGGATGGCCGTCGCCCACAGCTTGCGCAGGAACAGGAAAATCACCAGGACCACCAGCGCCACCGTCAGCAGCAGAGTCTGCTGCACGTCGTGCACCGAGGCGCGGATGGTCTGGGTGCGGTCGGACAGGATGGAGATCTTCACCGCCGCGGGAACCGAGGCCTGAAGCTGCGGCAGGAGCGCGCGGATACGGTCCACGGTCTGGATGATGTTGGCTCCGGGTTGACGCTGGATGTCCAGCAGGACCGCCGGCCGCACACGACCGTCCTCGCCGATGACCCAAGCCGCCAGCTGGTCGTTCTCCACGCCGTCGAACACGGTAGCCACGTCGGATAGCCGCACCGGCGCGTCGTTGCGGTAGGCGACGATGATCGGCCGGTACTCGTCGGCCGATCCGATCTGGTCGTTGGAACCGACCGTCCAGGCCTGCGTCGCGCCGTTGAAGCTGCCCTTGGGCGCGTTGACGTTCGCCTGCGTCAGCGCCGTGCGCAGGTCTTCCAGTCCGAGGCCCAGGCCGGCCAGCGCGGCCGGATTGGCCTGCACGCGCACCGCGGGTTTCTGGTTGCCCTCGATCGTCACCAGGCCGACGCCGGATACCTGGGACAGTTTCTGCGCCATGATGGTGTCGGCGAAATCGTTGACGCGGTCGATGGGCAGGCTGTCGGAAGTGATGGCCAGCGACAGGATGGGCGCGTCGGCGGGGTTGACTTTGCTGTACGACGGCGGATACGGCAGGTTGGACGGCAGCGTGCCGCGCGCGGCGTTGATCGCCGACTGTACGTCCTGCGCCGCGTCGTCGATGTTGCGCTCGAGCGCGAATTGCAAGGTGATGGTGGAAACCCCGAAAGAGCTGTTGGAGGTCATCGCCGTGAGCCCGGCGATCTGGCCGAATTCGCGCTCCAGCGGTGTGGTTACCAGCGTGGACATCACCGAAGGACTGGCGCCGGGATACAGGGTGGTGACCTCGATGGTGGGGAAATCCACCGAGGGCAGAGCCGAGATCGGCAGCCAGCGATAGCCGAGTGCCCCCAGCAGCAGCACCGCCGCCATCAGCAGCGAGGTGGCGATCGGGCGCCGGATGAAGGGTTCGGAAACGCTCATTGCGCGCCGGCGTTCGCCGGGGTCGTGGCCTGCGCCGTGCTGGCTTGTACCTTGGATCCCGGCTGCAGGCGCGATTGCCCGTCCACGACCACCGGTTCACCCGCTTCCAGGCCTTGGGCGATCAGCGCCACTGGACCTTCGCGGCGCGCCACCTGAACCGGCCGCATCTGCGCGGTCTGCTGCCGATCGACGACATAGACGTAGCTGCCGCTGGGGCCCAGCTGTACCGCCGCCGCCGGCACCGTGAGCGCATCGTGCTCGGTGCGCACCAGCAGTCGCACGTTGACGAACTGCCCCGGCCATAGCGTCTTTTCGACGTTGTCGAAGCTGGCCTTGAGCTTGATCGTGCCGGTGGTCTGGTCGATCTGGTTGTCCATCGCCAACAGCCGGCCGCGCGCCAGCACGGTCTGGTTGTCGCGGCTCATCGCCAGCACCGGCAGCGAATCGCGGCCCGCCGCCCCAGCAGCGCCGCGAATTTCGCCGAAGTGCTGCTCGGGGAGCGTGAAGGTGACCGCGATCGGCTTGATCTGGGTCAGCACCACGATGCCGGTCTGGTCGCTGGCGGAGACCAGATTGCCGACATCCACCTGGCGCAAGCCCACCACCCCGGCGAATGGCGCGGTAATCGTGCAGTAGGAAAGTTGCACGCGCGCGCTCTCGATCGCCGCCGCATCGGACTGGATCAAGGCGGCGTCCTGTTCGACCACGGCGCGCTGTTGATCGACCTGCTGCTGGGTCACGTAGCCTTCCGGCACCAGATCCTGATAGCGCTTGAGATCCAGGCGAGCGGCGGCGAGCTGCGCTTCGTCCTGCGCCTTCTTGGCGATGGCCTGATCCAGCGCCGCCTGGTAGGTGCGCGGATCGACCCGCGCCAGCACGGCCCCCGCCTCGACCTCGTCGCCTTCCTTGAAGGGCACGGCGATCAAGCGTCCGGAAACCTGGGCGCGCAGCGTCGCCGTGTTGAATGCCTGCACCGTGCCCAGACCATCGAGGTAGATCGGCACGTCTTGGCGCACCGCCGCGGCCACGGTGACCGGAATCGCCCCTTGCCCGGCGCTGGACTGGTTTTTGGCCGAGGTCCCCGCGCCGGACCTGGCGCAGCCTAGCGCCAGGGCCGCCGCCGCGCACAGAACCACCGCGAACCTCTTCACCCCGCGCATACCCACTCCGAAGATTCGGCGGGCATCCCCGCCCTGCGCATTGTCTGCGATTCGACGGCGAGGCGGTGATTCCGTTCGAACAAATCGCGGTTAAGATTTGTTTCGGCAGCGTCGCTGGACGATGGTGGGTCGTGCAGGATTCGAACCTGCGACCAACTGGTTAAAAGCCAGCTGCTCTACCGGCTGAGCTAACGACCCGACTGTTTCCTTGCCATCCATGGCGCGACCGTTGGAGCGCCGATCCAGCTCCTGCCAAGCCATCCTTGGCTTGGCGTTCGCCGACGCGGATGATGACATTGGGTCATCATCCAAGCACGTCGGCTCACCCGGCTGAGCTAACGACCCGGTGGACTTCCGCAAAGGGCCGAGATTATAGCCGTCGGCCGCTGCGGATTCAGCGATAACGCGTCGGGTCCGGCACGCCGGCCTCGGCAAAGCCCGCGCGGCGCAGGCGGCAGGCGTCGCAGCGGCCGCACGCGCGGCCTTCCGCGTCGGCCTGGTAGCAGGACACGGTGGCGGCGTAGTCCACACCTAGTTGCAACCCGCGGCGGATGATTGCGGCCTTGCCGAGCCGGATCAAGGGCGCGTGCACGCAGAAACGCACCCCTTCCACCCCCGCCTTGGTGGCGAGATTGGCGAGCCGCTCGAAGGCGTGGATGAACTCCGGCCGACAGTCGGGATAGCCGCTGTAATCGATGGCGTTGACGCCGATGAACAGGTCGCGCGCGCCCAGCACCTCGGCCCAGCCCAGTGCCAGCGCCAGCAACAGCGTGTTGCGCGCCGGCACGTAGGTGACCGGGATGCCGCTGCTCGGCGACTCGGGCACCGCGATGGACGGATCGGTGAGCGCGGAACCGCCGACGGCGTCCAGGTTGACGTGCAGCTCGCGATGCTCCACGGCGCCCAGCATGCGCGCGATGCGCCGCGCCGCGGCGAGTTCGGCCGCATGGCGCTGTCCGTAGGACACGGACAGCGCGTGGCATGCGTAGCCTTCGCTGCGCGCGATGGCCAGGACCGTGGCCGAATCCAGCCCTCCCGACAGCAGGACCACCGCCCGCTTCGACTCAGCGGCCTGGCTCATCGCCCCACAGCAGCTTGTGCAATTGAACCTGGAAGCGCACCGGCAAGCGGTCGGCGACGATCCAGTCCGCCAGCTCGCGCGAGGACAATTGCGTGTAGCTCGGCGAAAACAGCACGGTGCAGCGAGAAGCCAGGCCGTAACGCCGCAGGATTTCCTTGGCCCAGTCGTAGTCCGCGCGGCTGCACAGCACGAATTTCACTTGATCCCGCGGCGTCAACGAGTCCAGATTCGCCCAGCGATTGCGCTCCACCTCGCCGGAATCCGGCGTCTTGAGGTCCACCACGCGGATCACGCGCGGATCCACGGGCGCGATGTCGAGCGCACCGCTGGTCTCCAAGGAGACGACGTGGCCTGCGTCGCACAAGCGCGCCAGCAGCGGCAGACAGGCCTTCTGCGCCAGCGGCTCGCCGCCGGTCACGCAGACATGCCGCACGCCGAACTCGGCGACCCGCGCGCAGATCTCTTCCAGGCTCATCCAGCGTCCGCCGTGGAAGGCGTAGGTGGTGTCACAGTACTGGCAACGCAGCGGGCAGCCGGTGAGCCGCACGAACGCCGTGGGCCAACCGGCCAGATCCGATTCGCCCTGCAGCGAGAGAAAGATTTCGGTGATCTTGAGCCGCAGCGTCGCCTGGTCTTGCGGCGCAACCGGCCGGCCTGCCGGCGCGTTCACGATCCGGCTCAGTGCAATTGCGCCAGGCGGCTACGCGCCTGGGCCGCGGCGCCGGAACTGGGATAGTCCTTGACCACGCGGTTGTAGGCCTGGCGCGCCTCGGCGTTCTTCTGCTGCGCCTGATAGACGAGCCCCATGCCGAGCAGCGCGTCGGGGACCTTGGGGCTGGCCGGAAAGGCTTGCAGCAGCGACTGGTAACTGCGCAGGGCGTTGCCGTAGTCCTGCTTGACGTAATAGCACTGGCCCAGCCAGTACCAGGCGTTGTCGGCGTAATTGCCCTGCGGATACTTCGCGAGCTGGCTCTTGAAGCCGCGGATCGCGTCGTCGAGCTTGTTGGCGCGCAGCAGATCGAAGCTCTTGAGATAGATCGCCTCCTCATCGGCGGTGGCGGTCGTTGCCGCCGCGGCCGCCGGCGGGGGCGCGGCCGGCGTCGCGGTCGCAGCGCCAGCCGCCGCGGGAGTGACGGGCGCCGCCGCCGGCGGTACGACCGACGGCGCCGTCGGCGCAGCGCCAGGAGCCGACGGAACGCCTGCGCCGGGCGGCATGCCGGCCTCCAGCCGTTTGACCCGCGCGTCGAGATCGGCGAGCTGTTGGGCGTTCTTTTGCTGGGCGGTATCCAGGTCGTAGCGCAGTTGCTCGACCTGGCCGCGCAGCGCGCGCAGCTCGTCGCTGGACGATCCGCTCTGCGCGGCTTCCAGCGCGGCGAGGCGCCGGCTGAGATCGACGGTCTTGTTTTCGACCGCTTGCAAACGCTGTTCTTCTGGCGACAGCGCACGATCGCCGTTGATCGGCGGGCCGTAGTCGGCTGCGCAGCCGGAAAGAACCAGCGCTGCGGCCAGCAGCGCTGGTCTGGTTTTCCGGAACCGTGGAGCGGGCAGACCCGACGCCTCCGAGCGGCGTCGGTTCGTGCCTAGGCCCACTGATCGCCGGATCGGCATCGGAATTTACTGCCGGACGAGGTCGACGCGGCGGTTCTGCCACCAGCACGACTCGTCGTGCTCGGTGCACACCGGGCGTTCCTTGCCGTAGCTGATGACGCTGAGCTGCTGGCTGGAAACACCCTTGGCTTCCAGCGCCTGGGCGACGGCATTGGCGCGACGCTCGCCGAGGCCGATGTTGTATTCGCGCGTACCGCGCTCGTCGCAGTTGCCTTCGAGGCGAACCTTGGCCGTGGGGTTGGCGGTGAGGTAGCGTGCCCAGTTGTCGATCACCGACTGGCCGTCGGGCTTGATGTCGGTCTTGTCGAAGTCGAAATACACCGAGTGCTTCGCCAGATCGGCCGCGCCGTACACGTTCTGTCCGCCGCCGGCATTCTCGTTGCCGAGGCCGCTGGTGGAAATGCCGCTATTGGACGTGCCGACGGGTTGCGCGCCCTCGTTCTTGACGCCGCCGGAGCCGGAGCATCCGGCCAACGCGAAGGCCAGACCCATCAGGGCCAATGCCGCAAGCTTGTTTTTGTGACGCATGGAAGACTCCTAGGGGGAAAGAAGTTCGATCGCCGTTGTGTCAATCGGTTGAAGCAAACGGAGCCCAGGCGGGTTCGCGCACATCGCCCGGCTGGCTCAGAATCTGTCGCACCCGCCCGTCCACCGACACCGTCGCCAGCGCCTGTCCGTGCGGAGTCTGCGTAGTATAAATCAGCACCTGCCCGTTGGGCGCCCAGTTCGGACCTTCGTCGAGCGGTCCGTCGCTGAGCAGCCGCAGTTCGCGCGTCTGCAAGTCGAGCAGTCCGATGCGGAAGGCGTGGCCGTCGCCGTTGACCAGCGCCAGCGACTTGCCGTCCGGCGAGTAGCGCGGCTGCTCGTTACGCACGCCCTGGAAGGTGATCCGCTGTGGCGTGCCGCCCTCGGCAGGCACGGTATAGATCTGCGGCTGCCCCCCGCGGTCGGAGACGAAGGCCAGCGTCTTGCCGTCGGGCGACCAGTTGGCCTCGGTGTCGATCGCCGGATCGGTGGTGATGCGGCGCTTGGCGCCGCTGGCGAGATCGATGACGTAGATGTCGGGGTTGTGTTCATACGACAGCGTCACCGCCAGTTTGCGCCCATCCGGGGACCACGCGGGCGCGCCGTTGATCCCCGGTTCCCCGACGAACTTCTGTAACGCGCCGGTGGCTGGCGTCTGGATGTAGATCGCGGAATTGCCGTGGTCGTAGCCGACGTAGGCGATGCGCGACCCGTCCGGCGACCAGGCCGGCGACATCAAGGGCTCGCGCGAGGTGGCGATGACGCGCGGATTCTCGCCGTCCGCATCGGCCACGTAGAGCTGGAAACGGCGGTTGCCGACTCCGCCGCTGCCCACGATATAGGCGATGCGCGTGTCGAAAATGCCGCGGACGCCGGTGAGCTTCTGGTAAATCTGGTCCGCCACCCGGTGCGCGGCCGAGCGCCACTGCGCGCGGTTGGGTGCCGTGATGTCGTCCATGCCCAGCAACAGCGCCTGGTTGGGATCGTCGCCCCGCAGCGCGTCGAGCAGACGAAAACTGACGCGGATGGCGTCGTTGGGACCGCGTTGCACCTTGCCGATCACCACGTCATCCATGCCCACCGCGCGCCAGTTGCGCAGGTTCACCTGCGACAGCTCGGTGGGCTTCTCCAGCATGTCGCTGCGCGGCAGCGTGCGGAACAAGCCGCTGCGATCGAGATCGGCGGCCACGACCTGGGCGAGATCCAGCGTCACTTCGGGCGGCTGGGCGAACGGCACCACGGCGATCGGCTGCGGCGCGGTCCCGCTGCTGCTGACGGTGATTTCGAGATCGGCGCGCGCCACGGTGCAGGCGATCGCCAGCGATAGCGCAAGGCAGGTTTTTTTCGTCATCGGTTCGCCTAAGGCACGAAGTTGACCACCAGGGAGGGCTGGAACAGTGAAGGATCGCGCGGCAACGGCAAGGGGCTCGCCTTATAGACCGCGGAAAGCACGGAATTGTCGAACAGCGTGTTGCCGCTGGAATTGACGATGCTGGCCGACTGCACCGCGCCGGTCGGTGCGAGCTGGATGCTGATCTTGCAGCTCAGCGTGTTGCTGACCCCCGGCGGGCTGACGAACGCACGATGCAGTGCCGCCTGGATCTGCGTCACCCATTCGTTTTGCAATTGCTGCTGCAACTGCCCGGCTTCGATCCCGAGTTGCTGCTGCAGTTCCGCCAGGCGTTGGGCCTGCTGTCTGGCCAACTCGGCCTTCTTTTTTTCCTCCAGCGCCTTGCGCGCCTGGGCCTCGGCTTCGGCCTGCTTGCGCAATTGTTCCTGGCGCTGCGCTTCGGCCTGCCTTTCTTCCTCGGCCTTGCGTTGCGCTTCTGCTTCCTGTTGTTTCTTGAGTTCTTCCGCCTTGCGCTGGGCTTCCTGCTGGGCCTGCAACTTCTGCGCCTCGGCCTGCTGGCGCGCCTGCTCCTGCTGCTGGCGCTGGAGCGCCTGTTGTTGCTGTTGTTGCTGTTCGGCCTGCCGTTGAGCCTGCAGATCCTGCACCGGCGCTTCGACCTGGGGTTGCGGCTTGGGCGGCGCGGCAGCGGGTTTCGGCACTTGCGCCGGATTGATCAGCACGCCCTGGATCACCGGCGGCGTCTCGACTTTCTGGCTGCATCGCACCCCGGTCACCAGCAGGCTGAACAGCGCCACATGCAAGAGCGCTGCCAGCACGATGTGGCGCGCGCGCAGCGTCATCCGTGCGGACGCGCGCCGCCATCCGCGGCGGGCGGTTGAGTCACGAAACCGATCTTGCTGGCACCGGCGCGCTGCAACAACGACATGCCCTGCACCACCGCGCCATAAGGCACGGTGTGATCCGCCCTCACCAGGATCATGGTCTGCGGCTTCTGGCGCAGCACGATGGCCACGCGCCGGACGACTTCGTCGTCCGCCAATGGCTTGCGGGTGTCGGTGCCGATGTCGAGGAAATAGCGCCCGCGCGCATCCACCGTCAGCGTGACCGGCTCCTCCTGGTTGGCGATCGGCTCGGCTTGCGCCTGCGGCAGTTCCACGTCGATGCCCTGGGTCAGCAGCGGCGCGGTAACCATGAAGATCACCAGCAGCACCAGCATCACGTCGATGTAGGGCACGACGTTGATGTCGGCGTGGAGCCGGCGCTTGCCGCGGGCGAAGACCGGCGCGGCCATCAGCTCGCCCTCGTACCGCTGGTCCGCAGACCGCGATCGAGGATCCCGGTCAGCTCCTCGGCGAAAGTGCCGAAGCGGTTTTCCAGCCGCTCGACGCGCGCGGTGAAGAAGTTGTAGGCGATCACCGCCGGAATCGCCGCGAACAGTCCCATCGCGGTGGCGATCAGCGCCTCGGCGATGCCCGGCGCGACCGAAGCCAGTGTCGCCTGCTTGACGTTGCCGATGGCGATGAAGGCGGTCATGATGCCCCACACCGTGCCGAACAGGCCGACGTAAGGGCTGGTCGAGCCCACGGTGGCCAGCAGCGACAGCCCGCCTTCCAGACGTTCCAGCTCGCGCGCATGCGCCACCCGCATCTGCCGCTGCACCGCCGCCAGCGCATCGTCCGGATTGGCGTGGCCGCTCTGCCGGATGAACTCCTCGTAACCGGCCCGGAAGATTTGTGCCAGCCCTTCGTCGGCTTCGCGTCCGCGGCGCAGGCTTTCGTAGAGATCGGAGAGCGTGCCGCCGGACCAGAAGCGGTTCTCGAACTGGATCGCCGCCTTCTGCGTCCGGTCGAGCAGACTGCGCTTCTGCAAGATCACGGCCCAGGACAGGATCGAGGCGAACACCAAAAGCCCCAGGATGATCTGCACCAGCGTGCCGGCCTGCAGCACCAGCTGCAAGAAAGAGATGTTGGTCGTCATGCCGAGCCTTCTCGTCGTGATCCTTCGCCGCGCAGCGCGGCCATCAGTCCCTCAGGCAGCGGACAGGGGCGGAAGCTGCGCGCATCGACGCAGGCGACCCGCGCTCGCGCCCGCGCCAGCACCCCGCCCGCGTTGGCGGGCTCGCGCAGACTCTGGGCGAACACCAGGCTTGCGCCGCCCAGGCGCGTCAGCTCGGCCGTCGCTTCCAGGGCGTCGTCCAGCCGCGCCGGGCGGCGGAACTCGATGGTCAGCTCCGCCAGCGTGAACGCCACGTTCAGCTCCTTGCGCAAGCGCTCCTGGGAAAACCCCAGGCGGCGCAGCCACTCGGTCCGCGCGCGCTCGAAGAAGCGCAGATACGCCGCGTGATACACCACGCCGCTGGCGTCGGTGTCTTCGTAATAAATGCGGACCGGCCAGGCGAGGAGAGGAGAATTCACGGTTTACGTGTTTGATTGTACTGGAGGCGGCCGCCGAGCCAAAGACCGCGCCGACGCCGGCGGGTTCATTCAGCGTCGGTTCAGTCTCATTCGAACAACTCGCCTTCCTGTGGCAGCCGGCGCGGCGGTTTGAGACCGTAATGCTGGTAGGCCGGCTTGCCGACCATGCGGCCGCGCGGCGTGCGCAGCAGATAACCCTGCTGGATCAAATAGGGCTCGATCACGTCTTCGATGGTGTCGCGTGCCTCGCCGATCGCCGCGGCGAGATTGTCCAGCCCCGCCGGACCGCCGTCGAAACGTTCGATCAGCGTCATCAGCAGCTTGCGGTCCTGGGCGTCGAAGCCCTGGTCGTCGACCGCCAGCATTTTCATCGCCGCGTCGGCGATGGCGCGGTTGACCACGCCCTGCCCGCGCACCTCGGCATAATCGCGTACCCGCCGCAGCAGGCGGTTGGCCACGCGCGGCGTGCCTCGCGAACGACGCGCGATCTCCAAGGCGCCGTCTTCCTCCACTGGCACGCCGAGGATCGCTGCCGAGCGCCGCACGATGGCGGCGAGCTCGGCCACGGAATAGAACTCCAGACGTTGCACGATGCCGAAGCGATCGCGCAGCGGCCCGGTCAGCGCGCCGGCGCGGGTGGTGGCGCCGACCAGGGTGAAGGGTTTGAGTTCCAGGCGGATCGAACGCGCGGCGGGCCCCTCGCCGATCATGATGTCGAGCTGGTAATCCTCCATGGCCGGATACAGCACTTCTTCCACCACCGGCGGCAAGCGGTGGATCTCGTCGACGAACAGGATGTCGCGCGGTTCCAGGTTGGTCAGCAGGGCGGCCAGATCGCCAGCGCGCTCCAGCACCGGTCCCGAAGTCTGACGCAGGTTGACGCCCATCTCGTGGGCCAGGATGTGGGCCAGCGTGGTCTTGCCCAAACCCGGCGGTCCGAAGATCAGCACGTGGTCCAGCGCCTCGCCGCGCTTGCGCGCCGCGTCCACGAAGATGCTGAGCTGCTCGCGCACCGCCGGCTGACCGATGTATTCGTCCAGCCGGCGCGGGCGCAGAGCGCGCTCGTAGCGTTCTTCCTCGGCGAGGCTGCGGGCCGAGATCAGGCGTTGCTCGTCACCGGACTCGTTCACGGCTTCATTCTAATGCTCAGCGCACGGCGCGCTTGAGCGCCTCGCGGATGAGCTGGTCGGTGCCCATGCCCTCGCCGTACACCGCCTCCACCAGGCGCTGGGCTTCGGCCGGTTTGTAGCCCAAGGCTTCCAGCGCGGCGCGGGCCTCGGCGACGGGAACCGCGGGGACGCTGGCACCGGTCGCAGCCTGCGGTCCCGCCTCGAAGGCTCCGGCCTTGTCGCGCAGCTCCATCAGCACGCGCTCGGCGGTTTTCTTTCCGATACCGGGCAGCTTGACCAGGCGCGTGATCTCGCCCGCGCGCACCGCGGCCCAGAAATCCTCCACGCTGATGCCGGAGAGCATCGCCAGGGCCAGCTTGGGACCGATGCCGCTGAGCTTGATCAACTCGCGAAACAGCGCCAGTTCCGCAGTCGTGGCGAAACCGAACAAGGACAGCGCGTCCTCGCGCACCGCGAGATGCGTATGCAGACTCACCGGCTCGCCCACCGGCGGCAGGCGGAACACGGTGGACATGGGCGCCTGGAGCTCGTAGCCCACGCCCTGCACGTCCACCAGCAAGAACGGCGGCTGCTTGGCGAGCAGGCGTCCACTGAGCCGGCCGATCACGGTTTGGCGCTCCGCGGCACGGCTTGGGGCACGAACTGGCGCCACGCGGATCGCGCCGTCCGCCGCGCGCCGGGACGCTGCGGCGCACGGCGCAGATGAGCGTGGCACAGCGCCACGGCCAGCGCGTCGGCGGCATCGGCCGAAGGCGCGGTACGAAGGCTCAGCAACACTTTCACCATGTGCTGAATCTGCGGTTTCTCGGCACGACCGTGGCCCACGAGCGCGGACTTGATCTGCGCCGGCGCGTATTCTGCCAGCGGCAGTTCCGCTGCCGCCAGGGCGCAGATCGCCGCGCCGCGCGCCTGACCCAGAATCAGGCTGCTGGCCACGTTGCGGCGGACGAAGACCTGCTCCACCGCCGCCTCGGAGGGCGAAAACTCGCGAATCACCGCTTCCAGATCGCGCAGGATCTTCAGCAGTCGCTCGGGCAGATTCGCGCCCTCGCAACGGATGCAGCCGTGAACGAGGCAGCGGGATCGCGGGCCGTCGAGCTCGATCACGCCGTAGCCGGTGGAGCGCGAACCGGGGTCGATGCCAAGGATGCGAATGCCGGCGCTCAAGAGCCTTCCGGCAGATCGGCGTTGTGAACCACTTTCTGCACGTCTTCGAGTTCCTCGAGCGTCTGCAGTAACTCGCTCAGCGCTGCGGCGGCCTCGCCGGAAACCGCGACCCGGTTCAGCGGACGCATCACCAGATCGGCTTGCAGCGGCGTGAAGCCGGCGTCGGCCAGGGCCTTCTTGACCGCCTGGAAGGCATTGGGCGGGGTGACCACTTCGGTGTAGCCGTCCTCGCTGCGCACGTCCTCGGCGCCGGCCTCGAGCGCGGCCTCGAAGATGCGTTCTTCGAGTTTGGCATTGCCGACGGTCTTGAACCACAGCTCGCCCGCTTCCTTGAACTGGTAGGCGACGGAACCGCTGGTGCCGAGATGACCGCCATGCTTGGCGAAGGCGTGACGCACGTCGGCCACCGTCCGCGTGGGGTTGTCGCTCATGCAGTCCACCATGATCGCCACGCCGCCGGGGCCGTAGCCTTCGTAGCGGATCTCGACCATCGACGACTCGGCGCCACCCGCCCCGCTCACGCGCTTGAGCGTGCGTTCGATGGTGTCCTTGGTCATGTTGGCGTCGAGCGCGCGGTCGATCGCCAGACGCAGGCGCGGATTGCCGGCGGGATCGACCCCGCCGCTGCGCGCGGCCATGGCGATCTCGCGGATCAGCTTGGTGAAAATCCGCGCCTTCTGCGCGTCGGCCGCGTTCTTGCGGCCTTCGATGCTCGGACCTCTACCCATAGCGTGCGCTCAGAAACTCAGGCGTATCCCGATGTGTCCGCCCTGGTCGGCGGTGTCCGGCGGGTGCGCGCCGGGGCGGTCCAAGGGTAGCTCCAGCCGACGGTAGCCGACGTACACCGTCGCCGGGCGGATGATCTGATAGCCGAGATCCAGCCCGAACTCGAAATAGTTTTTGTAGTCACCGCCGGTCAACACCTCGGGCGCATAGTACAGCGTTCCGAGCACACCCAGCCGGTTCAGACCGGGGAAGCGGACATCGACCTGACCGCCGATGGCCAGGCCCTGTCCGCCGAAATCGCCGCGCTTGGCATAGAAGCCGCGCAGGCCGATGCCGGCGGTCGAGTCCGGCAGGCCGAAATTCCCGCTGGCGAGCACGCCCACATGACCAAAGTTGACGTGGTCATGGTCGTGCTGGCCATCGTAGAGATAGCCGCCTTCCACCGAACCCACGGTGTCTCCGACGAAATGGTACAGCGGCAGCGCTCCGGACAGGCGGAAACTGCTGTCGTTGAAATCGAGGCCCAGCGCGCCGCCGGCGGCGTAAACCGTCGGCGAGGCCAAGAGCGCCGCGAACCAGCCCAGCATGGCGGACCGCTTCATCGCTCAGGCCTTCCTCTTGTTGGCCGAATGGATGGCGTGGCCGTCCACCGCCAAGGCCGCCTCGTGCACCGTCTCCGACAGCGTGGGATGGGCGTGCATGGTGAGCTGGATGTCCTCGGTGGTGGCGCCGTACTCCATCGCCGTCACCGCCTCGCTCACCAGTTCGGAAACGTAGGGGCCGACCATGTGGACGCCGAGCACGCGGTCGGTCTTGGCGTCGGAGATGAATTTCACCAGGCCCGCGGTCGCCTCCATGGCCCGCGCCCGGCCGTTGGCGGCGAAGGGACTGGAGCCGCTCTTGACTTCATAGCCTTGCGCCTTGGCCTGCTCTTCGGACAAGCCCACCCAGGCGATCTCCGGCGCGGTATAAATCACCGCCGGAATGGCGCGGTAATTGACTTCGCTCTTGTGACCCGCGAGCTGTTCGGCCAGCACCACGCCTTCCTCGATGCCCTTGTGCGCCAGCATCGGTCCGCGGGCGATGACGTCGCCGATCGCGTAGATGCCCTGCGCCGTGGTGCGGTAATGCGCGTCGGTTTTGACGTAGCCCTTCTCGTCCAAGGCCACGCCGGCGGCCTCGCAGCCGAGGTCCTTGGTGTAAGGCCGGCGGCCCACCGCCACGATGAGCTTGTCGAAGACCTCGGTCTGTTTCTTGCCGTCGAGCTCGAACTCGACGCGGACGTCCTTCTGTCCCGCTTTGGCCGACAACACCTTGGCGCCGAGCCGGATGTCGAGGCCCTGCTTGACGAGCTGGCGCAGCGCTTCCTTGGCGACCTGCTGATCGACCATCGGCAGGAAATTCGGCAGCGCTTCCAGAATCACGGTCTGGCTGCCCAGGCGCGACCACACGCTGCCCAGCTCCACTCCGATCACGCCGGCGCCGATCACGCCCAGACGCTGAGGCACGTCGGTGAACTCCAGCGCACCCCAGGAATCCACGATGCGCTCGCCGTCGAAGGGCGCGATTTTGGCGAGGTTGACCGGCTCGGAGCCGGTGGCGATGACGATGTGCCTGGCCGCCAGCGTCTCGGTCTTGCCGTCATGCGCGCGGTATTCCACCTTGCCGCCGCCCAGCAGCTTGCCGAAGCCGAAGCGGCCTTCCACCTTGTTCGCCTGGAAGAGCAGTTTCACGCCGCCGCTGTTGGCCTTGCTGACCGCCTGTCTGCGCTCGTGCATCTGCTTGAGATCCAGCGTGAGCTTGCCGACTCCGATGCCGTGCGTGGCGAATTCGTGGCGCGCCCGGTAGTACAGCTCGGTGGATTCCAGCAGGGCCTTGGAGGGAATGCAGCCGGCATTGAGGCAGGTGCCGCCGAAGCTGTAGCTGCCGTCGTGATTCACCCAGCCGTCGATGCACAAGGCCTTCATGCCGAGCTGGGCGGCGCGAATGGCGCAGGGATAACCGGCGGGACCGCCGCCGATCACGATCAGATCGTATTCGTTCACGTTCTTGTTCCAGTGCGGGTTTTGGATGCCTCGAATCGGCGCGCACTTTACCGCAGTCCGCCTGAGCCTCGCTATTGATAGCCGCGGATGTCCTTGAACACGGCGGCGAGGCTGTAGCGCGTGGCGTCGAACAGTCGCCCGCCGGTCAGCTCCGCAAGCGCGCCCATTTCCTTGCGGCTGGATTCGCCGAAAAGAATGGTGAACACCGGAATGTCCTGCGCGGTGTCGGGCAGCGCCTCGTACCACTGGCGAAAGGCCTCGAAGTCCATGCCGCTGCTGTTCTCGCCGTCGGTCATCAGCACGATGGTGTAGTAATCGCCCGGCTGCTGGCGGCGGTCCTTGAGCGCCCGCTGATATACCGTCTGGAGCGCATCGTAGATCGCGGTGCCGCCTTGCGGCTGCAGGCCGTCGACGAAATCCTCGAAGCGCTGCAACCCGGCGTCATAGGCCGGTCCGTCGTCGAGCTCCAGGGCGAGATGATCCACGAGGTGGCTCGAAAACGTCGTCACATCGATTTTTTCCCGCGGCTGGAAACGCAGGTAGCGATCGCTCAAGCCACCGCCCGCGGGCCGGCCCGCGAGCAGGCCCAGCGCGCGCTTGAGATCGTCCATGCGATGCGCCTGGGCCATGGATCCCGACACGTCGAGCACGAAATAGCAGTGCGAAGGCGGGCGCAGGCGGCTTTGGTAAACATCGAGCAGTGCCGCGACCAGTTCGGGTCGCGGCGTTTCACGCAAGACCTTCAGCGGCGCATTGCCGAAGGCGGCGGGTAGCTCCACGCCATTGATCACCGGTCGATGCCAGGTGCGGGCCACGATCTGGCGCTGGATGTCCGGGCTGCGCAAAAAAGCCACCAGTTTTTGGTATTCGGGGCGGCGCGCGGCATTGAGCAGCAGCAAGGGATACTCGGCGACCCGGCTGCCGTCGCGCGGATGGATGACGGCGAGCGGCGTGTCCAGCTCGTCGCCGGCGTCCAGTTCCAGCACCGCCGACTCGTAATTGATCATGCCGTCGAGCCGGTCTTCCTGCTTGACATAGGCCTGCGCGAGCCAGGACCCACTGCCGCCGATCAGCTTCATGCCGGCGTACAGGGGGGCAAGCCGGTCGGGATCGATGTCGGCCGGAGAGACGCTGCCGCGCAATGCGGGAGCGGGCGCCGGCGCGGCATGCGATCCGCCCGCGGTGCCGAAGGCCGCCGACAGCAACGCGGCCAGCCCCAGATCCGAGGCCACCGGACTGGTCATGCCCAGCGCAAGCTGATCGCGCTGGACCGCATGGCCGATCTCCGGCCAGCTCGGCGCACGGTGCGTCCAGCCCAGCTCCTCGGCCCGCGGTTTCTTGAGGGCCAGCACCACCGGCGAGCGCATGATCGGCGTGCCGGCGAGAATCTTCTGCGGCAGATTCATGCGCAGATACAAGCCGTCGGTGGGCCAAGCCAGATCGATCCCGCCCGTGCGTACGCGGTCGACCATTTCCATGGGTCCGGCATACTCGAAACGGAGGCGGATCCCTGCCGCAGCCTCCATCTGCGGCTGGAGGAACGCGAGATCCCGAAGTTCAGTGCCTCCCAGCAGCGTCAACTCCGGCACGCCGGAAGCCGGATTCCCTGCATGTCGTCCGCAAGCGGTCGTGAACAGGCATAAAGCCAGCGCGAAAATCCGCAAGGCAGACGCTGGCGCGAGACGCAGACTTGAAGCGCGATGCATCGACGGACTGCGCCGGTCGGCGCGGGCTTAAGGCGCAGCCGCGGATTTTAGCCGACTTCTCTCGCGCGGACCGCGGGCGATTTCAGGCGCGCGCCACGGCGCCCATCACGGCGTCGCCGGCAGCGATGGGGTCGCCGCTACGGTCGTAGACTTCGCGCCAGCGCTCGTAGGACTCCATCTGCCCGTACTTCCATGGATGGAAGCCGGGGAGGAAGTAAACCAGATAGTGCGGCAGCAGCCTGAGGTAAATCCCGCGCGGACCGTACAGCCACCACAGCCCTTTGAGCCATACGCGCAGCGTGTTTTTGCCGTCCACGTCGAGCATGTGGCGCATGATCATGAAGACGTGGAACGGAAACGTGAACGTGGTCTGCACGAAGCTCAGGATGCGCGTGAAATAACTCGCCTTGGCCACTTTGGTGAGCACGTCGTAGGCGACCGCCTTGTGCTCGACCTCCTCGATCGCGTGCCAGGCGTACATGGCGCGCAGGCGCGGATCGGCATCCACCAGTACGCCTTGGCTGGCGAAACCGTGGGCCATCAGCGCGGTCATGTGCTCGGCCGCGGCGGTCATGCCCAGGGTATAGCGGCGCGAGAAGCGCTTGCGGAAAAAGCCAAACATGAGGTCGACCTGCTTCTTGAGGATGCGATCGACGTCGATCCCCTGAGTCTTGAGCCGGTTATTGAACCGGGTATGCACCATGGTGTGCTGACCTTCCTGGTAGATGAAATCCTTGACCTGCTGTTGCAGGGCAGGATCGGTGATCTGATCACGAAAGTCCCGCACGCACGCGATGAAGAACCGCTCGCCTTCCGGGAACAAGGTGGACATGGCGTCGAAAAAGCGCGTCTTGAATGCGTCGCCGCCGAGCCAATGGCGCGGGATGTCGCCATCCAGACCGAAGTCCGGGCCCTTGCGGGGCACGATCTCGCGCTGCGTCGAGTTCGTGGGGAGATTGCCATCCATGTCCTAGCTCCTAAGGCCGATGGTGAGACTTTAAGCGTTCATGGCGGACGCGCCTATGACCGCCGGCGACGTAAGGGAACATTTTACGCCATGGGCCGACAATCAATCCCGCCTGATTTTTATATGAGCGAATGGCCGCGCGGATTCACGGTCAAAGCCCTACCCATGTCGATGGATGAGCTCATCATGCGCACTCTGATCCACAATACCGTCATGACCGATCACAGCAGTTATACGTTCAAAACCCGCGAGGAAGCGGAGGCTTTTTTCATCGCGGCCGCCCTGCGCGAACGCGCGCGACAGTCCTCTGACTTTGCACCGCGACACAGCGCGGGAAATCGGGAACCCGATGCCCGTAAGGAAAAAACGCGCTCGAGACGCGCCCTCTAAGCAGGCTCTTTCGCACGGAAGGCGCTCGGCGACAATCCACTCCAACGTGTAAACGCTCGCGTGAAACTGCGGCGGTCGGAAAAACCGAGGCGTTCGCTGATCGTCTCAAGGCTCAGCTCAGGCTCGCGCAACCAGGCGCTCGCCAGGCGTAAGCGCACCTGCGCCAGGACTTGGGCGTAGCTGCCGCCCTCTTCGCGTAGCCGCCGCTGCAGGGTGCGCGGGCTCAGATTCAAGGCCTGCGCCAGCCGCTCGATCCCCTGCCCGAGCAATTCCGGTCGTTGGACGAGGGCGCGTTCGACGGTTGCGGTCACGGTGGTCTTTCGCGGCAGGCGCCGCAAGCGCTCGCCGACCAGGTACTCAGCCTGTTTGTGCAACGCAGGGAAGGCGCCTTCCAGCGGGCGATCGAGCAGTTCGCGCGCGAACACCAGGGCATGCTGCGGCTGGTTGAAGCGCACCGCGAGGCCAAAGAACTTCCGGTATTCCGCCGCATAAGGCGGCGGCGCGTGACGAAAGGCCAGGTACTGGAAGTCGGCGTGCCCGCCCAGCAAGGCCCGGCCGAACTTGAGGATCGCCGGAAACACCGCTTCGCAGAAATAGGGCCGCGGCTCCGGCACCGCGCTCCCGCCGATGCTGAGCACCAGCCGCGCCGTTCGGCCGGTTTCCTCCAGGCGCAGATCGATCAACGGATTGACCAGCTCGCGCACCCAGTCGAACACTCGGGCCGCTTCACGCAACGAGCCGCTGGTGACCAGGAAAGTCTCGATATCCGGCAAGTAGTCGAACGCGAAGGTCTCGCCCAGCACGAATGGAAAATGCTGGCCGCGCGCGCGGCGGACACAGACGTCCATGACCTGCACGAGCTGCGCCGGGGTCACCCGCATGCGGTCGAGGTGAATCAGGTCGGTTTCGATGCCAAGGCTGCGGAACACCGGCTCGATGTTGAAGCCGCACTGCGCTGCGGCCTTCACCCAGTTCGGCAGGGTAAAGAACGGGATCGGTTCCTGCTCGCGAATGACGGCCATATCAACCGCCCGGAGGCCAGCCTTGGGGGTCGAAACGCTGCCGGGCGCGCGCCGGAAAATCCGCCTTACAACTGCAACAACATCTTCGCCGGGTCTTCCAGCAGTTCCTTGATGTGGCGCAGGAACAGCACCGCCTCGCGACCGTCGATCAAGCGATGGTCGTAGGTCAGCGCCAGGTACATCATCGGCCGGACCACGATTTGGCCGTCGACCACCACGGGCCGCTCGGTGATGCCATGCATGCCCAGGATCGCCGCTTGCGGCGGATTGAGGATGGGCGTGGAGAGCATCGAGCCGAACACGCCGCCGTTGGTGATGGAGAAAGTGCCGCCGGTGAGTTCCTCGATGGACAGCTTGTTGTTGCGCGCCTTGGCACCCAGCTCGGCGATCGCCTTCTCGATCTCGGCGAAGGACAGCGCATCGGCGTCGCGCAGGATCGGCACCACCAGGCCGCGCTCGGTGGACACGGCCACGCCGATGTCGTAATAGCCGTGATAGACGATGTCGTTGCCGTCGATCGAGGCGTTGACCAGCGGGAATTTCTTGAGCGCCTCGATCGAGGCGCGCACGAAGAAGGACATGAAACCGAGCTTGACGCCATGTGCCTTCTCGAAACTCTCCTTGTAGCGCGCCCGCAGGTCGGACACCGCCTTGAGATCGACCTCGTTGAACGTCGTGAGCATCGCCGCGGTGTTCTGCGCCTCTTTCAGGCGTTCGGCGATGCGCGCCCGGATGCGCGTCATCGGCACGCGCTGTTCTTCTCGCGCCGAGGCGCGCGGGCGCTGCGGTTCCGGGGCAGCCGGGGGCGGCGCGGGCGACGCGCTTGGAGTCGGTGCGGTCTGCCGTTTCTGCGCGTAGCGCTCCACGTCTTCCCGGGTCAGGCGACCGCCTTTGCCGCTGCCCTCGACGGCGGCGAGCACCTGCGCGGCGCTCACGCCCAGTTCCGCCAGCCGCTTGCGCACCGCCGGGCTTTGCGCGTCGTCAGCCTCCGCAGTCGCGGCGGCGCGATCGGCGACCGCGGCGGGACGGTTCGCCGCGAGGACCGCGGCGTCGCCACCGGCCGGCGCGGTATCCTTGATCTTGGGCGTACCGGCGCCCTCCTCCAGCACGCCGATGACATCGCCGGCCTTGACGGTCTTGCCCGCGGGCACGCGGATTTCCTTGAGCACGCCGTCGGCGGTCGCCGGCACTTCCAGCATGACCTTGTCGGTTTCGAGATCGACCAGATTCTGCTCGCGCTTGACCGCGTCACCGGCTTTGAGGTGCCAGGCCGCGACGGTGGCCTCGGCGACCGACTCGGGCAGATTGGGAACCTTGATCTCGATACTCATGCGCTCTCCATCAGTGCGGGGATCCCACGCTCACGCGCCGCCTTTGAGCGGCAGGCCGCCGGACAAGGCGGCCTTGCATAGTTCTTCCTGTTCTTTCAGATGCACCTTGAGGTAACCCACCGCGGTGGTGGCGCTGCCCTTGCGGGTGACGTAGTAAAGCTGGTGATCGTCGGCGAGATAGGCGCGCAGGCGGTGTTTGATCTGATACCAGGCGCCCTGGTTCTCCGGTTCCTCCTGCGCCCACACCACTTCCTTGGCGTTCGGGTAGGCGGCGATGGCCGCTTCGTAGTCCGCGCGCGGAAAAGGATAGAGCTGTTCCAGCCGCACCAGGGCCACGTCGCGCCGCTGCTGTTTCTCGCGCGCCTCGTAGATATCGTAATAAACCTTGCCGCTGCAGAACACGATGCGCCGCACCTGCTTGGGATCCAGCGCCTCGGTCTCGCCGATCACGTAGCGGAAGCCGCCGCGCGTGAGGTCTTCCAGCGGCGACACCGACAGCTTGTGGCGCAGCAGCGACTTGGGAGTCATCACGATCAGCGGCAGGCGCAGGCTGCGCTTCATCTGGCGGCGGATCATGTGGAAAAACTGCGCCGGCGTGGACGGCACGCACACCTGCAAATTGTTGGCCGCGCACAATTGCAGATAGCGTTCCAGCCGCGCCGAGGAGTGCTCGGGACCCTGCCCCTCGTAGCCGTGCGGCAGGAACAGGGTCAGGCCGCAGAAACGGCCCCACTTGGCCTGGCCGGCGGCGATGAACTGATCGATCACCACTTGCGCGCCGTTGGCGAAATCCCCGAACTGCGCTTCCCAGATCACCAGGCAGTCGGGATCGGTGGAGCTGTAGCCGTACTCGAACCCGAGCACGCCTTCCTCGGACAGCAGGGTGTCGTTGACCACGAAGCGGTTCTTCTCCGGATCCAGGTGGCGCAGCGGCGTGTAGCTCTCGCCGGTGTTGACGTCGTGCAACGTCGCGTGGCGGTGAAAGAAAGTGCCGCGCCGCGTGTCCTGGCCGGACAGGCGCACCGAAAACCCCTCGTTGACCAGCGTGGCATAAGCCATGGTTTCGGCGAAGCCCCAGTCCATGGGCAACTCGCCCGCGGCCATCTTCACCCGCTCCTCGTAGATCTTCTGCACGCGCGGGTGCAGGGTGAAGCCCGGCGGGAGCTGGTGCAGACGTTGCGCCAGGGCTTTGATCGTCTCAAGCCCGACCGCGGTTTCCGCCGGCGTGTCCCAGCTGCCTTTCTGATAGTTGGCCCAGTTGACGGTGTACTGGTTGCCGACCATGCCCAGGGTGGTGCGCGCGATGTTCACGCCCTGGTCCAGACCGTCGCGATACGCTTTGGCCAGCCGCTCCGGTTCGTCCGCGGAGATCACGCCCTCCTGCACCAGCTTCTGTGCGTACAGCGTGAACGTGGTCGGCTGCTTCTTGATGGCCTGGTACATGAGCGGCTGGGTGGCCGCCGGTTCGTCGGCCTCGTTATGGCCGTGGCGGCGATAACAGCACAGATCGATGATCACGTCCTTGTGAAACTCGCTGCGGTAGTCCGCAGCCAGGCGGGTGACGAACACCACCGCCTCGGGATCGTCGGCGTTGACGTGGAATACCGGCGCCTCCAGCATTTTCGCGATGTCGGTGGCGTAACGGCTGGTGCGCACCTCGTGACCTTCACGCGCCTCGATCGGGTTGGGCGTGGTAAAGCCGATCTGGTTGTTGACGATCACGTGCAAGGTTCCGCCGGTGCCGTAACCCTTGGCATGGCTCAGTTGCAGGGTCTCCATCACCACGCCCTGGCCAGCAAAGGCGGCGTCGCCGTGGATCAGGACCGGCACCACCCGGTCGCCGCGTTCGTCGTGGCGGCGCGTCTGTCGCGCCTTGACGCTGCCCTCCACCACCGGATCGACGATCTCCAGATGCGAAGGATTGAACGCCAGCACCAGGTGCAGGCGCCTGCCGGCGATCTCCACGTCCGTGGAAAACCCCATGTGGTATTTCACGTCGCCCGCGCGCGCCAGATCCTCGGCCGAATAGTTGCCTTCGAACTCGGCGAACAGCTCCTTGGGCGACTTGCCCAGGCAGTTGACCAGCACGTTGAGGCGCCCGCGGTGCGCCATGCCGATCACCAGCTCCTCCACGCCGCGCAGCGCCGACACGCGCATGAGCTCGTCCAGCAGCGGAATCAGCGAATCCCCGCCTTCCAGGGAAAAGCGCTTCTGACCCACGTACTTGTTGTGCAGGTAGCGCTCGATGCCTTCGGCGGCGCAGAGCTGTTTGAGAACCTCGCGTTTCTCCTCCGGCGTGAGCCGCGGTTCGAACACGCTGCCTTCGAGCCGCTTCTGGATCCAGCGCTTCTGCGCCGTTTCCGTGATGTGCATGTACTCCGCACCGATGGTGTCGGTGTAAACCGCCTTGAGCACGCGGATGATCTCGGACAGCGGCAGGCGGTCGGCCACCGCCAGCGTGCCGGTGTTGAACACCGTGGCCATGTCCTCGGGACCGAGGCCGTGGAACGCGGGGTCGAGATCGGGAATGCTCGGCACCGGCGCCAGGCCCAGCGGATCGAGCCTGGCCGCCTGGTGACCGCGCACGCGGTAGTAGTTGATCAGGCGCATGACCGCGGACTGTTTTTCCGCCGCGCGCGGATCGTAGCCCTCGGAGACGACCCGCGTCGGACGCTGACGCGCCAGACGCTCGAAACGCGCACGCACTGGCGCATGCGGGGCGTCCGGCGCGCCGCTGCCCTGCACGCTGCGGAAATAGGCGCGCCATTGCGGATCCACCGCTTCGGCATCCTGCAAATAACGCTCGTAGAGATCCTCGACGTAGGCGGCGTTGCCGCCCTGGATCGCGGAGGTCTCGATCAGAGTCTGATACTTGGCGCCGGTCATGGAAGGTCCTTTAGCCGGCCGCTTTATAGATTTTCTCGGAGCGCGTCCAGCCTGCGGTGAGCTCCTGCAGATATTCGCGGAAGCCCTCCGCCAACTCGGGATGCTTGAGCGCGTATTCGACGTTGGCCTTGAGATAACCCAGCTTGCTGCCGCAGTCGTAGCGCGTGCCCTCGAACTCGTAGGCCAGCACGGTCTGCTCCTGGATCATCATGCTGATCGCATCGGTGAGCTGGATTTCGCCGCCGGCGCCGCGCGGCGTACGTTCCAGCAGCTTGAAGATGCGCGGAGTGAGGATGTAACGCCCCACGACCGCCTGATCGCTCGGCGCATCCTCGGGCTTGGGTTTTTCCACGATGCGGCGGATTTCGCCCAAGCCCGGCGCCACCGGCTGCACATCCACCACGCCGTAACCGCTGATCTCGGATTTCGGCACGCGCTGGGTGGCGATGACGCTGGTGCCGTACTCCTGGTACACGCGCTGCATCTGCGCCAGGCACGGCCGCAGGCGACCGTCGATCAGGTCGTCGGCGAGGATCACGGAGAAGTCCTCGTCGCCCACGGCCGGTTCGGCACACAGCACCGCGTGGCCCAGCCCCAAGGCCTCAGCCTGGCGGATGTAGATGCAGGTGATGCCCGGCGGCAGGATTTCCTGCACCGTTTCCAAGAGTTTGGTCTTGCCGCGGCTGGACAGCTCGGCCTCCAGTTCGTAGGCCTTGTCGAAGTGATCCATGATGGAATTCTTCGAGCGGCCGGTGATGAAGATCAGCTCCTCGGCGCCGGCGCTGATCGCCTCCTGGACCGCGTACTGGATCAGCGGCTTGTCCACGATGGGCAGCATTTCCTTGGCGCTGGCCTTGGTCGCCGGCAGGAAACGGGTGCCGAGCCCGGCGACGGGGAACACGGCTTTGCGAATGCGCATGCGGTCTCCTGATGGGCAGCGCGGACCTGGGAATCGTTTTTCCGTTTCCGCGCTGCTTTCGACTCAGGAATTCATTTTAACCCAGCGTGCCGGTGAGATGGATTTTTGCGGCGCCGGCGGCGAGCAGGGCGAACTCGATCGGCTCGGACTGCGGGGCATAGCGCAGCACCGCGCGGCCGGGCAGCAACAGCGGTTGCTTGAACTGCACCGCGTAGCGGCGCGGCGGCGCGGGCAGGCGCGGCTCCAACAAAGCCAGGCAGCGCGCCGCGGTCCACAAACCGTGTGCGATCGCGCGGGGAAAGCCGAACAGCCTCGCCGTCGCGGCGTGCAGGTGGATCGGGTTGTAGTCGCCGGAGACGCGCGCGTAGCGCCGGCCGATGTCTTCCGGCGCCGACAGCGTCAGATATTCCGCCAGCCGCGCATCCGCCGCAGGCGGCTGCGGCTTGGCCTCGGACGGCGGCCGCGGGCGACGGCGGATCACGGTCATGGTCGCGCGCCAGACGGGTTCCGCTTCGGCCGGCGCACAATCCATCAACAGGTCGAACTCGAAACCGGCCTTGACCTCGCGCCCCTCGCCCACCCGCAAGCAAAGATCCAGGCTCTCGTCGGCGCGCAACGCCCGGCGTTGCTCCACCGTGTTGCGCACGTGCACCAGGCCCAGCAGCGGCACCGGAAACCCGGGCCGGGTCATCAGGTGCAGGAACAGCGGCGTGGCTAGCACTTGCGGATAAAGAATCGGCAAGGTTTCACCCTGCGGCAAACCGCACAGCGCCTGGTAGGCCTGCAAGCGCGCAGGGTCCACGCGCAAGGCGCGCACGCGCAGCGCCCAATGCGGCAGTTGCGGCGTATCCGGCAGACGGCGCGCGGCGGACAGGCCGGCGCGGACGAACGTCGGCAGCGTCGCGGGCAAAGCGGGCAGATCGAACACCTGAGAATGGTTCATGACACAAGGACGGGCGGCGGCGGGGCGCATCTTACCGGCTCCCTCGATCCCGCCCAAGCGTCGTCCCGACAGCCGTACCCGGCGCTCAGGGCAATACGCGGTCGATGCGCAAAGCCAGCAGCTTGCCGCTGTCCGCGCGGCGCGCCTCGATGCGGCCTTCGAGATCGCCGGACTGCGGCTGCGCGCTGCCGCTCGCGGACAGCCGCGCGGTCACGACGTAGTGTTCGAAGGCGGACAGGCGTAGCGGCGGCGTCATCGCCATGCCGTCGTCGAGACGAACCTCCAGCGGCAGCTTGGCGCCGGGCAGCTTGCGCACCGCCAGCGGCATCGGCGGCCCATTCGCAGCCTTGGCGTAGACGAACAGCACGGCGTCCGCCGGTACCCGGCCGGCCAGCGCCGGCGCCAGGCTGATCTCGAGCCTGAGCACCGTTGCGCCGGCGTCCGAAGCCGCGCGCTCTTCACCGAGCTCGCTCAACCGCGTCTGTACGACTTCGCGCATCTGCGCCGGCAGGTCCGGCTCGGCGACGAGCTTTTCCCAGCGCGCGCGGGCGGTCGCGGCGTCGCCGGCCTCCTCGGCCGCCAGCCCCGCGTACCACAGCGCCTTGCCTTCATCCGCATCCAGCGCCAGCGCCTTTTCGAACAGCGCCAGCGGCTCGCCCCGCAGATCGCGCCCCTGGGCGAAGGCCAGCGCCTCGCCCTCGCTGGCCAGCCACTCCGCCTGCGGCGCGCGGGCATTGGCCTCGTGATAGGCCCGCGCGGCGTCGGCGTAGCGCTGCATCACGAAATAAGAACGTCCGAGCAGCGCCCAGCCCTGGGGATCGTCCGGATTCCGTTCCAGACGCTGGGCCAGCCGTTGCACCATGGCTTCGATCTGCGCCTGCGCCTGGCGTTCGGCGGAGATGTGTGCCTGCAAAACCCAGGTGCCGGACAGCCAGTAGCCGCCCGCGGCGAAAACCGCGAGCAAGAATCCCAAGAGCAGCGCGGCGCGCGGTCGGCGTGGAACTCGAGCCGGCGCGGACGGTGGGTCGGCATCGGAAGCCGCCTCGGCGAGCAGCCGGGCGCCAAGCTCCTGGCGTAGCGCCTGCGCCTCCTCCGCGCCCAGCAGTCCGGCGGCTTCCTCGGCCGCGATCTCGGCGAGGCGCGTGTCGTAGGCGGCGACGTTGGCACGCCGCCGGCGCAAGCGCGGGACCTCGGCGGATCTCCACCAGGGCCGCGTGGCCAGCGCCGCCGCGGCCAGGCACAAGGCCGCCATCGCCAGGACGAGCGCCGCGCTCATCGATCCCGCTCCTCCAAGAGGCGGCGCAGCGCACCCTCGTCGACGGGCGGCGGCGCTGCGGCGCGTGCGCGGCGCCGCGCGTAGCTCAGCACGCCGGCGCAGGCCGCCAGCAGCAGCAGAAAGGGCCCACTCCACAAGAGCAGGGTGCGCGTCTCCAGCCGCGGCCGGTAGAGCACGAATTCGCCGTAGCGCGCCACCAGATAGCGCTTCACGTCGGCATCGCTCGCGCCCTTGGCGATCAGCCCGCGGATCTCATAGCGCAGATCCGCCGCCAGCGGCGCCTGCGAGTCGGCCAAGGATTCGTTCTGGCACACCAGACAGCGCAGCTCCGGCAGCAGCGCCTTGTATTGCGCCTCTTGCCGCGCATCGAGGGGAATCGGCGGCCTGGGCGTTTCCACTTGCGCTCGAACCGCGGACATGGCGCAGGCCAAAAGCAGCGTCGCCAGCGCGTACCTCATGAGGCCGATCCTTGCAGCAAGGGGCGGATGCGCTGCCAGGCCTCCGGCGTCAGCGGCCCGATTTGCTTGAACACGATCCGGCCCTGGGCGTCCAGCACGAAGGTCTCGGGCACGCCGTACACGCCCCAGTCGATGCCGGTATTGCCCGAAAGATCGGACAGCACCACGGCGTAAGGATCGCCGTGCCGCCCCAGCCAGCGGCGCAGGTCGGACTCCGCGTCCTTGTAGTCGATGCCGACGAGCCTTACCTCACCGCTGCGCGCGAGTTCCATCAGGAACGGGTGCTCGTCCTGGCAGCCGGCGCACCAGCTGGCGAAGAAATTGACCAGCACTGGCGCGCCGCGCAAGTCGGCCTGGGTCATGCGCGCCGGCGGCGGGACTGCGCCGGGCGGCCCCGGCAAGGCGATGGTGGGCAGATCGAAGGCCGGCGCCGGCTTGCCGATCAAGGGACTCGGCAGCCGGCGCGGATCGCGCTGCAAGCCGACGGCGAACAGCGCGAGCAGGGCGATCAACACCGCCAGGGGCAGGGCGAAACGCATCAGGCGGCCGTGGCCTCCGCCGCTTGCGCGCTGCGGCGCTCCAAGGCGCGTGCCAGGCGATAGCGGCGGTCCGACGCCGCCAGCCCGCCGCCCAGGAACATCAGCACGCCGCCCAGCCAGATCCAGCGCACCATGGGCTTGTCGTAGAGGCGCAGGCTCCAGCTCCCGTCGTCATAGCCCTCGCCCAGCGACACGTACAGATCGCCGAACGGACCGGGATGGATCGCCGCTTCCGTGATGACCGTGCCCTGCGAGGCGTACAAGCGTTTCTGAGGATAGAGCCGCGCCACCGTGGTGCCCTCGCGCTCGACCAGGACACTGCCCTGCTGCGCGGTGTAGTTGGGGCCGGCGGCTTCGCGTTCGCCTTGAAAGACGAAGGTATAACCCCCCAGCTCGGCGTGCGCGCCGGGCGCCAGGCGCACGTCCTTTTCCGCACCGAAGCTGGTCACGCAAGCGACCCCGATCGCCCACACGCCAAGTCCGATGTGGGCCAGGTTCATGCCCCAGGCCGCGCGCGGCACCGAAGTCAGGCCGGCCCGCCAATCCGCCTTGCTGCGCACGCGCCGCCACAGGTCCTGCACCGCCGTACCCGCTGCCCAGACGCCGAGCAACGTTCCGGCGACGGCGACCAGCGTGGTGCGCCCCTGGATCGCCAGCGGCAGCGTCAGTCCAACCGCCAGAGCCGCGGCCGCCGGCATCCGCAGGCGCCGCAGCGATTCAGCCAGCCGCGCGCGTTTCCAGGGCACCGTGGCCGCGAGCCCGACCAAGAGGATCAGGGGAACGATCAAGGGCACGAACACGCTGTCGAAATACGGCGGGCCGACCGAGATCTTGCCCAGCCCCAGGGCATCGAGCACCAGGGGATACAGGGTGCCGAGCAGCACCACCCCCGCCGCGCACACCAGAAACACGTTGTTGAACAGCAGCAGGCCCTCGCGCGAAAGCAGATTCAGTTCGCCGTAGGCAGACAGGCGCGGCGCGCGCCAGGCATAGAGGGCGAGCGCGCCGCCGACCACCACGCCGATCAGGCCCAGCACGAACAGGCCGCGGGTCGGATCACTGGCGAAGGCGTGCACCGACACCAGGACTCCCGAGCGCACCAGAAAGGTCCCGAGCAAGGACAGCGAGAAAGCGAGGATCGCCAGCAGGACGGTCCAGGACTTGAGCAGGCCGCGCTTCTCGGTCACCGCCAGCGAATGGATCAGGGCGGTACCCGCCAGCCAGGGCATGAACGAGGCGTTCTCGACCGGGTCCCAGAACCACCAGCCGCCCCAGCCGAGTTCCTTGTACGCCCACCAGGAACCGAAGGTGATGCCCAAGGTGAGAAACATCCAGGCGGTCACCGTCCACGGCCGCGTCCAGCGTGCCCAGGCGCCGTCGAGCCGGCCCCCGATCAGCGCCGCGATGGCGAAGGCGAAGGCGACGGAGAAGCCGACGTAGCCCATGTACAGCACCGGCGGATGGAGCGCCAGACCAGGATCCTGCAGGATGGGATTGAGGTCGTGGCCCTCCGTCGGCACCGGGTACAGGCGGTCGAAAGGGCTCGAGGTCAGCAGGATGAACAGATAAAAGCCCACGCTGATCGCTCCCAGCACCGACAGCACCAGGGCGCCCATCTCCAGCGGCAGGCGGCGGTTGAAGACCGACACCGCCACGGTCCAGCCGGACAGGATCAGGACCCAGAGCAGCAGCGAGCCTTCGTGCGCGCCCCATACCGCGGTCACGCGGTAGAACAGCGGCAGGCGCGTGTGATCGTTCTCGGCGACGTAGGCCAGCGAGAAATCCTTGGTCACGAAGGCATAGGTCAGGCAGGCGTAGGCCACCAGCACGCACAGGAACTGCGCGTGCGCGGCGGACGCGCCGAAGGCCAGCAGGCGTGCATCGCGTCGCCGCCAGCCGATCAGCGGCACGCCCCATTGCAGGAGCGCCACGCCCAGCGCCAGGATCAGGGCGAAATGGCCCAGCTCGGCGCTCACGGCGACGTCCTTTCGATGCGTGCCGTCACCGAGTCGGGCGCCGGTTGATAGACCGATTTGAACGGCGCACAGGAATGTCGGCCATCGGCGGTTTTCAGGGACTTCGCCACCTGCGGCGGCATGTAGTTCTCGTCGTGCTTGGCCAGGATCCGGGTGGCGACGAACACGTGGTCCGGCCCCATGTGCCCGGTGGCGATCACGCCCTGCCCTTCACGAAACAGGTCCGGCAGCACGCCGTCGTACACCACCGGCACCTGATGGGTGCAGTCGGCCATGACGAAACGGATCTCGAGCCCCGCGCCGCGCTGCAGGCTGCCCTGTTCGACCAGGCCACCGAGCTGTAGCGTCGCGCCGGCCGGCAGATCGCCGCTGAGCAGATCGCTGGGGGTATAGAAGTACATCATGTTCTTGCGGAAGGCGGTGAAGCCCAGCGCCGCGGCCGCAGCCACGCCGATCACCAGAACCGCTACCGTCAGCATCCGCCTTTGTCGCCTGCTCATACGTCCGCCTCTTCGTTCGCTGCCTCAGACCGCCGGCGCCGCCATTCGTTGCGCCGCAACCAGGGCGCGAGCGCGTTCCACACCAGCACCGCCAGCGTCAGCGCGTAGCTGCTCCAGATGAACACCGCGTATTTTGGGTTCATGCCTGCCTCAGTGAGTCCCCGCCGAGTGCTCGTGCAGTTCGGTCACCCAGCGCGCATTCCCCTCCCTGGCCAGCAGTTCGTTCTGCACCCGGCGCAGCCACACCGCCGCGAAAAACAGGAAGAACCCGGCCAGGGTCAACAGCAGAGGCCAGAGCATGTCCGAGCTGATGTGCGGATGACGCAGGGCGTCCAGGCTCAAGATCGTCGAGCCCTGATGCAGCGAGTTCCACCACACCACCGAATAATGCACGATCGGCACGTTGACCACCCCGACCAGCGCCAGCCAGGAACAGGCACGGGCGCCGGCGCGGGCCTCGGCGTAGGCCTGGTTCAATCCGATCACGCCGAGATACAGGAACAGCAGCACCAGTTCTGAAGTCAGCCGCGCATCCCACACCCAGTAGGCGCCCCAGGTCGGCTTGCCCCACAGCATGCCGGTCGCCAGAGCCAGCGCAGTGAAGCTCGCGCCCAGCGGGGCCGCCGCCACGACCGCGCACTCCGCGAGCTTCAACCGCCAGATCAGCGCGATCGCGCCGGCCGCCGCCATCAAGGTGTAAATCCCCAGCGACAGCGCCGCTGCCGGCACGTGCACGTAGATGATGCGGAAGGCGTCGCCCTGCTGGTAGTCCGGCGGCGCCACGAACAATCCACCGTAAGCGCCGAGAGCGAGCAGCGGCACGGCGACGCCGTACAACCATGGCGCCAGCGCCTGCGCGAAGCGGTAGAAGCCGGGCGGTGAGGCCAGCCGATGTAACCAGGTCCACATCGTCGAGTTATCGCTCATCGCCAGCGCGGGAGTTGATCCAGATCATGCGCCCGTTCACTGGCGCACCATAACTGATAGGGCAGTGCCGACTTGGCCGTGAGCGGACGCGCGCCTCCCGCACCCATTGCGCTTCGCGCAAACACCATGTCGGCGCGCTCATTCCACGGCGTTGCGCAGGGCGCCGGCGGCAGCCAGCGGCAGGCCGGTCAGCGCCAGCGCCAGCAGCGCGGCCAGAAAATACAGAGGCGCAGCATACGGCAGTCCGCTGGAGGCGGCATGCACCGCGCCGCCGCCGAAGATCACCGCCGGCGTCATCAGCGGCAAGACCAGAATCGGCAGCAGGATGCCAGCGCGCTGGGCGCCCACCGTCAAGGCCGCCGCGAATCCGCCGGTGAACATCAGCGTCGGCGTACCCAGCAACAGACCGAGCGTCAGCACTCGCACCGGCAGCGGGTCGAGGCCCAGCATCAGACCCAGCAGCGGCGCCGCCAGGACCAGCGGCAGCGCGGTCAACAGCCAGTGGGCGCCGAACTTCGCCGCGACCAGCAGCGGCGCGGGCGCTTGCGCCAGCAGCAATTGCTCCAGCGTACCGTCCTCGAGGTCGCCGCGAAACATGCGTTCCACCGCGAGCAGCGCGGCGAGCAGCGCGCCGACCCAGACGATCGCCGGCGCGAACACTTTCAGCGCGGGATTTTGCGCCTCGATCCCCAACGGGAACAGCAAAGCGACGATGCCGTAGAACACCAGCGGTTGCGCCCATTCCGCGGGCCGCCGGGCGGCGAGCAAGAGTTCGCGGCGGAACAGCGCCCAGGCCGGGCCGAGCAGCGCGTGCATTAGCGGCCCAGCTCCAGCTCGCGCACGCCGCAAGCCAATGCGTCCGGCAGCGCCTGGTGGCTGGTGAGTACGGCGGCGCCGCCGGCGCGCGCGTGGGCGTGCAGCAAATCCGCGAGCACATGGACCGCTGCGCGGTCGAGCCCAGCCAGCGGTTCGTCGAGGAACCACCAAGGGCGAGAGACGGCGCACAGCCGTGCCAGCGCGGCACGGCGCCGCTGGCCGACCGATAGCGCGCCGCACGGCCGATGACGCTGCGCTTTCAAGCCGACGCGCGCCAGCGCGGCATCGACCTCCGCGGCGTCGTTGCCGTTGAGTGCGCACCAGAACACGAGGTTTTCGCGCACGGTCAACACCGGGTTGAGGGCATTCTTGTGGCCGAGCCAGTGCCGCTGCGCGGCCGTCGGCTGGCCTTCGATGCGTCCGGCCGCCGGCGCGCGCAGCCCGCACAGCACTTCCAGCAGCGAGGTCTTGCCGGCGCCGTTGCCGCCGCGGATGTGCAGGATCTCGCCCGGCGCCAGCGTAAACGACAGGTCCGACAGCACCCTGCGATCGCCGCGCGCGACGGCGAGGGCGTGGACACGCAGGGCGGACACTGGCGAATCGGGCATGAATGCGCATTCAGTGAAAGCGCGGATTCTACGGGATCGGACGCCGTCGCAGGCTAGAATGCGCGTTCGTTCCGACCGGAGTCCGCCCACTTGACCGCGCAGCTCATCGACGGCAAAGCCATCGCCGCCCAGGTACAGGCGCGCGTGCGCGAAAAAGTGCTGGCGCGCAGCGCGACCGGACGCCGCGCCCCGGCGCTGGCCACGGTGCTGGTCGGCGCCGATCCCGCATCCGAGATCTACGTGCGCAACAAGCGCCGCGCCTGCGAGATGGTCGGCATCCGCTCGCTGCCGCTGCACTTCGAGGCCAGCATCGATGAGGAACAACTGCTGGCGGAAGTCGATCGTCTCAACGCCGACCCGGCGATCGACGGCATCCTGGTGCAGTTGCCCCTGCCGCCGCAGCTCGCCGCCCAGCGCGTGATCGAGCGCATCCATCCCGACAAGGACGTGGACGGCTACCATCCCTACAACCTCGGACGCCTGGCGCAGCGCCTGCCGACCCTGCGGCCGTGCACGCCCTACGGCGTGATCGAGCTGCTCAAATCCACCGGCGTGGATCTGCACGGCCTGCGCGCCACGGTGGTCGGGGCCAGCAACCACGTCGGGCGGCCGATGGCGCTGGAATTGCTGCTCGCCGGTTGCACGACCACCATCTGCCACCGCTTCACCCGCAACCTGCACGAGGAAGTCGCGCGCGCCGAGGTGCTGGTGGTCGCGGTCGGCAGGCCGGGCTTCATCAAGGGCGAGTGGGTCCGCCCCGGCGCCATCGTCATCGACATCGGCATCAACCGTCTGCCCGACGGCAAGCTGACCGGCGACGTGGAATTCGCGGCCGCTCGCGAACGCGCGTCCTGGATCACGCCGGTGCCCGGCGGCGTCGGTCCCATGACCGTCGCGATGTTGATGGAAAACACGCTGCAAGCGGCCGAGCGCCGCAGCGCGTGATTGGAGCGCCTCAGGCCACCGCGCGCGCCACGCTCTCCATCACCGGCTGTACCCAGCGCTCCACGGTCGGCGCCATGTCCAAGGGCTTGAGCAGCATTTTCACCGACCTCTCGTGCGGCACGTGCGGCGAGGCGAGCCGCCGGCAGCGCTTGACCACGCGCCGGTACACGCGCTTGTCGTAGCGCCGACCGGGGTGACGCGCGGCGTACACGTGCTTGAGCGCGATATAGGAATCCTCCTCCTCGATCATTTTCAGCCGATGCCACAGCGCGCCCAAGACTTGGGCGCGCGTGACGCCCTCGCGCTCGCGGTAACGGCGAAAATATTTGTAGAAATGCTTGTAATGACCGATCTCGTCCTCGTAGATGTGCCGCGCGAGGCGTTTGAGCACCGGCTCGTCGGTCACGTGATGCAAGGCGGTGTAATAAGTCGAGGTGCCCATTTCCACCACGCAGCGCGACACCATTTCCAGGCTGCGCAAGGGCAACAGCGCCTCAGGCTTGCAGCGCGCACCGTATTCCTCCAAGAACGCGCGATACACCGCATCCCAGTCGAAGTCCGGCCACGCGCGGCGCACGTACTCGCGCAGCGCCTGCCCGTGCTGCAGCTCCTCCGGCTCCCAGCCGTCGCGCAACCAGCCGGCGACCTCTTCGTCGCCGGCGAAGTGTTGCGTCAGGTTGCGAGTATAGAGATCGGTGGTGATCTCGATCAGCGAAGCCGTGCTGACCATATAGAACAGCTCTTCGCTGTCCGCCACCCGGTCGCGTTCCAGCTCGTGCCAGGGGATGTCGGCCAGCGTCCAGTGGCGTTCCTCGGACATCGCGTTCCTCCATATCGATGGTGCCGCAGGTCTGGCGTTCGACTTTCACCGCCTTAGAAAGCCTCCTTGCGCAAGAGTTTCAGCCGATCCGGCGCCGGCTGGCAAGTGACGCCAGCACACCGTGAGCGCCGACGGGGCGAACGAGCCGTCTCGCGGCGACCAGGGTGGCAACGAGCGGTTTACACGCCGTGTCGGACCACACGAATCTTGTCCTTGATTCGCCCGCCAGTCCGGCGTATCCAGCGAATCCTGCGGACTGAGCCTTCCCGAACGCATACCCCTTGGACGTCCGCTCGAACGCAGACGCGATCCAGGAACGACCACGCAACTCGATCGCCATGCGCGGCATCATCAAGAACCAGAGGCCGGATGAAATGCGCGCGGTCGCCGCTTACGTGCAGTCGAAGCATCAACAGCGACGCCCTCAGGGCGGGGTATAGCCGTCGGAACCACAGGGTTTGCCGCCGCAGACGTCGATCACTTTGCCGTCAGGCTTCAGAAACTCCGATTTCTGGCTGCGCGCCGCCGGCGTGGCCCGCGGGTCGCCGTGCGGGTCGTGGTCGCCGGTGGGTGGCACGTCGTCGGTCGGCGGGGGCGCGACTTTGTCCGGTCCGCTGTCCCAGATGACGAAAGCCGACCCGTCGTGCCCGCTGGCCTCGTCGCTCATGCACGGAATGCCGGGGAATTCGGCGCGGTCGGGGTTGCGGCCCGGCTCCAGCGAAGGACAGTGTCGCTGCGCGCCGATGGTGCGCGCCTCGTTCTGCGCCGCCCACATGCTGACCTGGAAATCGCCGAACGCCACGTGCATCAGCACCTGGTGCGCCGGCGTGTTCGGCAGCGCGCCGGTGGTCATGGCCTCGGCGTAGCCGTCGGCCTCGGCACGATCCCACAGCATCTGCAGCAGCGAGAAGATGAACTCCTGGTCGAGGCTGTCGGGATAGGCCGCGTAGAGAAATTTCGAGTAGGTCGCGAAGTCCGAGCTGCGCTCCAAAAGCAGCGAATAATTCATGCCCGGCACGCCCAGCACGCCGCGGGTGATGTCCTGCGCCACGCTCATCAGCAGGCCGCCCAGGATGCCGCCCTGACTGTTGCCGTCGTAGTACAACTCGGTGGTGTCGAGCACGCTTTGCGGCGGGCTGCCCATCTGGAAGGCGGCCTGCGCGGCGAAACCCTGCGGGCTGAGCAGCGCGCGGCCCAGCGCGAGGAAGTTGAGCACGCCCTGCTGCGTGGTGTCGAAGAACGAGCGCGCGTTGGACACGTCGAGCAGCGTGATCAGCGCGTTGGGCAGGTCGCCCTGCGAGAAGCCCAGCCAGTTGGCGGCGCAGAACACGAAGTCGTGCTCGTTGGCCATGTCCTCGACGTTGCCGGCGGTGACTTCGTCGCGCGAGCCGAACAGGCCGTGGCCGTAGAGCGCGATGCGTGCGGGATGGATGTGGCCATCGGCGCTCTGCACGGCGCGGGGGATGATGCAGGTGAAAGGCGCCGTCAGCGTGCCGCCGGCGAAACGCTGCGGAAGATCGTAGGGAGCGGGATTCGGTGTTCCGTAGTAAAAGCGCGTCAGCGGCAGGTCCTGGTCGCCGAGCGTCGCGAACAGGCCTTGCAGTGTGGCGACCGGCACCGGCGCGCTCGCCCCCGCGGCGAGCACCTGTTCGATCACGTCGGTGATGGGCGCGAGCGTCGCTTCGCTGTCGGGAATGAACAGGTAGGTCGGCACCGTGACCGTGCCTTCGACCTGCCGCGCGATCTTGGGGTTCTGGTCGCTGGTGTAATCGGTGACCCGGGTGATCTTGAAGTCGGGCACGCCGTTGGCGAACGCGGCAAAGGCGTCGTCGCGGATGTGCAGCATGCGGCCGGTGAGGCTGCGCTGCGAAGCGACGGTGAAATCCCAGGCCAGATAAAGATCGGAGCGCCCCACGCCGGCTTTCGCCAACGTGGCGAAGAGCGCCTCCACATGCGCGCGGCGGCGGTTGACGAAGTCCAGGCTGCTGGCATGGTTGTCGCGGTAGATGCGGAACGCGGGGCCGGCCTCGATCGTGGCGCCGCTGGCGTCCTTGAGATTGCGCAAGGCGACGATGTAACGGTGGCCGTATTGCAGGTTCTTGGCCACGCGGATGATGAGCGCCTGACGGTCGGGCGAGGACACGTTGTTCATGTCCAGCTCGGCCCAGATCGGCTGGCGCTCCAGAGTGTCGGCGTCGATCAGCAGGATCGGCGAATCGGACTTCAGCGAACGCGGAATGTCGGTGATCGGCGGCGCGCCGGTCTTGGCCAGATCCACGCCGGGCACATGCAGCTCGATCATCGCGCCGGGCGAAAAACCGTCGTTGCGGTTCCATTCCGCCGGGTCGATCGGCTTGTCGAGCACGATGCGGCTTTTCGGCATCGAGGCGCGCTGCAGGTTCACCCGCCGGCCGGTGTCGGAGGTGGAATCTTCCACCGTGAAATAGTCGTTGGGGAAAGGGAACAGGCAATAGCTCGGATCGAGGAAGTCGCAGCGGTCGGCCGTGCCCGCCGTGCCGGACGGCAACTGGTCGTCGATGCTCGCCTGCTGCGGCGGCACGCTGCCGCTCGCGTCGCTGCCCTGCGGCACGCTGGAACCGCCGCAGGCCGAAAGCGCGCCGCCGACGGCCAGAAAAAGCACAAGCCGCACCGCGCGCCCGGCGCGCGCCCGCCGTGATCCGTCCATGTTCTCCTCCGAGCCCGTCGCCGAGCGCAGCGTTATTTACAGACTTGTAAGCAAGATAGCACCGGACGAGCTTCAAACAAAGCGCGCCATCAGGCTCCAGTAGCTCGCCGGAAACCAGCGCTGGATCCGGTCGATCAGCCAGGCGTCGGCGCCGATCAGGACGCGGGGCGTGCCGCGCTCGACGCCGCGCACGATGATCTCGGCGGCCCGTTCGGGCGTGGTGCGCGCCAGCCGGTCGAAATGCGCCGCGGCCTTGGCCTGGTCGGTCTCCCCGGAAGGATCGGCGTAGAAGCGCGCGCGGCGCGCGATGTTGGTCTTGATGCCGCCCGGATGGACGCAGATGGCCTTGACGCCGGTCCCCCGCAACTCGTGGCGCAAGGCTTCGGTGAAGCCGCGCACCGCGAATTTGGCGGCGTTGTAGGCGCCCTGCGTCGGAACGGCGATGATGCCGAACACGCTGGAGAGGTTGACGATGGCGCCTTCGTTTTGGGCGCGCAGCAGCGGCAGGAAGGCTTTGGTGCCGTAAACCACGCCCCAGAAGTCGATGCCCATCAGCCATTCGAAGTCTTCGTAGCTCAGGTTCTCGATCGTCTGCGAAACGGCGACGCCGGCGTTGTTGACGACCACGTGCGCGGTGCCGAAGGTCTGTTTCACGCGCGCGGCGAAGTCATACACCGCCGCGCGGTCGGCCACGTCCAGACGCACCTGCATCACGTCCGTCTCACCCGGCAGCAGCGCCGCAGTCTCGCCGAGTCCGGCTTCGTCGATGTCGGCCAGCGCCAGCCGGCAGCCGCGCGCGGCGAGGTTCTGCGCCAACGCCCGGCCGATGCCCGAACCGGCGCCGGTCACCACCGCGATCTTGTCCTTGAGCGAATACATCGCTTTCCCCCTGCAAGAAAAAGTTGAGAACCCCGCCCGTCGGGGCGGTTCAATCGTCGAACACCACTGCTTCCCGGCGCGCCGCCCAGGCGTCGAACTTGGGCGCGTAACGGTTCTCGATTTGGCTGCGCTTGACCTTGAGCGTGGGCGTGATCAGGCCGTTGTCCACCGTCCAGCTTTCTCGGACCACGGCGAGAAACGCCAGCTTTTCGTGCGGCTCCAGCTCGGCGTTGACGCGCTCCAGGTGGGCGGCGAGCGAGGCGCGCAATTCCTCGCGCTGCGCCGCATCCTCGAACCAGGCCGGATGGGTCGCCGGCATGACGATGGCGAAGGGCTGCGGGAGTCCGGCGCCGCACACGCATACCGCTTCCAGCTGCGGATGGCGGCTGAGGCGGTCCTCGATCGGCGCCGGCGCCACGTACTTGCCCTTGGCGGTTTTGAAGATTTCCTTGAGCCGGCCGGTGATGCGCAACCTGCCGCGCTCGTCGATCTCGCCGATGTCGCCGGTGTGCAACCAGCCTTCGGCATCCAGCGTCTCGCGCGTGAGCTCGGGGGCCTTGTAATAGCCGAGCATGTTGGCGGGGCTCTTGACCAGCACTTCGCCGCCCGCGCCCAGCCGGCATTCCACGCCGGGATACGCACGACCGACGTAGCCGATCCGGCCCTCGCCCGGCCGCGTGCCGTGGGACAGTGCGAAGTTCTCGGTCATGCCGTAGACCTCGAACAAATCCAGCCCCAGCTTGCGGAACCAGCTCAAAAGCTCGGTGGGCATCGGCGCGGCGCCGCAAGCGGCGTAGCGCACGCGATCCAGACCGATGGCGGCGAGCACCTTGCGGCCGACCCAGCGCCCCAGCACGGGCACGGCGAGCATGCGATCCAGGCGTTGCTTGGGCATCTGCGCATAAATGCCCTGCTGGAACTTGGTCCACAGGCGCGGCACGGTGCCGAAGAACGTCGGCCGCGCGCGCTTGAGATCGCGCACGAAAGTATCCAGCGACTCGGCGAAAAAAACGTGGAACCCGTGATACACCGAATTGGCCTCGACCAGCAGGCGCTCGGCCACGTGCGCCAGAGGCAGATGCGAGAGCACGCGTTCGTTGGCGTCCACGGGCCAGATTTGGGCGGTGGTCTTGGGCGCCAGCGCGAAGGTCCCGAAAGAGTGCATCACGCCCTTGGGCACGCCCGTGGTGCCGGAGGTGTAGATGATCGTGGCCAGCTCGCCGGCTTCGCGCGGCGCGATCGGCGTCAGCGGTGGCGTGCTCGCGACGATCTGCTCCCAGCGCGCGGCGGCGCCGCACTCCGGGGGCGACAGCGCGCAGGCCAGCAGCAAGACGGCGGGCGGCAAGCCGCTCGCGATCGCCTTCCAGTCGTCGAGCTTGCCCACGAAACAGGCGACCGCTTCGCTGTGTTCCAGGACCTGGCGCACCGTCGCGGCCGAGGCGGTGGGATACAGCGGCACGCTGACGTAGCCCGCCATCCAGATGGCGAAATCCATCAGGATCCAGTGCGCGCAGTTCTTCGAGAGGATCGCCACGCGCGCGCGTTCCGGCCAGCCGCGCTCGGCACCCTGCGCCTTGAGCCAGGCCGCGACGCGGCACGCCTCGTCCACCGCCTGCGCCCAGGTCCACTCCCGGACCGCGCCGGCCTCCAGCGGCTGCGTCAAATACACCGCAGCGGGCCGCGTGCGCGCCCAGTGCTGGACGCGCGCCAGCGGCAGCTCTTCGGCAGCGATCTGCATGTGCTCTCCCCCAGGTGTCTGCGCAGTAAGCGAGATTGTTGTGGCGCCCTGGCCGGCGCGCTCGTAAAGTCTGCGCGAAGCCCTCGCCTTCGTGCAAACCCATGCCGCCGCGCCTGTCGCCTTACGAAACCGAAGAGCACGATGCCTTTCGCGCCCAGGTGCGCCGCTTCGTGGAGCGCGAATGCGAGCCGTACATCGAAGCCTGGGAAGCGGCCGGCGAGATCCCGCGCGAACTGCACCGCAAGGCGGCCGCAGCCGGCATCCTCGGCATCGGCTTTCCCGAGGCCTACGGCGGCGTGGAAGTCGCGGACCTTTTTTACCTGGTGATCTTGGTCGAGGCGCTGGCACGCACCGGCGCGGGCGGGCTGATCGCGAGCCTGCTGTCCCACGGCATCGCCTGCCCGCCGCTGGTCCACGCCGCTAGCGAGCCGCTGAAGGAGCGCTTCCTGCGGCCGGTGCTGGCGGGCGAGCAGATCGCCGCGCTGGCGATCACCGAACCCTCCGGCGGCTCCGACGTGGCGAACCTGCGGACCCGCGCCGTGCGCGACGGCGGCGACTACCGGGTCAAGGGCACCAAGACCTTCATCACCTCCGGCATGCGTGCGGACTGGTTCACCGTGGCGGTGCGCACCGGCGGGCCGGGCCTGGGCGGCATCTCCTTGCTGGTGATCGAGGCCGACCGGCCCGGCGTGACGCGCACCCGGCTCGACAAGATGGGCTGGCGCTGCTCGGATACCGCCACGATTTATTTCGACGATTGCCGCGTGCCCGTAGCGAACCTCGTCGGCGCCGAGAACCAGGGCTTCATGGCCATCATGCGCAACTTCAACAACGAGCGCCTGATGCTCGCCGCGCAGGCCTGGGCCACGGCGCAGCTGTGCTACGACGAGGCACTGGCCTATGCGCGCTCGCGCGAGACCTTCGGCAAGCCGCTCATCGCGCGCCAGGTCATCCGCCACAAGCTGGTGGACATGAAGATGCGCATCGACGCGGTCAAGGCGCAGCTCGACCTCCTGTGCTGGCGCGTCGGCCAGAACCAGATGCCGATCGCCGAGCTGTGCCTGCTCAAGAATCTCGCCACCGGTACGCTCGAGTGGGTCGCGGGCGAGGCGGTGCAAATCCTCGGCGGCGCGGGATACCTGCGCGGCGCCAAGCTCGAGCGCGTGTACCGCGAAACGAAAGTGCTGTCCATCGGCGGCGGCGCCACCGAGATCATGAAGGACCTCGCCGCCCGCCAGCTCGGTTACTGAGCGCCGCGGTTGCGGCAAGCGCCTGCGGTCTTGGGCAGGCGCGCTCGGACTTGTATGCTTATCGGCCGGGAGTCGGCGATGCACACGCGGTGCGCTCGGCGCTTGCCGCGTTTCGACACCCGTCTCAAGAAAAAGGAGAAGTTCGTGCGTGCTTGGACAAAGATCGCGGCCGGTCTCGCCTGCGCCGCTAGCTCATGCCTGCCGGCGCTGGCTCAGGCCGGCGACGGCCCCTATGCCGGCATCGAAGCTGGCCTCAATTTCCAGAGCCGGCAGGACTGGCTGCAGGACGGCGCCGATCTCGGCAACTTTTCGTTCAAGAACGGCTTCGTCGCCGGCCTCGACGGCGGCTACGCTTTCGCCAACGGTTTCCGTCCCGAGCTGGAGTTCGATTACCGGCGCAACGACCTCGACCAGTTCGTGAGCGGATCCTTCGGCAAGGCTGCGGCCGGCGGCTTCGAGAACAATTACAGCCTGCTCGCCAATCTCTGGTACGACTACAAGGCGCCGAGCGGCTTCTTCAGCCTGGTGCAGCCCTATCTGGGCGTCGGCCTCGGCGGCGCGCGCGTGGCCATCCGCCATCCCAGCATCGGCGGCCTCGGCGGCGACAGCGCCTACGACACCCTGTTCGCCTATCAAGGCGGCGCCGGCGTGAGCTTGGTGCTGACGCCGCGGCTGACGCTGTCGGCCGACTGGCGATACCTGGAAACCCAGCGCGGCGCCTTCCAGGTCGGCGCCGGCGATCCCATCGACGCGCGCTACCGCAGCAACGGCGTCCTGCTCGGCCTGCGCTACCGCTTCGGCGCAACGCCGGCCCAGCCCCAGCCGGTGGCGGAAACGACACCCCCACCCGTACCCCAGGCTCCAGCGTCTCCGCCGCCTCCGGCCAAGCCCGCGTGCCATCCACCGGCCGGTTTCAAGGTGGACGAGCACTGCCGGATCGTCGAGCAGAAAGTGATCCTGCGTTCGATCAATTTCCAGCTCGACTCGGACCGGCTCACCGCCCCTGCGCGGCAGACGCTGGACGAGGTGGCGCGGGCGCTGAGCGCGCAGCCGGAGCTGAGCGTGGAGATCGACGGCTACACCGACTCCACCGGCCCTGCGGCCTACAACCGGCGGCTGTCGCAGCGGCGCGCGGAGGCGGTGAAAAACTATCTCGTCTCCAAAGGCGTCAAGGCCGAAGCCCTGAGCGCCAAGGGCTACGGCGCGAGCCATCCGCTGGCCAGCAACAAGACCGCCGAAGGACGCGCGCTCAACCGGCGCGTGGAGTTCGTGGTGCTGCGTGCCCCGGCCCACGTCAAGGTCATCGAGCAGGGTTCCACGAAAGCCTCGCAAGCCGCGGCGCAGGAACCCGCCCCGCCGAAGAAATAGCGCTCGAACGGGCAATCCGGGCGCCGGAGTATCCGCTCCGGCGCCTTTTTATCGCTTGCTGCCGAAGACGCTCATTCGGCGGGCGCCAGCTCCAGCAACAACTGCCGCCCGCGCACCTGCATGCCGGCTTCGACGCTCAGGGCTTGCACCACACCGTCGAAGGGCGCGGCAAGCTGGAACTCCATCTTCATCGCTTCCAGGACCACGAGCGTCTGCCCCTTGCTCACGCGCTCGCCCGGCTTGACGTGGACCGCCGCGATTTTGCCGTCGCTGTGGGCCAGGATACGGCCGTCGGCGCCTTGCGCCGCGATCTCCGCGGGCGCGTACGTGCGATCGAGATAGGTCTCGATCGCCGCCTCGGCGTCGAGCCAGAGCACGTCGCCACTGCGCGCATAGCGGGCTTGCGCCGCCGCGCCGTCCACGCGATAACGGAATTCACCGTCGCTCGCGGACAGCAGTTCCAGTTCGAATTTTTCTCCCGCCATCTCCGCTTTGATCTCGCGGCCGCCCAGCGCCAGCAATTCCAGCGCCTCATCCTGGTCGCGCCAGCGCAGCTTGAAATCCGCGGGCGAGTCGTGCGAGCTGTGCCAGCCGATCAGTTCCGCAGGCAGGCCGTGCTCGGCGGCCAGCCGGCGCGCGTCGTCGGCGTAGAGCGCGCAAGCCGCGAGCACGACGTGGCGCGGCGCGGGTTTTGCCGCGGCCAGCCGTTGCTGCGGGAAATAGCGGTCGACGAAGGCGGTGCTGAACTTTCCCGAAGCGAAGGCTTCGTGGGCGAGCACCGCGCGCAGGTAGTCGCGGTTGGAGGTCACGCCCAGCAGCACGGTGTCGTCCAGCGCTTTGAGCAGGCGCCGGCGCGCGGCCTCGCGATCGGCGCCCCAGGCGATGAGCTTGGCTTGCATCGAGTCGTAGTAGGGCCCGATGACCACGCCGTCTTCGAGATAGGTGTCCACGCGCACGCCCTCGCCCTGCGGCGCGCGCCAGCGCAAGACCGTGCCGGTTTGCGGCAGGTAATTGCGTCGCGGATCCTCGGTGCACAGGCGCACTTCGATCGCGTGGCCGTGGCGGCGCGCCAGGATTTCGTCCTGGTCCAGCGGCAAGGGCTCGCCTTGGGCGACGCGCAACTGCCACTCGACCAGATCCACGCCATACACGCACTCGGTCACCGGATGTTCGACCTGCAGGCGCGTGTTCATTTCCAGGAAATAGAAATGCCCGTCGGGCGCGAGCAGGAATTCCACCGTGCCGGCGCCGACGTAGTGGACCGCCCTGGCCGCCGCGACCGCCGCGGCGCCCATCTTCGCGCGCAGCGCCTCGTCCACCGCCGGACTCGGCGTTTCCTCGACGACCTTCTGGTTGCGGCGCTGAATCGAGCAATCGCGCTCGCCCAGATGCACCACCTTGCCGTGGCGGTCGCCGAACACCTGGATTTCGACGTGGCGCGCCTCGACCACGGCCTTCTCGATCAAGAGCTCGCCGCTGCCGAAGGCATTGGTGGCCTCGGAGCGCGCGGAGCGGAGGTTCTCGGCCAGTCGCGAGGCGTCGTGGACCAGACGCATGCCGCGCCCGCCGCCGCCCGCCGCAGCCTTGATCATCACTGGTAATCCGATGTTCTGCGCCTGCGCGATCAGCGTTGCGTCGCTTTGGTCCTCGCCCTGGTAACCCGGCACGCAAGGCACGCCGGCGGCGAGCATGCGGCGCTTGGCGGCGCTTTTGTTGCCCATGGCCTCGATCGAATCCGCATCCGGCCCGACGAACACCAGTCCTGCATCGTGCACAGCGCGTGCAAAATCCGCGCGTTCGGAGAGAAAGCCATAACCCGGATGGATGGCTTGCGCGCCAGTCGCCTGCGCGGCCGCGATGATTTTGTCGATGGCCAGGTACGACTCGCGCGCCGGGGGGGGTCCGAGGCGCACCGCCGCGTCCGCCTCGCGCACGTGCCGTGCATCGCGATCGGCGTCGCTATAGACGGCCACCGTCCGATAACCGAGTTTCTTCGCGCCGCGGATCACGCGGACTGCGATCTCGCCGCGATTGGCGACCAGCACCGTGTCGAAACGTTTGCTCATCGATTCTTGGCCCAGGCCGGGATGCGCTTCTGCAAAAACGCGGCGATGCCTTCGGGCGCCTCCGTCCCGCGCACCGCCTGCGCGAATTTTTTCGCCGCGTCGTCGAGCACCCAATCCAGGTCCTGACGCGCGACGTTGAGGATGATGTCCTTGGTCATGGCGTTCGCCTGCGGGGCGCAGCGCATGATCCGTTCGAGCCACGCGGCGAGCTTGGCGTCCAGCTCGGCCGGGTCGGCGAAGATGTCGTGAACGATTCCCAAGCGCTGCGCCTCGCGACCGTCGAACTGCGCGGCGGTCAGGCACAGCCGGCGCGCCTGGGTCAGGCCGATGCGCTCCACCACGAAGGGCGCGATCTGCGCCGGCGGCAGGCCGCGCGTGGTCTCGGGCAGGCCGAACTTCGCATCCACGTGGGCCAGCGCGAGATCCGAAACACAGGCCAGGCCCAAGCCGCCGCCGAGCACGGCGCCTTCGCAGATCGCGATCACCACCGCCGGCGCGCGCTCCACCTTGCGCAGCATGGTGCCGAAAGCGCGCGAGTAGACGACGATCGGATCGGCCTCGCCGGGTCCCGGCGCTTTCAGCCCGCCGGTCATCATCTCCTTCATGTCGCCGCCGGCGCAGAAATGACCGCCGACGCCGCGCAACACGATGGCGCGCACGCCGCGGTCGTCGCGCACCGCATCGAACGCCGCGCCCAGCTCCTCCAGCAGGCTGCGGCTCATGGCGTTGCGCGCCTCGGGACGATGGAGCGTCACGCGCAGCACGCCGGCATCGAAAGACAACAGGAGGTCTTTGGTCTGAGGCAGATTCACGGGCGTTTTCCGCTCAAGGAGATTTCTTCTGGCCGACGTATCCCAGGCGCTTGGCAATGATGCCCAGCATCACCTCGTCGGCGCCGCCGCCGATGGAGTGCAGCCGCAAATCGCGATAAAACTGCGCGACCGTGGACTCCCACATGTAACCCTGCCCGCCCCAGAACTGCAGACAGGCGTCGGTGAGCTCGCGGGCCAGACGCGCGGACTTGAGCTTCGCCATCGAAGCCAGCAGCGTCACGTCCTCGCCGGCCACCAGCGCCTCGGTGGCGCGCCACACCAGCGCGCGCGTGGCTTCCAGCTCGGTCTTGAGTTCGGACAGACGGAAGTGCACGTACTGGTTGTCGAGGATGGCCTGACCGAAAGCCTGGCGCTGCCGGGTGTAGGTCGCGGTGTCCTCCAGCACGCGCTCCATCGCGCACAGGATGCTGGCCGACAGGAACAAGCGCTCTTCCTGGAACTGCTGCATCTGGTAGACGAAGCCGCGGCCTTCTTCGCCGATCAGGTTGCGAGCCGGTACCCGCACGCCGTCGAAGAAAACGATGGCGGTGTCGCTGGCGCGCTGGCCGAGCTTGTCGAGCTTGGTGCGGCGGTCGATGCCTTTGGCGTCCAGCGGCACGACGATCAGGCTCTTGTTGCCGTGCCGGTTTGCATCATCTTCTGAGGTGTTCGCCAAAAGACAGATCCAGTCGGCCTGAGTGCCGTTGGTGATCCACATCTTCTGGCCGTCGATCACGTAGTCGCCCCCGACGCGGCGCGCTCGGGTTCTGATGCCGGCGACGTCGCTGCCGGCGCCCGGCTCGGACACCCCGATCGCCGCGACCTGCTCGCCCGCGATGGCCGGTTTCAAGTAGTTTTCTTTCAGCTCGTCCGAGCCGTAACGCGTCAATGCCGGCGTGGCCATGTCGGTCTGGACGCCGATCGCCATCGGCAAGGCGCCGCACTTGCAATGACCCAGCGCTTCGGCGAAAGCCACCTGGTAGGAGTAGTCCAGCCCCAATCCGCCGACTTCGGTCGGTTTGTTGATGCCGAGCAGGCCCAGCGCGCCCATCTTCTTCAAGATCTCGTGCGCCGGCCATCGGCCCTCGCGCTCCCACTGCGCCACCTGCGGATTGAGTTCGGTCTCGACGAACTTGCGCGTGGTGTCGAAGAGCTGCCGGTGTTCGTGGCTGAGAAGCATGATGATGGTCTCCGTTCAAAACCGCGCCACGCCGAAGGTATTGGGTCGCACCGTCCGCGCGCGCGCCTCGCGGCAGATCGACAGGCAATAGCCCAGCACGCGGCGCGTGTCGCGCGGATCGATCAACCCGTCGTCGAACAGACGCGCGGTCGCGGCGAAGGCGTTGGACTCGCGGTCGAACTGCTTGATGATGTTCTGCTCGATCGCGGCGAGCTGCTTTTCCTCGGCCTCGCCGATGCTGCGGCCTTCCTTGAGCCACTTCTCGCGCGTGATGAGGCTCATGACTTTGGCCGCCTGCTCGCCGCCCATCACCGAAGTGCGCGAATTGGGCCAGGCGAAGATGAAATCCGGTCCGAAGCCGCGCCCGCACATGCCGTAGTTGCCCGCGCCGAAGGAGCCGCCGATGACGATCGTCAGCTGCGGCACCGTGGCGTTGGCCACCGCCTGGATCATTTTGCTGCCGTGCTTGACGATGCCCCCCTGCTCGGACTCGCTGCCCACCATGTAGCCGGTGGTGTTCATCAGGTACACGATGGGCAGGTCGGCCTGGCAGCAGAGCTGGATGAACTGCCCGGCCTTGGTCGCGCCGCGCGTGGTGATGGGGCCGTTGTTGCCGATGATGCCCACCGCGTGGCCGTGGATCGCGGCACGGCCACAGATGGTTTGCTGGTCGTATTCGTACTTGAAGTCGAGGAACTCGCTGCCGTCCACGATGCGCGCGATCACTTCGCGGCAGTCGTAGGGCTTGCGATAGTCCACCGGCACCACGCCGCACAGCTCGTCGATGTCGTACAGCGGCGCGCGCACTTCGCGCAGCGCGAGCTTCGGCCGCTGCCGGTTCCAGTCGAGGCTTCTGACGATCTCCCGCGCCAGGCGAATGCCGTCGGCGTCATCCTCGGCCAGAAACTCGCTGGTGCCGGCGATCTGGCAGTGCATCTCTGCGCCACCCAGATCCTCGTCGGTGGCGATCTCGCCAGTGGCCGCGCGCAGCAGCGGTGGCCCGGCCAGAAAAACCTTGGCGCGCTTGCGCACCATCACCACGTAATCCGACAAGCCGGGCATGTAGGCGCCGCCGGCCGTGCTTGAACCGTGGACCACCGTGATCTGCGGAATGCCCGCCGCCGACAAACGCGCCTGGTTGGCGAACGTCTTGCCGCCGGGAATGAACACCTCGGCCTGGTAGAGCAGGTTGGCTCCGCCCGACTCGATCATCGACACGCAGGGCAGCTTCTGCTGTAGCGCGATCTCCTGGATGCGCAGCGTCTTCTGCACGCCCCAGGGCGTCATGGTGCCGCCCTTGATGGCGAAGTTGCTGGCCGTGACCATGCAGCGCACGCCGGCCACGTAGCCGATGCCCATGATGGTGTTGCCGCCGGCGAGCGCGCCATCCTTGTCGTCGTGATGCTTGTAACCGGCGAGCGTGGCCAGCTCCAGCCAGGGCGAGCCGCGATCGAGCATCAAGTGGACGCGCTCGCGCGGCAGCATCTGACCGCGCTGGTGAAAGCGCTCGCGCTTGCTTTCCTCCTCGGCGCGGCCTTTGGCTTCGATCGCGCGGAACTCGGCGATCAGACGCAACATGTCTGCGCGGTTCTGCTTGAACTGGGCGCTGGCCGTGGAAATTTTGGACTCGATGGCGGGCATGGCACGCGCACTTCCAGACGGGCGACGGAGCGAGGATGCTAATCCACTCCGGAAAAGAAGTGAAGTATCATTCATTCCTTGAAACGTCGCTCATTCGATCGATGGCGTACCGGCGATCCGCGTTGATGGAAAAACGGCTGGCGAACAATCGCCGCCGGATCCTGGCCGCGACCCGCCAGCGCGTCGCCGCAGGAGGGTTGCGCGCGGCACAGATCGCCGCCGTGGCCGAGACCGCCGGCGTCTCCACCGGCATGATCTACCGCTACTTCCGCTCCAAATCCGAGCTGCTGGTCGAGGCCTTGCGCGAGGCCGTGCAACGCGAGATCGAGCTGCTCCAGGAAATCCGCCGCGGCCCCGGCAGCGCGCGGCAACGGCTTTACGCGGCGGTCGCGTGTTTCACGCGCCGCGCGCTCACCGGCCCCAACCTCGCCTATGCCTTCATCGCCGAACCGGCCGAGGCCGAGGTGGACGCCGCGCGCATCCAGGCGCGCCGGAAGTTGAGCGCCGTGTTCAAGGCGATCTTGAAAGAAGGCATCGCCAGCGGCGAATTCCCGGCGCAGGACGTGGAGGCGAGCGCCTCGTGCATCGTCGGCGCTTATACCGAAGCCTTGATCGGCCCCTTGCGACACGCGCGCCAGCGCATCAAGGATCCGGAACGGCGCATCGCGGCCATCGCCGAGTTCTGCGTGCGCGCGGTGAGTCGGCCTCCGCGCAGCCGCTCGGTCGCGCGAGCGTAGCGCCCCGCAGAACGGCGCGCCCGCGGCGCTTCGTGGTCGGGCGCCCCTGGCCTGAGCTGCCGCCGACGTCTCCGCAGGAGTCCGATGCGCGCGCCCGGCTTGCGTTTCGCGGGCGGCGTCGCGGGTGGGGAATCCCGCCCCGCCGGCACCGCTATGCCGAGGAATCGAGCGCTTTGGGCTTCACGGCCCGGTGGAATCCGGTGAACGGCCGGGACCGCGCGTGCTCGAGGAGCGGGAAGATGCGCGAATTGCGCGAGGACGCGCCGTCCACGTTGAGGCAGGCGCCGCTGATGTAAGCCGCCGCTTCCGAGAGCAGGAACACGATGGCGGCGCTCACCTCGGCTTCCTCGCCCAGGCGCTTCAAGGGCACGGCCTGACGCAGCCTGGGAATGACGTCCTTGGCGAAGGCCGGGTCGTAATGATCCATGCCGCTGGAGGCGATCCAGCCGGGCGCCACGGCATTCACGCGCACGCCGTAGCAGGCCCACTCCACGGCCGCGGTTTCGGTGAAGTTGAGCATGCCGGCGCGCGCCGCGCCGGAATGGCCCATGCCCGGCATGCCGCCCCACATGTCGGCGATGAGGTTCACGATCGCGCCGCCGGTGTTCTTCATCGACTGGTTGAACGCTTCGCGCGCGACCAGGAAGCCGCCGGTCAGGTTGTTCGCCACCACGGCGTCCCAGCCTTTCTTGGAGATCGCCGCCAGCGGCGCGGGGAACTGGCCGCCGGCGTTGTTGACCAGTCCGTGGATCGCGCCGCGTTCGGCGACGATCGCCGCGACGCTGCTTTTCACGGCGTCCTCGTCGCGGATGTCGAAAGCCCGGTGCGAGCACGCGCCGCCGTCCTCGCGAATCTCCGCGGCCACGCGCTCCAGTTTTTCCGGCTTGCGGCCGGTGAGCACCACGTGCGCGCCGAGCGCGGCCAGCTCGTGCGCCGTGCAGCGGCCGATGCCGGACCCGGCGCCGGTGACGACGATGGTCTGGCCCGCGAACAGGCCGGGGCGAAAAACGGATCGGTAAGGCATGTTTTCGATCTCCCAGAACGGCGAAGGCCGGACGCATCCGGCCTTCGCTGGATTCACTGCCGAACGCTCACAGCTTGGCGGTCAACTCCGGCACGATCTGGAACAAATCGCCGACCAGGCCGTAGTCCGCGACTTCGAAGATCGGCGCCTCGGCGTCCTTGTTGATGGCGACGATGGTCTTGGCGTCCTTGATGCCGGCCAGGTGCTGGATCGCCCCCGAGATGCCGATGGCGATGTACAGCTCCGGAGCGATGATCTTGCCGGTCTGGCCCACCTGCCAATCGTTGGGCACGTAGCCGGAATCCACCGCCGCGCGCGAGGCGCCGATGCCGGCGCCGAGCTTGTCGGCCAGCGGTTCGATGTATTTCTTGAAATTCTCGGACGAGGCCAGCGCGCGTCCGCCGGACACCACGCGCGCGGCGGATTGCAGATCGGGGCGTTCGGACTTGTGCGATTCCAGGCCGACATAGCGCGTGTGCGTGGGCACTGCGGCGTTCACGGCCACCGTTTCGATGCTGGCGCTGCCGTCGGCGGCCACCGCACTGAACGACGCCAGCCGCACCGTGGCCACGACGATGCCCTCTGGCGCCTCCACCGTGCAGATCGCATTGCCGGCGTAGATCGGCCGCTCGAAGGTATTCGGGCCGTGCACGGCCATGATGTCCGAAACTTGCTGCACGTCGAGCTTGGCTGCCACGCGCGGCGCCAGGTCCTTGCCGAACGTCGTGCCCGGAAACAGCAGGTGCGTGTAACCGCCCTGCTTGACGAGCTCGACGATCTGCGGCGCGAGCACGGCGGCCAGCGCGCGTTCGTTTTCGGGCCGCTCCACTTTGAGCACCTTGGCCACGCCGTGAAGCCTGGCCGCGCCTTCCACGACAGCGCCGAGCTCCTTGCCGAACAGCGCGAGGTGCACCTCGCCGCCGATCGCCTGGGCCGCGGCGACGACCTTGGCCACGCCCGCATTCAGCTTGCCTTCGGCCTGTTCGCCGATCACCAAAATCTTGCTCATGGATTCTCTCTCGATTCTTTGCGTCGGCCGTAATCCGGTCCGCCGCTACTGCTTGGGATTCAAACCAGGCCCTTGGCTTTCAGGGCCGACACCAGTTCATCGACCGTCTTGAGCATCACGCCCTTGCTGCGCTTGGGCGGCGGGGCGGTCTTGAGCGTCTTGAGCGCCGCACCCGGCGTCACGCCCAGCTCGGCCAGCGTCACTGCCTCGATGGGCTTTTTCTTGGCCTTCATGATGTCCGGCAGCTTGAGGTAGCGCGGCTCGTTCAGGCGCAGGTCGGTGGTCACCACGGCCGGCAGATCGACCTCCAGCGTTTCCAGGCCGGCGTCCACTTCGCGCGTGACTTTCGCCCGCGTCCCGTCGAGCTCGATCTTGGAAGCGAACGTGGCCTGCGGCAGCTCCAGCAGCCCGGCGACCATCTGGCCGGTCTGGTTGGCGTCGTCGTCGATGGCCTGCTTGCCCAGCAGGAAAAGCCGGGCGTCCTCCTTCTTGAACACCGCGGCCAAGGCCTTGGCGACCGTGAGCGGCTGCAGTTCACCTTCCTCTTTGACATGAATCGCGCGGTCGGCGCCGAAAGCCAGCGCCGTGCGCAAGGTCTCCTCGCACTTGGCGCCGCCGACGGTGACGGCGACGATCTCGGTGACCTTGCCCTTCTCGCGCAGCCGCACCGCCTCTTCCATGGCGATCTCGTCGAAGGGATTCATGCTCATCTTGACGCCCTCGGTCATCACGCCGGAGCCGTCCGGCTTGACCTGGATGCGCACGTTGTAATCCACCACGCGTTTGACGCTGACCAGCACTTTCATCGCTTGCTGCTCCTTCTGAAAATCTCAAAAACCGGATCCCGGCGAGCGCGAGCCCGGCCCGCGGCGTCACATCGCGGCGTAGTTCGGGCCGCCGCCGCCCTCGGGCGCGATCCAGGTGATGTTCTGCGCGGGATCCTTGATGTCGCAGGTCTTGCAGTGCACGCAGTTCTGCGCGTTGATCTGGAAGCGCTTGCTGCCGCCCTCGTCCACCACTTCGTACACGCCGGCCGGGCAATAGCGCTGCGCCGGTTCGTCGTAGAGCGGCAGGTTCTTTTCGATGGGAATACTCGGATCGGCGAGCACCAGGTGCACCGGCTGATCTTCTTCATGATTGGTGCTGGACAGGAACACCGAGGACAGCTTGTCGAACGTGAGCTTGCCGTCCGGTTTGGGATACTGGATTTTTTTGGCTTGGGCGGCAGGCTGTAAACACTCGTGGTCGCGCCGCAGGTCGCGCAGCGTCCACGGCGCGCGCCCCTTGAACCAGTTTTCCTCGAGGTAGGTAAGCGCGCCGCCCAGCACCGGCCCGAACTTGTGCAGCGCCGCGCCGAAGTTGCGGCTGCGGTACAACTCGTCGTACAGCCAGCTCGCCTTGAACTTCTCGGTATAGCCCGCTAGCTCATCGCCGCCGGCGCCGCCGGCCAGCAGCGCTTCCGCGGCGGCCTCGGCGGCGAGCATGCCCGACTTCATCGCGGTGTGGCTGCCCTTGATCTTGGAGAAATTCAGCGTCCCGGCATCGTCACCGATCAGCACGCCGCCGGGGAAAGCGAGCTTGGGCAACGCATGGAAGCCGCCCTTGACGATGGCGCGCGCGCCGTAGGCCAGCCGCTCGCCGCCCTCGAGGTGCTTGCGGATCACCGGGTGCAGCTTGAAACGCTGGAATTCGTCGAAGGGCGAGAGATAGGGATTGCTGTACGACAGATCCACGATCAGCCCGACCGCCACTTGCTGATCCTCGAGATGGTAAAGAAAGGATCCGCCGGGGTTGTCCTTGTCCAGCGGCCAGCCGGCGCCGTGCAGGACCAGGCCGGGCTGATGCTGCGCCTGTGGCACCCGCCACAGTTCCTTGAGGCCGATGGCGTAATGCTGGGGATCGCGCCCTTCGTCCAGACGGTAGTGCGCGATCAGCCGCTTGCCGAGATGGCCGCGGCAGCCTTCGGCGAAGAACGTGTACTTGGCGCGCAACTGCATGCCGGGCGTATAGCTGTCCTTGTGATGGCCGTCGCGCGCGATGCCCATGTCGCCGATCTGCACGCCGCGCACCACGCCGTCCTCGATCACCACCTCCTGCGCGGCGAAACCGGGATAGATCTCCACGCCCAGGGCTTCGGCCTGCGAGCCCAGCCAGCGCACCAGCTTGCCCAGAGAAATGATGTAGTTTCCCCGGTTGTGCATGGTCTTGGGCACGAAAGCGTTGGGCATCCTGAACGCGCGCTTCTCGCCGAAGAAATACACTTCGTCGCGCAGCACTTCCGTGATCAGCGGCGCGCCCTTTTCTTTCCAGTCGGGGATCAGTTCGGCCAAGGCGCGCGGCTCGAACACGGCGCCGGAGAGGATGTGCGCGCCGACCTCCGAGCCTTTCTCCACCACGCACACCGAGAGCGCCTGGCCCGCCCGCTCGGCTTTCTGCTTGAGACGGATCGCCGCGGCCAGGCCGGCCGGTCCGGCGCCGACCACGACCACGTCGTATTCCATGACATCGCGCTCTACGGACATGGGGTCTCGGGGGGTCTGAGACGGGAGAAGTATGTATTTTAAAGGTCATGCCGCAGGAATGCGAAGCCGTGGCGCCAAGCCTTCCTGTCCGTGCGCGCAATGACGAGCGCCGCTACGCCCAGCTCGTCACGACTGGGACCGCGCGCCACTGCATCTCGAACGCGACCCGGGTTTCCCGCCAGCGCGCGGTGGGCGCTCGAGGCAATTCCGCCACTTGGCCGCGCGCAGGCGAGAAAGACCTGGCGCCCGACCCCGCAGTCATTCGATCCAGCGGCGCAAGAATGCCTCGATGAGTTCGCGCACCGCCTCGGATTTGATCACCAGACCCAGATCGATCATTTCGGCGCTGACCGCCGGCGAGGCGGTTTGAGCCGGAACCGGACCGGGCACGAGCTGGTTGGTCTCCTCGCGAAAGAAAACGGCGGCGATGACCCCTGCGAACCAAATCGTCATGCCGTTCGGTCGATGAGGGCGCGCCGGGTCGCCGCGCAGGACGAATACCGGACTGCCGCTGGAACCGGGATAGACGGCGGCGTCAATGAGGAACTGCTTGTGGCCTTCGAAGTCCAGCTCCAGCGGTGTGGCCGTGGTGCCGCGGCGCAGAATGGGCATCAGATTGACGTGGTCCCACACCCCGCTGGGATAGCCCACGAACAGGATCTCCTCGAGGGCGTCGAATCCGCGCACCGCCGCAGCATCGGGAATGCGCCGGCTGTCCACGGCGTGATAGTAGAGCTCGACGCCGAGCGCGCGTGCGGCGCGCTCCAGAGGACGCAAGGGCACCACAGCCAGGTCCACGGTTTCGTCGGGATGGTAAAACCAAGCGGCCGGAAACTCGTCGATGTTGAGCTGAAACCGCTGGCCCAGGGCCGGCTTGCCCTCTTGTTTGCGCGTGAAGACGAGCCCGCCGCGGCGCACGCCTTCCACCAGGTGGCGGTTGGTGACGATGAACGGGGTCGCGCCTTTGGCATGGACGTGGGTGATGATGAAGGCCGTGCCGGAACCTTGGCCGCCATCCTCGAGCTCGGTATCCACGCGCACCGTCGAGAACAGCAGCTTCTTGGCGATGGAGTCGATTTCCATGGTCACGGCTCCATCAGTCGTGCGGTCTGGCGCGCTGGTTGAGCTGCTCGATCGCCGCGATGGCGGCGCGCTGCGCTTGCTCGGCTTCCGCTTCGGATCCCATCATGGTCAGGCGTCCGAAATTGCCGAAGGCCTTGACGTCGACCAAGGTGATGTGCGCCGCTTTCTCGGCCTCGTTGGCGGCGTAGACGATGTACCCCGCCGGTTCCACTTCGAGGATGAACATGCTTTTGCCGGGCAGGATCATCGACCCCTTGCGCAACTGGCGGTTGATCAGCGTGGTGTGATCGGGGGTGATGGCGCGGATGATCTCGTTCCAGGCCACCTTGCAGCGCAACCGCGACGCCTCGGTGGTGTTGAGTTGCTTGAGCACCAGCTGGCCCGCCGCCAGGACTTCGCTCTGGTTGCGGTAGTGGATCTCCATCGAGCCGAACGCGCGCTCGACCACCTGTTCCCCCATGCGCACGTTCGTTCCTTTGAGCGCGATGTCGGAGAGGTGATGCACGGCCATGCCGGGGGCGACCTCGATCCACATGCAGGCATCGCCGGGAATCGGCAGGAAGCCCTGCGAAGAAGTCGCAAGGTAAGACGCCAACTGCGGTTGCAGGGCGTCCATGAACACGTAGGTGCGCAGCGTGATTTTCATCGATCGCGCCTCACCGCGTCAGGCTCAGATAAAGCAGAGGCAAGCGTTCGGGCAGCCGCTCGACCTGATCGATGACGGTGAAGTTTTTTACGCCGAAGATGCGCGACACGTATTGGTCCGCGTGGGGATCGAGTGAAAGCGCGTAGACGGTGATCCCCTTGCGCGCCAGTTCTTCGACGGCCTGTTTGGCGTCGTAGCGCAGGTACTGCGGGTCGCGCACGTCGTTGTCCGCGGGCTCGCCATCGGTGATGACAAACACAACGCGTCTCGACTTGTGTTGCTGTTCCAAGTAATGCGCGGCATGACGCAGCGCCGCGCCCATGCGCGTCGACAATCGCCCCTTCATGCCGGCGAGCCGCGCCTTGACGAGCTCGCCGTAAGGTTGATCGAAATCCTTGAAGCGATAGTAGTGCACGTCGTGTCGTCCATCCGAACAAAATCCATGGATGGCGAAAGGATCACCGATACGGTCGAGAGCGTCGGCCAACAGCACCGTCGACGCGCGCGTGAGATCCAGCACCGAGTAGTCTTGTCCGCGCACTTTGTCATTGGCAGACTCCGACAGGTCGAGCAGCACCAGCACCGCGAGTTGGCGCAACGCTCGCCGCCGGCGCATCATGATGCGCGGGTCGAGCTGCCGACCCAGTCGAATGTCCATGAGTGCGTGGATCGCGGCGTCAAGATCGATGTCGTCACCGTCCTCGACACGACGGATGCGCTGCATGCCCTGCGGCACCATCGATTCGATCAGAAACTTCAAGCGCGAGATCACCGGCCTGTTCTCGGCGAGGATGCCTTCGATCACGTCGAGCTCGCCTAGCGGTGGATGGCGCTCCAGCACGGTGACCCAGTTGGGCCGTGCGAGCTGGATCTGGTAGTCCCACTCGGGGTAGTGGAACGGCGCCGAGATCGGCGGACGGCCCTCGAGCGCGTTGATGGTCTGGCCGTCGTCGAAGAAATACTCCGTCGGCAGCTCCCACACTTCCTGCGCGTCGTCGCCGGCGAACTCGTTGTCCAGCGCGTTGACCATCTCGATGAGGTTGACCTTCTTGCGCACCTGCTGGCGCGTCTCCCAAGTAGCCGCCAGCGCCTGGGCTTCGTCGTACTCCTCCAACTGCCAAACCGCGCGGTTGTCGTCACGGTAGATGGCGCTCAAACCGTCGCGCCGACGGTCATAGGGCGGCAACGGCAGCGCCATCAGGCCATGTGACAGCTCGACCCCGAGATTCCAGCTCGTCTGATTGGACGCAAGATCGGTCTGAGCGCGGAACGCGGCCACGGCCTGCATCACCCAGGGATGCGGATCCGCCGACTGCTCTTCGAGCAGCGCACGCGCCAGGCGGTCGAGCAGCTCGCCCACTGTCGCCGGCTCCGCCGCGTAATCGACGACAGGATGCAAAGCCAGCCAGGCTTCGCGCATGTTTGGAAACTCACGGATGGCCAGCGTCTCGACCCGTGCGTCCTCGATCGCCTCGATGAGCGCCATCTGCACCGGCAGCAGTTGCTGCATCGATAGTGGCGTTGGCGTGAACACGAGATGCGCGGCACAGTGATTGGCCGCCGCGCGGTAGATTTCCAAGGCGCTCACACGTTGCGGCGCCGGTGTTTCAGGTCCGAGCGGCTGGTAGTCGTCGTAGGCGTCGGCGAGGTGGATCACGTAGTGTTCGATGTACGGCTTGAGCCCCGCGCGGTTTTCGTAGTCACCCGCGGTCGGGCGCAGAAAGAAATCGCGTCCCCACATGGCACGCAGGTAGATATTGAGCCGCCGTTGAATGTCCACGAACAGCGTGCCCTTGCGTTCCTGCTGCAGCACGGCCAAAGCGTCCGCGCTCTGCAGAGAAAAGTAAGCGACCTGGCCGTCGAAGTCGGCTTTGTACGCCTGCGCGCCCCATTGCACCCAGCGCCGCAGACCGCCGAGCGTGAGCTGGGTGAGCAGCCGGTCGAGGTTCTCCAGCATCGGGCGCAGACCGCGCGGCGCCTGCGCCAGCAGGATTTCGAGCACCTGGAGATAACCGCGGAACAGCTCGGCGTCGCCCAGCCGTGAAGCGGCCAGCGGCGCGGTGCCGCAGATCAAGGCCAACACCTGCCCGGAGGTCTTCGAGGCCATGCCGAGCAGGAAGTTGACCAGATCGGGCAACACGTCCTCGCCGATGGCGCGCGCCACCTCGGGCATGGATTGGAGGAAGCTGACCACCAGCTCTTCACCGCGACCCAGCTCGTGCAACGCGACGGCGCCCTTGAGCAAATGGTCCAGGCCGCGTGCGGAAAACGCGCGGGCGGCATCGTTCCAGGACGCGCGCAGGTAGTCCTGAGCGCCGCCGGGCAGTTCGTCGAGCAAGTCCTGGAACTCTTCGAGGTGGATGGCCATGGGATTTCAACCGCCGGCCGCCGGCACCCGCCGCGGCGTGCCGCGGCGAAGCTTAAGCCGCAGGATCAGAAGTAGGTGGTCACCGCCGCATCCAGCGCATCGCGCATGTCGGGATCATCGGTGATCGGCCGCACCAGCGCCACGCGGCAGGCGGCGAGCGGCGCCACTCCCTTGGCGATGAGCGAACCGGCGTAGATCAGCATGCGGGTAGAAATACCCTCATCGAGTCCGTGACCCTTGAGGTTACGGGCGCGTTCGGCGATGTGGACCAGACTTTTGGCCACCTCCAGCGCAACACCCGATTCGTGCGCCACGATCTCGGCCTCGATCTCGTGTTCGGGATAGTTGAAGTCCAGCGCCCCGAAGCGTTGCTTGGTCGACTGCTTGAGATCCTTCATCAGCGACTGGTAACCGGGGTTGTAAGAAATGACGAGCTGGAAATCGGGATGGGCGCGGACGATCTCGCCTTTTTTCTCCAACGGCAGGATGCGGCGCGCATCGGTGAGCGGATGGATGACCACCGTGGTGTCTTGCCGTGCTTCCACGACTTCGTCGAGATAGCAGATGGCACCAAAGCGCGCGGCCAACGCCAAAGGCCCGTCTTGCCAGCGTGTGCCCTGGGCGTCCAACAGGAAGCGCCCGACCAGATCGGAGGCCGTCATGTCTTCGTTGCAGGCCACGGTGATGAGCGGCTTGCCCAGCTTCCACGCCATGTATTCGACGAAGCGGGTCTTGCCGCAGCCCGTCGGCCCCTTGAGCATCATCGGCATGCGTACCGAATACGCGGTCTCGTACAAGGCCACCTCGTCACCGACTTCACGGTAGTACGGTCGCTCGGTGACGCGATACGCAGCGAGCGCGTCGCCAGACGCGGCGACCTCGGCCGCCGGCCGCGCAGCACTGCGCTCGCTGACGGAGACCGAATGCAGCGCCGCGCTTCTTCTCGCTGGATAGGTGCGCATCGTTGGTTCGTCCTGCATGATGATGGTCCTCGACTATCAGTCCGGCCAGATCCGTTCCGGAAACAACAGGTGAGCGCTGGCCGCCGGTTCGTCCCGGCTGCAGTCGTCGCTGCTCGTGTGCGCGGGTGCGGTGCTCTTGGATGGCGTCTCGCCGGGCGCGGTCTTGCGCCGCGTGGCGACGCGGGCGGTCTGCGCGCGCTCTTCGGGCTTGGCGCGCTGGGCTTGCCGCACGCTCTCGGCGAGCTTGTCTTTGATGCGCGTCATGGGGCGAGAACCTCCTCGATGATGCCCTCGATTTCCGCGACGGCGGACAAGCCTCGCGAACCCATTTGATAAACCGACACGCCGTCGAGCGCGGTGTTTTTGTAAACAGCGCGGCGGCGGAGAGACGCGCGCAGCACCGGCACGCCGAATTCGGCCAGGGCGTCGCGCATTCCCGCCGAAAGCGCGCTGCGCAATTCGATCTGGTTGAGCAACAAGCAGGCGCGCAACTGCGGATTGCGTTCGCGCGCTTCCTCGATCTCGCGCGGCAGGCGCAGACTGGCCCACAAATCCACCGGCGATGGCAACACCGGGATCAAGGCCACATCGCAGACACCCAGCGCGAGATGAGCCGCCCTGGCGTCAACCGCGGGCGGGCAGTCGAGCACGACATACTGGAACGCGCGAAACTCCTCGCGCAGATCGTGTTGGGCGGCATCCGCACGCCACGGCCTGACCGTCGCCGGATAAGGCTGCCGACCCGCCGCCGCCCATTGCGTGGCCGATGCCTGCGGATCGAGATCGAGGACCGCGGTTGAGCCGCGCCGCGCGAGTCCGGCCGCCAGGTTCATGGCCACCGTGGTCTTGCCGACACCGCCTTTCTGGTTGATGACGGCAATCACCCGCGGCGGATGCGCGCTCATGGACGCGGCTCCGCCAAGCTTGCGATGCGTGCGGCGAACTGTTTTTCGCTTTCGCTGAAGTCCGCGCCATTCTCGGCTTCCAGCGTGATGTTGGCATAGGTGGTGCCGAAGCTGATGTTCTGGGGATGGCGGCCCAGCGTTTCCGACAACTGCGCCAGCGCCGCGAGAAACGCGCGTGTCTGCGCGTAGCCCTCGAAAGTGAAACGCCGCGTGAGCGTCGCCGGCTTGCCGCAGCGTTGCCAGCCATCGAGCCAATCGGTCACGTCAACCGCTCCCGCCAGGCTGGAGCTGCGCGATGTGATCGAGATGGGCGCGCTCCTCGGCCAGTATCGATTCGAGCACGGCGGCGGAATCGCGGTGGCGCAGGCGGCGGACGTGCGTCAAGGCGTCGGCATAGAGCGCTACCGCATTCGCCTCCAGGCGACGATCCTGAGCAAGGAGCTCTGCGGCATCGCGCCCGAGTCGTGTCACCGGCAACGACCCGGCCGACGGCGCCACGCCGAACAGAATCTGCCGTTCCATCAGGCGTTCGGCGTGTTCGAGTTCCTCGAGCGCCTCCGCGCGCAGCCGCGCGGCCAGCTCGGCATCACCCCACAAGCGCGCGAGCACGCTCTGCGCGAGGTACTGCTGCACGGCGCCCAGCTCGTGATTGAGCGCGCGCGCGAACCACCCTAGCGTCCTCGGATCGACCGCCATGGCCGCGGCGTGGCGCGCTCAGCTGCGCGTCGAGGTGATTTCCGCATCGCGACCACCGCCGTTGTGCTGCGGCCTGGTCGGCAGAATCCCCTCGACCTCGCTGTGCACGCGCGCGATGATGTGCGCGGCCACCAGGCCGTCGCCCACCCGCTCGCAGGCATCCGCGCCCGCGCGCACCGCGGCGTTCACCGCGCCGGTCTCGCCGCGCACCATCACCGTCACATAACCGCCGCCCACGAATTGCCGACCGATCAAACGCACCTCCGCCGCCTTCGTCATCGCGTCCGCCGCCTCGATCGCCGGCACCAGACCGCGCGTCTCGATCATGCCTAGGGCAATGCCCGTTACTCCTGCCATCGCATACTCCTGAAATAAGTTGGAAAGCCGCCGCGCCGCCTCAAACGCTCGGCGCCGTGGGAAGGATTCCCTCGACCTCGCTGTGCACGCGCGCGATGATGTGCGCGGCCACCAGGCCGTCGCCCACCCGCTCGCAGGCATCCGCGCCCGCGCGCACCGCGGCGTTCACCGCGCCGGTCTCGCCGCGCACCATCACCGTCACATAACCGCCGCCCACGAATTGCCGACCGATCAAACGCACCTCCGCCGCCTTCGTCATCGCGTCCGCCGCCTCGATCGCCGGCACCAGACCGCGCGTCTCGATCATGCCCAGGGCAATACCTGTCATCTCAGCCATTGGCTCTACTCCTTGGTCAAAAGTTCGGTCTTACCGCTTTGCGCCACGCTCCAGCGCTCGGACCTCGAGCGCCGTGTTGCTCCTCGGGAATGCACCGTCTTCATGTCTGGCTCCATTGATCGATGATTCCGCAGATCGTCAGATCCGTCGTCGTCGTGGGGTCGGGCATGGCGTAGCGCGCCGCCGTGCCCAGGGTCGTGAAAACCCATTTGCCCGGCGGTACGCCGACCGGGTCGGTGGCCACCATGCGCTCGCCGGTCTGCCCTTCCAGCACGCGCAAGGAAGCGGCATGCAATCCCGGCACGCGCCGTGTGCACACCAATTCGTCGACGACCTTCCAGATGTCCATCACTCCGCCTCCGGATTCCAGTGATCGATGATGCCGACGATGGTCAGGTCCGAGGGGAAATCTCTCGCGCCGGCCGCGTCGCGCGCCGCCGAGGATCCCACGCAGATCACCCAGTCGCCCGGGATACAGCCCACCGCATCCACGGCGACGCTGCGCGGACCGCCGGGCTTGTCCTGAACCACCAGCAGCGGACGATGACCCAAGCGATCGATGCGGTTGGTCGACACCAGCGTTTTTTCCACGCGCATGATTCTCATGTCGATCCCCCGTCAATGCGCGGCATCGTCGGCGGCCTCGGGAATGAACACGCAGCAGGCATCTCCATGACGATCGCTGACCGCCACTTGGAAATTGAGCAGACCGTCTCGCACGAGGTCGGAATAACGCCGTGCCATCGCGTCACGCACCCGGCGCGCCCGATCGACGGCGCGGGTCCGAGAGCCGGTCACCCGGTCGTCATAGCTGAAATGCACCAGCACCGGCACGGGCAAACCTTGCAAGCAGTTCAAGCTGCGGAAAATCTTGATTCCGACGTCGAGATCGGCGGCACCTTCCTCCACGGTATCCAGATGCGCGAAATAAAAAAGATTGCGCAGCTGGAGCTGGCTCGGCGCCTCGCCGATGACGATGCACTCCTCGTCGTGCCCGACGACCGCATAGCGTCCGGCGTGGTAGCGGATGACGTATTCGATTTGCGACAGATTGGCTTGTGCGAGCGCCAGGATCAGGCTGCGCAGGCCCTCGTGCATCGCGCCCCGCCCTTGTGCCGGTCCATCCGCCTGCTCCGCTTCCGCGACGATCTGGGCGATCCGCGTCGTCACGGCCGCTGGCGGCAGGCCCAGCGTGTGCCGGTAGATCGCCGCGGTCTCGACGTAACGCTCAGGATGGAGATCGCCCCGGCCATCCGGCAAGTGGATGCGTAAGGCATCCAGATCGGTGTCCACGCCGATCAATAGCACGTCCGGCGCGGCGCCGGCGCCGTAGGTGCGATCGATCGCTGCGCGCAGCGCCTCGAGTCGTTCGAGGGCCGACTCGGCCGCCTGACGGCCGTCGCTGCCATGCGCCGCGCAGCCGTGCTCGGCGGGCAAAGAACTGCTGTAGTGATAAACGGCGATCTTGAGATAATTCAATCGTTCGCCGTCAGCCATCGTCCCGGACAGACGCTCCACCTCGCGGTGCGCCCAGTCGGCCATGTCCGACTCGATGTCGAACAGCGCCCCGGCATAGGCCTTGACGTAAACCTCCGGCGCCGGCTGCATGCGCAGAATGAACGGCACCAATCCCTGCAGACGTCCGTCCGCGCAGGGGCTGATGTCCACGGTGTGATAGCCGCAGCGCCGAAGGAATGAGGGATCGATGGGCAAGCGCGCACGCCAGGCGGATTGCTCCGTCGCTGCCGCGTCGACGCACCGTTTCAGACTGTTGAAAATGCAATAGGAGTGCAGGCGCCGGAGATCGAGCCCGCCAACCCAGGCGCGCTCCAGCAGGCTCGCAGGCAAGGAGTAGCCAAGTTGCTGCTCGGCGAACGCCGTCGCCCAGCTCGCGAAATCCACTTCATGCTGACGGGCGGACAGCGTCTTCAAAACGCCGACGATCCCCAGGAAGCGTTGTCGCACCGCCTGCTCGTAGGCCTGCAGCAGCGTGTTGAGTTCGACATCCACCAAGCCGTGCTCGCAAGGCTGGTCAGGCCCGAGCACGCAAGCCGGATTGGCGGGCGCGGGCGCACGGTCTGCGCCGGCGTGGTTCGGCACCCGCGCGGCCGCCGGCCGCAAACCCGGTTCCTGCGGTTGCCGCCGCAGCGCTTGCATGCGCTTGAGCGTGTTCATCGTCCGACGCTTCAGCCTCTGGCTCCGCCGGAGAGGGTCACCGTGGCGCCCTTGCGGGTATTGCCTGACGAGCCGGTGACCACCGAGTCCGGAACCGGCGGCCGTTCGATCTCGCGAAACCTCGCCGCGTTGACGCCGGCACCGCGCGCCTGTCCCCGCAGCGAGAGGTTACGCACCACGCTGGACGTGCCCTCGGTGCCGGTGACGCGCGTCGCGGGGTTCCAGGCGTCGCCCGAAACCGGGCGTCCCCGCTGGCTGCCTTCGCCGCTGAGCCGCAGCGCTGCGGATGACGACTGAGTATCCGGCGCCTGACGGCGGACGTCGTCGCGGTGACGGAATTCGGGAGTGCCCGTGATCAGGCCGTCGGCCTTGTTGATGGGCCCAGTGATGCGCTCCGAGCGGGTGCTGCTGCCCGTGACCTCGGATCCATGACGCTCGCGCGCCTGACGAGCCGGACTGACGATGCTGAACGCTTTCGGGGGTGGTGGACGCGGCGGCGCCTCGCTCGCGCGGGAACGGGAAACGAAGCGCCCGCTGCTGGAACACTGCGGCGGCAGGGTGTCGGCACCGAGATAAGGCGTCCCCGACACCGTTTCGCACGCGCCGCGCTCGTCACCGGTTACCCGGGATCCTCCGGCGCCGGGGCGATCGCCGGTGACCACGGTCGCCGGAATCACGGCACTGTCCGGCACGCGCGCGGCCTGCGCGTCGATGCTCGACGGCGGACAAAACTCGGCGTACTGAGTCCGTCCGATGTAAGGCGTTCCGCTGACCGGCGCGCAGGCGCCGGCCTCATCCCCGGTAACCTTGTCGGACCGCCCGACCGCGCTGCCGGAAACTCGATGACCGCGTAGCGTGGCATCCACCGCTACCTTGTTCACCGGCTTTACATCCGGAACCTTTTCCGGAGGGCACACCGTCTCGAGTTGACGCGGGCTGATGTAATCCGTGCCCGTCACCGGGTGACATTGGAAGGATTCGTCACCGGTGAGCTTGGGACTGGGCGCCACTTCCGAGCCGGTGACGACCTGTCCGCTCAAGGTGTGCATCTCGCCCACCTTGCGCGGCCCGCCGGACTCGCACAGGCTCGCGAAATCCGCTGAGTTGTAGTACTGACTGCCGGTGACCGTGCGGCAAGAACCCACTTCGTTGCCGGTCACTTTCGCGGCACGGTCGACGGCGGCGCCCGTCACCGGGCGGCCGCCACGGCTCGACATGACGCTGACCTTGCGCGGCGTCGAGGGCGGCTTGGTGCGGCACTGGTCGCGGAACTGCTCGGCGCCGAGATATTCCGTGCCGGTGATGACCCGGCAAGCACCGGTCTCGGTGCCGGTCACTTTGGGACTGCGCTCGACCATCGTGCCGGTGATGGTCTGACCAGACAGCGTGTGCGCTTCCTCCACCTTGGGCGGTGCGGGCTCGATGTGCCGCGCCTTGATCCTGCCGCTGGGCCGCGACGCGGCGCTCGTTGTCAACCCCGCCCGACCGATCGACGACAAGGCCTGCCGACGCTGCATGGCGATCAGGCGACCGTGGGATACTGCGATTGGTCCGGTGTGCGCCGACGGTCGCACCTGTGCCGCAAGTGGCTCGGCCGCCGCCGTGAGGCGGTCCCCGGCGACGCCCGGCGGTGGCACCGTGCGTATCGCGGGTTGCGCCCTGGCGCAATTGACGATGCCGGTCTTGCCATGGCGCGCCAGCGCCTGGCGTCGTTGCAAGGCCAGCTCACGTCCGGACAGCGTGACAGTCATGCGACTCGGTGCGACGGTTGTCATAAGAAGGACCTCGGCACTTGGCTTTCATCGCGGGCTGAACCTCGCCCTCTGGCGTGCGCCATTCCCCGCTCGCTGAACCCGCGCCGTGGCGCGGGCCCGCGACGATCAGCGGTAGACGACGAACGCCGTGCCCTGGCTTTGGGCATAGTTGTCGTAGGCCACGAAGCGCACCATGTGGTCGGGGAACTCGCGATGGCAGGCTTCGAGCTCGCTCATCACGGCGTCCACCGATTGCTCGCCGAACATCGGCAGTTTCCACATGTACCAGAAGCTGACTTTCGCCGGCGTCCCGCGTTCGGTGTGCTCCACGGCCGGGTTCCAGCCCTGCTGGATGGCGTAGGCGATCTGCCGGCGCACCTGTTCGGGTGTCAGTGCCGGCAGGAACGAAAACGTTTCGTTCTTGAGTGTCGAGCGATAGGCTTGAACGGCCATGGAAATATCCTCAATCCACAAAAACGGGTCGATGTGTGAAAACGCGATCGATCACGGATCTCACTCGCACTTCATCGGTTGGCGATGTCGAGTTTGTCCACGGTATCGAATTCGAACTTGATCTCTTTCCAGGTCTCCATCGCGATTTTGAGTTCTGGCGAGTGCTGTGCCGCAGCGGTGAGGATCTCCTTGCCCTCTTTTTCCAGATTGCGTCCTTCATTGCGCGCCTGCACGCAGGCTTCCAATGCGACGCGGTTGGCGTGGGCCCCGGCGGCATTGCCCCAGGGATGACCCAGCGTTCCGCCACCGAACTGCAGCACCGAATCGTCGCCGAAGATGGTGACCAGCGCCGGCATGTGCCAGACGTGGATGCCGCCGGAAGCGACCGCGAAGACCCCAGGCATGGAGCCCCAGTCCTGATCGAAGAAAATGCCGCGCGAACGATCTTCGGGAATGAAGGATTCCCGCAGCAGGTCGATCCAGCCGAGGGTGGCTGCCCGATCACCCTCGAGCTTGCCAACCACGGTGCCGGTATGGAGGTGGTCGCCGCCGGACAACCGCAAAATCTTGGCGAGCACGCGGAAATGGATGCCATGGTGCGGATTGCGGTCGAGCACGGCGTGCATGGCACGATGGATGTGCAACAAGACCCCGTTGTTACGACACCAATTGGCCAGACCAGTGTTGGCGCAAAAGCCCCCGGTGATGTAGTCGTGCATGATGATGGGGGCGCCGATTTCCTTGGCGTACTCGGCACGCTTGTACATCTCCTCGGGCGTCGGCGCCGTGACGTTGAGGTAATGACCCTTGCGCTCGCCCGTTTCCCGTTCGGCCTTCTCGACGGCCTCCATCACAAAGTCGAAGCGGGCGCGCCAGCGCATGAACGGCTGGGAGTTGACGTTCTCGTCGTCCTTGGTGAAATCCAGGCCGCCGCGCAGGCATTCATACACCGCGCGGCCGTAGTTCTTGGCCGACAAGCCGAGCTTGGGCTTGATGGTGCAGCCCAGCAGGGGTCTGCCGTACTTGTTGAGCTTGTCGCGCTCGACCTGGATGCCGTGCGGCGGGCCGCCACAGGTCTTCACATAAGCGATGGGAAAGCGCACGTCCTCCAGTCGTAGCGCACGAATGGCTTTGAACCCGAACACGTTGCCCACCAGCGAGGTGAACACGTTGACCACCGAGCCTTCCTCGAACAGGTCGATCGGATACGCCACGAAAGCGTAAAAGCACGTATCGTCACCGGGCACATCCTCGATCCGATAGGCGCGGCCCTTGTAGTAGTCGAGATCGGTGAGCAGGTCGGTCCACACCGTGGTCCAGGTGCCGGTCGACGACTCCGCGGCCACCGCCGCCGCCGCCTCCTCGCGATCCACGCCCGGCTGCGGGGTGATCTTGAAACAGGCCAGCAGGTCGGTGTCGAGGGGCACGTAATCCGGCTGCCAGTAGGTTTGCCGATACTCCTTGACGCCGGCCTGGTAGGTTTTGACGGCCATCTTCAAGCACTCCTTCACGCGCGCTATCGGGTTCGGCGATCGACGAACTGCGGCTGACCGCGTCACCCTGGCGGGCCCGCGCGACTCGGGAATGCCGGTCACGCGTCCTGGTTCGGTCCGTCGCCTCGCGTGACAGGAACATAAAGGAGCACTAACATAAACTCTAATCGTTGTTTTTGATACATCTAGTTAGGTCCACTTATGTATTCGCCATGCACCTGACGTTGAGACAGCTCCAGATCTTCGACGCCGTCGTCCGCCAACAGAGCTTCACGCGCGCGGCCGACGTACTCCACCTGACTCAACCGGCGGTCTCGATGCAGATGCGACAGCTGGAGGAGCAGATCGGTGTGCCGTTGTTCGACCAGCTCGGAAAACAGATCCGGCCGACCGACGCCGGTCGCGAACTACATCGCCACGCCACGCTCATCGACGCCAAGATGCGTGATCTCGTGTCGGCGATGGCGGAGTTCCGCGGCGTGCAGCGCGGGGAACTCGACCTCACAGTGGCGAGTACGGCCAACTATTTCATGCCCAAACTGATCGCCGCGTTCTGCGCCCGCCACGCCAAAGTGCAGGTGCGGCTGCAGGTATCCAACCAGACGCAAATCCTCGCAACGCTCTCGTCGTCGAACCAGGATCTGGCCATCATGGGCCAGCCGCCGGAGGACGCCGAACTCGTCGCCCGCGCGTTCCTCGACAACCCACTGGTGGTCATCGCCGCACCGAATCATCCTCTGGCCGGAAAACGCAACGTCTCGCTCAAACGGCTGGAGCGCGAAGTCTTCATCAGTCGCGAACCGGGCTCAGGCACGCGCAAGGCCGCCGAGCGTCACTTCACGCGGCACGGCCGGGAGTTTCGCTCGGTGATGGAGATGAGCAGCAACGAAGCGATCAAGCAAGCCGTGGAGGCGGGCCTGGGGCTCGGGATCGTGTCGCTATACACGCTGGAGCTGGAGCTGGCGCTGCGGCGGCTGGTGATCCTGGACGTCGAGCGCTTCCCCATCGTCCGACAGTGGTACGTCGTGCACCGCAAGGGCAAGCGCCTCTCGGCGGTGGCCACGGCCTTCCACCGCTTCCTCATCGAAGAAGCCAGAACCTTGGCGCGCCTGCGCCATCCCGTCACACGCGACGACTAAGCGCCGAATTTGACCGGCCGCCGCACCTGGATGTCGCTGACGAAAATCACGCCGGAGTGGGTTTCGAAAAAGGGCTGGAAACCTTCGAACAACGGTGCCACAAGTTCCTCGCGCACGGCGGCGATGATCATGATCAGCGCGTCGTCTTCGTTGAACATGAGGTGACCTTCGCGAAAGCCGTGGCTGCCCTTGCCGGACAAATTGCCGACGATGGTGTAACCGGTGACGCCGGCGCGTTCGAGCAAGGCGGTGGCGAATTCGCGATGCGCCCCCTCGAGAATGATTTCGAGTTTTTTCAGCGGACTTAACTTGATCGTGCTCATGCTGCCTCGACCTCTCTGTGTGTGGAGGTGTCACAAGGTCGTGCCGTGCAGCGGATCCACTGCCCGCGGTCGTACAAGAACGCCTGATGATCGCTCGTCGGATCGACCACCACGACACGGATCCACTGTCCCTGGACCAGGCTCTTGACCTTGACCACGGCATCGATGGCGCGTCGCGCGAAATCCAGCGGCGCCTCGATGACGGTGACCATGCGTAACGGTTCGTGGAACGGCCGGCCTCGATACAGGACGGTTTGCGCGGGCAAACCGGTGCGCAGATCCGACAGATTGCCGGTCATCACCCCGAAACGACCGGCGACGTTGTGATACACCTTGCTGCCACTGCCGAAATGGGCGTTGTCGACCACCGAGAAATAATGCTCCATGTTGATCCACTGACCGACGACCACCGGGCCGGCGAGAATGTTTTCCAGCAAGCGGCCCTTGGGATCGCAGCGCCAATCGTAGGACTGCAGGAAACTGCGCCCGCGAAAATTGGCCTTGTGCGTAAGCCCACGACGGCCGACGACGAAATACAGGTTGCCCGACAGCCCCCATTCGGGACGAACCTGCGACCAGTCCAGCGACATGGCGCGCGCGATGCGCTGGGCCCGAGCGGGTCTGGGCGCCTTGCACTCGGGCAGCAGCGTGGGTACACGTTCGGCGGCACACAAGCGGCTGGCGGCGCGCAATCCGTTGCGCAACCGCTCCAGGTAAATCAGGTGTTGCGGCGGCAATAGCTCCAGATCGTGGAGCTCGACCTCGTCGGTCGAGGTCACGTGCAGGCCGGGCACGAACCAGGTGTCGCTGGGGATTTCGATGCCCTGCGCGCGCAATTGCGCGCGAACGTCGGGCTTGTTGGCCATTTGCGCCAACACGCGCGCGCTCACCAATCCGCGATTGCCGCCACAGGCACCGCAATCCAAAGCGGCTTCGTAGGGATTGTTCTCCGAGATGCTGCCATGGCCGATGAGCAGCACGAAGCGCGAGAAATTGCGCGTCAGCCCGATCGACGTCAGCGCCGTCCAGACATAGCGCACTTGCTCGTCGAAAGAAAACCCGACGCGGCCAAGCAGATTCATCTGATGGTCGGCATACGCGGCATCGACCCGGTATATCTCGCGCAGCTTGGTGATGAACTGCGCTTCGCGTTCGGGTGCGAGCCCAAGCACGCGCGTCAGCGCCGTGGGGCCGCGTTGATGCCCCAGCGCGGTTTCGCGCAGCTCGCGGATGATGTCGTCATCGACCCGCTCGCGCTCGATGCCCAGTTCGGCGTGCAGCGCCTTGACGATCAAGGCGCGCTGCAGGGCGCGCACGATGGAATCGGCCTGCTCACGCGAAAGCTTGTCGAGCAACAGGCGAGTCCGCGGCTTACGGGCTTCCATGCGCCGGCGCCAGCGGTGATAAGCCAGCGGGGCCATGGTCTTGCCCAACAGGTCGAAACCGAACAGCGCGCCGATGGCCTCCACGGTCACGAACGGAGAAAGCACAGAGCTCTTCAAGTCGTGCAACACGTGGCTCAGCGTGGAGAAGAAAACCTCATCCTCGTAGTCGGGCTCGGCCGGGAGTTCCAGTACCAGGTTTTTGGGCTGCATCACCGCCGGGCAGAGATGGGTTTCGCTGCCGCGTCCGAAGCCCAGAAAACCGACCGGCACGCCGAAGAATCCGGCGATGCCAAAGGTCTGATAATCGCCCACCGCCTCAAGATGTCGACGTAAGCGCTCCGAGCGGACGTCGATGCAAAACAGCGCTTGCACGAAGGGACGCTTGCCCGCCGGCAAATCCGCCGGTGGGCGCATCTGCCGCAGGAAGTCTTCGATGGCCTGGCGCTCCATGGCCCGCAGCCAGATCGCGCCCTCGCACTGCTCGAAGCGCCGCAAGCCCTGCAGCAAGGCTTCGAGCTCCTCGAGCTTGAGCCCGGCCAGACGCGCGACCGGCGTGCCGGCGCGCGCGGCGATGTCGCGCAAGCGCTGCGCCTGCGCTTCGGCTCGCGCGCGACGCAGGCGCTGCGCGTAGGTCTCGGCCAATGCGGCGAGAGCGGCCTCGTCGCCGCGTTCCAGTGCATCGTCGATGCGCTGCGCGAAACCCGGCAGTGGACCTTCGCTGTACAAGGCATAGCGCAAGCGCGCCTCTTGCGGCCGTTCACGAATGAAGGCGTCGAGTTCGGCCCGGTTGGCCGGTGTGCCGCGATGACGCGCGCTTTCCTGGATCAGCGCCAGCGCGAACACCAGTCGCACGGCCAGGTAGTCGACGAGATCCGCCGGATGTTTACGACCCCAGTGATAGTGCGCCGCGCCCGAGCGCCAGCGAATGAATCCGGCCCAGCCGTGCAGGCGCATGAACTCGCGCGTGAAATAACCCTGCCAGTGCTCCTCGGCGATGCCGAGTTCGCGCATCACGTAAGCGATGGCGATGTCCGCGCGCGGCGCCGCGTCGAGGATGCGCCGCAACGCGAGCCCGCGCAAGAACAAACGCAGGTTGCGCCGCGCGATTCTTGCCCACGCGACGTAGAAACCGCGCTCGCGCCCCGGCATGCGCCAAGACGACTGATCCTCGTCGAAGAAGTCGAGGCAGGATTTGATCAGCAACTCGTCGAGGTCGTCGGCCAGGCGCGTGCCCCACAGCGCGTCGACGCACTCGGTCAGCGGTCGCCACGGCGGCAGCGCCTCGGCCAGCCGGGTGTTCGCCTCGGGTTCCGAGGCGACGCCCTCGGACGCGCGTCCGGACAAGGCCGCGAGCACGTCGTGCGGCGTGGCATCGGGCACGAGATAAGACCCATCCTTGGCGCCGTCGCGGACGGCGCAGAACCAGCGCATCCAGTCGATACCGGCCACGGCGGGCGCCTGCTCGGCCAGCTCGCGCGTTTCGGCTTCCAGTGTGGGCTCGTGCACCTTGCCCTGGCTGCGGTAGCGCTGATACTGCGTGCGCGGCAGATAGACGTCGGCGTGAAACAGTCGCCGCGCTTCGTCCACCGCCTGCGTGAACGCACGATTCTCGAGCCCGTGCAAGGGATTGTTGTGCACGAACGTGCGCATGGGCCAGAACAGCGGCACCGGCTCCGCCGCGACATAGGCGGTCGCGTGGACGCGCAGAATGCTGCCGAGGTTCATTGCATCAGCCATCTCGCGCTCCAGATCATGGCCGCGCCCGCGCCGGCGATCGCCAACAGCAGCGCGCTCATCGTACTGAACCGGGAGAGGTCGGTCACCGCTTCTTGGGACCAGATCGCCTCCTTCCGCTCGGCGCCGAACAGCAGCACTTGCCAGACGCGAGCCGCAGACCAGCTCCACAGCAGCCATACCACCATCGCACCGACGACGCCGTAGCCGTCAGTGTGCATCACCAGCCATAGCATCACGAAAAACATCGGCAGCACCGGCGTGCCCATGGCCGCGAGCAGCCCCACGACGAGGACTCCCGCCAGCCGCGGCGCCTGCCTGCCCAAGCCGTGGCGAGGACCGAGATAGGCCTCGCCCCAGCAGTCGGCAAGCGCGCGGACGCCGCACGCCAGCGCCGCGGCGGTAACCGAAACGCCGGCCATGGCGATGCGCAAATCCGCACCGTGCCCGCCACCCAGCATCACCGCCCACGCCAGCGACCACGCCGAGGTGGCCCAGAATGAGACCCACACGTTCAGTGCGCGCACCGACAGCAGGCGCCAGGCGTAGAACACCCCGGTCGCCAGACCCAGCAGGCTCAGCCAGGGCGCGAGTCGATGCTCGGGCGCCGCGCTCGCCGCCGGTACGAGCCACAGACCGATCTGCGGCCAGAGCAGCAGCATGACCAGGCGCACCCAGGTCCAGCGCGCGACCGCATAGGCGGCATTGAAAATCATGCTGAAGGGAAACAGCGGCACGAACACCGCCACACACGCCCACCACAGATTCTCCGTCGTCATCGCTCACACCCAGCGCAGACGGACGTTGACGCGTTTGGCAGCGGCGATCAGCCCCTCTCCGATGCGCCGATACACATCGGCCACGTAGAACTCCCGTGAAAACAGCGCGTAAAGGTTCAGGTAAACGCGGTTCCAGCGACCGCTCGCGGGCTCCGGCATCTCGATGGCATCCGCATACAGCGTCATCATCCAGGCGCCGACCAGAGCCACCGTCAACAGCACCACCAGCGCGTCGAAAGCGACGAGATCGATGCCCGCAGCGGCGTACAGCGCAGCGCTGATGGCCCGATTCGGATACAGGAAACGCTCGAACAAATGCCCGACGAGGGTGTAGCCGACGACCACGATCACGAAGGACAGCAAGGTCATCCCCATCGTGCGCCACGGATTCTCGCTGGGCAGACGATGGATGGAGAAAAACACTTGTGCGCCGGTCACCCAGCCGAAAAACAGCAGAATGATCGCACCTTGAGTGTGGACGAAGTCGGCCGCGATCAACGCGTGAGCGAGACCGAGCACCAACGCCGGCACGACCACCGTCACTCCCAAGGCGACCGCCCACGGCAGGCGCGTTGGACGCATCGGCCGGCGTTCGACGACAAACGTGTAGACCTCGTCGGGCGGCACGCCGTCATGCTGGCGCGCTTGGCCGATGACGCTGCCGGAGCCGAGGAACAGCGTGGCTTTGAACAAGCCGTGGGCGATCAAGTGGTAGATGGCGAGCGAGAAAGCGCCCAGGCCGCATTCCATGACCATGAAACCCATCTGCCCCATGGTCGAGTAACCCAGGGATTTCTTGATGTCGTTTTGAGTCAGCATCAATGCCGAACCCATCAGCGCCGTGACCAGGCCCACCACGAAAACCGTGTGCAACACCGCCGGGGTATGGAGAAAGAGCGGAGCAAACCGATTCAGCAAGAAACCGCCGGCGTTGACGATGCCTGCGTGCATCAATGCCGACACCGGCGTCGGGCCCTCCATCGAGTAAGGCAACCAGGGATGCAGGGGAAACTGTGCCGAGCGCGCGAACGCCGCCAAGGCCACCAGCAGGGCGACCACGCCCACCACCGGCCAGCCTGCGAGCTGCAACCCCGGCTCGGCAGCGACACGATCGAACAACTCCGGCAACTGCAAACTTCCGTAGCCGCGCCACAACAAGAGCGCCGCGGCCAGCAGGGGTAAATCTCCGATCCGGTAGGTGAGGAAAGTCCAGAACGCATAGCGGCCGCTGGCGGTGCGGGTGGTGTCATGGCCGAGCAGGAAGTACAAGACCACGCCCACCAGGAACCAGGCCAGCAGCAACGTCAGCAGATCTCCAGCGCAGACCAGCAGCAGGATATCGGCCGTCATCAGGTCGAGAAGGGCGAAAAAGCGCGCATAGCCAGGCTCGTCAGCCATGTAACGCATCGAGTACACATGGACGACGAGACTGATCGCGGCGACGAGCACCGCCATGGCCACCGCCAGATGATCCAGCAACAGCGCCAAGGGCCCGAGTCGCATCGCCCCCGCCGTGGCCGCGGGCATCGACAAACAAGCCCCGAGCAAGGCCAGCGCCAACAGCAGAGTCAACCCCATCGCCCCTATGCTGAGGCGCGCAGCAACCGAGGCGCTCGCCCGACCGACCAGGGAAACGAGAAGCGCGGACCCCGCCGGTACCAGCGGCAAGCCGATCAGACATGCAAAAACCCAAGGTTCCACTTCGAACCCTCTTTTTAGTCTTGTCGCGCCGAAGCGGTCGGTCGAAACGCAACCGCCCTCTCCCGGTCCGCGCCGGCGCCACCCGCCGCCGGTTCGTCCGGGCACCGTCAGCCCGGCGTCGATCACCGGGATACGGAAGACCGCGTTATGTTAGTCGCTTGGGATGAATAAGATTAATATGTAATTAATTATCCCATTGATAAGAAGCCATTATGTTTTGGCAAGGCCGTGCTGGACCGGCGCCTCGGCGCGCCGGTACGGGCCGTGCGCCATACCTGAAAGCGCCCTATCCGGCGATCAACGCGGCCGGCACGGGAATCGGGTAGTCGAGCAGCATCTGCGCGAAGGCCTTGCCCTGTGGATCCGTGCGCAGGCTCGCCGCCCCACCCCCGCCCAGCGCGTGGTACAGCAGGAAATTGAGGCTGTGACTTCCCGGCAAACTCCAGCGCTCGACCCGACCTTGCCGGCCGCCGGCCAGCACATGGGAAAAGTAGTCGCGCACCGCCTCTGCGGTCAACGCCGCGCTGATGTACGGCAAATACTCGGGGCGACGCGCCACCACGCCGACGTTGGCGTGGTCGCCCTTGTCGCCGGACCGTGCGAACGCCAAGCGGATCAGTGGCACCGTCACCGGGTCGTGCACCTCGACGGGGGCGGCGGGCGGCTCCGGCGGTGGCGGCGTATAACCGCCGGCGGTCGGCACTTCAACGGCCAAACGCTGCTCACCCACCAAGACCTCGATCGGCACCTGCGCCTTGGGCACCAGCGTCGAGAACAGCTTGGGAATCAGATGCGGCTCCGGACGACCGCCGCCGAAATAGCCAGTGAAGCCCGGCGCCATCGCCGTGGCCGCCTGGGCGATCTCGCGCGCGAAGAGCTTGAGCGCCTTGGGATTCGGGTGATGCACCGCGATCTTGACGACGACTTCGCGCGTGGCGCGCGCGCCGTCTCGCGCGTGCGGGCCGTAGCTCTCCTCGGCCCCGATGCAGTGGATGTCCACTCCGGTGAAGTCGCCGAGCCTGGCCGCCAATAACTGGCGCCGCACTTTTGCGACGATCGCATGGGCCGACGCCCGTCCCTTCCTGGCCGCATCGATGCCGCCGATCATGAACAGCGCGCAGCAGCGCATGCCGGCGGGATAGGTCGCGCTGACTTTATAGGTCGCCGTCGGCGGACGGCCCTGGGCCCCGGTCACGCGCACCCGGTGCTCGCCGACCTGTTCGAGCGTGACGCGCGTGAAATCGCAAGCCACGTCCGGGAGCAGATAGGCGCGCGGATCGCCGATTTCGTACAGCATCTGTTCGGCCACGGTAGGCACCGACACCAGGCCGCCGGTCCCTTCGGGCTTGGTCACCACGAACGCGCCGCTCTCCTCGACCTCGACGATGGGAAAGCCCATGTCGGCGTAACCCTCCGCGACGCGTTCCCAGTCGGTGAAATTGCCGCCGGTGCATTGCGCCCCGCACTCGATGATGTGTCCCGCCAAGCTGCCGGCGGCCAGCCGGTGGTAGTCGTCCGCGCGCCAGCCGAACTCGTGCAGCAGCGGACCCAGCACCAGCGCCGAGTCCACGCAGCGACCGGTGATGACGATCTGCGCACCGGCCGCCAGCGCTCGCGCGATGGGAAGCGCGCCGAGATAGGCGTTCATGGACAACAATGTTCCTGGCAAGGGAGCGCCGCTGTCCAGTTCGGTGCACTGCGCGAACTCCTTGCGTCGCGGGAGCAGGTCGTCGCCGAGCACCACGCCGATTTTCACCTCGAGCCCCGCAGCGCGCGCGACGTCCTCGAGCGCTTTCTTGCACGCCAGCGGGTTCACGCCGCCGGCATTGGCGACCACGCGGATGTCGCGGCGCTTGAGCTCCGGCAACAGCGGCGCCATCACGTGCTCGACGAAATCGGTGGCGTAGCCTTGGTTGGGATCCTTCATGCGCTTGGCGGCGAGGATCGACAGGGTGATCTCCGCGAGGTAATCGAAGACCAGATAATCGATGTTTCCCTGGTGCACCAACTGCGCGGCCGCGGTGTTGGTGTCGCCCCAGAAAGCGGCGGCGCAGCCGATGCGGAGGCTGGATCGATTCCGGTTCATGTCCGTGACGGGATGCGAGAGGGTCCGCGTTTAGCCTGCCTCAGCGCTGGTTCCGGCGCCAGGACAATGAGGATTACCTCAGGGCGCGTGCGGGCGTCCCAGCCATGCGACGACCGCGAGCGCAACGGCGGCATATGCCGCGGCCAGCGCATCGTCGAACATGATGCCGAAGCCGCCGCCCAGCCGACGGTCGACGTTGCGGATCGGCCAAGGTTTCCACACGTCGAGCGCGCGGAACAGCACGAAGGCCGCGAGGAGCCACAGCCCGGGGTGGTGCCTCACCCAGCCCAGCGCGGGCAGCAGCGGCAGCGCGGCGAGAAGAAAACCGACGATCTCGTCGAAGACGATGCCGGGATAGTCATGCACGCCCAGCAGGCGCGCGCTCGCGCCGCACACCCAGCAGCCGAAGGCGAAGAGCAGCGCCAGTGCCGCGACATACAGCGGCCAGGGCAAAGCGCTCAGCGCCAGCCACAAGGGCAGCGCCACCAGGGTGCCCGCGGTGCCCGGCGCGAACGGCGCCAGACCCGCTCCGAACCCGAAGGCGATCAGGTGCTCCGGCGTGCTCAGCACCAGCTCGCGGGGCGGCTGGTAACCGCTGCGCCGGTCCGCGTTCGGCAAGCGCATGTTCACAGCTTAGCCGAAGCCGGGAGCGCGCTGCCCGCGATGGGCGCGCCCCACAGCCGGCTGCCGATCGTCTCCAGATGCGCGACCGGGCCGCTGGTGAAGAACTCGATCCCGCCCCTTCCCTCGCGGTTGCGCAAATCCTCTTGCTCAAGCACGGCGGCCACGCGCCGCGCCACCGCCTCGCCGGTGTCGAGCAGGCGCACGCCGGGACCGACCACGCTGCGGATCAAGGGGGCCAGAAAGGGATAGTGGGTGCTGCCCAGCACGATGACATCGGCGCCCGCGGCGAGCAGTGGGGCGGTGTAGCGCTCCACCAGCCGTCGCGTCTGCGGCGTATCCAGTTCGCCGGCCTCGACCCGTTCCGGCAAGCCCGGCGCCGGCTGGGTGAGCACGCGCACGGAGTCGGCATGCCGCTCGATCAGGCGCTGCAGCTTGTCGCCGGCCAGCGTCGCGGCGGTGGCCAGCACGCCGACCACGCCGGTCCGGGTCGCGGCCACCGCCGGTTTGACCGCCGGCTCCATGCCCACGAAGGACACCGAATAACTGGCGCGCAGATATTCCACCGCCGCGATGGTCGCGGTGTTGCAGGCGACCACGATCAGCTTGGCTCCGCGGGCGAGCAGGAAATCGGTGAGCGCGCAGGCGCGCGCGACGATCTCGGCGGCGGTCTTGCTGCCGTAAGGGCAATGCGCGCTGTCGGCGACGTAGAGAAAACGTTCCTCCGGCAGCCGTCTCGCCAGCTCGCGCAGCACCGACAACCCGCCCAGGCCGGAATCGAACACGCCGATCGGCGCCTCGCGGCGCGCGTCAGTCGCCGAAGTGCCGGTAGCCATGCAGATCGAGGTTCAAGGGCTTGCCGCGCGCGTCACGCCACACGAGGCCGGGTTCGCCGCGGATGCGCCCGATCTCGGTGAGCGGCAGCGCGCCCAGCCGCGTGCGCGCCTGCGTGAGCCTGTCCGGCGGGATGCACAGGCACAATTCGTAGTCGTCGCCGCCGCAGGCTTGCAGGCGCAGGCGTTCGGCGGGGTCGTGCAGCCGGGCGAAGGCCGCGGACATCGGCAGCGTGTCGATCTCGATCTCGGCGCCCACGCCGCTGGCTTGCAGAATGTGGCGCAGATCGCCGGCCAGGCCGTCGGACAGATCGATCGCCGCGTTGGCCAGCCCGCGCAAGGCAAGACCGGCCTCGATGCGAGGCGCCGGCCGGTTCAGCCGGGCACGCAGATATTCATCCCCGGCCGTCGCCGAAGCGGATCGCAGCGCCAGCGCCGCGTCACCCAGCGTGCCAGTCACGCACACCACGTCGCCGACTCGCGCGCCCGAACGGCGCAGGGCCGCGCCCGGTGGCAGCGTGCCGAGCGCGGTGATGGTGATGGACAAGGCTCCGCGCGTGGTGTCGCCGCCGACCAGCGCGACGCCGGTCTCGTACGCCAGGCGCGCGAGACCCTCGGCGAACGCGGCCAGCCAGGCATCGTGCGCCCGCGAGGGCTCCAGCGTGAGCGCCAGCACGAACCAGCGCGGCTGCGCGCCCATGGCGGCGAGATCGGAGAGATTCACGGCCAGGGCTTTCCAGCCGACGTCGCCCGGCGCGGTGTCCCGAGGGAAATGCCGTCCTTCGATCAGGGTGTCGGTGGTGACCGCCAGCTCCTCGCCCGGCGGCGGGCGGAGCACGGCGGTATCGTCGCCGACGCCGAGCGCCACGTCCGCGCGCGGCGCGGACTGCGCCGCGAAATAGCGCTGGATGAGTTCGAACTCAGTCACGCGCTTGGGCGGCGATCTCGGCGCTGCGCGTCCGATGCGCGAGGCGGTCGAGCACGCCGTTGACGAACTTGTAGCCCTCCTCGGCGCCGAACAGCTTGGCGAGGTTGACCGACTCGTTGACCACGACTTTCCATGGCACTTCCGGCCGGTGGCGCAGCTCGTAGGCGCCCAGCAGCAGCACCGCGTGCTCCACCGGATCGAGCTGCTCCAGCGGCCGGTCGAGCAAAGGCGCGACCTCTTCGTCCAGCGCGCGGCTTTCGCTGACCACGCCGCGCAGTAGCTCGGCGAAGTATTCGGGATCGGCGCGGCCCAAGCCCTCATCCTGTTCCTGGAACTGGCGCAGCAGAGCATCGGGGCTGGTCTCGTTGACCAGCCACTGGTACAAAGCCTGGACCGTGAGCCGGCGCGCCAGGCCCCGGCGGCTGGTGGAAACCGTCTCAGCCATCGACGGCTCTCAACAGCCGGACCATCTCGAGCGCCGCGGCGGTGGCCTCGTAGCCCTTGTTGTCGCGACCGCGGCCGGCCCGCGCCAAGGCTTGCGCCGCGGTTTCGACCGTGAGCACGCCGAAGCCCAGCGGCACACGGTGCCGCTGGCTCGCCTCGCGCAGGCCGCGCGCGCACTCGCCGGCGACGAAATCGAAATGCGGCGTGTCGCCGCGCACCACCGCGCCCAGCGCGACCACCGCGTCGTAGCGCCCCTGACGCATCACGGCGCTGGCGGCCAGCGGCAGCTCGAAGGCCCCCGGCACGCGGAATTCGCGCACGTGCCGGTCGGCGACGCCCCACTCCGCGAGGCAGCGGCGGCTGCCGGCGAGCAGCCGGTCCACCACTTCCACGTTCCAGCGCGTGGCGAGCAGCGCCACGCGGGCGTTCTTGAATTCGGTCGCGCCCGGAGGCGGCGGCGGCGCGTAGCCGGTCTTGGCGATCGTTTTGGGCAAGGCGGTCGGCAGCGCTAGACGCAGGGGACGTACTCGACCACTTCCAGGCCGAAGCCCGACAAAGCGTACATTTTCTTGGGCGCGGAGAGCACGCGCATCTTGCGTACGCCGAGGTCGGCCAGGATCTGTGCGCCGACGCCGTAAGTGCGCAACACCTGGCGTTCGTCCGGCGGCGCGCCCGGCGGCTGCGAGGACAAATGCGGCTGGTTGAGGCTGGCGATCTGCTGCACCAGGTCGCGCGGCGACTCCGGCTTGCGCAGCAGCACCACCACGCCGGCGCCTTCGTCCGCCACGCGCTGCAGGGCACGGCGCAGCGGCCAGGAAAAGTCCTCGTGCTGCACGCCCAGCACGTCCTGCAGCATGTTGCGCACGTGCACGCGCACCAGTGTCGGCCGGGCAGGATCGATCTCGCCCCGCACCAGCGCCAGATGCACGGTCTTGTCGATGCGGTCCTCGTACACCGCCATGCGGAATTCGCCGAATTCGGTGCGCACCTTCTGCTCGGCCACGCGCTCGACGCTGTGCTCGTGGGCCAGCCGGTAACGGATCAGGTCGGCGATGGTGCCGATCTTGAGTCCGTGCTCGCGGGCGAAGGCGTGGAGCTCCGGGCCGCGTTTCATGCTGCCGTCGTCGTTGACCACCTCGCAGATCAGCGCCGCGGGACGCAGGCCGGCGAGCCGCACGAGATCGATCGAGGCCTCGGTGTGACCGGCGCGCGCGAGCACCCCGCCCTCGGTGTAGCGCAGCGGAAAGATGTGGCCGGGCCGGGCGAAATCTTCCGCCTTGCTCGCCGGATCCGCCAGCGCGCGAATGGTGGCGGCGCGATCGTGCGCCGAGATGCCGGTGGTCGTGCCGTGGCGATAATCCACCGAGATGGTGAAAGCGGTGCGGTGGCTGTCGGTGTTTTCCGCCACCATCAAGGGCAGGCGCAGTTCCTCCAGACGCTCGCGCGTCATCGGCTGGCAGATGATGCCGCTGGAATGGCGGATCACGAAAGCCACCGCCTCGGGCGTGACCTTCTCGGCCGCCATGATCAGGTCGCCCTCGTTCTCGCGCGCCTCGTCGTCCATCATGATCACCATGCGCCCGGCCTTGAGGTCGGCGACGATGTCCTCGATGGAATCGAGCTTGCGTTCGCGCGCGGCATCCAGCGTTGCGATCTTGCCATTCATCGTTTTTGTCCTCGTGCTTGGAACAGACGTTCCAGGTAACGCGCGATCAAATCCACTTCCAGGTTCACTTTCGCCCCCGGCTCCAGGCGGCCCAGGGTGGTGTGTTCCCAGGTTTGGGGGATGATGTTAACCCCAAACCGGCGTCCCGCGACTTCGTTGACGGTGAGGCTGACGCCGTCCACCGCGATCGATCCCTTGCGCGCGATGTAACGCGCCAGCCGCGCCGGCACGGAAAAGCTGAGCCGCCAGGAACGCGCTTCCCGTCGGCGCGCCACCAGTTCGCCCACGCCGTCCACGTGACCGGACATCAGATGTCCGCCCAGCGGGGTGGTCGGGGTCAGGGCGCGCTCCAGGTTCACTTCCGTACCGGCCCGCCACGCGCCGGCCGTGGTCAGCGCCAGCGTCTCTGCCGATACGTCGGCGGCGAAGCTTCGCCGGCCGAGCGCCACCGCGGTCAGGCAGACGCCGGCAACCGCCACGCTGTCGCCACGGGCGAGGCCTTCGAGATAGTCGCCCTGGCATGCGACCACGATGCGGCGGTCGCTGCCGTGTTTGCGCACGCTCGTGATCCGGCCGACGTCGCCGACGATGCCGGTGAACATCACGTCCTCCGGGACTCGGGATGTAGCGTCAGGCGCAGATCCTCGCCCAAGGTCGTCACCTCCGAAAGACGGAAGCGCAAAGCCTGTTCCAGCGTGACGATCCCGGGCAGCAGCGCGAGCGGCCGCGCCTCGTGCCCCAGCAGCATTGGGGCGAGATACAGCAGCCACTCGTCGACCAGACCGCTTCTCAGCCAGACGCCGGCCAGGCGCGGCCCGCATTCGATCAACACTTCGTTGACCTCCCGTTGCGCCAGCGCCCGCGCGACGGCGGCGAGCTCGACGTGGCCTGCGTCGTCCGCCGGCAGCGACAGCACTTCGACCCCCTCCGGAACGTCTTGCGCGGCGGCGGTCAATAGCAATCGGCGCGCGCCGGGAGCCCAGACTCTGGCGTTCGGCGGCAGTCGCTGGCGGCCGGCCAGCACGATGCGATCCGGCTGGCGCACGGCCGCCCGGTCGCCCGTTTCGAGCTCACGGACATCGAGCCGCGGATCGTCGGCCAGCACGGTGGCGGCACTGGTCAGCACGGCGCCGGCCTCGGCGCGCCGACGATGCACGTCGCGCCGCGCCGACTCGCCGGTGATCCAGCGGCTCTCGCCGGAAGCCATCGCCGTGCGGCCGTCGAGGCTGGCGGCGAGCTTGAGCGTGAACCACGGCCGCTGTTTTCGATGACGCGAGAGGAATCCGCGATTCTCCGCTTCCGCCGCTGCGCGCCCCACGCCCACTCGCACCTCCACGCCGGCCTCGCGCAGCCGCGCCAGGCCCCGGCCGGACACGCGCGGATCGGGATCTTCCAGCGCCGCCCACACGCGCTTGACGCCGGCGGCGAGCAGCGCGTCCACGCAGGGCGGCGTGCGGCCATGGTGGGCGCAGGGCTCGAGCGTGACGAAGACCTCGGCGCCCCGCGCGCGCGCGCCCGCCGCGCGCAGAGCCAGCACTTCGGCGTGTGGCTCTCCGGCGCGCACGTGGTAAGCCTCGCCCACGATCTCGCCATCGCGCACCACGAGACAGCCCACCCGCGGATTGGGATGCGTGCTCATGCGGCCGCGCGCGGCCAGCGCCAGCGCGCGCGCCATCAGCGCGTCGGCGGCGGATTCAACGCTTGCCATGCGCGGGCGCGGGTTTTTCTTCGGCCGCTTCGATCAAGGGCAGCTGGCTGCGGCGCAGCTCGGCGGACGGCAGGCGCTCCAGGCGTTCGATCTCCTCGCGGAAGGCGTTGACGTCCTGGAAACTGCGGTAAATGGACGCGAAGCGCACATAAGCGACGTGATCGAGATCGCGCAGTTCGTCCATCACCCATTCGCCGATGCGGCGCGAAGGCACTTCGCGCTCGCCGCTGGCGCGCAGCTTGCGCAGGACGTTCTCGATCGCGTGATCCAGCGCTTCCTGCGGCACCGGCCGCTTGTACAACGCCGCCGCCATGCCGCGGCGCAGCTTGTCCTCGTCGAAGGGCTCCGGCTTGCCGCTGCTCTTGAGGACCAGCGGCAGCGAAAGCTGCGCGCGTTCGAAGGTGGTGAAGCGGTTCCCGCACTGCGGACACTCGCGGCGACGCCGCACCTGGGTGCCCTCTTCGTACAGCCGCGAATCGATCACGCGCGTGTCGGACGCTTTGCAGAAAGGACACTGCATCGCTCAGACCCGCCACCGGAAGGCGACCGACGAGGAATGAAACGCGTCACGGCCGGGCCGGCGTCTCACGGTTCACGCGGCGCGCTTGCGTGCGCCGTACACGGGGTATCGGGCGCACAAGGCCTCGACCTGGCCGCGCACGCGCGCGATCACGGCATCGAGTTCGTGCCCCACGGCCAGGGCGTCGACGACGTCGGCGATCCAGCCCGCGATCTCGGCCATCTCGCGCTCCTTGAAACCGCGGGTGGTGCTGGCCGGGCTGCCGATGCGCAGGCCGGAAGTCACCATGGGCGGGCGCGGATCGTCGGGCACCGCATTCTTGTTGACGGTGATGTGCGCCCGGCCCAGCGCGGCTTCGGCGTCCTTGCCGGTCACGTTGCGCGAGCGCAGGTCGAGCAGGAACAGGTGGTTGTCGGTCCCGCCGGAAACCACGGCGTAACCGCGGTCGAGAAAGACCTTGGCCATGGCCCGCGCGTTGGCGATCACCTGCTGCTGGTAGGCCTTGAACTCCGGCTGCAGCGCCTCGCGCAGCGCCACCGCCTTGGCCGCGATCACATGCATCAGCGGCCCGCCCTGGATGCCGGGGAAGACGGCGGAGTTCAGCTTGCGGTAGAACTCCTCGCTCTGACCCTGGGACAGGATGAGGCCGCCGCGCGGACCGCGCAGGGTCTTGTGCGTGGTGGTGGTGACGACGTGCGCGTGGGGCAGCGGGCTGGGATACAGGCCCGCCGCGACCAGCCCGGCGACGTGCGCCATGTCCACCCAAAACCAGGCGCCGATCCGGTCGGCGATGGCGCGCATGCGCGCCCAGTCCTTGACCCGCGAATAGGCGGAGAAGCCGCCGATCAGCATTTTCGGCTTGTGCTCCAAGGCGAGGCGTTCCATCGCGTCGTAGTCGATCAGCCCGGTCGCCGGATCCAGACCGTAGGCCACGACCCGGTAGTTCTTGCCGGAGAAGTTCGCCGGATGGCCATGCGTGAGATGGCCGCCATGGGCGAGGTTCATGCCCATGATCGTGTCGCCGGGCTGCACCAGCGCCGCGAACACCGCAGCGTTGGCCTGGGCGCCGGAATGCGGCTGCACGTTGGCGTAGTCGCAGCCAAAGAGTTGCCTGGCGCGCTCGATGGCGAGCTGCTCGGCCACATCGACGTATTCGCAGCCGCCGTAGTAGCGCTTGCCGGGATAGCCTTCGGCGTACTTGTTGGTCAGCACGCTCCCCTGGGCCTCCATCACCGCAGGGCTGGCGTAATTCTCCGAAGCGATCAGCTCGATGTGCGCCTCCTGGCGCGCCGCCTCCGCCTCGATCGCGTGGAACAGCTCGGGATCGGCCTGGGCGAGCGTTTTGGCGTCGGTCCACACAGTACGAAGCTCCGTTGGTTATCGGCCGGGGGCGCCGAAGGTCAATCGACCACTTCCAGCATGCGGTCCAGCGCCCGGCGCGCGGGCACGGCGACCGCTTCCGGCACGCGGATCTGGTTCACCACCTGGTTTGCCACCAGATTGTCCAGCGTCCAGGCCAGGTGCTGCGGGTCGGTGCGGAACATGGTGGAGCACATACACACCATCGGCGACATGAACTGCACGGTCACGCCCTTGGGCGCCATCTCGGCCTTGAGGCGGTTGACCAGGTTCAGCTCGGTGCCCACCAGCCAGTGCGTGCCGGACTCGGAGGCGCGCACGGTGCGCAGGATGTATTCCGTGGAGCCCACGTAGTCGGACAGCTGACAGACCTCGAAATCGTTTTCGGGGTGGGAAATCACCTTGCCCTGCGGGTGCTCGCGACGGAACTTGTGGATGTGCTGGGGGTGGAACATCTGGTGCACCGAGCAGAACCCCTTCCACAGGATGATCTTCGCCTGCCGGATCCGCTCGGGCGTGAGCCCGCCCATGGGTTTGGTGAAGTCCCACAGCGCCATGTGTTCCAGCGGGATGCCCATGCGATAGGCGGTGTTGCGGCCCAGGTGCTGATCGGGGAAGAACAAAACCTTCTCGCGGCGGCCATAGGCCCATTCGAGTACGGCGCGAGCGTTGGAGCTGGTGCACACGATGCCGCCGTGCTCGCCGCAGAACGCCTTCAGGTCCGCTGCCGAATTGATATAAGTGACTGGAGTGACTTGCTCATCGGGATCGATGACTTCCGAGAGTTCTTTCCAGCACTTTCTCACCTTTGCGAGATCCGCCATGTCGGCCATGGAGCAGCCGGCGGCGAGATCGGGCAGGATCACCGTGCGCCGACCGCCGGTGACGATGTCGGCGACTTCGGCCATGAAATGCACGCCGCAGAACACGATGAACTCGGCATCGGTCTGCGCCGCGAGCTGCGAGAGTTTGAGCGAATCCCCGGTGAAATCGGCGTGTCTGAACACTTCATCACGCTGGTAGTGGTGGCCGAGGATGACCAGCCGACGGCCCAGCAGCCGCTTGGCGGCCACGATGCGCGCCTCGCACTCGTCGTCGGGCAGCAGATTGAAACGATCGATCTTCAGGGCGGCGGACATCGCTCACCTCACCGGCAGCATCGGCCAAGGCATGCCTGCGGCGATTTTACCAGACGCTCTCCCCGAAACCCGGCGGCCTTCAGGGTTCGTGCACCGTGAGCAGCGCCTGATCCGTGCCATCGATGATCGCGTTGTTGTCGTTGGCGGTGATGGTCACCACGCGGTCGCCGTGGCTCGTGGCGGCCAAACCGAGGGCCTGGCCGGCGGTCTGAGCGCTATTGCTGATGGTGGCCGTGCTGGAGTCGCTGGACGACCAGGTGACCTGGCGGGTGATCTCCTGCGTCAGGCCGCCGCTGTTGTAGCTGCCGTAGGCCCGGAACTGCACCGGCGTGAGGCTGCCCGCGGTGACCTCCGCGCTCGTCGGGCTGACGCGGATCGTGTCGAGCGTCGCGGAAATGGTGCTGGCCACGAGCGAGGTCGCGTCGTAGCGGATGCCATTGCCGGTGAAGCTGGCGAAGATCTCGATGGGGCCGCCGGGATTCAGGGCATAGGCGATGTTGCCCTGCCCGCTCGCCCCGAATTGCAGCAGCGTGGGCTCGGAGGAGCTGAGCTGGGTGCCTGGCTGGTCGCTCAGGTCCTGGGTCAGGCCGTTGCCGAGATCCGCCAAGACGTTGAACTTCTCGCTGTTGCCGACGATGAGCGGCGGATTGCCGGCGAACTCCGGCTGGATGCTGATGCCGCGGATGTCGGCGACGCTGAGTTGCACACTGGCCCGGAAGCGGGGATCCGGACAGGCGTCGAATCCCGCATTCAATTGCATCGGGCCGCCGGCGCCGTTGGCGGTCACGGTCGCGGTCGTGGTATCGATGGAGGCTTCGCCGTCGTTGGGCACCTCGAACGACCAGGTGGCCAGCTTGGTGATGTCGGTCTCGACATTGTCGAGCAGGGCCGTCAGTTGCAGCGCTTGCCGGGTGCCCACGCCCAGGGTGAACGCGCCATTGGCGGGGACCACCGCGTTGCCCTGAACGATCTGCTTGATGGTCAGCGCAGCAAGCGGATGCACGCTGACCTGCACCTGCGCGGTGAGTCCCTGATACTCCGCGGTGATCACGGCGCTGCCGGTGGCCACCGGGGTCAGCGTCCCCGGCGCATAGAACCCGTCGAGCGTGCCGGGGATGGGCTCCTCGTTCCTGTTGGCGATGCGCACCGTGCCGGGATCGGAACTGCTCCAGACCACGCGATTGGTGAAATTGCCGGCCGAACCGTCGCTGAAATGCAGCACCGCCGCGAGCGAACTGCGCAGGCACTGGTAAGCGACGATCGAACTGGCCGGCGCGCCCGTGGACTGGACGATTTCCAGGCGCTGGGGGCCGCTGCCGGTCCCCACCGTCCCGCTGCAAGCGCCCAGCGCCAGAGCGAGCAGCACAACGGAAATGACGATGAATGGTCGGCGAGGCGGCATCAGGCTAGGCCTTGTCGGGGTGGAGCGGCTTGGCGGAGCTGGTCGGTGTGGCGACCGTCGAGCGGATCGACAGTTCCCGCAACTGCTGCGGATCCACCGTGCCCGGCGCGCCGGTCAGCGGATCGTGGGCGGTTTGAGTCTTGGGGAAGGCGATCACTTCGCGGATCGAACCGGCGCCGGCCATCAGCATGACCAGGCGGTCGAGGCCCAGCGCGATGCCGCCGTGCGGCGGCGCGCCGTAGCGCAGCGCCTCCAGCAGGAAACCGAATTTCTCCCGCGCCTCGTCCTCGCCGATGCCGAGCAGCCCGAAGACCGTGGACTGGAGTTCAGCCTGGTGGATACGTACCGAACCGCCGCCGATCTCCACGCCGTTGAGCACCAGGTCATAGCCCTGGGACAGCGCGCTGCCCGGATCGTTCTCCAAAGCTTTCGCGTCGAGCACCTTGGGTGCCGTGAAGGGATGATGCAAGGCCAGCCAGCGTCGTTGCTGCTCGTCCCACTCGAACATCGGCCAGTCCACCACCCACAGCGCCTTCCAGGCGCTTTGCAGCAGTCCCAAGTCCTGGCCCAGCCGCAGGCGCAAAGCGCCCAGGGCGTCGCACACGATCTTGAACTTGTCGGCGCCGAAGAAAATCACGTCGCCGTTTTCGGCCGCGGTGCGCTCCAGGATACCGGCCAGCGCCGCGTCCGACAGATTCTTGACGATCGGCGACTGCAGGCCCTCGCGGCCGCGGGACTTGTCATTGACGACGAGGTAAGCCAGACCCTTGGCGCCGAACTGCTTGACGAACTCGGTGTGGCCGTCGATCGCCCCGCGGGAAAGCCGCTCCCGCCCGCCGGGCACGCGCAGGGCGGCGACCCGAGCGCCGGGATCGCGCGCTGGTCCGGCGAAAACCTTGAACTCGCTATCGGCCACCAGGTCCTTGATCTCGACCAGTTCCAGCGGATTGCGCAGATCCGGTTTGTCGGAACCGTAACGGCGCATGGCCTCGGCGTAGGAAAGGCGCGGCAGCTTGCCCAGATCCACGTCCAGCACGTCCCGGAACAAGCCGACCACCAGCGGCTCGATCAGCGCCATGATCTCGTCCATGGACAGGAACGAGGTCTCCACGTCGAGCTGGGTGAATTCCGGCTGGCGGTCGGCGCGCAGGTCCTCGTCGCGGAAGCAGCGCGCGATCTGGTAATAGCGATCCAGGCCGCCGACCATCAGTAGCTGCTTGAACAACTGCGGCGACTGCGGCAAGGCGAAGAAACGGCCGGGATGCGTGCGGCTCGGCACCAGATAGTCGCGCGCGCCTTCCGGCGTGGCGCGGGTCAGGATCGGAGTCTCCACCTCGACGAAGCCCTGCGCGTCCATGTAGGCGCGGATGCGGCGGATGACGTCGTGACGCAGCCGCAGGTTCTTCTGCATCGGCGGCCGGCGCAGATCGAGGTAGCGGTACTTGAGCCGCGTCTCCTCGCCCACCGTGTCGTCGTCCAACGAGAACGGCGGTGTCTCGGAACGGTTGATCAGGCTCAGCGATCGCGCCAGCAACTCGACCTTGCCGGTGGACAGCGCCGGGTTCTCGGTGCCCGGGGGCCGCAGCCGCACCCGGCCCTCGATCCGCACCACGAATTCGCTGCGCAGGCGTTCGGCCTGGGCGAACACCTCGGGGTTTTCCGGATCGAACACCACTTGCAGCAAGCCTTCGCGGTCGCGCAGGTCGATGAAGATCACGCCGCCGTGGTCGCGACGCCGATGTACCCAGCCGCAGACGCAGACCGTTTGACCGGCCAGCGTCTCGCCGACCTGGCCGCAGTAATGTGTACGCATGTCAGGGAAAAACGGAAAAGACGATTGTAGCAGGAGCGTGCGCCACGCCTGCCGCACCAGGGCGGCGCGTCAGCCCGAGGCGCGTGGCAGCGGCGCGCGGGCTTGGTTCGCCTTGTCCGGCGCAACGCGGCCGGGACTAACCATGCCCAGCGAGATGATGTAGCGCATGCCTTCCTCGACGCTCATGTCCAGCACGATCACCTCGTCCTTGGGCGCTTGCATGATGAAACCCGAAGTCGGGTTGGGCGTGGTCGGAATGAAGACCGTCACCATCTCGCGCCCGCTGCGCTGGTGCGCTTCCGGCAAGGGGTCACCGGCCTGGAAGCCCACCGACCACATTCCGGCGCGCGGCCATTCCACCAGCACGACCTTGCGGAAGGAGCTCGAATTCTCGGAAAACAGCGACTCGGCGAGCTTCTTGGTGCCGCCGTAGAGCGATCGCACCAGCGGGATGCGATCGACCAGGCTCTCGATCCAGGCCAGGAACTGACCGCCCAGATAATTGGCGGCCAGCGCGCCCGTGCCGATCACCAGGGCGATGCTGAGCACGACACCGAGTCCCGGGATGTGCGGACGCAGCGATTCCGGGATCAGCAGCAGGCTGGTGTCGAGCAGATTGAGAACGAAACGGATGACCAGCAAGGTCGCGCCGAGCGGAATCCACACCATCAGCCCGGCGAAGATCCACTTGCGGATCATGCCGGGGCTGCCGATTTCTCGCTGCTCTGGGTCGCGCAACCGCAGGCGCCGGCCGCACAGCCGTGTCCCTTGGCCTCGCCCTTGCCCTCGTCTTTGGCCCCGCCCGCCGGCTCGGAATCTCCGGCGAGGTTGCGTTTACCATTGGACTTGAAATCGGTCTCGTACCAGCCGCCGCCCTTGAGGCGGAAGCCGGCCGCGGAGACGCGTTTCACCAGGCTCGGCGCGTGGCAGCTCGGGCACTCGGTGGCCGGCGGATCGGAAATCCTCTGCAGAATCTCCGCCTCCGCGCCACAACGGCCGCAGACGTATTCGTAAAAAGGCATACGAGACCTCCGGAGCCATTCTATCGCGGATCTGCCGCGGATTTATGATCCATGCCCGCGGATTTCAAGCGCCAACGCGACCCGCGGCGATCTTCCGCCGCTCCTTCACGAAGCCTGCGATAAAAGCGTCCGGCGCCGGGTTCCCGGCGCCGGACGTTTGAGCCTTGCCTGGACGCTCGAACGCTCGCCCGCATCCATCACGAGGTCGCACGAAAATCCGACGCCGAGCTTGATGGAAGCTGCGCTGGCTGGCGGTTTCACCTTAGAACAACCCGTTCCCCGGATTTTCGGGCTGATCGGCTTTCGGCCGGTCTGCGGGGCCGCCTCGAGCGACGGGTGAGCGCTCGATCCCCTCATGATGGATGCGGACTAGAAGCGATAACCGAAGTTCACGCCATAGGCCACGGGATCGACGTTCACGGTGCCGATCTTGGTGCCATTGACGTAGGCGTCGGGCTCGATCTGCATGTAGCGCACGTCCACGCCCATGACCCAGCGGGGGGCCAGCGCGATGTCCACCCCGGCCTGCGCGGCGAAACCGAAGGTTGGGCTCAGGTGCAAACTCACGCCTGGCACATTGATGCGTTCATGCCAGAAGTGGGTGTAGTTGACGCCTACGCCGACGAAGGGATCGAAGCGTGTGTCGGGCAGAATGTGATATTGCAACGTCAGCGTCGGCGGCAGGAGCTGGGTGGTGCCGACCTTGGTCCCGTTGAGCTTGAGGTCATGGGTGAAGAGTTGTGAACCCAGGACGTCCACGCTCAGGTTCTTGCACAAGCGGTAGTCGAGGTTGAGCGTCAAACCGAACTTGCTGTCCACGGCCACGCCGCCCGCCGAGGTATTGCTGGTGCCGCCGGTGGGATCGATATTGTGCCCGCCCACGCGCACCATCCAGGGCTGAGCCTGCTGGAAACAGCCCTCAGCGGATGCCGCCATGGGGGCGAGCGCGCCGATCCCGAGCAGCAATACGATAAACAATTTTGAGTTCATGAGGCTCTCCGACACGACACAGTGCCTCCGATCGAGGCGGCCCATGGTCCGTGCCAGGGCTCGCGCGCGGCATTGACCTCGATCAATGACGGTGACCGTTTTGCTGCCGTATAGGGCCGGCTCGATGGTCCGCGCCGGGAGGCAGCGCAGGCTGCAACGTCGAAAAGATTCCGGCCAAGGGCAGCGTGAGCAATCCGGCGGTGAAATGGATCGGCCTTGGCGCGGCGCTGCTACCGGTCAGCCGGCACACGGGCCGCCACGCGCCCCCCGCGCACGGCGATCACCTCGCCTTCCCCCAGCGGCTGCCAGGCGGGCTCCGCGGTCAGCGGCTGGCTTGCGAACAGCACCACGTCCTGTTCCGCCGGCGCCGAGCGGAGCGAGAGACCTTCGGCCTCGAAGCTCGCCGCAGCTTGCGTGCAGTGGCGGCACAACACATGGAGACCCGGCGGCCGCGGTCCTTCGCCGTCGTGCATGCGCCGGTGCCCGTGCGCGAATAGCGCATCGCCGTCGGCATAGATGAAGTTGGCGGGTCCCAGTGCGCGGATCGCGGCCGCGAAGTCGGCGACGATCGCCAGCCGCGCCGCGAGCGGCGGCCGGCCGCCCTCCGCGATCCAGGCCAGGCGCAGGTCTTCCAGCAGCGCGCAGAACGCGTATTCGGAATCGGTGTCGCCGACCGGGTGATAGGCACCGAGCGTGAAGCGGGTTCGCAGGCGCACCGCGTCGAGATCGCCGTTGTGCGCGAACACGTGCATCGCGCCGCCCAGCTCGCGCGTGAACGGCTGGCAGTTGCGTAGCCCGTGCGAACCCTGGGTTGCCCGGCGGATGTGGCCGATCACGGCGGAACTGATGAACGGACGATCCTGCAGGAAACGGAGGCAGGCGCTGTGCGCGGCAGGCTCGGGATCCCGGATCCGTTGCACGTCGCCGTCGCGGTAGTACGCCAGTCCCCAGCCATCCTTGTGCGGCCCCTCCAGTCCGCCGCGCCGCGCGAAGGCCTCCAGCGAGAACCGCACGCTGGCCGGCATACGGCTGGACATGGCAAAAAGTTCGCACATCGTTCGCACCGGCGTCTTTCACATGGCGTTCATCATCCAACGCCGCGGCACTCGGCCGATTGACTCAGGTCAATGGAACGTACGCACGCGGAGACTATGCTTCGGGAATCGACCGTCCCGTTACGCACCGCTTCGAACGCCATGAACGACTGGCAGGCTTCATCCCCGTCCGCCGCACTCGACGCCGCCGAACTGCAGCGGCTCAACCTCTGGTGGCGCGCAGCCAATTATCTCTCCGTCGGCCAGATCTATCTGCTCGACAATCCCCTGCTGCGCGAGCCGCTCGACGCCGCGCACATCAAACCGCGTTTGCTCGGCCACTGGGGCACCACGCCCGGCCTCAACTTCATCTACGCCCATCTGAACCGCGTGATCCGACGCGACGATCTGCAGATGATCTTCGTCGCCGGGCCCGGCCACGGCGGACCGGCGATGATCGCCAACACCTGGCTCGAGGGCAGCTATAGCGAATGCTATCCCGACCTCGGGCGCGATCTCGAGGGCATGCGCCGTCTGTTCCGCCGCTTCTCGTTTCCCGGCGGTGTCGGCAGCCACGTCACGCCGGAGACGCCGGGTTCGATCCACGAAGGCGGTGAGCTGGGCTACAGCCTGGCGCACGCCTACGGCGCGGCTTTCGACCATCCCGAGCTGATCGTGGTCTGCGTGATCGGCGATGGCGAAGCCGAAACCGGTCCGCTGGCCACCGCCTGGCATTCCAACAAATTCCTCGATCCGGCGCGCGACGGCGCGGTTCTGCCGATTCTGCATTTGAACGGCTACAAGATCGCCAATCCCACGGTGTTGGCGCGCATCCCGCGCGCAGAGCTGGCGAGCCTGCTGACCGGCTACGGTTACGCGCCGATTTTCGTGGAAGGCGAAGAACCGGACGCGGTGCATCGTCAGATGGCGGTCGCGCTGGACCGGTCGCTGGCGGCCATCCGCGCGATCCAGACGGCGGCGCGCGGGAATCCTCCGGCCGTCGCCCGGCAGAAGTGGCCCGCGATCGTGCTGGCGACACCCAAGGGCTGGACCGGCCCCAAAACCGTGGATGGCAAGAAGACCGAAGGCTCCTGGCGCTCGCACCAGGTGCCGCTGGCCGAAGTCGCCACCAACCCCGCCCACCTTGCGCAACTGGAAGCCTGGCTGCGCAGCTACCGGCCGGAACAACTGTTCGACGAGCGCGGCCGCCCGTATCCCGAAACGATCGCGCTGGCGCCCCAGGGCGAGCGGCGCATGGGCGCCAACCCGCACGCCAACGGCGGGCGGCTGCTGCGCTCGCTGGAACTGCCGCCGCTCGCCGCGCACGCGGTGGCGGTGCCGCAACCCGGCGCGGTGCACGCCGAGGCCACCCGCGTGCTCGGCCGTTATCTGCGCGACGTGATGAGGCTCAACGCCGAGCGCCGCAACTTTCGCGTCGTCGGTCCCGACGAGACCACCTCCAACCGCCTCGACGCGCTGTTCGAGGTCACCGGCCGCACGTGGATGGGCGAACGGCATCCCGATGACGATGCCCATCTTGCGCCGGATGGCCGCGTCATGGAAGTGCTGTCGGAGCATCTCTGCCAAGGCTGGCTGGAAGGCTATCTGCTCACCGGCCGCCACGGCCTGTTTTCCTGTTACGAGGCTTTCATCCACATCGTGGACTCGATGTTCAACCAGCACGCCAAGTGGCTGAAGGTCAGCAAGGAAGTTCCCTGGCGGCGGCCGATCGCCTCGCTCAACATCCTGCTCACCTCGCACGTCTGGCGCCAGGACCACAACGGTTTCTCCCACCAGGATCCGGGCTTCATCGACCACGTCGTCAACAAGAAAGCCGACATCATCCGCGTCTATCTCCCGCCGGACGCCAACACGCTGCTGTGCGTGGCCGAGCATTGCTTGCGCTCGCGCGATCGCATCAACGTGATCGTCGCCGGCAAGCAGCCGCAGCCGCAGTGGCTCACCCTCGACGCCGCGATCAAGCACTGCGCCGCCGGCATCGGCGTCTGGGACTGGGCGAGCAACGACGCGGATTCCGAGCCCGACGTGGTGCTGGCCTGCGCCGGCGATGTTCCGACGATCGAAGTGCTGGCCGCAGTGGAGCTGTTGCGCCAGCACGCACCGGAGCTGCGCATGCGCGTGATCAACGTCGTGGATCTGATGACCTTGCAGCCGCACGAAGAACATCCGCACGGCCTCAGCGACCGCGACTACGATGCATTGTTCACGCGCGACAAGCCGGTGATCTTCGCCTATCACGGCTATCCCTGGCTGATCCACCGCCTGACCTATCGCCGCGCCGGCCACGCCAACCTGCACGTGCGCGGCTACAAGGAGGAAGGCACCACGACCACGCCCTTCGACATGGCGGTGCGCAACGAGCTGGACCGCTTCCACCTCGTCGCCGACGTCGCCGACCGCGTCCCCAAGCTCGCCTACCGCGCGGCTTACCTCAAGCAGCTGGTGCGCGACAAGCTGGTCGAACATCGCAACTATATCGTCCGCCGCGGCGAGGACCTGCCGGAAATCCGCCAGTGGCAATGGAAGTAGGCACGCCTTTCGGCAGACCCTTGCCGGCAGGATTGGAAGCCCTCGCCGAGATCGCGGTCAATCTGCACTGGACCTGGAATCACGCCTCCGATCGCCTGTGGGAGCGCCTGGCCCCGGAGATCTGGCTCAACACCCGAAACCCCTGGCTCATCCTGCAGACCGTCTCGCAGCGGCGTCTGGAAAGTGCCGCCGCCGATGCGGCCTTCCGCGCCGAGGTGGATCGCGTCGCCCGCGAATTGCACGAACACCATACCGCGCCGGCCTGGTTACAGACCCGCGGCGGAGATCAGCTGCCGCTGACGGCCTATTTCTGCATGGAGTACGCCCTGGCCGAAGCGCTGCCGCTGTACTCGGGCGGGCTGGGCGTCCTCGCCGGCGACTATCTCAAGGCCGCCAGCGAGCTGGGCTTGCCCATGGTGGCGGTGGGGCTGCTCTACCAGGAAGGCTACTTCCGCCAGATGCTCGACGCGGACGGCGCGCAGCGCGAGCTGTATCCGGCCAACGCACCCGACACGCTGCCCATCGTGGCTGCGCGTGACGCCGACGGCGCCTGGCTCTCGGTGCCGTTGCACCTGCCCGGACGCACCCTGAGGTTGCGCGTGTGGCGTGCGCAGGTCGGGCGCGTGCCCTTGCTGCTGCTGGACTGCAACGATCCCCTCAACAGCCCGGCCGATCGCGGCATCACCGGCAAGCTCTACGACGCCGAACCCGAAACGCGCTTCGTGCAAGAGCTGGTGCTGGGCATCGGCGGCTGGGCCGCGCTCGGCGCGCTGGGTTACCGGCCCCAGATCTGCCACCTCAACGAAGGACACGCCGCGCTGGTCACGCTCGCCCGCGCGCGCGCGTTCATGCAGGAGCACAAACTGGACTTCTGGGAAGCGCTGTGGGCGACGCGGGCCGGTAACGTCTTCACCACCCACACCGCGGTGGACGCGGCGTTCGATCGCTACCCCATGGACCTGCTGGTCCGCTACGGGCGCGAATTCGCCCGCGAACTGGGCGTGGAGGAACAGGCGCTCGCCGGACTGGGCCGGCGCGACCCGTGCGACTCGTCCGAACCGTTCAACATGGCCTATCTCGCCATGCGCACCTGCGGCCAGGTCAATGCGGTGAGCCGCTTGCACCGTACGGTGACGCACCAGCTGATGCAACCGCTCTACCCGCGCTGGCCCCGTGTGCAGGTGCCGGTCGGCCACATCACCAATGGCGTGCACGCGCCGAGCTGGGACTCGCAGTGGGCCGACGAACTGTGGACCGCGTCCTGCGGCAAAGGCCGTTGGCGCAGCGCCCTGAGCGAGCTCAAGGAGGCGGTCGAAGCGCTCGACGACAAGACCTTGTGGACGTTCAAAGCGCGGGAGCGGCAGGACCTGGTGCAGCAGGCGCGCTTGCGCCTGAGGCGTCAGCTCGGCCAGCGGGGCGCCGATCCGGCCGAGATCGCCGCTGCCGCCCAGGTGCTCGATCCCAACGCACTCACCCTGGGCTTTGCGCGTCGCTTCACGGCCTACAAGCGCCCCAACCTCCTGCTCACCGATCCCGAACGCCTGGCGCGCCTGCTCACAGACCCGCACCGGCCGGTACAGTTGATCGTCGCGGGCAAGGCGCACCCGCAGGATGCGGAGGGCAAGCGCATGGTGCGCGAGTGGGCTGCTTTCTGCCAGCGGCCGGACCTGCGCTCGCACGCGGTATTCCTGGAAGATTACGACCTCGCGCTGGCGCAGCTCCTGGTGCAGGGCGTGGATCTATGGATCAATACGCCGCGGCGCTTCTGGGAGGCCTGCGGCACCAGCGGCATGAAGGTGCTGGTCAACGGCGGCCTCAACCTCTCGACCGTGGACGGCTGGTGGGCCGAGGCCTACACGCCCGAAGTCGGCTGGGCCATCGGCGATGGCCGGACCGCGCACGACGCGAAGAACGATCTGCTCGACGCCCTGCGCCTGTACGAGCTGCTCGAACGCGAAGTCGTCCCGCAGTTCTACACGCGCGACGCCGCAGGCATCCCTCGCCAATGGGTCGCGCGCCTGCGCGCCAGTCTGGCCAGCCTGGCGCCGCGCTTTTCCACCAATCGCATGCTGCGCGAGTACCTCGAGCAGCTCTATCGCCCGGCCGCCGCCGCCTGCCAGCGGCGTTGCGCCGACGGCGGCCGGCTCGCCGTCGAACTGCGCCGCTGGGAAGCCACGCTGCGCAGCCGCTGGCACGAAGTGCGTTTCGGCAACGTCGAGCAGCGCCGCGACGGCGACGGCTGGCTGTTTCACGCCCAGGTCTATCTCGGCGAGATCGCGCCGCAAGCGGTGGCGGTGGAGCTCTACGCCGATCCCCTGCCCGGCGAAGAGCCGGTCGTGCAGCGCATGGAGCGCGGCGCGCCCATCGAAGGCGCCCAAAACGCCTTTCTCTATCAGGTGCGGCTCGCCGGCACGCGGCCCGCGGAGGATTACACTCCGCGCATCGTCCCGGACCACGCCGAGGCCCGCGTGCCGCTCGAATGCGAGCTGATCCACTGGTGGCAACGTCCGGCCTGAATGACTCGCCCGAAAGTCGGAGTAGGAATGCTCATCGCTGAACACCCCCTCCACGGATCCGGACGTGCGGAGCTACCGCATCCGGCTCTTGCCTTGGGTGACGAACGCCAGGCGCTGCGAGGGCCAAGGGTGGCAGATGCGCGCGGGCGGCAGCCAGCGGTCGAGGTAGCGCTTCATCCGCTTCCACGGGAGTCGCTTGCGCTGACTCCTCCGCTTCAGTACGCGCCACCACAGCCAGCCGGCCACCTTGCGGAACAGGCCAATGGCCGCGCCGTTGTTGGGCACGCCGAAGTAGCGCACGTGCCCTGTGACGACGCTGCGCACGTAGGTCCCCTGTTCCGGGACGGGCAGGTGCATGCGCCGCCGCAGCTCCAGCTTCAACGCCACGAGCTTGGCTTGCAACCGCTCTCGCATCGTCTGGCGAAGCACGATGAACCTGCCCTTCCGCGTCTTGCCGCACGAATGCAGAAAGCCGAGAAAGTTGAAGGTGCCGGGCTTCGGTCCACCCCGGTGACGCCACTCGCTGGCGGCCTTGCGGCCGAAGGCGATGAGGCGCGTCTTGTCCGGGTGCAGCGCCAGGCCGAGCTTCGCGAACCGCTCACGAAGCTCGGCGAGGAAACGCTCCGCTTCCTCGCGATGCTCGAACCCCACGACGAAGTCGTCAGCAAAGCGCACGATGATGACGTCGCCGCGCGCCCGCTTCTTCCTCCAGTTGTGGGCCCAGAGGTCGAACACGTAGTGCAGGTAGAGGTTCGCCAGAAGCGGGCTGATGCTCCCGCCCTGCACGGTCCCTACCTCGCTACGTGTTCGCTTCCCGTCCTCCAGCACGCCCGCGGCCAACCACTTCTGGATGAGCCGCACGACGCGCCGGTCCGCGATGCGGTGCTCGACGAACTTCACCAGCCATCCGTGGTCGAGGGTATCGAAGAAACCTCGGATGTCGGCGTCGAGCACCCAGTTCACCTTCGTCCGGTGGATGCCGACCGCGAGCGCATCCAGCGCCTGATGCGGGCTGCGCCCCGGCCGGAATCCATAGGAGAAGCCGAGGAAGTCGATCTCGTAGATGGCGTTCAGGACCTCGACGACGGCGCGCTGGACGATCTTGTCCTCCAGCGCGGGAACACCGAGCGGCCGCAGCCGCCCGTCCGTCTTCGGGATGAATGCCCTCTTGACCGGCTTCGCCCGGTACGCTCCCCGCTTCAGCCTGTCGGCGAGGTCCACAAGATTGGCCTCCAGGTTCTCGCCGTAGTGCCGCCACGTCTCGCCGTCGATGCCGGCCGCGGCGTCTCGCTTCATGGCGAAATACGCCGCGCGCAGGCGCTCCACGTCGTAGACATGGTGCAGGAGCGCGGTGAACCGCTGCTTCCTGTCTCTTACTGCTGCCTGACGTACCCGCTCGAGCGCGCTGGGCATGCCCTGCCGGCTCTGCGTCCGGGGCATGTTGCGCTCGGGCGAGTTCCCCTCGGCCAGCCCCCTTGGCTCCATCGCCTCCGCAGCCGGTTCCACGGCCTTGTTCGGCGACTTCCCCGCTACTACGAGGCTGTCCGACTTCCCGCGTCCGTTCATCATCGGCTTCAGTCCTTGGACTTCCCGTTGCGGTCTGCGACTCCCTCTGCCGCAGACGGGCGCGGGATCTCCCGGTTCCCGTGCGAGGTGTTTCCGTGCGTGCGTAGGGTCTCTGACCGCGCGGAGTCCGTCCGCGCCTCGCGCTGGCGGCGCGTCCGGTGTGGCCTTCCGCCCTCCTCCACGGCGTCGGCACCCCGAAGTGACCCACCTACCGGCGGGGCATGGATTTCGCGGCTCGATACCCAGCCCGCACGTACCCCTGTCAACGCTTCGCCGGCGGAGTCGCCCCCGCCTGCGCATGACTCGGGGCCGTCGTGGGCCGCTAACCCTTCAACGTATGACTCTTTCATTCACTACACCTCGCCGGTTTGACCGGCGCACGGAGGCACTCCATGACCGACAACCCCCTGCTCGATCTGGCCGATTACCGCCAGAGCGTCTGGCTCGACGACATCCGCCGCGGGCTGCTCGGCGACGGCA
>JADGHB010000003.1 GCA_019689635.1 Nevskia sp. | reverse complement strand
GCAACTGGTCGCGGCCGCCGACGGCTACACCAGCCAGACCGGCACGCTGTGGGCGCCCGACGGTTCCGCGGTGGCCTTGAGCCGGCAAAGCATGGTGGTATTCGCGTAAGGCGTCAGGACGTGCCGCGCACCGTGGTGCTCAAGCTCAAGACGCGCGAGTTTCGCATCCTCACTCGCAGTCTGACGCCGCCCACGCCCCCGGCCTCCTGCGCGGAGTTGACGGAGATCGCGCTGGCCCTGCGCGACCGTGTCGATGGCGCTGTCGATCGACGCTACCGTCTGGTGGGTGTGGGGCTGTCCAATTTCTGCGATCCCTCGCAAGAACCGCCCGCGCAGCCGGAACTGTTCGACGGGCATCACGGAGACCGGTGGTGAAGGGGCGGCGCGCCCGCCGATCGGCGGATTTTTCGGCCGCGGCGAGTGCCTGGTCGCCGGTGTGCGCCGGGGCGGCCGCGCTGCGAATTTCCGCGGCGGCGACGACGCGCGGCGCTGCGCTGCGCCTGGACTACGACTTCAAGGCCGCCGGCGGTTTCGTCGTCGCGCGCCGCGCCTTGCGCCGCGCGTTGCCGGAGTTCTACGCGCTGCGTTTCCGGCTGCGCGCGAAAGGCGCGGTCAACGGGCTGGAGCTGAAATTGGTGGATGTCTCCGGTCGTAACGTCTGGCGCCGCACCTGGCCGCGGCTGCCCGCCGGTCGCCGCTGGCGGACGATCGAAGTTCCGGACCGTGAACTGGAATTCGCCTGGGGTCCGGCGGGTGGCGGAAGGCCGACGGAAATCGGCGCGCTGGAATTCGCCATCGTCGCCGGCGAGGGCGGCGCCGGCACGGTGTGGATCGCGGGACTGGAACTCGTCGAGCGTCGCCTGCCCGCGCCACGCGCACGGGCTTCCAGCCAGCGTCGGGGTTTCGAGGCGCGCCGCGTGCTCGAGCGCGGCTGGAAGCCGCGGGCGGGCGACGCACAACCCTGGGTGCAGCTCGACTGGCGCAAGCCGCGCGAGCTCGACGGACTGGTGATCGAATGGGCCGGTGCGGCGCCCGCATCCGGTTTTCGCGTGCGGGTTTCGGACGACGGCCGCCGCTGGAAGACCTGGTACGCGGCCGCGCGCGCCGGCGGGGCGCGCAGCTATCTGTATCTGTCACGCGCCGCCGTGCGCCGCCTGCGCCTGGAGCTCGGCGAGGCCTGCGCCGGTGCCGCGCTGCGGCTGCCGCCGTTCGAGTTCTCGCGCTCGATCGAGAGTTTCTGGCACGCGGTGGCGGCGCGCGAGCCGCGCGGCGCTTTTCCGCGCTGGCTGCTGCGCGAACAAAGCCTGTGGACGCCGGTCGGCGCGCCGGACGGCAGTGGGCGCGCGCTGATGAACGAGGACGGCCTGGTGGAAGTCGGCGCCGGTTCGTTCTCGCTCGAGCCGATGCTGTGGCTCGACGGGCGACTCCACACCTGGGCCGACGTGAAATCGAAGCAGGAATTGCACGCCGGGTGGATGCCCCTGCCGGCAGTGATCTGGTCGGGGCGCGGCTGGCGGCTGACCGTGCGCGCCGAGGCCACCGCGGGCCGGGCCTTGCGCGTGGCCTATCGCTTCGAGAACCGACGCGCCGCGCCGGGCGCGGCCGATCTGTTCGTGTTGCTGCGGCCCTTTCAGGTGACGCCGCCGTGGCAGAGCTTCCGCGGCTTCGGTGGCGTCAGCCGGATCCATCGTCTGGTCTGGCGTGAAGGTGCCGTACAAGTCAACGACGGCGCGCGCGTCCTGGTCCGCGGTGCGCCTGCGGCATTCTGCGCGACGGCCTTCGACGAAGGCCCGCTTGCGGTCCGCCTGGCGCAGGGCGAATGGCCGCAGCGCACGGCGGTGCATGATGCTTTCGGCTTCGCTAGCGGCGCGCTGCGCTTCACGCTGCGGCCGGGAGCGCACCAGGCCGCGGAAGTCGTGGTCTGCGTGCCCCCGGACGCCGAGGACGTCTGCGCGGAGCCGGCTGCGGACTGGGAGGCGGCGCTCGCGCCCGCCCCCTGGAACGGTCCGGGCTGGCTCGAAGACGCCGCGCGCGCCGCGCGCACGGCCGCCGCCCACATCCTCGCCCTGCGCGACGGCGCCGCGCTGCAGCCGGGCCCGCGGCGCTACACGCGCGCCTGGATCCGCGACGGCGTGACGATGGGCGCGGCCTTGCTGCGCATGGGCCGCGCCCGCGAGGTCGGCGATTTCCTCCGCTGGTACGCGCTGCACCAGCGCGCGGACGGCTTCGTGCCCTGCATCGTGGACCGCGAGGGCGCCGACCCGACGGTGGAACACGACAGCCACGGCCAGTTTCTCGCCCTGCTGGCCGATCATTTCCGTTTCACGCGCGACGCCGCCTTCCTCGAAGCGCTGTGGCCGCACGCGCAGGCCGCGGTGCATTACATCGCAGCGGCGCGCGAGCGCGACGGCCTGATGCCGGCCTCGATCAGCCACGAAGGCTATGCCGCGCAGCCGGTGCATTCGTACTGGGACGGCTTCTGGACCCTGCGCGGCCTGCGCGATGCGGCCTTCCTCGCCGCGGCGCTGGGCCGCAAAGCGCAGGCGCGGCGCTGGCTGGCGCTGGCCGCGCAGTTTGGCGCGGCCCTGTACCAGGACATCGAGGCGATCAGAAAACAAAAGCGTCTCGACTATCTTCCCGCCAGCCGCGAGTGGGCGGACTTCGACCCGGCCGCCACCGCCAACGCCCTGGCGCTGCTGGACGTGCCGCCCGGACTCGACCGCGCCGCGCTCGAGAAGACCTTCGATCGCTACCTTGCCGACTGGCGCCGGCGAGGCCGCGGCGAGACTGACTGGGCGAGCTATACGCCCTACGAGGTGCGCATCGTCGGCGCATTGGTGCGTTTGGGCCGGCGCGCGGAGGCGGTGCGCTTGCTGCGTTATTTTCTCGCCGAGCGTCGGCCGCGCGCCTGGAACCAGTGGCCGGAGATCGCCTGGCGCGATCCGCGCGCGCCGGGCCACCTCGGCGACTTGCCGCACGCCTGGATCGGCGCCGAATACCTGCTGGCGCTGCGCAGTCTGTACGTCTACGAACGCGACGACGCACTGGTGCTGGCCGCCGGCCTCACGCCCGCGATGCTGGACGGCGAGGGCGTGCGGCTGCACGCGGCGCCCACCGCCTTTGGCACGCTGGGCTACCGGCTGCGCCGGCTCGACGCGCGCCGCCTGCGGTTCGAGATCGCCGCCGGCGTTTTCGGGCGGTTGATCCTGCGGCCGCCGCTGCGCTCGGCGATCGCCGGCGTGACCGTGGACGGCGCGGCCTGGCGCGAGCACGACGCGCGCGCCGTGACGCTGCCCGGCGCGCCGGCGGAGGTCATCATCCACGAGCGGATGGTATGAACGACCTGCTCGAATGCGAGGGCTGGTGCGTCTCGCTGAGCGAATCCGGCGAGGGAGGATCGTCGTACCGCGGCGTGGCGCTCAACCGCTGGGCCGGCGACGCGCTGACCCAGCCGCAGGGGTTTTTCGTCTATGTGCGCGATTGCGACAGCGGCGAGTTGTGGTCGGCCTGCGAGCTGCCCGTGGCGAGCGCGCAGGCGCGCATCGAGGTGCGGCACCGCGCCGAGCGCGTGGTGGTGCGGCGGCAACAGAGCGGGATCGAGAGCGCCCTGTGCGTCAGCCTGCCGGCGGCGGGGCTCGAACGCCGCACCCTGCGGCTGGTCAACCGCAGCGACCGTCCGCGGCGCCTGGAGCTGACCAGCTATCTCGAAATCGCGCTGGCGCATCGCGAAACGGACCTCGCGCATCCGGCGTTTTCCAAACTGTTCGTGCAGACCTGGGCGGTGGGCCAGCCGCCCGTGCTGCTGGCCGCGCGGCGGCCGCGCGCGCCCGAGGAGCGCTGGCCGTGGCTCGCGCATGCGCTCACGGGTGCGCCGGTGTGCGGCTGGCAGACCGACCGGATGCGCTTCCTCGGCCGCGGCCGCGACGCGACGCATCCGGCGCTGAGGCTGGACGGCACGGTCGGCAACGTGCTCGATCCCTGTTTCAGCCTGCGCGCCGTCGTGGAGCTGGCGCCGGGCGCGGCGCGCGAAGTGAATTTTCTGCTGGCCGCCGCGGAGGATCGCACGAGCGTCATCGCGCGCATCGCGCAAGCCGCGCAACTTGCGCTCGAGGAATCCGATGCGCCGTCACCTGGGCCTGGCCGCGCGGGCGGGCACCCGGTTTCTTGCAGTCCTGCGATCGCAGCCGGTTTCTCGGAAAACGGCGCCGTTTTCCGAATCCGTCTGCCCTGGGCGGGCGACGCCTTGCGGCTTCCACCGCTGCCCTGGGTCAACGTGCTCGCCAACGAGCGCTGCGGCTGTCTGGTCAGCGAAACCGGCGCCGGCTACACGTGGAGCCGCAACAGCCAGTTGAACCGGCTGACGCCCTGGTACAACGATCCGGTGTCCGATCCGCACGGCGAAGCGTTCTATCTGCGCGACGAGGACGAGGGCCGATTCTGGTCGCCGCTGCCCGGGCCCGCGCCGGCGGCGACGGCTTATGAAGTGACGCATGCCTTCGGCTACTCGCGCTTCGTTTCGCAGTTCCGCGCGCTGGAACAGGAAGTCACGGTGTTCGTCGCGCCCGAGGATCCGGTGAAATTCGTGCGGCTGCGCTTGCGTCATCGTGGCGATGGTGCAAGACGCTTGTCGCTCTACGCTTACCACCAGCTCGTCCTCGGCCCGCGACCGGAATATCCCGCCCGTCTGCGCACCTGGCGGCAGGGCGCGGTGCTGTGTGCCAGGAACGAGGCCGCCGGCGAGTTCGCCGACGGTATCGCGTTCTGTTTCGTGGCCGGCGCGCAAGACGATCAACAATCGCTGAGCTGCGACCGGCGTGGCTTCATCGGCGCGCAGGCGAGCCGGCGTTCGCCCGCCGCGCTGCGCCGACCGGCGCTCGACGGCCGCTGCGGAGCGCAACCCGATCCCCCTCGGCCCGAACCGTGCTTCGCGCGCCAGTTGCTTTTTTCCCTGGAAGCGGGGGCGAGCGCGACCTTCACCTTCGTGCTCGGCGAGGCGACGAGCGAAACGGAGCTCAAGCGGCTGGTCGCGCGCTACCGCCAGACCGCGGCGGTCGAGGAAGCGTTCGAACGGACGCGTCGCTTCTGGGACGAAACCTTGTCCGGCCTGCGCGTGCGCACGCCGTGGCCGGAGCTGGACCGCCTGCTCAACGGCTGGCTGCCGTACCAGGCGCTGGCCAGCCGCCTGCTCGGGCGCACCGCGTTTTACCAGTCCAGCGGCGCCTACGGGTTCCGCGATCAGTTGCAGGACGCCGGCAATCTCTGCCTGCTGTGGCCGCAGCGCACGCGCGCGCAACTCCTGCTGCATGCGCGGCAGCAGTTCGAGCCGGGCGACGTGCTGCACTGGTGGCATCCGCCGCCGGTGGCGCGCGGCGTGCGCACGCGCTGCTCGGACGATCTCTTGTGGCTGCCCTACGTCGCACTCCAGTATCTGGAGCGCACCGGCGATCGTTCCTTGCTCGATGAAACGGTTCCGTTCCTGCGCGCCCCGGAACTGGCGCCGGGCGAGGACGAGCGTTATCTGCGCGCGGAACCCGGCGCAACCGCGAGCTTCTACGAGCACTGCGCGCGCGCGCTGGACCGCGCGCTCACGCGCGGCGCGCATGGCCTGCCCCTGATCGGCCGCTGCGACTGGAACGACGGCATGAACCGCGTCGGCGCCGCCGGCCGCGGCGAAAGCGTGTGGCTGGGGTTTTTCCTGTTCGACATCCTCGGCCGCTTCGCGCCGCTCGCCCGCGCGCGCGGCGACGCCGCGCGCGCGCAAGCCTACGAGGAATACCGTGCGCGGCTGCACCGGGCGCTGGACGAGGCGGGTTGGGACGGCGGCTGGTACCGCCGCGCCTACTATGACGACGGCACGCCGCTGGGCACGCACAGCGCCTCCGAATGCCGCATCGACGGCCTGGCGCAGAGCTGGGCGGTGTTGTCCGGCGCGGCCTCCGCCGAGCGCGCGGCGCGGGCGCTGGACGCGGCGGACCGGGAACTGGTGGACGAGGCGCACGGGTTGATCCGGCTGCTGACGCCGCCCTTCGAGCAGGCGCCGGAGGATCCGGGCTACATCAAGGGCTACGTCGCCGGCGTGCGCGAGAACGGTGGCCAGTACACCCATGCCGCGTGCTGGCTGGTGGAGGCCAACGCGCGGCTGCGCCGGCGTCATCGCGCCGCGCACTTGCTGCGGCTGCTCAGTCCCGGCGCGCACACGCGGGATGCCGCCGGAGTCGAACGCTACCAGGTCGAACCCTACGTGATCGCCGCCGACGTCTACGGCGCGAGCCCGCATGTGGGCCGCGGCGGCTGGACCTGGTACACCGGCTCGGCCGCGCTCGCCTGGCGCGTGGGTGTGGAGGCGATCCTGGGGCTGCGCATCGAGGGCGGCGACACCCTGGTGCTGAATCCCTGCGTGCCGGACGACTGGCCCGGCTATGCGATCGAGTACCGCTGCCCGCGCACCGGCACGCGCTATGCGATCGAGGTGAACAATCCCCATGGCTGCGCGCAGCAGGTGGTCGCCGCGACGCTCGACGGCGCGGCGCTGCCCGTCGCAGACGGCATGCTGCGCCTGCCGCTGGCGGCCGACGGGCGGGTGCATGCGCTCGCCGTGACCTTGGGCTCGGCCGTATCGCGCTGAAAGATTCGACCGCGGATTCCACGGATTTCACCGCTCGAAAAGAACTCAGCATCGAGCCCTTTATCCGCGGGATTCGTGAAATCTGCGCTCGCCGTGCGATTCCGGCCGGGTCTTCAGGCGGCCTTGGCCAGCGTCCGCCAGCGCCAGCTTCCGTCGCCGGCGATTTCCAGCACCGCGTCGAAGGACGCGGTCGGCTCGTCCGGGCGACCGAGCTTGAGATAGGTGATGCCGCGCGCCGTGAGCCGCTCCAGGACGTGCGCGGTATCGGCGGCGTCCAAAGCCAGGCTGGTGCGGTCCAGGAACACGAACGCGGGCCGCGCCAGCAGGATGCGCGCGATCACCAGCAAAGCCTGCTCGCGCAGGCCAAACACGCTGCTCCAGTGGCGTTCGGCGTCGAGCCCGCCGGCCTGCGCCGCGAGCGCTTCCAGATGCAGCTCGCGGAGGACTTCCATGATCTCGGCATCGCCCGGGCGGCGCTCCGCGCCGTCGGGGAGCAGGAGCTCGCGCAGACTGCCGTGCGGCAGGGCGGGTCGCTCCGGGATGAACAGCAGGCCGTCGGGATCGGGCCGCCGGATTGCGCCTGCACCTTCGGTATGCAAGCCCGCCACCGCGCGGAACAGGGCGATCTTGGCGTGGCCGGAGAGGGCGGCGATCAGCGTGCGCGTGCCGCGCGGAATGGTCACGGACAGTTCCCGCACCAGCACCCGCCCGTCCTCCTCGCCGTACAGCGTGAGCTTCTCGAAGGCGATGCGATCGGCAGCCGCGCGCAGCTCGAGCGCGCTGTGCACCTGCGCGCCGTTACGCTCGATGGCATCCACCAGCCGGCTCAGGCGCGACACCACCGCGGCGTAGCCGGAGATGGATTCAAACTGCGTCACCGCCAGCGAGAACGCGCCCATGAGCGTAGAAAAGGCCATCGCCGACTGCGTGATCACGCCGAACTCGACCTCGCCGCGCAGATACAGCGGCGCCACGATCAGTGCCGGAATGATCTGGATGAGATAGTTGTAGCCGTTGGTGAAGAAGCCCAGTTTGAAATGCACGGCGATGATGCGGCGCATGTTGGCCACCAGTTCGCCGAAGCGCCGACCCAGCCGGCGTTCGCTATGGCCCTCGCGGTGCAGCAGCGCCACCGCCTCGGCGTTCTCGCGCAGGTACAGGAGTTCGCTGCGGAAATCCGCCTCGCGGTCGAGCTGAGCGTTGTTGAGGCCGACCAGCCGCCGGCCCAGCAGTACGGTGAACAGCGAGCCGCACAGCGCGTAAATCACCGCGACGAGGAACAACCGCGGACTGATCGACCACAGCACGCCGGAGAAGGCGAGGATGGTGATCCCGGCGTTGAGGGTCATCAGCACGAACGACAGCGTGGTGGTGGTGAAGCTGCGCACGTCCTCGGCGATGCGCTGGTCGGGATTTTCCAGCGCGCGCCGTTCCTCGATGCGGTAGTAGGCGCGGTGCGCCAGGTAGCGCGCGATCAGGCGCCGCGTCTGCCATTCTCGCCACAGCAGGCCGAGCCGTTCCTCCAGGTAGCGCGAGACGACGGCCGTCACCGTGGACAGGGCGAACACGGCGACATAGCGCCAGGCCTGCGCGATGAACCGGCTGGCGTCGCGGTCCGCCAGGGCGGAGATGAAATCGCGGCCGACGTAGCTATTGACCACGTTGAGGCCGTTGCTCGCCACGAGGCAGACGACGAGCAGGCCGAAAAACCAGGCTGCTTTGCGGCCCTGTTCCGAAGCGGCCAGCACCCGGACTTCGCGCCGCAGGCGCTCCCAGGTTTCCCGGCCGGAGCGGGATTCGTGTCCCTTCATCGCGTGCGGGGAGCGCTTGTATGTTCATCCCCGACCAGAACGGTAGAGTCTGATTGCCGTTGAGGCGGCCAGACCGGCCCGTGCTGCTTGATACGCGCTGGGGTGATCGAGCCCGTGACTGAGTACAGAGCGCACGGCCGCCGTGCTGGTCTTCTTCAAGCCCGAACGGTTACACGCGCCGGCCTGTCCGAGCGCACATGCACAAGCAAGGGATCCGAAGACCATGTCTGTTTCCTCAGTGGTGGTAGGCATCGACGTGGCCAAGGCGCATGTCGATGTCGCGGTGCTGGGCGCCAAGCTCGATGCCCAGCGGTTCGACAACCAGGTCGAGGGCCACTCGGCGTTGACAGCGGCCTTGAAGCCGCTGGGCGTGGCGCTGGTGGTGATGGAGGCCACCGGGGGCTACGAGACGGAGTTGGCCTGCACGCTGCACGCCGCCGGCCTGAGCGTGGCGGTGGTCAACCCGCGCCAAGCGCGTGATTTTGCCAGGTCGATGGGCCGCCTGGCCAAGACCGACGCGGTGGACGCGCAGGTGCTGGCGGAGTTTGCCGCGGTGCTGCTGCGCCGCGACGATCTGGCCCGCTTCCTGCGCCCGTTGGCCGACCCACAACAGCAGTGGCTGGCCGCGCTCATCACGCGCCGGCGTCAGCTGCTGGGCATGCTGCTCGCCGAGCGGCAGCGGCTGCAGATCACGCCCAAGGGGCTGCACCCGAGCATCGAGGCCATCATCGCGGCGATCCAGGCCCAGCTCGACGACATCGAGGGCCAGATGGTGGGCCACGTGCGCACGCACTTCGCCGAGCTCGACCAATTGCTGCAGTCGGCCAGCGGCATCGGCCCGGTGGCCAGCGCCACGCTGATCGCCGAGCTGCCCGAGCTCGGCCGGCTCAACCGGCGCGAGATCGCGGCACTGGTGGGCATCGCCCCGATGGCCAACGACTCGGGCTCGAGCAAGGGCAGAAGACGCATCCAGGGCGGGCGCTTCGACCTGCGCCGCGTGCTTTACATGGCCGCACTCACCGCCATTCGGCGCAACCCCGTCATCAAGGCCTTCTACGAACGCCTGATCGCCGCCGGCAAGCTGCCCAAAGTCGCGTTGGTGGCCTGCATGCGCAAGCTGCTGATCATCCTCAATGCCATGGTCAGAACCCACACACCTTGGAATAACTCGCTTCATGGCGCTTGACTCAGAAGACGGTTACTCAGTCGGGAATCAACGGCAGATCGCGCAGGCCGACGCTCTTGGCGGCACTTTTCGCGGGGGGCTGACGCACCAGCAGCACGGGGACCGTCGCCAGACGGCTGACGCCTTCGGCGACGCTGCCCAGCAGCAGGCGGTCGATTCCGCGGCGCCCGTGGGTGCCGAGTACGATCAGGTCGGCGGCCCAGTCCTGCGCCTCGTTCACCAGCAGGCGGGCGATGCGCGGGTACGGCGAAACGATCCTCAGCAGGCGGGTTTCGACATCCACCCCCGCCTGGCGTGCGGCGTCCTGCGCCCGGGCCAGAACCCGGTCGCCTTCCTCTTCGGCGGCGCGGCGCACGTCCGCGATCACCGTGCTGGGATAATCGAAGAGTCCGCCCGGGATTTCTTCGGCGACGTGAACGGCGCGCAGTTGCGCGCGCTGTGCCGCCGCCAGCGCGACCGCGTGCGCCAGCGCCGCGCGCGAGGCTTCGCTGTTGTCCACGCCGACCAGGATGCGTTGGTACATGGGGAGCTCCGTTTGTCGCCGCCAGTGTACGCCCGGCACCCGGCCGGGCATTGACCTGAATCAAGGGGGCAGGCCGTGTCCGCCTTGATCCAGATCAAGGACAGGCGACCGGGGCCGCCCTAGATTTAACCGATGAATCTTGTGCCGCATTGTGCCCCGCGCTTCGACGCCGAACTGATCCGCCGCTACGGCGGCCCAGCGCCGCGCTACACCTCGTATCCCACCGCACTGCAGTTCACCGAAGCCTGGGACGAATCCCAGCTGCGCCGTACGGCGGCGGCGCTGCCGGCGGCCGCACCGCTGTCGCTGTATGTCCATCTGCCGTTTTGCGCCAGCCCCTGTTTCTATTGCGCGTGCACGCGCATCATCACGCGCCAGCCGGCGCTGGCGCAGGCCTATCTCGCGCGTCTGTACCGCGAGATCGAGCTGCAGGGCGAGCTGTTCGAGGGCGCCGGCCCCGTCGAGCAGCTCCACTTCGGCGGCGGCACGCCGACTTATTACGACGCCGCGACCTTGGGCGAGGTGATGGCCGCGCTGGACCGGCACTTCACGCTGAGCGAGGACGAGTCGCGCGAGTACTCCATCGAGGTCGATCCGCGCACCGTGCACACGGATTCCATGGCCGAGCTCGCCGGCCTGGGCTTCAACCGCCTGTCGCTGGGCGTGCAGGATTTCGATCCGGCGGTGCAGCGCGCGGTCAACCGCGTGCAGTCGCTCAAGGACACTTTCGACCTGATCGGCGCCGCGCGCGCGGCCGGTTTCCGCTCGGTGTCGGTGGACCTGATCTACGGCCTGCCGCTGCAGACGCCGCCGTCCTTCGAGCGGACGCTGGACCTGGTGTGCGTCGCGTGGCCGGACCGCATTGCGGTCTATGCCTACGCCCATCTGCCGCAGCGCTTCAAGGCGCAACGCCAGATCGAGCGCTCGCTGGTGCCCGCGCCGGAGGCGCGCCTGGAGCTGCTGCGCCTGTCCATCGAGAAGCTGACCGCCGCGGGCTACGTGTACATCGGCATGGACCACTTCGCGCGGCCCGAAGACGAGCTGGTGCGTGCGCAGCGCAGCGGCGAGCTGCAGCGCAACTTTCAGGGTTATTCCACGCGCGGCGGCCGCGACCTGGTGGGTCTGGGCCTGTCCGCCATCTCGCGCGTGGGCGATGCCTATAGCCAGAACGCCAAGGCGCTGCCCGCCTACCAGCGCGCGCTCGACGCGGGTCGGCTGCCGGTGGAACGCGGCCTGCGGCTGTCCGCCGACGACCGCCTGCGGCGCGAAGTGATTGAGCAGCTCATGTGCCACGGGCGCGTGCGCTTCGCCGATCTCGAAGGACGCTACGGGATCGAATTTCGCGCCTATTTCGCGCGCGAACTCGCGCGTCTCCGCGAACTGGAAAACGACGGCCTGGTGCGGCTGTCCGACGCGGCCGTCGAAGTGACGCCGAGCGGCCGCCTGCTGCTGCGCGCGGTCGCCCGGATGTTCGACGTCTACGCGCCCCGGGACGCAGCGGGAGCGGCGCGGTTTTCGCGGGTGGCGTAAGCCGCCCGCGTCGTCAGCCGCAGTTCCCGATCCAGCCGCAGCTCGTGCAAGACAGGCAGCCCTCGCGCTTGATCACGGCGTGGGCGCCGCACTCGGGGCAGGGCGTTCCGGGCACGGCCGGGCTGCGCGCGGCCGACTTGGGCGCCTGCAGCACGCCCAGCGGTTCCAGCGGTGCGCCCTCCGCGTCGAGGATGCCGAGCATGCGGTAGCGGTGCAGCATCAGCGCGCCGAGATAGGCGGTGGTGGAGGGATAAAGCCGCGAGCGGTCCTCGCCGGGGATGCGCGCCCAGAAGCTGCCGCCGGTTTCGGCGTAGGTGAGCAGCTTGCGCAGTTTCTCGCCGATCCAGGCCGGGTCGAGCACGCGCATGTCCAGCGACAGCAGGCGGCACAGGCCGTCGAGGTCCTTGGGATAGTCGCCGTAGAGGCCGACCGCGTAGGGCCGCCGCCGGCCGTCGGGCATCAGCAGTTCTTTCACGACCAGCGAGCAGTTGTCGCCGACCGCGGGGTTGTTCACGTCCACGGTCCAGGACATGGTGCCTTCGGTGTCGGTCTTCGGTTCCTCGGCGCTGATCAGCGCGTCCACCACCGGCGTCGGGCCCGGCCGGGCGAACGCGCCGAGCTGTTCGCAGCGGTACAGCACCAGGCGGGCCAGCGCGGCGGTGGGGCTGGCCATCGTCAGCCGCTCGCCGTCGGGCGGCATGCGCACTTCCACCGGATAGCCCTGGGTCTTGATCAGCGCCTCCAGCTTGAGCCTGAGCCAGGCGCGGTCGTCGGAGCGCATGTCCATGGACAACAGCTTGGCGGTGGCGCCCAGTCCGCGCGGCTGTTCGGCGCCGTTGACCCAGACTTCGAACGGCCGCGGTCCGTCGCCGTTTTCCGTGTGACCGACGAACACCGCGAAGCGGCAGCCCGGCCCGCTGTCCACCAGGTAGGTCCAGGCGGGATTGCCCGCGGCGAACTCCGGGCGTCCCGGCCACTTGAGCGAAGCCAGCGGCGGCGAGGGCAGGGACTTGAGCCGCAAGCGGCGGTCGGCCTGGGCGGCTTCCAGCGCCAGCGTCGGCTGGCGGACTTCGCCCGCCGGCACGCTGAGCACCGCGCCGGTGACGTCGTTGGGCCGGTAGGTCGTGCAACCCTTGCAGCCCGACTCGTAGGCGAGGTCATAGACCTGCTTGAACGCCTCGAAGCTGCATTCCAGCGGTACGTTGATGGTCTTCGACACGGAAGCGTCCACGAAAGCCTGCACCGCGGCCTGCATGCGCACGTGCTCGGCTGGCGTGAGCGTCTGGCTGCTGACGAAGTAATCGGGCAGGCGCGCGACCTCGCCGGTCAGCGCCAGATACTGGCGGTAGGCGTAGTCCTGGATCGGGTATTCGCGCAGCTCGCCGTGCTTGTCGCGCGTGCGGCGCGTGTATTCCCAGGCGAAGGCGGGCTCGATGCCCCCGGTGACGTTGCGGCCGAAAGCGAGCGAGATGGTGCCGGTGGGCGCGATCGACAGCAGGTGGCTGTTGCGCACGCCGTGCGCGCGGATTGCCGCGCGCAGTTCCTCGGGCAGGCGCCGCACGAAGAGGCTTTGCAGGTATTTTTCTGCATCGAACAACGGAAAGGCGCCGCGTTCCCGGGCCAGCTCCACCGAGGCGCCATAGGCCGCGTCGCGCAGGGTGCGCGCGATCTCCGCCGTCGTGCGCACCGCTTCCTCCGAGCCGTAGCGCACGCGCAACATGGTCAGCGCGCTGCCCAGGCCGGTGAAGCCCAGCCCCACGCGCCGCTTGTTCATCGCCTCCCGCTGCTGCTCCGGCAGCGGCCAGTAGCTGAGGTCCAGCACGTTGTCCAGCATGCGCACCGCGACGGCGGCCGTTTTTTTGAGTGCCGGCCAGTCGAGACGCGCGTGTTCGGTGAAAGGCTCCAGCACGAAGCGCGCGAGGTTCAGCGAGCCGAGGCAGCAGCAGCCGTAATCGGGCAGCGGCTGCTCGCCACAAGGGTTGGTCGCCTCGATCCGCTCGCAGTAATAGAGGTTGTTCTCCGCGTTCATGCGGTCGATGAACACCACGCCGGGATCGGCGGTCTCGTAGGTCGTGCGCAGCAGCGCCTCCCACAGCTCGGCAGCCTTCACGCGCCGGTACACCCACATTCCGTCGGCCCGCCGGTAGGACTGCGGATGCTCGGCGGGATCGGGCTCGGCGCCGTGCACCAGTTCGAATTCCTCGCCGCGGTTCTTGGCCTGCATGAAGGCGTCGGTGACCGCCACGCTCAAGTTGAAGTTGGACAGCGTGCGCAGCTTGCCCAGCAGCGCGTCCAGTTCGCGGCCTTCGATGCCGGCGGCGCGCAGGCACGCCGCTTGGGCGCGGATGTCCTTGGCGCGGATGAAGTCCTCGATGTCCGGGTGATCCACGCGCAGCACGCCCATCTGCGCGCCGCGCCGCGCGCCGGCGGATTCCACCGTTTCGCAGGAGCGGTCGAACACGCGCATGTAAGAGATCGGTCCGCTGGCGCGGCTGGCCGTGCTGCGCACGATGGCTCCGCGCGGACGGATGGAGGAGAAGTCGTAGCCCACGCCGCCGCCGCGGCGCATGGTTTCGGCGGCCTGCAGCAGCGCGGTGTAGATGCCGACCTTGCCGTCGCGCGTCTGCGCGATGGAGTCGCCCACCGGCTGGACGAAGCAGTTGATCAGCGTCACTTCGAGATCGGCGCCGGCGCCGCTCATGATGCGGCCGGCGGGATAGAAGCCGGCGGCCAGCGCTTCGAGGAACGCGGCTTCCCAGCGCGCGCGCACCTCCGGCTTTTCCGCCTGCGCCAGGCCGCGCGCCACGCGGCGCATCACGTCCTCGGCCGTGCGCTCCTCGCCCTTGGCGTACTTGTCGCGCAGCACGCCGTCGTAGTACCGGTCCTGTTCGCTCAGGTTTTCCTGCCGCATGTCCAGATCATGCTCCTTTTGGTTTTTGACCGCGCGGCCCGGCCGCGGTTTGGCGGTTGGAGGTGATCGAACAGACTAGGGCGCGCCGGCGCGGCGCGAATTGATCCAGGTCAAGCTCCCAAGCCGGCTAGCACAGTCCGGCGGCATGCGCAATGACCGGAATCAATCGGCCGCGAGCACCGCGTCGTTCAGAATTCCACAGTCACAATCCGGCCGTGTCATGTCCGTTTCCGTGTCCCTCGCCGCCGCGCCGCCGGCGATCCCGCACCGCAAGTTCATCCGTCGCTGGCTGGTGCCGGTGTCCGTGCGCAGCACGCCGCTGGCGCTGGCGCTGGTGGTGCTGGACTACAGCTTGTTCCTGCTCGCGCTGGCCGGCACCGTGGGATTGCCCGGACTGGCGCTCAAGCTCGTCTGCGGCGTCGTCGCGGGATTCCTCATCGGCCGCCTGTTCATCCTCGGCCACGACGCCTGCCACCAGAGCTTCACCGCGCACCGCCGGCTCAACGCCTGGCTCGGACGCCTGGTATTCCTGCCGTCGCTGACGCCCTACAGCCTGTGGGACGTCGGCCACAACGTGGTCCACCACGGCTATACCAATCTCAGGGGCTTCGACTTCGTGTGGGAGCCGCGCACCCCGGAAGAATTCCGCGCGCTGCCGGCGTGGCGGCGCGCGCTGGAACGCGTCTACCGCAGCGGCTGGGCGCCGGGGCTGTATTACCTGATCGAGGTGTGGTGGCTGCGCCTGTTCTTTCCGAGCCGCCGCTACATGCCCACGCGGCGGGCGGTGTTCCTCTACGACTGCCTGCTCGTGGCCGGCGCCGCCGCGGTCTGGATCGCCGCGCTCCTCGCGGCGGCCCGGGCCACCGCCCAGCCGGTCTGGCCGCTGCTCCTCGCCGGTTTCGCGGTGCCGTTCCTGTTCTGGAACGCGATGATCGGTTTTGTCGTTTACGTTCACCACACGCATCCCGCGGTCGCCTGGTACGAGGACAAGTCCGCCTGGTCAGCGGCGCAGCCTTTCGTCACCACCACCGTCCACCTGGTGTTCCGCTCGCGCTGGGGGCTGGACTGGAACGCGCTGCTGCACCACATCCTGGAGCACACCGCGCACCACGTGGACATGGGCATCCCGCTGTACCGTCTCAGGCGGGCGCAGGCGGTGCTGGAGGAGAAGCTGCCGGGACGCATCGTGGTGCAGCGCTTCTCCTGGCGTTGGTACTTCGACACCGCGCGGCGCTGCAAGCTCTACGACTACGTGGCGCGCTGCTGGACCGACTTCGCCGGCCGCCCGTCCGTGCCGGCCACCGCTTGAAGCTGCTTTTGACCTGGATCAATGCGGTGCCGCGCCGTATGTCACAGCTTGGGCGCGTAACCACAGCTTCGGGTGGCGCCGATGAACTCCATCAATTTGCACGATTCCTACGCCACGCCGTTCATCGCGGCGGTGCTGCTGAGCTTCCTGTTCGCGCTGGCCGCAGTGAGCGTGCTGACCTTCCTGGACACCGAGCGCGGTCAGCGCTGGCAACGGGCCTGGCTCGGCCGGCGGCTGGCGCACAGCCGCATGCGCGGCATGCTGGCGGCGCACGGCATCGAGCCGCAGACCTACCTCCAGCAGACGCCCGTGGCGCAAATGCGCGCTCAGTTGCGCGTGTGCCGCGAGTGTCCGTATCGGCAGCGCTGCGCCCGGGTGTGCGACACCGCGCGCCATTTCCGCAGCGGCCGGGACTACTCGTTCTGTCCGAATCGTCCGGCGATCGAGCGGTTTTTGCGGGATCGAGCGGCGTGAACGCGATCCGTTCGCGCGCGCGGCAGGCGCGGAGCGCCGGGTGAGATCGCGCGCGGTGCTCAGTGCGACGCTGGACCCGGAACGCGAGCACGCCGAGCTGCTCGCCTTGCTGGCCGCGTTCCGCGACGCCGTGGCGGCCGGGCGCCGCCCGGCGGAACTGGTACCGATTTTCGAGCAGGCGCTGGACTTCGCGCGCCTCCACTTTCGACACGAGGAACAGGTTATGGCGCAGGCGGGCTATCCGGGGCTTGCCGCGCACCGCGCGGAGCACGACCGGCTGCTCGCGGAGGTCACCGAGCGGCTGCTGCGCTTGCGCGCCGGCAACGCGGCGGCGCCCGTGGCGGCCTGCCGCTACCTCGAAAACGGACTCCAGCAGCATTTCGAAAGCGCGGACAAGGCGTGCTACCGCTACTTGCACAGGAGCACTATCCGCGCCGGGCATTGACCCAGATCAATGCCGCCCGCTGCACCGCTGACGACACTTTCCGCAACCCAAGGCAACCCCAGGGAGAAACCCATGGTGACTGCGCCCGCCGCCACGCCGGTCGTATACACCGACCGCGTGGTCAAGCAATTCACGGTGATGACGGTGGTGTGGGGCATCGTCGGTATGCTGGTGGGGGTATGGATCGCCGCCGAGCTGCTGTGGCCCCAGCTCAACTTCGACATTCCCTACCTCACTTACAGCCACCTGCGCCCGCTGCACACCAATGCGGTGATCTTCGCCTTCGGCGGCTCCGGCCTGTTCGCCACCAGCTACTGGTGCGTGCAGCGCACCAGCCGCGCGCCGCTGTTCCTGCCCTGGCTGGCGGACTTCACCTTCTGGGGCTGGACCACGGTGATCGTGCTGGCGGCGATCACCCTGCCGCTGGGCTACACCCAGGGCAAGGAATACGCCGAGCTGGAATGGCCGATCGACATTCTCATCGCCGTCGTCTGGGTCGCGTATGCCATCGTGTTCTTCGGCACCATCGCCCAGCGCACGGTGGAGCACATCTACGTCGCCAACTGGTTCTTCGGCGCCTACATCCTGGCGGTGGCGCTGCTGCACATCGTGAACAGCGCGGACATCCCGATCGTGTGGGCGGGTCACCCGTGGTTCACCCTGACGCATTCCTACAGCGTCTATGCGGGTGCCGCCGACGCCATGGTGCAGTGGTGGTACGGTCACAACGCGGTGGGCTTTTTCCTGACCGCCGGCTTCCTCGGCATGATGTATTACTTCGTGCCCAAGCAGGCCGGCCGGCCGATCTACTCCTATCGGCTGTCGGTGGTGCACTTCTGGGCGCTGATCGCCATCTACATGTGGGCCGGCCCGCACCACCTGATGTACACCGCGCTACCGGACTGGGTGCAGTCGCTGGGCATGGTGTTTTCGCTGATCCTGTTCGTGCCGAGCTGGGGCGGCATGATCAACGGCATCATGACCCTGTCCGGCGCCTGGCATAAGCTGCGCGAGGACCCGATCCTCAAGTTCCTGATCGTCTCGCTGTCGTTCTACGGCATGTCGACCTTCGAGGGGCCGATGATGTCGATCAAGACGGTCAACGCGCTGTCGCACTACACCGACTGGACCATCGGCCACGTGCACTCCGGCGCGCTCGGCTGGGTGGCGATGATCACCATCGGCTCGATCTACGCCCTGGTGCCGCGCGCCTTCGGCCGGCCGCAGATGTACAGCATCAAGGCGATCAACCTGCACTTCTGGCTGGCGACCGTCGGCACCGTGCTGTACATCGTGGCGATGTGGAGCGCCGGCATCATGGAAGGCCTGATGTGGCGCGCCACCGAGCCCGACGGCACGCTCACTTACAGCTTCGTCGAGACGCTCAAGGCCACCTATCCCTTCTACGCCGTGCGCCTGGCCGGCGGGCTGGTGTTCCTGGCGGGCATGTTGGTGATGGCCTGGAACGTGTGGCGCACCCTGGCGCCGCCGCAGACCGCGCCGGCCGCCGTGGCCGCGGAGGGTGCGGCATGAACCATGAACTGGTCGAAAAGAACGTCGGCTGGCTCGCGGTGCTGATCGCGGTGGCGATCAGCTTCGGCGGCCTGGTGGAAATCGTGCCGCTGATGCACCAGAACGCGGTGACCCAGCCGCTGCCGGGCATGCACCCCCGCACGCCGCTGGAGGTCGCCGGCCGCGACGTGTACCTCCGCGAGGGCTGTTACAACTGCCACTCGCAGATGGTCCGCTCGCTGGCCGAGGAAGTGTTGCGCTACGGTCCGGCGGGGCAGGCGGGCGAGTCGGTGTGGGATCATCCCTTCCAGTGGGGCTCCAAGCGCACCGGGCCCGACCTGTCGCGCATCGGCGGCAAGTACAGCGACGAGTGGCACCGCATCCATCTCATGAACCCGCGCGACGTGGTGCCGGAGTCGAACATGCCGGCCTTTCCCTGGCTGGCCGAGAAGAAATTCGGGCCGGGTGAAGTGGCGGCGATGATGCGCGCCTTGCAGCGCGTCGGCGTGCCTTACACCGACGACGAGATCGCCAAGGCCGACGCGGACGTGGCGGGCAAGACCGAGATGGACGCGCTGATCGCCTATCTGCAGTCGCTCAAGTTTCCGCAGCCGCCGGCGCCCGCGAATCAACCGGCCGCTCCGGCCGCCGCTGCGGCGGCGAGCGCCCCGCAAGCCGGGAGCGCGCCATGATCGCCGGCTTGTTCACCCTGGCGGCCTTCCTCGGCTTCCTCGGCGTGGCCGCCTGGGCCTATGCGCCGCACAACCGCAAGCGCTTCGAACGCGCCGCGCAACTGCCGCTCGACGAGCAGGCGCCGCCGCGCGCCGCTGGCGAAGTGCTGCCCCCCTGCTGCCGTGGAGCGCGGAAATGAGCACTTTCTGGAGCGGGTTCGTCATCGTCATCAGCCTCGGCATGATCGCCGCCTGCTTGTGGCTGTTGTTCGCCAACGCGCGCGGCGCGCCGGGCGAGACCACCGGCCACGTGTGGGACGAAGACCTGCGCGAGTACAACAATCCGCTGCCGCGCTGGTGGTTCAACCTGTTCGTGATCCTGTCGGCGTTCGGCGTCGGCTATCTGGTGCTGTATCCGGGGCTGGGCAATTTCCGCGGCTGGCTGGGCTGGACCTCGACCCAGCAGTTGCAGCAGAACCTCGATACGCTCACCGCCAGGCGCAAAGCGGCTTTCGCCGCGCTGGCCGGCAAGGACATTCCGGCCCTGGCCCAGGATCCGGGCGCCAGGACCTTGGGGCGCGCGGTGTTCCTCAACAACTGCGCCGGCTGCCACGGTGCCGACGCGCAGGGCGCGGTCGGCTTTCCCAACCTGACCGACGACGACTGGCTGTACGGCGGCTCGCCGGAGGCGATCGTCGCCACCATCACCCACGGCCGCAATGGCGTGATGCCGCCGATCGGCGTCGGTCTGTCGCCGGAGGCCAGGCAAGCATTGCTCGACTTCGTGCCCTACTGGTCCGATCCCGCGCTCGATCCCGCCAAGCGCGAAGCCGGCATGAAGCAGTTCGCGCTGACCTGCGCACCTTGCCACGGCGCCGACGGCAAGGGCAACAAGATCCTCGGCGCGCCCAACCTCACCGACGACATCTGGCTGTTTCGTGGGGGGCGGGCGGGCGTGGAAGAAACGATCATGAAAGGGCGGCAAAGCGCCATGCCGGCGTGGCAGAACGTGCTGACGCCGGACGAGATCCGCGTGGTCGCCGCCTACGTCTACAGCCTGGCGCCGCATCCGGTGCCGCCGGCAGCGGCCGCACCGGCGCCCGCGACTCCGGCATCCGCGCCATGAACGACGCGCGCCAGGAGAAACTCCCCAAGCGGCACGTGCCGCGCGGGCTGGACCGGCGCGTGGGTATGCGCCGCCTGAGCGCGGTGCTGTGGCCGGCTTTCGTCGGTGCAGTGGCGATGACCGTCGCCCTGTACTTCGTGCCGGAGAGCTGGAAGCTGCCGCCCGAGACGCCGACGGCAGCGGCGGTGACCTTCGGCGTGTGCTGGCTGCTGGCGCTGATCCCGGCGGCTTTCGCCAACGCGCTGGCCGGTCCCTTCACCGGCAGGATCGACGATGCGCGCTGAACCGCAACCGCCCAGAGACGCCGCGCACGGCGAGGCGGTGCTGCTGTATCAGGCGGCGGCCAAGATTTATCCGCGCCAGGCGCACGGACGCTACGCCAGGCTGCGCATCGCCGCGATGTTCGTTCTGCTGGGCCTGTACTACGCGCTGCCGTGGATCTCCTGGCACGGCAGCCCGCTGGTGTTCTTCGATCTGCCACATCGGCGTTTCCACGTCTTTGGCCTGACGCTAGTCCCGCAGGATCTCCTGCTGCTGGCAGCGCTGCTGCTGCTCGCCGCGCTGACCCTGTTCTTCTTCACCTCGCTCGCCGGCCGGCTGTGGTGCGGCTATGCCTGCCCGCAGACCGTGTGGACCGAAGCCTTCCTGTGGATCGAGCGCTACACCGAAGGCGATCGCCACGCGCGCATCAAGCTCGATCGCATGCCGTGGAACGCGGAAAAAATCCTGCGCAAAGCAGGCAAGCACCTCTTGTGGGCGGCGTTCGCGCTCTACACCGGAATGACCTTCGTCGCCTATTTCTATCCGGCGCGCGAGCTGTTCGCCGACGCGTTCCATTTCCGGCTCGAAGGCTGGCCGTTGTTCTGGACGCTGTTCTACGGCTTTGCCACCTGGGGCAACGCCGGCTTCATGCGCGAGCAGGTGTGCAAGTACATGTGCCCCTACGCGCGCTTCCAGTCCGCGATGTTCGACCAGGACACGCTGATCATCGCCTACGACGAGAAACGCGGCGAACCGCGCAAGTCCGCCGCGCGCAAGAGCGCACGACAGACCGCGGCGGGCGACTGCGTGGACTGCTCGATCTGCGTGCAGGTCTGCCCGATGGGCATCGACATCCGCAAAGGGCTGCAGTACGAGTGCATCGCCTGCGCGGCGTGCGTGGACGCGTGCAACGCGGTGATGGATTCGGTGCACAAGCCGCGCGGCTTGATCCGCTACACCAGCGCCAACCACGACGCCGGCAAGCCGTTCCGCCTGCTGCGCGGCCGCACCTTCGGCTACGGCGCGATCTGGCTGGCGCTGGTCGGCGCGCTGTTCTACCTGGTGTTCACGCATTCCACGCTGCGTTTCGACGTGATGCGCGACCGCCACTCGCTGTACCGCGAGCTGGCCAGCGGCGCGATCGAGAACCTCTACGTGTTCGACGTCACCAACGACGACAACCGTCCGCACACCTATCGTATTGCCGCGCGCCTGGCCGATGGCACGCCGCTGACCGCCGTGCCCGACACCCTCGAACGCGAGGCCGGCCAGACCCGCGCCAGCACCGTCGCCCTGCACACGCCGCCGCACGGCGAGCACCCGCTGCCGCGCGCGAGCGACGTGCACATCGCATTGCAGGCGGAGGACGACCCTGCCATCGCCGGCAGTCGCCGCGCGCGTTTCCTGAGTGCCGGGAAGGAGGAAGAGCATGAAGACGAGCACCGTTGAACGGCCCGTTGCCGAAACCGCCGCAGGGGACGCCGAACGGGTCGCGCCGCGGATGTTCCTGGAACTGGCCCTGGTGCTGGGCCTGCCGCTGCTGGCGGTGTTCATCAGTTCGGCGCTGGTCATCGCGGCTTACACCAAGGGCTTCACTCCGCTGCCCGAGCCGCCGGCACTGAACGCCCACCATCATCGCTGAAACCGTGAGCCGCGCGGCGCCGACGGACTGGCGCGTCTACGACCGTCCCGAGCTGCTCGAAACGGTGAGCTTCGAGCGCCGTGACGGACTGCGCGAGGCGCTGGTGGCGCTCGAAGCGCTGCACTGCGCCGCCTGCGTGGCGCGCCTCGAAAAACGGCTTGCCGGCCAGGTCCGCGCCCTTTCGGTCAATCTGCCGGCGCGAGTCGTCGAATTCGCCTGGGATCCGCGCGCGGTGCCGCTGTCGCGGATCCTGAATACGCTCGACGAGGCCGGCTTCGCGCCGCGCGTGCTGGCGCAGGTGCAGGACGCTCGCGCCGCCATCGCCGAGCGCCGTGCCGCGGTCTCGCGCATCGGCGTGGCCGCGCTGTGTGGTATGCAGGTGATGATGCTGGCCTGGCGCTCCTACTTCGTCGGCGGCGGCGACGGCTCCGCGCTGGACGACCTGCTGCGCTGGGCGCAATGGGTGCTGGCCACGCCCGCGGTGCTGTACGCCGGCTGGCCGTTCTTCCGCGGCGCGGCGCGCGCGTTCTCCGAACGTGCGCTCAACATGGACGTCCCCGTCGCGCTGGCGCTGGCCATCGCTTATCTCGCCTCGGCCTGGCGCACGGTCAGCGGCCACGGGGAAATCTATTTCGACAGCGCGACCATGTTCGTGCTGTTCCTCTCGGTGGGCCGTTTTCTGGAAGGCCGCACGCGCGCCCGCGCCGCCGAACGGCTGCGTCTGCTGGCCGAGAGCCAGCCGCTGTCCGCGCGCCGGCGCACGCCGGCCGGCGGCGTGGAGGAGGTGCCGATCGGCCGGCTCGCCGTCGGCGACGAAATCCTGGTCGCTCCGGGCGAGGCGGTTCCCGTGGACGGCGTGCTCATGGCCGACCCGGCGGAGCTGGACGAGGCGCTGGTCACCGGCGAATCGCGTCCGGTGCGGCGCGCGCCCGGCGAACGCGCGCTCGCCGGCAGCCTCAACGCCGGCGCGCGTCCCTTGACGCTGCGCGTCGAGGCGGTGGGCGGCGCGACCACGCTGTCGCAGCTCGCGCGTCTGCTCGCGCGCGCGCAAGGCGAGCGCCCGCGTTTCCAGCAGCTCGCCGATCGTCTGGCCGGACATTTCATCCTCGCGGTGCTGGTGCTTGCGGCCTTGGGCGCCTGGTTCGCCTGGCGCCACGGTCCCGATGCCGCCCTGTCGGTGGCGCTGGCGGTGATGGTGGCGAGCTGCCCCTGTGCGCTGTCGCTGGCCGTGCCCACGGCGTTCGCCGCCGCCAGCTCGCGCCTGGCCGCCGCCGGGGTGCTGGTGGCGCGGCCGGAAGCGCTCGGCCGTCTGCCGCACATCGACACCGTGCTGTTCGACAAGACCGGTACGCTGACCCACACCGAGCTGACCGTGCGCCGCTTCGAGGCCCTGGGCGACGAGCCGGCCGGCCGCTGCTGGGAACTCGCAGCCGCCCTGGAAAAGGGGTTCCATCATCCGATCGCGCGCGCCCTGGGCAAGCGCGGGACCGCTGTCGTGGCATGCGCCGTGCGTAACGACGCGCAAGGCGTCGCCGGCATCGTGGGCGGCCGCGAATACCGGCTCTGTGCGCCGGAGCAGCTCGCGGACCTGCCGGCGCCGGCGCGTGCCATCCTCGCTTCGTCCGGAGCCGCGGCCTGCACCTGGGTCGTGCTGGCGCAGGGGCAAGGCGCGCTCGCGCTGTTCGGCCTGGCCGCGGCGCCGCGGCCGGAGGCGGCGGCGGTGATCGACGATCTGACCGCGCGCGGACTGAAACCCGAACTGCTCACCGGCGATGCCGAACCCGCCGCGCGCCGCCTGGCGCACGAGGTCGGCATCGCGTGCGTGCGCGCGCGGCAGACTCCGGCGGACAAGCTCGCCTATCTGCAAGCGCTGCAGCGCGAGGGTCGCCGCGTGCTGGCGGTCGGCGACGGCCTCAACGACGCGCCCTTCCTCGCCGCGGCGGACGTGGCGGTGGCGATGCCGCAGGGCGCGGCCCTGGCGCAGGCGCGCGCCGACGTGATCCTCACCGGCGGCTCGCTCGCGGGTTTGCCGCAGCTGCTGGATACCGCGCGGCTCGCGCTCTCGCGCATGCGCGAGAACCTGGCCTGGGCCTTGCTCTACAACCTCGCCGTGCTGCCGCTGGCGATGGGCGGCTGGCTCAAGCCCTGGATGGCGGCGCTGGGCATGTCGCTGTCCTCGCTGCTGGTCGTGGCCAACGCGCTGCGCCTGCCCGCGGCGCGGCGCTCGCGCACCGGCCGCGGCGCCGTCGAATCCCTCGAATCCCGGCACGCGACGGAGCTCGGCTGATGGGTATCTTGTTCGTGCTGGTGCCCTTGTCGCTCGTGCTCGTCGGCCTGGCCGTCGGGATCTTCGTGTGGATGGCGCGCAGCGGCCAGTTCGACGACCTCGACAATCCGCGCCATCGCCTGCCCGACGACGAGGACGCCCCGCCGCCCGCCGGCGCGAGGCGCCGCGGATGATCCCGCTCGGCGTGCCGCTCACGGTTCCGGCGCTGTTCGCCGCCGGACTGGCCAGCAGCCTGCATTGCACGTTCATGTGCGGCGCGCTCAACGCCGCGCAGGCGCGTACCCGCGGCGCCGTCGGTCTCAACCAGGCGTTGCTGCTGATCCACGGCGGGCGGGTGGCCGGCTACGCGGGGCTGGGCGCGGCGGCCGGTGCCCTCGGTCAAAGCCTGATCCACGCGCTGCCGGCCACGGCCGCGGGCGGCGCGGTGCAGGCGGCGGCCGCGGCGGCGCTGATCGGCATCGGGCTGCGCCAGTGGCGCGCGCCCGCGCGTGCTGCGCACGATGCCTGCCACGTCCCCCGTGCCGGCTTCGCCGCGCGCTTCCCCGCGCGGCTGCGTCTGCCGCTGCAGGGTCTGTGCTGGGCGCTGCTGCCCTGCGGGATTCTCTATGGCGCGCTGCTGCTCGCCGCCTTCAGCGGCGGCGCGTTATCGGGAGCGCTGCTGCTGCTCGCTTTCGGCCTGGGCACGCTGCCCTTGCTCTACGCCGGCGGCGGCCTGTTCGCCGCGACGGCGCGGCCGTCGCCGCAGCTGCGTCGCGTCAGCGGCCTGGCGCTGGTCGCGCTCGGCCTGGCGAGCTTCGCCGCGGTGCTGCTGCACCCGGCCTGGCTGCCGGGGCTGTGGTGCCACACGCCGGCCTGAGTCGCAACGCGCAACGCTCTACAGTTTGGACTGTACGCCTTGCGGATGACCTCGATGGAGCGGCGACTGAGGTCCGCGGCGATTTCCCGGCCGAGCAGGATTTGCGTGGGACCGTCGAGATGCTTGCGCAGCACGCCCAGAAACGCGGGGTTGGCCACCAGGTGCACGCGCGCGAGTTTCCCGGCGCGGCGCGCGGCGGCGAGTCGCCGGCACAGGCGACTGGCGAAACGATCCGCCTCCTGCGCGGTGCGCGCCCGGCGCGGCTCGAAGGCGTGGGTGCCGCGGCGGCTGCCCGCACCGATGCGGCCGGCGCGATCGGATCGTGCGTCGGCGTCCCGCAGCCGCGCGTCGGCGTCGATCAGATCGGCCACTTCGACCCAGTCGCCGCCGTCGCGGGGAACCTGGAAGAAGCGGGCGCGCGCGGCGTCGGCGACCACGATCCACACCAGGGGGACAGCCGCGGCCGCCGCGGCCTTGCGCGTGTAGCGGCGTGTGCGAGAAAGCGGCATGGAAGCGACCCTGTGCGAAGACGCGCCCAGCCTGCACCGGGCCTGAAGCCGGCGCATTGACTCAGGTCAATCGCCCAGCGTCCGGGTCAGCGCCGCGTAATCCACCGGCCGGGCGGTATCGACGCCGATGAGGCGCGCGCATTCGCCGGGCTCCAGCGGTTCGACCTGCGCGAGTTGAGCGGCGAGCACCTGGCAGTCGGCTTCCGAGGCGTCGCGCTGCGCTTGCGCGCGCGCGCTCACCCGCCGTTCCAGCTCCGCCGTCGGCGCTCGGCATGCGACGACCGCGCAGGGCACGCCGTATTCACGCGCCAGCGCATAGAAACGCTCGCGCTGCGCGCGCTGCAGGAAAGCGGCGTCCACGATCGCGGTCTCGCCGCCGTCCAGCGCCGCCGCCGCCGCCTCGGCCAGGCGCGCGTAGGTGCGATCGCTGGCCGCCGCCGTGTAGATGCCGCGGCCGACCGCGGAACCGCTGCACGCATGCGCCGCCAGGCCGTGCAGGCGTTTGCGCTCGACGTCCGAACGAACGCGGATCGCCGGCAGCCGTTCCAGCAGCGCGCCGCTGACCGCGGTCTTGCCCGAGCCCGAAAGTCCGTGCATCAGGATCAGGCGCGGGCGCGGCGGGGCGCTCCAGCGCTGTGCAAAATCGATGTAGGCCGACGCTGTTGCAGCGGCATCCGCGCCGCCGCGGAGCAGGGCGATCTTGGCGCGGACCAGCGCGCGGTACACGACGAAATACCGCAGCATCCGCACGGCGTCGTAATCGCCGCAAGCTTCGCACCAGCCGTTGAGGAAACGGGAGGCGAGGTCCGCGCGGCCGCGGAAGCGCAGGTCCATGAACAGGAAAGCGACGTCGGCCGTCACGTCGCCCCAGCGCAGCGCCGGGGAGAACTCGATGCAGTCGAAGGCGAGGACTTCGCCGCCGACCCAGGCCAGGTTGGCGAGATGCAGATCGCCGTGGCCTTCGCGGACGCGACTCGCGCGTTGGCGCGCAGCCAGGGTGGCGCACCGGCGCTCGAATTCGCGCTCGCTCCAGTCGCGCAGCGCGCTCAAGGTCGGGCGATCGGCCGCGACGCGTTCGTCCGCCTGCAGATCGCGGAAGTTCTCCCGCACCGGGGCATGGACGCGCTCGGGTGCGCCGTACTCGTCGTCCGCCGCCGCGCTCGCGGCTTGCGCGTGAAACGCCGCCAGGCGTCGGCCGAAAGCCTCCAGTTCGTCGCCGCTCAGTTTGCCCGCGGCGAGCCGGCGGTCGAGTTGCGCTTCCTGCGGGAACTCGCGCATGCGCACGGCGTATTCGAACGGCGGTCCCGCGCCGTCGATCCGCGGGTTCGCGGCGTCGCCGGCGATGGGCACCACGCCCAGGTACAGCTCCGGCGCCAGCCGGCGGTTGAGGCGCACTTCTTCCTGGCAGGCGGCACGGCGCAAGGCCAGCGTCGAGAAATCCAGGAAGTGCAGCTTGACCGGCTTCTTGATCTTGTAGGCGTACTGGCCGGTCAGCAGCACCCAGGAGATATGCGTTTCGACGACCCGCACCGCGGCGACCGCGTGCGGGTAGGCCGCCGCGCGCAGCAGGCCGCGGATCGGCGGCGGGAAAGAGGCCACGCCGGGCAAGCGCTCGGAAGCGATGCGCGGAAGGCTTACGGCCGGCGGGTGATTTCGGCGGTCTGCTGGCGGCGCACGAGCTGCGGAACCTGGCCGATGGCTTCGGCCAGCATCTCCAGCACGTCGTCCACCGACAGGATGCCCACCAGCTCGCCCTGGTCGCCGATCACCGGCATGCGGCGGATGCCCTCGCTGCGCATGCGGCCGAGGGTCTCGAGCAGATCGTCGTCCTGCGTGGCGGTGATCAGCTCGCCGGTGATGAAGTCCTCCATGGCCAGGTCCTCGGGCGCCGCTTCCTTGGCCAGGACCTCGATCACCAGATCGCGGTCGGTGACGATGCCCAGCGGCCGCGCTTGCGCGCCGTCGCGTTCCACCACCACCAGCGTGCCGACGTGGTACTCGCGCATGAGCTGCGCGGCTTCCACCACCCCGGTTTCCGGCGCGGCGACCACCACCGCGCGGTTGCAGACTTCTCCGACTCGCATGACTTCTTCCTCCGTCGCTGCACGTCCCGGCGCGCGGCATGGCTGCGCCTCCCCAACGAGAACAAGCATGAGGAGAAATCGCTGCACTGGCATTGATCTGGATCAACGCTGCAGGCGTGGCACTCAGACCGGGCCGAAGCGCCGCCGCAGACGACGCTTGAGGAGTTCGGTGGCCATAGCGTAAGCGACGAGGATCGCCACCAGCCACGGGAAATACGCCGCCGGCAGCGGGACGAAACCCAGCTCGCCGGCGATCGGCGAGTACGGCACAAAGAGGCCGAACGCCGCGACTGCGGCGGTCGCCGCGCTCAGCGACCAGGCCGCGCGGCTGTCCACGAACGGCCGCCGCGCGGTGCGGATCACGTGCACGATCAGGGTCTGCGACACGAGGCCCTCCACGAACCAGCCGGTCTGAAACAGGGATTGCGCCAGCGGCGTGCGCGCGCCGAAGGCGAACCACATCACCGCGAAGATCGCGTAGTCGAACGCCGAGCTGATCGGCCCGAACCAGAGCATGAAGCGCGCGATACCGCCCACTTCCCAGCGCCGCGGCCGCGCCACGTCGTCCGCGTCCACGGCATCGAAGGGGATCGCGGTCTGGGAGAAATCGTAGAGCAGGTTCTGCACCAGGATCTGCAGCGGCCGCATCGGCAAAAACGGCAACAGCAGGCTGGCGCCGACCACGCTGAACATGTTGCCGAAGTTGGAGCTGGCCGCCATCTTGATGTACTTGACGATGTTGCTGAACGTACGGCGACCCTCGACCACGCCGCGCTCCAGCACCGCCAGGCTTTTTTCCAGCAGGATGATGTCGGCGGACGCCTTGGCGATGTCCACCGCGCTGTCCACCGACACCCCGAGGTCGGCGGCGCGCAGCGCCGGCGCGTCATTGATCCCGTCGCCGAGAAAGCCGACCACGCGGCCGCGCGCGCGCAGCACGCGCACGACGCGCTCCTTCTGCAGCGGCGCGAGTTTGGCGAACACCGTGCAGCGCTCGGCGGCTTCGGCGAGCGCCGCATCGTCCAGCCGCTCGAGTTGCGCGCCGCTGAGCACCTCGCCGGTGGCCAGCCCCACGTCGCGGCAGACCTTGCGCGTCACGACTTCGTTGTCGCCGCTCAGGACCTTCACCGCCACGCCGCGCTCGGCCAGCCGCCGCAGCGCGGGCGCGGCGCTGTCCTTGGGCGGGTCGAGGAAGGCGATGAAACCGAGCAGCGTCAGGTCGCGCTCGTCGGCCACCGTGTAACGGGTCTGCGCGCGCGGCGTTTCCTTGTAGGCGACCGCGATCGCCCGCAGGCCATCTTCGTTATAGGCCCGCGCCCGCGCCAGGGCCTGTGCACGACGCGCGGCATCCAGCGGTTCGTTTTTCCCGTGCAGGAACACGCTGCTGCACGCCGCGAGCACTTCCTCCACCGCGCCCTTGCAAATCAGCTCATGGTGGTCGCGGTCCTCCTCCACCACCACCGACATGCGCCGGCGCTCGAAATCGAACGGGATCTCGTCCACCATCCGGTAGGCGCGCGCCAGGTCGAGTCGCTGCGCGACTTCCGCGTGTTCCAGGACCGCCACGTCGAGCAGGTTCTTGAGCCCGGTCTGGAAACGGCTGTTGAGGTAGGCGTGCTCGAGTACCGCCTCGCTTTCCTGCCCCGTCACGTCCACGTGCCACTTGAGGACGATGCGGTCCTGGGTCAGCGTGCCGGTCTTGTCGGTGCACAGCACGTCCATGGCGCCGAAGTTCTGGATCGCGTCGAGGCGCTTGACGATGACTTTCTCCCGCGACATCGCCACCGCGCCGCGCGCCAGCGTGGCGGTGACGATCATCGGCAGCATCTCGGGCGTCAACCCCACGCCGACCGCGATGGCGAACAGGAAGGCTTCCAGCCAGTCGTGGCGCGCCAGTCCGTTGATCAGGAACACCGCCGGCGCCATCACGCCGACGAACACGACCAGCAGCCAGCCGAAACGCCGCACGCCGCGGTCGAACTCGGTGGCGCCGCGCCCGCGCGCGAGCTCGCGGCCGATGCCGCCGAGATAGGTCTGCGCTCCGGTGGCCAGGACCACGGCGGTGGCGGCGCCGCTGACCACGTTGCTGCCCATGAAACAGAGGTTGGACAGGGCCAGCTCCTCGTCGCCGCCGGCGACGGGAGCCGCGAACTTTTCGACCGGAAAGGCTTCGCCGGTGAGCGCGGACTGGCTGACGAACAGGTCCTTGGCGGTCAGCAGACGTACGTCGGCCGGCACCATGTCGCCCGCGCAAAGGCGAAGCACGTCGCCCGGCACCAGTTCGTCCAGGGGGCGCTCGCGGAACGTTGCGTCGCCGGCGCGCTTGACCGCGGCGGTGAGGTGCACCATCGCGCGCAGCTTTTCGGCGGCACGGCCGGAGCGGAATTCCTGGGTGAAGCGCAGCAGCGAGGAGAGCAGCACCATGCTCCACAACAGGACCGCGCCCTGGCGGTCGCCGGTGGCGGCGGAAATCAGCGCCAGCACGATCAGCAGCGCGCTGAACGGATTGGCAAACGCCTGGAACAACTGCAGCGGCCAGACGGTGTTCTTTTCGTAGGCGAGGGCGTTGGAGCCGATCCGGCGCCGGCGCGCCGCGGCTTCCGCTTCCGCCAGTCCTTCCGGCGAACTGCCCAGCCGGCGCAGACATGCAGCGGCGTCCAGGCGCGCGAATTCGGACAGCGGCGGGCGCGACGCCTCGCCACCGCGGCGGCGGAAGGCGGGCCAGGCCGGTGGCACTCGAGTCATGAACCGCAGACCTTACGCCGGGCGCGAACGCGAGCATTGATCTGCATCAAAGCGCGCCCGGGGCGCGCGCGGCGATGCTGGGCGCCTGGGAGGTACGCCCATGGCTCACAGCAAAGTCCTGTTCCGCAGCGAAGCGCGCGAAAAGGTACTGCGCGGGGTTACCAAACTCGCCGACGCCGTGCGCATCACGCTGGGTCCCAAGTCCAAGTCGGTCCTGATCCAGAAAAAGTGGAGCACGCCGCTGGTGTGCAACGACGGCGTGACCATCGCCAAGCAGATGGATCTGGAAGATCCGGAGGAGAACCTCGGCGCGCAGATGCTGCGCCAGGCGGCCGAAAAGACCGGCGAGGCGGTGGGCGACGGCACCAGCACCGCGACGCTGCTGGCGCACGCCATCGTCGCCGACGGCATCCGCAACGTCGTCGCCGGCGCCAGCGCCATCGATCTCAAGCGCGGGCTGGACCGCGGGCTCAAGGCGGCGGTGGCCTCGCTGCGCGCGCAATCGCGGCCGGTCAAGAGCCGCACCGAGACCGCGCAGGTGGCGACGATTTCGGCCCACAACGACGCGGCGATCGGCGAGCTGGTCGCGCAGGCGATGGAAAAAGTCGGCGGCGAGGGCGTCATCACCGTGGAGGAATCCAAGACCACCGAGACGGTCCTGGAAGTGGTGGAGGGCCTGCAGTTCGACCGCGGCTACGTCTCGCCGTACTTCGTCACCGATGCCGAGAAGATGGAGGCGGTGCTGGAGGACGCGCTGGTCCTGCTCACCGACCGCAAGCTGGGCGCGCTGCAGGACCTGCTGGCGCTGCTGGAGGCGGTGGCCAAGTCCGGCAAGCCGATCCTGTTCGTGGCCGAAGACATCGAGGGCGAGGCGCTGGCGGCGCTGATCGTCAACAAGTTGCGCGGCGTGCTGCACAGCGTGGCGGTGAAAGCGCCGGGCTTCGGCGACCGTCGCAAAGAGCTGCTGGAGGACATGGCGGTGCTCACCGGCGGCCAGGTGATCTCCGCGGACGTGGGACTGCGCCTGGCCAACGTGGAGCTCGCCCAGCTCGGTCGCGCCCGGCGCGTGGTCGTCGATCGCGACACCACCACGATCGTCGGCGGCGCCGGCGAGCGCCGCCGGATCGACGCGCGCATCAAGCAGCTGCGCACGCAGATCGACAAGGCGACGAGCGATTACGACAAGGAGAAACTGCAGGAGCGCCTGGCCAAGCTTTCCGGCGGCGTGGCGGTGATCCGCGTGGGCGCGCCGTCCGAGGCGGAGATGAAGTCCAGGAAGGAGGCGCTGGACGACGCCATTTCCGCCACCAAGGCGGCGGTGGCCGAAGGCATCGTGGCCGGCGGCGGTCTGGCGCTGTTGCGCGCCGCCGCGGCCGTGGCGGAGGAAGAAGCCAAGGCCGAGGGCGACGAGCGCACCGGCCTGTCGATCCTGAAGCGCGCGCTGGAAGCGCCGGCGCGCACCATCGCCGAGAACTCGGCGGTGGACGCCGGCGTGGTGGTCGCGCGCATGCTGGCGGACAGCGGCAAGGACATCGGCTTCGACGCCGCGGCCAAGAAGTACGTGAACATGTTCGAGGCCGGGATCGTCGATCCGACCAAGGTCGAGCGCAGCGCGCTGGAGAACGCGGTGTCGGTGGCCAGCGTGCTGCTCCTGACCGAGGCGACGATGACGGAAATTCCGGAGAAGGAACCTGCGGCCAAGGAACCGCCCCTGGAATGAAAGGCGCGGCCAAGCGGGGCGGGCTGGTGCTCGCCTACCTCCTCGGGGCGGCGGCGCTGGTCTTCGCCCTGCGCGGACTGTACCCGGGCACGCCGGTCGAAACGCTGAGCTACAGCGAGTTCAAGACGCTGCTGGCGGCGGGCAAGATCGACGAGGTGGTCATTTCCGATCACCGCTTGGAGGGCAGCTACGCGCCGGCGCAGCTCACCGGCGTGCTGCCGGCGGAGCGGGTCAAAGCGTTGCAGTGCGGCGGCCGCGCGCAGTGTGCTTTCTCGGTGGTGCGGGTGGACGATCCCGCGCTGGTCGCCGAGCTGGACCGGGCGAAGGTTCCGTACCGCGGACAGAACGAATCGCAGTGGCTGCCGCTGGTGCTGTCCTGGGCCATTCCCCTGGTCGGCCTGTATTTCATCTGGATGCTGTTGCTGCGTCGTACCGCGGGCGGCGTCGGGGCGGGCGCGCTGGAAGTCGGCAAGAGCAAGGCGCGCGTTTACGTCGAGACCGACACCAAGGTGACCTTCGCCGACGTCGCCGGCGCGGACGAGGCCAAGGCGGAACTGCAGGAAGTGGTCGATTTCCTGCGTCAGCCGCAGGAGCGCGGGCGGCTCGGCGCGCGCTTGCCCAAAGGCGTGCTGCTGGTCGGGCCGCCGGGCACCGGCAAGACGCTGCTGGCGCGCGCCGTGGCGGGCGAGGCCGGCGTGCCGTTCTTCTCGATCAACGGTTCGGAGTTCGTCGAGCTGTTCGTCGGCGTGGGCGCGGCGCGCGTGCGCGACTTGTTCGACCGCGCGCGGGAGAAGGCGCCGGCGATCATCTTCATCGACGAGCTGGACGCGCTGGGCCGCGCGCGCGGCAGCTATGTCCTGGGCGGACACGACGAGAAGGAGCAGACCCTCAACCAGTTGCTCTCGGAACTGGACGGCTTCGATTCCCGCTCGGGGCTGGTGCTGCTGGCCGCCACCAACCGGCCGGAGATCCTCGATACCGCGCTGCTGCGCGCCGGGCGCTTCGACCGCCAGATCGTGGTGGACCGGCCGGACCGTCGTGGCCGCATCCAGATCCTCCAGGTGCACTTGCGCAAGGTGCGCGCCGCCGCCGACCTGGACCTGGAGAAGATCGCCGCGCTGACGCCGGGCTTCACCGGCGCCGACCTCGCCAACCTGGTGAACGAGGCGGCGCTCGGTGCCACGCGGCGCAAAGCCGAGGCGGTGACGCTGGAGGATTTCACTGCGGCGGTGGAGCGCCTCATCGCCGGCCTGGAGCGCAAGAGCCGCGTGCTCAACGAGACCGAGCGCCGCATCGTCGCTTACCACGAACTGGGCCACGCCGTCGTGTCCATCGAGCTCAACAGCGGCGAGCGAGTCGAGAAAGTCTCGATCATTCCGCGCGGCGTGGCCGCGCTCGGCTACACCCTGCAGCGGCCGCTCGACGACCGCTTCCTGATGACGCGCGCCGAGCTCGCGGCCAAGCTCGCCGGCCTGCTCGGCGGCCGCGCGGCGGAGGCGCTGGTGTTCGGCGACGTGTCCACCGGCGCGGCCGACGATCTGCACAAGGCCACCGAGATCGCGCGCTCGATGGTCATGCATTTCGGCATGGACGCGGCGGTCGGCGAGGTGTCTTACGCCGACCAGGCGGAGCTTTCCCCCGGACATCCCGTCCGCTTTCCCGAGGCGCGCCGCTACAGCGAACAGACCGCGCGCGAGATCGACGAGGCGGTGCGCAAGCTGGTCCAGGACGGCTATGCGCGCGCGCTGGCGATCCTCAAGGGCCGCCGCGCCGTGCTCGACCGCTGGGCGGCGCGTCTGATCCGGCAGGAGACGCTGGAGGCGGCGGACGTCGCGGCGCTCAAGACGGAGCTGGCGCCGCCGGCGGCGGTGGCGCCGTTCGAGCGGCAGGCGGCCAACGAATCGTAAACCGCCGGCGGGGGCCCAGGCTTGACCCGCGCCGTTCGGAGTCTTCGTTTTCGCCCAGCGCGACGCAAAACTTCGGTCGCGCGCCTCGCCGGACGGCGAACCTCGAAGCGCGCCGCCCCGGCGCTGATTTTGCATGACGTGCTATGGTCGAAAAAAATCTGACCGCGAGACCGCACGAGTCTTCCATGACCGGTACTACCTACAGCCTGGAGCTGCGACCCAACATTCCCCCGGCGCTGGCGCGGCTGCCGGAGCTGGCCGAGAACCTGGTGTATAGCTGGAACCGCGACGTGCGCGGCATCTTCTGGCGGCTCGATCCCCAGCAGTGGCGCTTGTGCGGCAACAACCCCAAGCTGCTGCTGCGCCGCGTCGCCCAGGCGCGGCTGGACGCGGCGGCGGCCGATCCCGAGTTCCTGGCCCACTACGCCGCCGCCGTGGCGGCCTACGACGCCTATCAGGCGCTGCGTCCGCATCCTGAGGTCGAGGCGCATTTCGGCGTCGATGGCAGCCTGGTCGCCTATTTCAGCGCCGAGTTCGGGTTGCATGAGAGTTTTCCGATCTACTCCGGCGGCCTGGGCATCCTCGCCGGCGATCATTGCAAGGCCGCCAGCGATCTCGGCCTGCCGTTCGTCGCGGTCGGGCTGCTCTACCGGCAGGGTTATTTCGCCCAGACCATCGACGTCCAGGGCCGCCAGCAGGCGCACTACAACGCGGTCGATTTCGCCGATATGCCGGTCGAGCCGGTGCGTGATGTCCGCGGCGAGGAAGTCCATGTCGAGGTCGAAGTCGAAAACCGCCGCGTGGCGGTGCGGCTGTGGATGGCCAGGATCGGTCACGTCCGGCTCTATCTGCTCGACACCGACCTGCCGGCCAACGGCGAACGTGACCGCGCCATCACCCACCAGCTCTACGGCGGCGGCGCGGACACGCGCATCCAGCAGGAGATCGTGCTGGGCATCGGCGGCGTGCGCGCGCTGCGCGCGCTGGGGCTGGAGCCGACGGTGTGGCACATCAACGAGGGCCACGCCGCCTTGCTCATCCTGGAGCGCATGCGCGAGAAGATCGCCGCTGGCGTCGGGTTCGCCGCGGCGCTGGAGGCGACCGCGGCCGGCACCGTGTTCACCACGCACACGCCGGTCGCCGCCGGACACGACGTGTTCACCCACGCCCACGTGCGCCATCATCTCGGCGCGTATCTGGACAAGTTGGGGGTCGAAGACGGGCGCATCCTCGCCCTGGGCGCGGACGCGGGCGGCGCGGACCGCTTCAACATGACGGCGCTGGCACTGCGCGGCTCGCGCTTCCACAACGGCGTGTCCCGCATCCACGGCGAGGTGGCCTCGCGCATGGAGCGCTACGTCTGGCCGCAGATCCCGCCTGAGGAAAACCCCATCGGCTACGTCAACAACGGCGTGCACGTCTCCACGTTCCTTTCGCGGAGCTGGCTCGAGCAATTCTGCGAAAAAGGGGCCGACTGGGCGGATCGCCTGCTGCGCGCCGAATATTGGAAGGTCGTCGATACGGTGCCCGACGCGCAGTTCGCCGACATCCGCCGCCGTTTGAAGTGTGCGTTGCTGGCGGAGATCGCCGAGCGCCTGCAGCGTCAGCACCGGCGCAACCGGGTCAGCGAGGCGGTGATCGCGCGCATCGTCCGCAATCTCCGCGATGGCGGTACCGAACGCACGCTGCTGATCGGTTTCGCGCGCCGCTTCGCCGCCTACAAACGCGCCACCCTGGTGCTGGGCGATCCGGCGCGGCTGGCGCGCATCCTCGGCCATCCCGAACGGCCCGCGATCCTGGTGTTCGCCGGCAAAGCGCACCCCAACGACGGACCGGGGCAGGAGCTGATCCGGCAGATTTACGAGATCTCCATGCGGCCGGAATTCATCGGCCGGCTGATCCTGCTGGAGGGTTACGACATTCAGCTCGCGCGCGACCTGGTGCAGGGCTGCGACGTGTGGCTCAACACGCCGGAATATCCGCTGGAGGCCAGCGGCACCTCGGGCATGAAGGCGGCCATCAACGGCGGCGTCAACGTCTCGGTGCTCGACGGCTGGTGGGCGCAGGGCTACAGCGGCGACAACGGTTTCGCGGTGACGCCGGCCACCGGGGCGCTGAACGCCCAGCAGCGCGACGCCGAGGAGTCGCACCAGTTGCTCGATATCCTGGAAAACCAGGTGGTGCCCCTGTATTACGGCGACGACGGCCGGGGCCATTCGCCCGAATGGCTGCGCATCGCGCGCAACTCGATGAAATCCATCATCCCGCGCTTCAACACCGTGCGCATGGTCATCGACTATGTCGACAAGCTGTACGCCCCCGCGCAACGGCTCGGCCGGCGCCTCGCCGAAGGCGACACCGCGGCAGAGCTGGCGGCCTGGAAAGAGCGCGTGCGCCGGGCGTGGCCGGCGGCGCGCCTGGAGGTGTCCGCGGCGCCACCGACCACCCTGCAGCAGGGCGCTCGTTTGTCCTTGCGGGTGTGGGCCGCGCTCGACGGCCTGACGCCCGCGGACGTGACCGTGGAGTGCGTGATCGGAAGGCTGGATGAAAACGCGTGCTTGAGCGTGGAAAAGACGATCCCCCTCGAACCGCTGGCGAGCGCGGGCCAGCGCGTGGAATTCGGCGCCGACATCGAACCGCTGTCGGGTTTCCAGCACTACCGCATCCGCATGTTCCCCACGCATCCGCTGCTCGCTCACCGTTTCGAGATGGGCTGCATGGTCTGGGCGTGAGACGCATCCGCCGTCCCGGAATTCGTCGCCGCCGGCATTTGGCAAAGAAAATGCGAGACGATATTCGTGCAGACCACCCCGGCCCGCGGCCGTCATCGAACGGTCATTCGCGCAGTTGATCTAAATCAATGCGCATGCCGCCGCCGCCGGGGAGGATAACCGCGACCATCGCCGGAGCCTGTCATGGACTACGCCGTAACCCGCGTCGACGCCGCCGGCGTCCGCGCTCTCGCCACGGATGACGCGCCACCAGGCCCGACCGCGCGGCGCTGGGCGATCTGGCTGAAGCAGATGGCCGCCGGCCACGAACCCTGCTTCGGCACGGAAGACCGCTACACCTGCGCCGACACCGGCTGTCCCTATCGGGCCGAGTGCCTGCGCTCGCGCGCCGACTGGCTGCGCTGACGAATCGTCGGGGGATCGCCGGTGACGCCGCAAGTTTCCCGTCTCGCCGGTCTGACCGTCCGCGACACGCTGGCCCTGGTGCTGGCGGGCGGGCGCGGCACGCGCCTGGGCGCGCTGACCCGCCACCGCGTCAAGCCGGCGGTGCCTTTCGGGGGCAAGTACCGCCTGATCGATTTCCCGATCTCCAACTGCATCAATTCCGGCATCCGTCGCGTGGGCGTGTTGACCCAGTACAAGGCGCATTCCCTGATCCGCCACATCGAGGACACCTGGGGTTTCCTGCGCGCGGAGCTCAACGAGTTCGTCGAGATCCTGCCCGCGCAACAGCGCACCGGCGGCGGCTGGTACGTGGGCACCGCCGACGCGGTGTACCAGAACCTGGACATCGTCGAGGCCCACTCGCCGCAGTTCGTGCTGGTGCTCGGCGGGGACCACGTCTACAAGATGGACTACGTGCCGATGCTGATCCAGCACGTCGCCAGCGGCGCGGCGGTGACCGTGGGCTGCGTGGAAGTACCGGCGGCGGAGGCGCGCGAGTTCGGCGTGGCAGTGGTGGACGCGCAAGGACGCATCCAGCAGTTCCAGGAAAAATCGCCGACGCCCGTCGAGATCCCGGGCAAGCCCGGTTTCGCGCTGGCCTCGATGGGCATCTACGTGTTCCAGACCGACCGTCTGATGCGCGTCCTCCTGGAGGACCAGGAACGCCAGGGTTCCTGCCACGATTTCGGCAGGGACATCCTGCCGGCCATGATCGCGGCCGGCGAGCCGGTGCAGGCGTTCGCCTTTCGCGACATCGCCGGCAACACCCAGGGCTACTGGCGCGACGTCGGCAATCTCGACGCTTACTGGCAGGCCAACCTCGAACTGACCGCGGTCACGCCGCCGCTGGACCTCTACGACCGGAGCTGGCCGATCTGGACCTACCAGCAGCAGGCACCGCCGGCGAAGTTCGTGTTCGACGATCCCGATCGTCGCGGTGTGGCGCTGGATTCGCTGGTGTCGGGCGGCTGCATCATCTCCGGCGCGCGGCTGCGCCGCTCGCTGCTGTTCTCTTTCGTCCACGTCAAGGACCGCGCCCAGCTCGAGGAGGTCGTCGTCCTCCCCCACGCCGAGATCGGCGAGCGCGCGCATTCGCCGCGCGGTGATCGAGAGCGGCTGCGTCATTCCTCGGGACATGGTGATCGGCGAGGAGGCCGAGGCCGATCGCCGGCGCTTCGAGGTCAGCGCCGGCGGCGTGGTGCTGGTGACGCCGGAGATGCTGGGGCAGAAGTTGCCTTATGTCCTCTGAGCGGCGGCTGCCGGTGGTGCTGTGCTGGCACATGCACCAGCCCGAGTACCGCGATGCGCTCGGCGGGCGGGTGGTGCTGCCCTGGGTCTTGCTGCGCGCGCTGAAAGATTATTCCGACATGGCCGCGCACCTCGAAGAAGTACCTGAGGCGCGGGCGGTGGTGAATTTCTCCCCGGTCTTGCTCGATCAGCTCGAAGACCACGTCCGGCGGCTGGAGGCCTTGCTGCGCGAAGGCCGGCCGGCGGGCGAACCCCTGTCCGACGCGCTAGTGGAACTGCCCGCGCCGGGTGCGGCCGCGCGGGCCGAACTGGTGGCTGCCTGTACGCGCCCCCTGGCGCCGCGCATGCTGGAGCGCGCGCCCGCCTACCGCGAGGCTGCGGCGCGCGCCGTCATCGAGTTGCGTCACGGCCGCGTGGACAGCCTGCCCGATCAGGACCTGGTCGATCTGGTCGTGCTCTACCTGCTGGCCTGGTGCGGCGAGAGCCTGAGCGACGACCCGCGTCTGGTCGCGCTGCGCACGCAGCAACGCCACTACACCGCGGCGCAGTGCCGCGAGCTGCTGGCCTGGATGCTGGAGGTGCTGCGCGCCATTCTTCCCCGCTACCGCCTCCTCGCCGAGCGCGGCCGCGTCGAGCTGTCGATGACTCCTTACTACCATCCGCTGTCGCCGCTGCTGATCGACTTCGGAGCCGCGCGCGAGGCGGCGCCGGGCATCGAACTGCCCGCGGTGCCCTATCCCGGCGGGCTCGAGCGCGCGCGCTGGCACCTGCGCGAAGGCGCGGCACGCTTCGCGCAGGTGTTCGGCTTCCGGCCGCGCGGCTGCTGGCCGTCGGAGGCGGCACTGTCGCAGGCGGCCCTGGAGCTGATCGCCGACGAGGGTTTTGCCTGGACGGCGAGCAGCCAGTCGGTGCTCGCCGCCACGCTGCGCCGCCACGGCCGCGAGCGCGACGACCCGCACCGGCCGTATCGATCCGCCGCGCCGCTCACCTGCTTCTTCCGCGACGACCGCTTCTCGGATCGCATCGGCTTCGTGTACAAGGACTGGAACGCGCACGACGCGGTCGCGGATTTCGTCGCCCCCCTGGAACCGCTGGCGCGCAGCGGCGCACGGTGCGTGGCGGTGATCCTCGACGGCGAGAATCCCTGGGAGTGGTACGCCAACAACGGCTGCGACTTCGTGCGCGGTCTGTACCGGCGGCTGAGTTCGCATCCCTCCCTGCGCATGGCGACGTTCTCCGACTGCCTTGCCGATCCGCAGTGCGCGCCGGCGGCGCTGCCGCCCCTGGTCGCCGGGAGCTGGGTGCACGGCGAGCTGCTCACCTGGATCGGTCATCCGCAGAAGAACCGCGCCTGGGCGCTGCTCGTCGAGGCCAAGCGCCGTTTCGACGCCGCGCCGCGCGCCGCACGCGCGCAGCACCTGCTCGGCGTATGCGAAGGCTCGGACTGGTTCTGGTGGCCCGGCGGTCCGCACAGCGCCGAAACGGTGGCGGATTTCGACCGGTTGTTCCGGCTGCACCTACGCAATCTTTACGCCGCGATCGGTGAATCCGGGCCGGCCGAACTCGACCGGCCGCTGCTGGGCGGCGGCGCGGAAAACGGGGAGGGCGGCACCATGCTGCGCAGCGCGTGACGAGCGCCGGCGGGTCCGCCGCGCGAGCATGGATCGAACGCTGCGCGGGCGTTCTGGCGCACGTCACCTCGCTGCCGGACGGCCGGCTGGACGCCGGCGCGCGCTTCGCGCGCTACGCCGCGGCGAGCGGTTTCCGGGTATGGCAAATCCTGCCGACGGGTCCAGTGGACCGTTACGGTTCGCCCTATCTGCCGGATTCCGCCTTCGCCGGCAACGCCGACCTGCTGGGCGCGGCGGACGGTGCCGCGGCGGCGGATCGAGGGCACTCTTTCGCGGCCGAGCACGCCGACTGGCTGCCGGATTACGCGCTGTTCCGCGCGCTGCGCCTGGAGCACGGCGGCCTGCCGTGGTACGAATGGCCGGCGCGACTGCGCGACCGCGCGCCCGCCGCGCTCGAGGCGGCGCGAGCGCGCCTGGCGCCCGTGATCGCCGACATCGCACGCGAGCAGCACGCCTTCGACCGTACCTGGCGCGCCTTCAAAGCGGACCTCAACGCGCAGGGGCTGAAGCTGTTCGGCGACGTGCCGCTGTTCCTGGCTCACGACAGCGCCGATGCCTGGACGCACCGCGAGCTGTTCCAGCTCGACGCGAACGGCCTGTGCGAGGCATACATGGGCGTGCCGCCGGACGCCTTCTCCGCCACCGGCCAGGACTGGGGCTGCCCGCCGTATCGCTGGGAAGCGATGCGCGCCGAGGGTTTCCGCTGGTGGACGCGGCGCTTCGCAGTCCAGGCGCGGCGCTTCGACCTGATCCGCATCGACCACTTCCGCGGCCTGGCCGCGTACTGGCGCATTCCGCGCGGAGCGATGGCCACCGAAGGCGCCTGGACGCCCGGCCCCGGCCGCGCGGCGCTCGACGCGTTGGGCGGCGTGCTGGGGGACGTGCGGCTGGTGGCGGAAGACCTGGGCTACATCACCGACGACGTCGTCGCTTTGCGCAAAGCGCTCGGCCTGCCCGGCATGCGCGTGCTGCAATTCGCTTTCGATAGCGGGCCGGACAACCCGCACCTGCCGCAACACCATGGGCCGGATTGCGTCGTTTACACCGGCACGCACGACAACGACACCACGCTCGGCTGGTGGCGCCATCTCGACGAGCCGCTGCGCAATGCCGTGCGGCACTATCTCGGTCAGTCCGATCCGCGCATGCCGGAGGCCCTGGTGGAATGCGCCTGGGCCTCGCCCGCGCCGCTGGCGGTGGTGCCGCTTCAGGATCTGATGGGCCTGGGCAGCGAGGCGCGCATGAACACGCCGGGCACCGAGCGCGGCAACTGGCGCTGGCGTTTCGACTGGCCGCAACTGCCGGAAGCCTCGAAAACGCGCGAAACTCTCCTGCGCTACCGGCGCCTTCCGGAAACTTGAACGGTGACGCAGACCGATGCCCGCGTGACGCAGCACCCGAACGGTTACCGCGATCTGCCGCAGCAGGCCCGGCTCCTGGCGCAGGCGCGCCATCCGGACCCTTTCGCCGTGCTGGGGCGGCAGCCGCTGGGCGAGGGCCGCGTCGAAGTGCGCGCGTTTCTGCCGCAGGCGCAGAGCGTGACGCTCGGCCGCGACGGACCGGCGTTCCAGCGCGTACCGCACACCGATCTGTTCGTGCTGGCCGGGCGCGCGGAGGAGATTCCGCCGCGCTATGAGCTGGCCTGGACCGGCAAGGACGGCGGCCGCCGCGTCGGTCACGATCCCTACGCCTTCGGTCCGCAGCTTTCCGACTACGACATGCACCTGTTCGCGCAAGGCGTGCACTGGCACGCCTGGCGCTGGCTTGGCGCGCATCCGCGCGTCGTGGACGAGGTGGCCGGCGTGTTGTTCGCGGTCTGGGCGCCGAGCGCCGAACGGGTCAGCGTGGTCGGCGACTTCAACGGCTGGGATGGACGCTGCCATCCGATGCGGCGCCGGCCCAGCGGGGTGTGGGAACTCTTCGTTCCGGAGCTGGCGGCGGGCGCCCTGTACAAGTACGAGATCCGCGCGCGCGACGGGCACATCCTGCTCAAGGCCGATCCCTATGCCCGGCGCATGGAACCGCCGCCGCGCACCGCCTCGATGGTCGAACCCGAGAACGCTTACGCCTGGGGTGACGGCGAGTGGATGGAAGCGCGGCGCCGGCGCGATTGGCTGCGCGCGCCGCTGGCCGCCTACGAAGCGCATCTCGGCTCGTGGCAGCGGAATGCCGACGGCGGCTGGCTGAATTACCGCGAACTGGTCGAGCGGCTGGTCGCTTACGTGCGCGAGCTCGGCTTCACGCACCTGGAGCTGTTGCCGGTGATGGAACATCCCTTCGGCGGTTCCTGGGGCTACCAGACGCTGGGCTACTTCGCGCCCACCGCGCGCTACGGCACGCCCGACGATTTCCGCGGGTTCGTCGATCATTGCCACCGCCACGGCATCGGCGTGCTGCTGGACTGGACGCCGGCGCACTTTCCGAACGACGCCCACGGCCTGGCGCGCTTCGACGGCGGGCCGGTGTACGAGCATCCCGATCCGCAGCGCGCCGTACACCCGGACTGGGGCACGCTGACCTACGACTATGGCCGTCCCGAAGTGCGCAACTTCCTCCTCGCCAGCGCGCTGTACTGGCTGGAGGAATTCCACATCGACGGCCTGCGCGTGGACGCGGTGGCCTCGATGCTGTATCTGGATTACTCGCGCAAGCCGGGCGAGTGGCGACCCAACCGTTACGGCGGTCGCGAGAATCTGGAGGCCATCGAGTTCCTCCAGCACCTCAACGCCGTGGTCCACGAGCGCCATCCCGGCGCCGTGGTGATCGCGGAGGAATCCACGGCCTGGCCGCTGGTGACGCGGCCGACCTGGGTCGGGGGCCTGGGTTTCTCGATGAAGTGGAACATGGGCTGGATGCACGACACGCTGGATTATCTCGCGCACGATCCGGTGCACCGCAGCTATCACCACGACCGGCTCACGTTCGGCATGCTCTACGCGCACACCGAGAACTTCGTGCTGCCGCTGTCGCACGACGAAGTCGTGCATGGCAAGCGCGCCCTGGTCGAGAAATTTCCCGGCGACGACTGGCAGCGCTTCGCCACGCTGCGCTTGCTGTATCTCTACCAGTGGACTTATCCGGGCAAGAAGCTCTTGTTCATGGGCGGCGAATTCGCGGTGCGCCGCGAATGGGACCACGACCGCGCGCTGGACTGGGAGCTGCTGCAATATCCGCCGCACCGGGGCGTCGCGCGCCTGGTCGGCGATCTCAACCGGCTCTACTGCGCCTGGCCCGCGCTGCACGCGCGCGAGTTCGAGCCGTCGGGCTTCGAATGGATCGACTGCCACGACGCCGCGCAATCGGTGGTGAGCTATCTGCGCCGCGACGACGAACGCTTCGTCGTGGTGGTGTTGAATTTCACGCCGGTGCCGCGCTACGGCTATCGCATCGGCGTGCCGCAGGCGGGGACTTACCGCGAGCGGCTCAACACCGATGCGGCGGTTTACGGCGGCGGCAACGTCGGCAATCTCGGCGCGGTCCGCGCCGAGGCACGCGAATGGATGGGGCGCAGCCATTCGCTGTCGTTGACCCTGCCGCCGCTGGGCGGCATCGTGCTCGTCCCGGACCAGGATGAACGATGAACAAGCCGCGCCAGGACCGGCGTGCCGTCCTGCAGGGCAAGCGCGACGAGCTGGCGGCCCGCCTCGAGCGCATCGAGCGCGACCGCCGGCGCCGGACCAACCCGCTCGACCGCGACTGGCACGACGCCGTGGTGGACAAGGAAAACGACGAAGTCCTGGACCGGTTAAGCGAGGCGACGGAAGCAGAACTGCGCCAGGTCGAACACGCCCTGCAGCGCTACGACGAGGGCACGTGCGGCGTGTGCGAAACCTGCGCCCGCACGATCGGACGCCGGCGGCTAGCGGCCTCGCCGGAGGCGACGCAGTGCGGCCGCTGCGCGCGGCGCAAGCCGGCGTAACGGCAGCGCTAGGGATTCGGCGCGGAGTGCCGCTTCACGTCCCCGCGCTGCCGGCGCGCGTAGTCTTCAAGCTGCCGGCGCGCGGCGTCGAAGGCGTCGCGGATCGCGGCCTGCGGGTCCTGGTGCGCGGCCGTGCCGCTTTCGTGGCTGACGTTGATCTCCGAGCCGGGTACCGTCAGGCGGATGTGGATCTTGATGGGCTTGCCCTGGTGGTGGTGGCGGTGCGGCGTCTCGATGCTCACCCGGCAGCCGGTCACGCGCTCGTGGAAGCGCTCCAGCTTGGCGGCGTGGCGGCGGATGGCGTCGGTCAGGGCGGGGGTCGGGCCGATGTTTCCGTAGTCGATTTCCAGCGGGATTTGCACGGGCGCACTCGTCGCGTCGAGGAAGGGGATGCGCAAAATAATCCGCTGCTGCGTCCGCGGCCTTGATCTGGATCAGTTCCGGCCGTCGAATACTCCGGCCGACGCAGGTCGTTGCGGCGCCTGGGCGCGACGGCGGATCATCCTCAGGCGTGCGGATCACGATCGCGCGAGGTTCGGATGCCGTCGATGACCAAGGCTCCATGACGCGAGCCCTGTTCGCAGTGGCCGAGCTGCTGCCGATCGCCAAGATCGGCGGCCTGGCCGACGTCGCCGCCGCGCTACCTTCGGCGCTGGCCGGACTGGGGGTCGACATCAGGATCGTGGTGCCCGCCTACCGCGGCGCTCGCGAAAAGCTCGTCGATGCGCGGTGGATCGGCGGATTCGAAGTGCAGGGTTTACCGTTCGCGATCTGGCAGGGCCGCCTGCCGGGCGTGGGCGCCACGGTCTGGCTGGCCGAGTGCGCGCCGCTGTACGCGCGCGCCGGCGGCGACCCCTACCGCGACGAGCACGGCGCGCCGTGGCCGGACAACGCGCTGCGCTTCGGCGCTTTCTGCGAAGCGGTCGCGCGGCTGGCCCGCGACGGCGTCGAGGGCTGGCGCCCGGAAGTCGTGCACTGCAACGATTGGCACACCGGACTGATCCCCGTGTGGCTGTCGCTCGCGCCGCAACCGCCGCGCACGATCTTCACCATCCACAATCTCGCCTACCAGGGTCTCTATGACCGCGCCGTCTTCGACCGCCTCGGCTTGCCCGCGTCGCTGTGGACGCCCGAGGGCCTGGAGTTCTACGGCCGGTTTTCCTTCATGAAGGCCGGGCTGGCGTATGCCGACGCCCTGACCACGGTCAGCCCGACCTATGCGCGGGAAATCCAAGCGCCCGAGCATGGCTGGGGCCTGGATGGCGTGCTGCGCCATCGCGCCGGCGCGCTGCGCGGCATCCTCAACGGCATCGACGACGCGGTGTGGAACCCGGCGACCGATCCGCTGCTCGCACGCCGCTATACCAGCGCGACAGTCGGTCACGGCAAGCGCGCCAACAAGCTCGCTCTGCAAAGCGAGCTGGGCCTGGCCGCCGATGCGCGCATCCCGCTGCTCGCCTTCATCGGTCGCCTGGTGTGGCAGAAGGGCGGGGATCTGATTCTCGCCGTGGCGACCGAGTTGCTGGCACACGATTGCCAGCTCGCGGTGCTCGGCACCGGCGACCGCGATCAGGAGGCCGGTTTCGCGGCGCTGGCGGCGCGGCACCGGGAGCGCGTCAGCGTGCACCTGGCTTATGACGAGCGCCTGGCGCATCGCATCGAAGCCGGCGCGGACGTCTTGCTGATGCCCTCGCGTTACGAGCCTTGCGGACTCAACCAGATGTACAGCCAGCGCTACGGCACCGTGCCGGTGGCACGTCGTGTCGGCGGCCTGGCGGACACGGTGAACGACGCGACGCCGGAAGCGCTGGCCGCAGGGACCGCCACCGGCGTACTGTTCGACCGCGGCGATCCCGCGGATCTGGCGAACGCCGCGCGGCGCGCGCTGGCGCTTTACCGCAACCCTGCGCTGTGGCGCGCGCTGCGCCGCGCCGGCATGCGGCGCGACTTCTCCTGGCGTCGCGCCGCCGCGGAATATCTGGCGCTTTACCGAGCGCGCTAAGCGGTCTGTAGCACCGTGCGGACGGTATGGCGCGGCGGAAGGCGAAAAGGCGCCCGTCTTTCGACGGGCGCCAGAACGGCGGGACAAGGGGATCCCGCCGGGGAGGGATCGCAGGCTTCGAACCTGCGGGCCCAGCATGAGCGTTCCGGATGCGGCTGTCCTTGATCCAGATCAATTTCCGCAACGGCCCGGCACGCCGCGCCGACCGGGCGAATTTGATCTGGGTCAAGGCGCGGTCTCGGCCGAGGACATTCAATGGCGCGCAGCACTGCGCGGCGCGGCCGCGATGCGGAAGGAGAACCGTCATGGATTACGAAGCGCCCCCGGTGGTGGGGCAGTGGTACCGGCGGGCCGACCGGCCACAGCCGTTTCAGGTCGTCGCCCTCGACGACGCGGCGGCCACGGTGGACCTCGAATACTTCGACGGCACGGTGGACGAGTGGCCGCTGGCGCACTGGTACGCGCTGGCGCCCGAACCCTGCGAGCCGCCGCAGGACTGGACCGGTCCCTATGACGACATCGAGCGCGACGATCTCGGCACCTCGGAGGACGGTACTTCCGGAGGGAAAACACCCGATGGACTTTCATAAAGCGCCGTTCGCTGCCGCGGCGCTCGTGTCTGGCGTGCTCGCCGCGTTGCTGGACATCGAGTACCGCCGCCTGCCAGGCGGCGAGGACAATCACTCCACGGTGATCGCTTTGCTGGACGGCGAAGGCCGCGCGCGCGCGCACCGAGAAGCTCTCCGGCGACGAGGCATTCCTGGAACGACTCAAAGCCGCGATCTCGCCATAATGGGTCATGCGCGTTCCACGCCTGACCTACGCCCTGCTGCTCGCCAACGCCGTCGTTTTTCTGATCGAGGTGCGCGCCGGCGTGCGTTTCGTCGAGGCTTACGCACTGTGGCCGCTCGGCCCGCAGTTCCACCTCTGGCAGATTTTGACCAGCGCTTTCCTGCACGGCAGCCTCGTGCATCTGGCGATGAACCTGTTCGGCCTGTGGATGTTCGGTCGCGACGTGGAACGCGCGCTGGGCTCGGCGCGCTTTGTCGAACTCTACCTGGTGAGCGCCGTCACCGCCTCCGTCACGCAGCTCCTCGTTACCGCGGCGCTCGCCCAACGGGTACCTACGCTGGGGGCTTCCGGCGCGCTCTTCGGCGTGCTGGCGGCCTACGGTTGGCTGTTCCCGCGGCGCGTGATCCTGATGCTGTTCCCGCCCATCGCCCTGCCGGCGCCGCTGTTCGTGCTGGCCTACGCGGCGCTCGAGCTGTTCTCCGGCGTGTTCGGTACGCAACAGGGCGTGGCGCACTTCGCCCATCTCGGCGGGCTGGCCGGCGGTTTCCTGCTGCTGTGGCACTGGCGCGCGCGCCCGCGCTGAGGGCTTGTGAATAAATCTACTGCGCAGCCCATGCGCTGCGTCGTGCGCTGCTCATTCGGAACTGCCGGGAATGACGTCAAGTCATTCCCGAAGCGCGGTTCCTCACCCTCACGTACTTCTATGTACGCTCCGGTTCCTGCGCTCCTGACTCCTCGCGGCCGGGCTTGCTCGCTACGATTTCTTCACAAGCTCTGAATGTTGGCGCAGCTCCGCCTCGGCGAGCAGGGCCGCGCCCAGCAATCCCGGCTGCGGGTGAGTGACGACGTAGGCGGGAATCGCGCGCAGCCGTTCGGAAAAGCGCGGCTGATCCTCGAAGCCCGCGCGGAACGCGCCGGCGTCGAAGCGTTCGCCCCAAGCCGGCACGATGCCACCGGCGATATAGACGCCCCCGCCGGCCCCGGCGGTGAGCGCGAGTCCGCCGGCGAAATGTCCGAGCCAGCGCGTGAACCGGTGCACCGCGCGCACCGCCGGTTCCCGTCCCTGCCAGGCCGCGGCGGCGACTTGCTCCGCGCGCAGGCGCTCGCCGGGGGCGAGCGCGGCGTAGAGGCGTTCGAGGCCGGGGCCGGACAGCACGGTTTCGGCGCAAACGCGGCCGTGCGCGGCGCGCAGGCGGTGAAGAAGCTCCATTTCTTCCTCGTCGGCGGCGGCCAGGTCCACATGACCCCCTTCGCCTGGCAGCACGCGCCAGTCTTCCCCCGGCACGAGCAGGGCGACGCCGAGACCCGTTCCCGGACCCAACACCACACACGGCGCCGAGGCCGGCGCCGGCCCGCCGCCGCAGGGGCGCAGCTCGCCCGCGCCCAGCGCCGGGACGGCGCGCGCCACCGCGGCGAAGTCGTTGACGACCACCGCGATCTCGGCGCCGGCGGCGCGCGCCAGCGCGCGCGGATCGAGCCGGACCGCGGCATTGGTCAGCTCGATGCGGCCGTCGGCGTCCACCGGACCGGCGCCGCAGCAGCCCAGCGCCGCGACCGGTCGGTCGGGAAATTCCCGACGGTAGGCCGCGATCAGCGCGGCGACGTCGTCGCCGGTCGGGACCACGCGCAGCGCCGAAAGCCGCCAGGTGCCGGCGTTGTGCTCGGCCAAGGCCAGCCGCGTATGGGTTCCACCGACGTCGGCGACGAGGATCATGGTCTGTTGATCTGGATCAATGCGCTCGTTCGGGAACGCTGCAAGCTATGGGGGCCGAAACCGATAGCCGTGAGTAGTCTGACGATGAACGAACCGCAAGTTACCACAGGGACCGGCACGGGGCGCAAAAGCGTCGCCAAGAAGGGCCGGCGCGTTCCGGCGAGTGAAACCGCGACGGTGCCCGCCAAAGCCACGCGCCCGGATGGTCCCGCCGCCGTGGATGCGGCGACGCGGCGTAGCTGGATCGAAAGAGCGGCGTATTTCCGCGCCGAACGCAGAGGATTCACGCCGGGTCACGAAGCCGAGGACTGGCTGGCGGCGGAAGCCGAGATCGACGCGCAGTTGCGCTCGCTGCCGCCGCGCGCCTGAATCAGGCCCCGCGCAGGCGCCGCGGGTGGAAAATCGCAGGATGAGCGTTTGCACCGCGCCACCGCAGGAGCGCCCGGCGCCGGGCTGGGAGCACTTCGCGCACATGGCCGACATCGGCGTGCGCGGGCGCGGCGCGAGCCTGGCGCAGGCCTTCGAATCCGTGGCGTTGGCTTTGACGGCCGTGGTGATTTCGCCGGCGCAGGTTGCTCCGACGACGGCCGTGGACATCGCCTGCCCGGGCAGCGACCCGGAGCTGCTGCTGGTGGACTGGCTCAACGCGCTGATCTACGAGATGGCCGCGCGCCGCATGCTGTTCGGCAAGTTCGAGGTGCGCATTGGCGCCGAGGGCCTGCGCGCGACCGCCTGGGGCGAGCCGGTGGACCGGAGCAAGCACGCGCCGGCGGTCGAGATCAAGGGCGCCACTTTCACCGAGCTGGCCGTACGCGAGACCGGAGACGGAACCTGGCTGGCGCAGTGCGTGGTGGACATCTGATGGACCCGCACCGCTTCGAGCGCGTTTCCGAGCACGAGTGGCGCCTGCCGGCGCGGGGCGCCATGCGCGTGCCGGGTGTGATCTACGCCAGCGAGGCGCTGATCCGCGCGATGGACGACAAGGTGGCTCAGCAGCTCGGCAACGTCGCGACGCTGCCGGGCATCGTCACCGCAGCCTGTGCCATGCCGGACGCGCACTGGGGCTACGGCTTTCCCATCGGCGGCGTGGCCGCCTTCGATCCGGAACGGGGCGGAGTGATTTCCGCCGGCGGCGTGGGCTTCGACATCTCCTGCGGCGTGCGCCTGCTGCACACCGGTTTGTCTCTGGACGCGGTGCAGGCGCGCAAACGCGAACTGGCCGACGCGCTTTACGCCGCGATTCCCGCGGGCCTCGGCAGCACCGGCGCGCTGCGCGGCTGTCGGCCGCCGAGATGGACGAGATGCTGACCGGCGGCGCGCGCTGGGCGGTGCGCCGCGGTTACGGCGAAGCCGCCGACCTCGAACGCATCGAGGAAGGCGGGCAGGTGCCGCACGCCAAGCCGGCGTTCATCTCCGCGCGCGCCAGGCACCGCCAGCGCGACGAGATGGGCACGCTGGGCTCGGGCAATCACTATCTGGAAGTGCAGCGCGTGGCGGAGATCTACGACGCGCGGCGCGCGGCGCTCTTCGAGCTGGCGGTGGACCAGATCAAGGTCAGCATCCACTGTGGCTCGCGCGGCCTGGGCCATCAGATCGGCACCGAATACCTGCGCGAGATGGCGGTGGCCGCCGCGCAGTACGGCATCGCGCTGCCCGACCGCGAACTGGCTTGCGCGCCGCTGGACTCCGAGCTGGGCGTCCGCTATCTCGGCGCGATGCGCGCGGCGATCAATTGCGCGCTGGCCAACCGCCAGATCCTCACGCACCTGGCGCGCGAGGCTTTTGCGCGCATTTTCTCCCAGGCGCGGCTCGCGCTGCTCTATGACGTTTCGCACAACACCTGCAAGCGGGAGACGCACGTCGTGGACGGCGCGCCGCGCGAACTGTACGTGCACCGCAAGGGCGCCACGCGCGCTTTCGGTCCGGGCCATCCCGATCTGCCGGCCGAGCTCCGCGAGGCGGGCCAGCCGGTGCTGATCGGCGGTTCGATGGGCACCTGTTCCTACGTGCTCGCCGGAACCGGCGCGGCGCGTTCCTTCGGCTCGGCCTGCCACGGCGCCGGCCGCGCCATGAGCCGCCACGAGGCGACGCGGCGCTGGCAGGGTCGCGCCTTGCAGGAGGCGCTCGCGGCGCGCGGCATCCTGATCCGCAGCCCCAGCCTGCGCGGGATCGCCGAGGAAGCGCCCGGCGCCTACAAGGACGTGTCGGCCGTGGTCGAGAGCGCGCAAGCCGCCGGGCTGGCGCTGCGCGTGGCGCGGCTGGAACCCTTGATCTGCATCAAGGGCTAGCGAGGAAGTTCCATGCCCTACGCCACCAACGAAGACCTGCCCGCGCGGGTGCGCGATCATCTGCCAGCGCACGCGCAGGACATTTTCCGCGAAGCCTTCAACCACGCCTGGGAGCGGTACGCCGACGATCCGCGCCGGGAGGAGATCGCCTTCCGCGTCGCCTGGGCGGCGGTGAAGCGGCGCGGCTATCGCAAAGGCGACGGCCAGTGGGTCGGGCCCTGCGGCGGGAAGACCTTGCTTTTTCATCCGGCGCAACACCCGCCGGGACCGGCGCGGCCCCGGCGGTGACGCCGCACAGCCTCAGGCAACCTTGACGCTGATCTTCTTTTCTTTCTTCTGCGCTTCCGGGGTCTTTGGCAGCTTCACTTTCAGCACGCCCTTGCTGAACGTGGCTTCGATCTTGTCGCTGTCCACGCCGTCAGGCACCTGGAAGCAGCGCTGGAAGGAGCCGTAACGCCGCTCGGACAGATAGTAGTTCTTGCGCTTTTCCTCGGTCTCTTCCTTCTTCTCGCCCTTGATGGTGAGCACGCCGTTGGCGAGCGTGACTTCGAGATTCTTCTCGTCCAGGCCCGGGATCTCGGCCTCGATCTCGTATTCCTTCTCATGCTCGACGATGTCCACCGCCGGCGCGGGGCCGAAGGAAAATTCCTGCCGCCAGGCCGGTTCGAGATCGAAGATCGAGCGCCCGAACGGCCAGCGACTCAAAGACCAGCCGAAGCCGCGCCCGAAGTCGTCGAACACGCGGTCGATCTCGCGGCGCAGGTTCTCGAAGGGATGCCAGGGCTCGGCCTTGGCGACGCGCGCTTCCTTGCCTTTGTCCTCGGTCTTTACCGGAACTTTGCTGCTTGTATCCGCCATGATCGTCTCCTGTCCGTCAAAGGGGGTTTCATCATCAGGAGGTGACGGCCGGCGCGCATTGATTCAGGTCAATCCTTGCGCAGGATACAGACAGCCGCTGCCGGCGTTCGATTTGACGCAGGTCAATGCCCGGTTTTTGGCGCGCGGCCACAGTGGGGCATGGGTGTGACCGGGTCCTTCTTCAATCTGTACCGGCACGGTTTCGTGCGGGTGGCGGCTGCGGTGCCCGAAGTGCGCGTCGCCGATCCGGCGTTCAACGCCGCGCGCTGCGCGGAGCTGATGCACGCAGCGGCGACGCAGCACGCGCGCTACCTGGTGTTCCCCGAGCTGGGCCTGTCCGCGTATTCCTGCGAGGACCTGTTCCACCAGCAGGCGCTGCTCGACGGCTGCGCGAGCGCGCTGCGGTGCTTGCTCGAAGCGACGCGCGCGCTGCCGCTGGTCGGCATCGTCGGCCTGCCGCTGCGCGTCGAGGCGTTGTTGTTCAATTGTGCCGCGGTATTCTGCGGTGGCCGGATACTGGGGCTGGTCCCCAAGAGCTATCTGCCGACTTACCGCGAGTTCTACGAGCTGCGCCAGTTCGCGCCCGCGGCGGCGGCGCGCACGCGCCGCGTGACGCTTGGCGCTCAGACCGACGTGCCTTTCGGACCGCAACTGCTGTTCGACGACGTGGCCCTGGATCTGCGCTTCGCGGTGGAACTCTGCGAGGACCTGTGGGTGCCGCTGCCGCCTTCGTCGTTGGCGGCACTGGCAGGCGCCTCGCTGCTGTTCAACCTCTCCGCTTCCAACGCCACGGTGGGCAAGGCCGACTTCCGGCGCCAGCTCGTCGCCGACCAGTCGGCGCGCTGCATGGCGGGCTACGTGTACTGCGCCGCGGGCGCCGGCGAATCGACCACCGACCTCGCCTGGGACGGCCATGCGCTGGTCGCCGAGAACGGCACCCTGCTTGCGGAATCGCGGCGTTACGCGCCGCCGCCGCAGTTGCTGCTCGCCGACCTCAACCTCGACCGGCTGCGGCTGGACCGCATGCGCACCACGAGCTTCGGCCAAAGCGTGCAGCAGCACCGCGAACGGCTGCGCGAATTCGAGACCGTGCCGGTGAGCCTGCCGCCGCCGGATTGCAGCCAGCGACTGCTGCTGCTCAATCCGCCGGAGCGCTGTCCCTATGTGCCCGCCGATCCAGCGCGCCGCCGCGAGCGCTGCGCGGAAGTGCAGGCGATCCAGATGCAAGGCCTGGTCACGCGGCTGCGCGCGACCAGGATCGAGAAAGTGGTGCTCGGCGTGTCCGGCGGACTGGACTCCACGCTGGCGCTGCTCGTCTGCGCGGGCGCGATGGACGCGCTCAAGCTGCCGCGCACCCACGTCCTGGCCTGCACGCTGCCGGGCTTCGCCACCGCCGAGCACAGCCTGGGACGGGCGCGCGAGCTGACCGCCGCGCTCGGCTGCACGCCGCTGGAGATCGACATCCGGCCGAGCTGCATGCAGATGCTGCGCGATCTCAGGCATCCGGCGGCGGGCGGCGCGCCGCAATACGATCTCACCTACGAGAACGTCCAGGCCGGCGAGCGCACCAGCCACTTGTTCCGGCTGGCGAACTTTCATAATGGATTGGTGGTGGGCACCAGCGACCTGTCGGAGCTGGCGCTGGGCTGGTGCACCTACGGCGTGGGCGACCACATGGCGCACTACGACGTGAACGCCAGCGTGCCCAAGACGCTGGTGCAGTATCTGATCGCGGAGGCGGCCGAGAACGATCGCTTCGGACCTGCCGCGAGCAGCGTGCTGCGGCGGGTGCTCGCCGCGCGCATCACGCCCGAGCTGACGCCGGACCAGAGCAGCGAGGCGGTGATCGGTCCCTATGCGCTGCAGGATTTCAATCTCTACCACCTGCTGCGCTTCGGCGATCTGCCGAGCAAGGTCGCGTTCCTCGCGTACAACGCCTGGCGCGACGGCGGCGCCGCCCCGGCGCCGCCCGGCGTGCCGGGCCCCAAACACTGTTCCATCGGCGAGATCAAGCGCTGGCTGGGCGTGTTCCTCGACCGCTTCTTCCGCGCCAGCCAGTTCAAGCGCAGTTGCCTGCCCAACGCGCCGAAGGTCGGCTCCGGCGGCTCGCTGTCCCCGCGCGGCGACTACCGCGCGCCCAGCGACAGCGACGCGACGGTGTGGTTGGCGGATCTCGCCACCGTGCCGGACCAAGAGGGCGTTTGATCGGCTAGCGCCGGAAGCAGGCGCGCAATCGCGGCCGCAGTTTTTTCAACGGCAGGGTATTGATCACGTCGGCGGCTTCCAGCCAGCCGCGGCGCGCCTGGCCGATGCCGAAGCGCAGGTGGGCGAAGTGCGCGGTGCCATGGGCATCGCTGTCGATGGCGATCGGCACGCCCTGCTCCTTGGCCATGCGGCAGTGCTCGTCGCTCAGGTCCAGGCGCTGCGGCTGGGCGTTGAGTTCGAGGAAGCAGCCGCGCGCTTTGGCGGCCGCGATGACCGCGGCCATGTCCAGGTCCATCGCCGGGCGCTCGCCGAGCAAGCGTCCGCCGGGATGCGCGAGGATCGTGAAACAGGGATGTTCCAGCGCGCGCAGGATGCGGCGGGTCTGTCGGGCGCGCGGCAGCTCGAAGGCGCTGTGCACGGCGCCGACCACCAGGTCCAGCCGGGCGAGCACATCGTCCGGCAGGTCGAGCCGGCCGTCCTCGAGGATGTCCACTTCCACGCCCTTGAGCAGCGTGATGCCGCGCAGCGTTTCGTTGAGCCGGTCGATGGTCTCGGCATGGCGCAGCAGGCGGTCGGCGTCGAGGCCGTGCGCCACGCTCAGGTGCGGCGAGTGCTCGGTGATGGCGAGGTACTCGAGCCCGGCCGCGCGCGCGGCCGCGGCCATTTCCGCGAGGCCGCTGTGGCCGTCGCTGGCGTCGGTGTGCGCGTGCAGATCGCCCTTGAGGTCGGCAAGCTCGATCAGCTTGGGCAGGCGGCCGGCCGCCGCCGCCTCGATCTCGCCGCGGTCCTCGCGCAGCTCGGGCGGGATCCACGGCAGGCCGAGCGCGCGATAGACCGATTCCTCGGTGGCGCCGGCGACGCGACGCTTGCCGCGGAACAAGCCGTATTCGTTGAGCTTCAAGCCGCCCTGCTGGGCGCGGCGGCGCAGCGCGATGCCGTGCGCCTTACTGCCGGTGAAATACTGCAGCGCGCTGCCCGCGGCGTCCTCGTCCACCACGCGCAGATCGACCTGCAGGCCGGAGCGCAGGCGCACGCTGCAGCGCGTCTCGCCCTGCGCCAGGATTTCTTCCACGTCCTCGTAATGCACGAAGCGCTCCGTCACGGCCCTGGCGTCCGTGGCGACGGCGAGCAGGTCGAGGTCGCCCACGGTCTCGCGCATGCGGCGGAAGCTGCCGGCGGCGACGACTTGCTTCACGCCCGGCGCGCGCTTGAGCGCGTCGATCAGGCGCTCGGCGATGTCTGCGGCGCGGGCGATGAGCATGTGCCCGCCGCGTTCCAGCTCGACCTGCGCGCCTTCGAGCAGCTTCTGCTCCAGCTTCTCGCTGAATCCCGGATGTCCGCGGATGCGGCCGCCGCGCGCCGCCTCGAGCAGTTGCGCGGCGCTCTTGATGCCGAGGTTGCGATAGAGGAAACCCACGCGCTTGGGCCCGAGCCCCGGGACCTTGAGCAGCGCCGTGATGCCGCGCGGCACCTTCTTGCGCAGCCGTTCGAGCAGCTCGCAGGTGCCGGTGCGCGCGATCTCGTCGATCTTGGCGGCGAGGTCCGCGCCGATGTTCGGCAGCTTGGGCAGCGGCTGGCCTTGGGCGAGCAGCGCGCCGAGGTCGCAGCCGTAGCCGCCGACCACGCGCGCGGCGTTGCGGTAGGCGCGCACGCGGAAGGGATTTTCATCCTGGATGTCGAGGATGTCGGCGATCTCCTCGAACACCGCCGCGATGTCGGCATTGCGCACCCTGCGCGCCGGTCTGGCCGGCGCGGAGTTCGGCGCTTGCGCCGCGCTGCGGGTCTTGTGTGTTCTGGCCGTCATCGCCTGCGCGTTCGCGGGCTAGACCGCGCGGCGGCCGAGTTCGCGCAGTTGCGCGAGCCAGCGTTCGCGCCGCCGCGCGCGGCCTTCCACCCCGCCGATCAAGCTGACGCCGGTCGTGCGAATGCCGCAGAAACCGAGCACGCTGCGCTGCAGCCAGCGCACGCCATGGGCGCCGAAATACCAGCGGTAGAAAACGGCCGGCATGCCCATCGTCACCACGATGCGCGCGGTCCTGCCCTTGAGCAGCTTCTTCATGCCGCCGATGGGGGTCGGAGTGAAGGCATAGCCCGGCCGCAGCGTCTGTTCGAGGAAAGCTTTCGACAACGCCGGCACGGTGCCGAGCCACAGCGGAAAGACGATCAGCAGATGCCCGGCCTGACGGATCGCGTCCTGCGCCCGGGCGATGGCCTCCGGGGGCGCGCCGTTCTCGAACTCCTGCCGGGTCTTGAGCCAGGGGAAATCCAGTCGCGCGATCTCGAGGGTTTGCACCTCGTGTCCCGCCGCACGGGCGCCCTCGGCATAGGCTTGCGCCAGCGCGTGGCCGAAATGGCCAGCGGCGGGATCGGGGTGAGCCTGCAGGATGAGGATGTGTTTGGCCATGACGACCGTGCCTTTGTGACCGTCACAGCATAAGCATGCGCCGGCGCGCGACAATGACCTGAGTCAATCGGGCGCGGTGGCGTCGATGGCGCGGATGTAGCGCTCCGGATCGATGCCGGACAGCACCTGCGCCGCGGACCAGGTTTCGACCGCCTGCGCGCGCGCCTGCGCCAACCGCGCCTCGGCTTCGGCACGCTGGCGCGCATGGCGCAGGCGGTCTTCGACGCTGATCGCGCCCACGGCGGCCAGTTCGTTCTGCACCGCCGCCACTTGTTCGCGATAGTCCACTTCGCTTTGCAGCGCCGCGATCTCCGCGAGCGCCGCGTCGTAGGCTGCTTTGAGTGTCGCCAGCTGGCTTTCCGCCTGGCGCTGCGCGGCCGCGCGGCGGTCGCGGGCGGCTTGCGCTACGGCGTCGGCCGCCGCGGTTTGGCGCCAGGCGCCGAAATCCAGCGGCAGCGACACGCGCGCGCCCACGCTCCAGGTGTCCTGGTCGTGACCGCCGCCGTCGTAGCGGTAATAGTCGGTGACCGCGGAAACCGAAGGCCACAACGCGCGGCGTGCAGCGCGCGCCTGCGCCTCCGCGGCCCGGGCGTGCGCGTCGGCGATCTGCGCCGGCAGCGTGCGCTCCGGGCTCGCAGCATCCCACGCGGGCACGGCCAGCGCGGCCAGGGCCGGCGGTTGTCGGATCCCGGTGATTTCCTTGAGCGTCGCCAGCGCCTGCGTCCGCTCGCCATCCAGGCGCACGCGCTCGGATTCCACCTGCGCCAGCTCGCTTTGGGCGAGCTTGAGATCGGTGATGCCCAGCGCGCCGGTTTGCACCTGCACGGTGACGCGATCGAGCGTGTCCATGACACGCTGGCGTTGCACGGCCAAGGCCTGCTCCTGCGTGCGCAGGGCGAGCAGGCGCGCGTAGGCGGTGACGGTCTGGTGCAGCTTCATCAGCGTCTCCTGGCGCAGCGCCAGTTCGGCGGCCGCCAGGTCCTGCTGGGCCGCGGCGCGCGTGGCGGCGATGGCGCCGAACAGATCGACCGGCAAGCGGTATTCCGCGCCATAGCGGAACTGGGTGCGCGCGAACGCCGGATTGGAGAACGCCGGTGGATTGAACACGCCGAGATAACGCGAGCTTTCATAAGTGGACTGATCCACGCTGGCTGTGCCGGATCCGAGATAGCGCGCACCGGCCGCGTCCACTTGCGATTGCGCGGCTTGGACCTGCGCCTGGCGCGCTGCGATCGCCGGATGCGCCAGCGCGTCGTGCAGCAGCGCGCCCAGTTCCCCGGCTTGCGCGCCACCGAACGCCAGCACGAGCGCCGCCATGCCCGATGCAGCCAGACGCTTCATGTCACTTCAGTCGGCGTCCCAGGGCGCGCCGCCTTCCCAATCGGATGCGGTCAGCCGCGAGCGCACCTTGATCTCCGAAGTCAGTGTGCGGTTGACGGGGCAGCGGCTGGCGATCTCCAGCAGCCGCTTGCGCTGCTCGTCGCTGAGCTCGCCTTCGAGGATGATCTCGCGCGTGATTTCGTCCACCTTGCCCTCGCGCGTTGAGCAGTCCGCGCAGTCCTGAGCGTGGATCTTGCGGTGCGTGAGCCGCACGCGCACGCGCGTGAGCGGCAGTTTCTTCAGCTCGGCGTACATGCGCAGCGTCATGCTGGTGCAGGCCCCGAGCGCCATCAGCAGGAACTCGTAAGGTCCGGGCCCGGCATCGTTGCCTCCGGCTTGCGGCGGCTCGTCCAGCGTGAGTGCATGCCGCCCGCTGCGCGCGGTCTGCATGTAGCGGCCGGTCAGGGTTTCCTCGACTTCCACGACCGTTGGCACGTCTGCGGTGGCCATGGCCTCAAGCGCTTTCCAGGACGATCTGTTCGAGTTGACGGTGGCCCATGAGGCCGGGCTGCTGCCAGCGCAGCAGGCCATCGCGGAACAGCGCGAAATTGGGGATGCTGCGGACGCCGTAATAGGAAGCCAGCATCGGGTGTTCCTCGGTATTGACCTTGAGGACGATGACGCGCCCGGCGAGGTTGCGCGCGGCTTGCGCCACTTCCGGGGCCGCCATCTTGCAGGGGCCGCACCACGGCGCCCAGAAATCCACCAGCACGGGGACGGTCGCCTCCTTGGTGATCTCGTTGAACGTCGCAGTATCCACCTCCAGCGGCTCGGCCAGCGGCGGTAATTCCTGTTTGCAGGCGCCACAGCGACCGGTGTCGGCGAGATGCTTGGCCGGCACGCGGTTGGCGGCGCCGCAATGCGGGCAGTGTCGGATCATGGGGCGATCGAGGCTCCTTGCGTCATGTCCTGGCTTCAATGGGCGGCTTTGAGCCGGACAATCCCTAGCGCCTTGAGCACGTATTTCTCATAGATGGGCTCGGTGTTGCCGGACCTCATCTTGCGCATGAAGTATTTTTCGAACGCGACCTTGGCCAGGTGTACCCACTTGCCCTTCTTGGCCCAGGTGAGGTTGCGCGGCGGGATCTGCGGCAGCGCCACGAAGGCCACGCCGTTGTCGCCCATGTCGGCGAGGCAGATCGCGTTCCACGTCGCCTTGTGCTCGGCCGGTTTGCCCTCGAGTTCGTGCTTAATGTTCTCGACGATGGCGGTGACCATGGATTCGATCATGTATCCGGTCTTGGGCGCGCCGGTGGGCACCGGCGTGGGTTCCACCGGCGGGATGGCGACGCACACGCCGGCCGAGTAGATGTTCTTGTACTTCGGATTGCGCTGGTATTCGTCAATCAGCACGAAGCCCCGCGGATTGCACATCTCCTTGACCGCCGCCACCGCGTCCACGCCCTTGAACGCGGGGATGAACATGGTGTAGCGCGAGGGCAGGGCATGCTCCTTGAGCACCGCGCCCCGCTCGTCGTGCTCGGCCACTTTCACGCCGTCCGGGGCGGCTTCGAGCAGCTTGGCGTTGGTGATCCACTTGATGTGGCGCTGGCGGAATTCGGATTCCAGAATGCCCTTGGAATCGCCCACCCCGCCCAGGCCCATGTGTCCGATGTAGGGTTCGCTGGTGACGAAGGTGATCGGTACCTGGTCGCGCAGTTTGCGGCGGCGCAGGTCGGCGTCCACGATCAGCGCGAACTCGTAGGCCGGGCCGAAGCAGCTCGCGCCTTGCACCGCGCCGATCACCATCGGGCCGGGGTTCTTCAGGAATTCCTGGTAGGCGCGGCCGGCGGCCTCGGCGTGCGGCGTGGTGCAGACGCTGTGCGTGTGTCCCTCGGGACCGAAACCGGGAATTTCCTCGAAGGCGAGCTTGGGGCCGGTGGCGATGACGAGATAGTCGTAGCCGAGGGTCTGGCCGTCGGCGAGGGTCAGGCGGTTGTGTTCCGGTTCGAGTTTCGTCACCGGCTGGGAGAAAAACCGAATGCCTTTCTTCTCCACGCTCGGACGGATCGGCACCAGCACCTGCTCCGGCTGGCGCCAGCCGACCGCGACCCAGGGGTTGGAGGGAGTGAACTGGAAGTGCTCGGAGGTGCCGACCAGCGTGACCTGGTGGTCCTTGCCGAACGTTCTTTTCAGGTCGTAGGCGGCGGGCATGCCGCCGAGTCCAGCACCCATGACGACGATATGGGCCATCTCAATGCTCCGGTTGCCGCCGCGTACGGCGGACGGGAATGATTCTGCGGTCGGCGCCGGCGGCAGGCACTGATCTGGATCAATGCCGTCCCGGCGTCCTCCGCCTAGAGTTGCCAGCCTCTCCGGCAACGCGTAATATTAGACTTATCTAATTTAGAAATGTCAAATCTACATGGACGCCAGACCTTCACACCCGGCCCAGGCCCCGGGGCTCGCCGACATGGAACGCCACGCCGGCGAAGCCGCGCGGCTGCTGCGCGCCCTGTCCAACCCGCACCGCCTGCAGGTGCTGTGCGCGCTGGTCGGTGGCGAGCAGTCGGTCGGCGCGCTCAACCGGCGCGTGCCGCTGTCGCAATCGGCGCTGTCGCAACACCTGGCGGTGCTGCGCGCCGAAGGCCTGGTCGCCACGCGGCGCGACGGCCAGGCGGTTTACTACTCGCTGCCGGCCGGCGCGGCCTTGCACGTGATCCGCGCCCTGCACGAAGTCTATTGCGGACCGCTGGCGCGCCCATCCACTCGTAAACGGAGGACGACGACATGAAACCCCAACTGCTGCTGGACGTGCCCAACGCCTGCTCACCGCAGGACGGTATCTGCACCGGCGGCCGTCCGCGGCCCGAGCATTTGCGGCAGGCCAAGGAACGCGGCGTGCGCCGGGTGGTCAACCTGTGCCCGCCGAATGAGGCTTGCGACTACGACGAGGCCGCCGTCGTCGCCGCACTGGGCCTCGACTACGTGAACATTCCCGTCGCCGGCCCGGCCGATCTCACGCCCGAAAACGCGCGCAAGCTGGCCGAAGCGATCCGCGATGCCAGCGCAGCCCATCCGGTGTTCGTGCATTGTGCGAGCGGCAACCGCGTCGGCGGGCTGTTCGCGATCAAGGCGCGCTACGTGGACGGGCTCGACGCCGAACGCGCGCTGGCGGTGGGGCGCAGCGCCGGCCTGACCAAACTCGAACCCGAGGTGCGCAAGCTTCTTTAGGAATTTTTCAATCGGGCTTTGCCCGGAGGCAAACCATGAACGCAACGACCACTCCATCCCATTCCGAAAACGCCACGCGCGGCACGAACATCGACCGGCTGGTGTTCCGCTTCGCCGGCGTCTTCATCCTGGTCTCGCTGTTCCTGGCCTGGGCGCACAGCCCGTACTGGCTGTGGTTCACCGCCTTCGTCGGCGCCAACCTGCTGCAGGCCTCGTTCACCAGCTTCTGCCCCCTGGCCTGGCTGCTGGGCAGGCTCGGCATCCAGCCCGGCGCGGCGTTTTGCGGCGCAGCCGGAAAGTGAGGCGCTCGTGACCGCGCTGCGCCAACTGTGTGCGGCGGCGCTGCTGGCCCCGCTGCTCGCCGCCTGCGGGGGCAAACCAGCCGCACCGACGTCGTTCGCCGCGGCGGGACCTGCGCTGTCGCTGTTGACCGTGGCCCCGCAGCCGCTGGTGCGCGAGCAGCGCTTCGACGGCGTGCTGGAAGCGGTCAATCAGTCCACGGTGGCGGCGCAGACTTCGGGGCGCGTGGTCGAGCTGCCGGTGGATGTCAACACCGCCGTGCAGAAGGGCGAGACGCTGGCGCGCCTGAGCGACGTCCCCTCGCGCGCGCGCCTGGCGGCGGCGCGCGCGGCGTTGAACGAAGCGCAGGCCGAGTACCAGCGTGTCAAGGCGGTGTATGACAAGCGCCTCGTCGCCAAGGCGCAGATGGACCGCGCGCAGGCCGCGCGCGACGCCGCGCAGGCCGCCTACGACAGCGCTGCGGACGACGAGGCGCACGCCGTGGTGCGCGCCCCCTACGCCGGCATCGTCACCGCGCGGCACGTGGAGCTGGGTGAACTCGCCCAGCCCGGTCGCCCGCTGGTGACGCTGTTGTCGCTCGACCGGCTGCGCGCGGTGGTGGACGTGCCGCAGCAGTTCGTCGGCGCCTTGCGCGACCATCCCGCGGCGCGCGTGATCCTCCCCGACGGCGCCGCGGTACCGGCGGACCGCGTGCAGTTCTTCCCCTACGCCGACGAGCGCACGCATACCTTCCGCGCGCGGGTGGAGTTCTCCGCCGACGCCGCGCACGGTCTGTATCCGGGAGAGCTGGTCAAGGTCGCCTTCGCGGTCGCATCCGCCCCGGCGCTCGCGGTGCCCGCCTCGGCGCTGGCGCGGCGCGGCGAAGTGACCGGCGTGTACGTGGCGCACGACAAGCAGCGGCTGGAATTCCGCGCCGTGCGCACGGGCGCCGCGCTGCCCGACGGCCGGGTCGAGATCGTCGCGGGCCTTTCCGCCGGCGAGCGGATCGCCGTGGATCCGGTCGCGGCGGCGCAGGTCCTGCGCGCCCAGGAAGGCGCTCGCTCGTGAGCGCCGCCGGGGCGTCCTCCCTGGGGCTCGCGGGGCGCATCGCGCGCGCCTTTCTGGAGTCGCGCATCACGCCGCTGTTGGCGCTGGTCGGCGTGCTGATGGGCGGCTTCGCGCTGCTGGTCACGCCGCGCGAGGAGGAGCCGCAGATCGACGTGACCATGGCCAACGTGTACATCCCGTTCCCCGGCGCATCGGCCAAGGAGGTCGAACAGCTCGTCACCAATGGCGCGGAGCAGGTCGCCTCGGAAATTTCGGGCGTGGATCATGTTTATTCGGTTTCGCGTCCCGGGCTGGCGCTGCTGACGGTGCGGTTCAAGGTCGGCGAGAAGCGCAGCGACGCCATCCTGCGCCTGTACAACGCGTTTTACGAGCATCAGGACTGGCTGCCGCGCGACATCGGCGTTGGGCCGGTGCTGATCAAGCCCAAGGGCATCGACGACGTGCCGGTGGTCGCGCTGACGCTGTGGAGCGAGCGGCCGGACGTGACCGACGGCGAACTGCTGCGCGTGGCGCACGCGCTGGAAGCCGAGCTCAAGCGCATCCCGGGCACGCGCAACATCTACACCATCGGCGGGCCCGAGCGCATCGTGCACGTCGCGCTCGACGCCCAGCGCCTGGCCGCCCACGGTCTGGCGCCCTCCGACCTGCGCCGCGCGCTCGCTGGTGCCAACCGTTCCGCCGATGCCGGCGTGCTGGTGCGGGACGACGCGGATATCCAGGTGCAGGCCGGATCGTTCCTGATGCGACCCGAGGAAGTCGCCGATCTGGTGGTCGGCAGCTTCGCCGGTCGACCGGTTTACTTGCGCGACGTGGCCGAGGTGTGGCTCGGCGACGAGGCGCCACGAAATTACGTTCAGTATTGCACCGGCGCGGCGGATCGTGCGCCGCCATACGGTTGTTTCCCCGCCGTGACCATCGCGGTGGCCAAGAAACCCGGCCAGAACGCGGTGGTCATCGCGCACCGCGTGGTCCAGCGCTTCGAGCAGTTGCGCGGCGTGTACGTGCCCGACGCGGTGCGCGCCACGGTGACGCGCGACTACGGCCTGACCGCCGAGGACAAGGCGCTGACGCTGATGGAGAAGCTGGTTTTCGCCACCGGCTCGGTGGTACTGCTGGTGTTGTTCGCTCTGGGGCGGCGCGAGGCGGTGGTGGTCGGCACTGCGGTGATCGTCACGCTGCTCATCACGCTGTTCGCGTCCTGGGCCTGGGGCTTCACCCTCAACCGCGTCTCGCTGTTCGCGCTGATCTTCTCCATCGGCATCCTGGTGGACGACGCCATCGTGGTGGTCGAAAACATCCACCGCCACATGCACCTCGGCGGCCGGTCGCTGCGCGAAGCGATTCCGTATGCGGTGGACGAAGTCGGCGGGCCGACCATCCTCGCCACGCTCACCGTGATCGCCGCGCTGCTGCCCATGGCTTTCGTCACCGGACTGATGGGGCCGTACATGGCGCCAATCCCGATCAACGCCAGCCTGGGCATGCTGCTCTCGCTGGCGGTGGCCTTCGTGCTCACGCCCTGGTTGTCGCTCAAGCTACTGGCGCATCACCACGTCGGCCACGGCGTCGGCGACGTCGCGGCCGACCGGCCGGCGCTGCTGGGATTCTTCACCCGCTGGCTATCGCCCTTCCTCAACCGCGAACGCGGCCGGCGCAAGCGCATCGGCTTGCTGATTGGGGTGGTCACGGCGATCACGGCTTCGATCGCGCTGGTCGTCTTTGGCGCGGTGGTGCTCAAGATGCTGCCGTTCGACAACAAATCCGAGTTCCAGGTGGTGGTGGACATGCCGGAGGGCACCGCGCTGGAGAACACGCAGCGCGTGCTGTCCGCGCTCACCGCCTACTTGCGCACCGTGCCGGAGGTGTCGGACGTGGAGACCTACGCCGGCACCGCTTCGCCGATCAACTTCAACGGCCTGGTGCGGCAGTACTACCTGCGCGCCGAACCGTATCAGGGCGATCTGCAGGTGAACCTGGTGGACCGCCGTCACCGCAGCCGCCAGAGCCACCAGATCGCGATGGCGGTGCGCGGGCCGTTACAAAAGATCGGCGAGCGCTTCGGCGCCAACGTCAAGATCGTGGAAGTCCCTCCAGGACCGCCGGTGCTGGCGCCGATCGTGGCGGAGATTTACGGGCTGGATTACGCCGGCCAGATCCGCGTCGCGCGCCTCGTCGAAAAAGCGTTCCAGTCGGCCGGCGGCGTGGTCGACGTGGACAGTTCGATCGAGGCCCCGCAGAAAAAACTCATTTTCGCCGTGGACCGCGCGCGCGCCGAACGCTTGGGGGTGAGCCAGGACACGGTGGTGGATGCACTGACGATGGCACTGCGCGGCGCGGACGTGTCCTACCTGCACAGCGATCAGAGCAAGTATCCGATCCCGGTGCGCGTCGAGCTGCCGGAGGCGGAAAAATCGGACCTCGACGCGCTCAAACTCCTGCGCGTGCGCGCGCGCGACGGCGCCCTGGTGCCGGTCGGCGAGATCGCCACGATCGAGCAGACCACGCGCGACCAGTCCATTTATCACAAGGATCTTCTGCCCGTGGTGTACGTGGTCGGCGACATGGCTGGCCGCACCGACAGCCCGCTCTATGGCATGGCGGAGATTGCCGCGAAGCTCTCGCACACGCCGCTGCCGGATGGCCAGCCGATCGTGCAGAAACTGATCGCCCAGCCCGATACGCCGACTGCCTGGAGCCTGAAGTGGGACGGCGAGTGGCAGATCACCTACGAGACGTTCCGCGACATGGGCATCGCGTACTCCGTGGGCCTGGTGCTGATCTACCTGCTGGTGGTGGCGCAGTTCGGATCTTACGGCGTGCCGCTGGTCATCATGGCGCCGATTCCGCTGACGCTGATCGGCATTCTGCCGGGCCACGCCTTGCTCGGCCGCCAGTTCACCGCCACCTCCATGATCGGCATGATCGCGCTGGCCGGCATCATCGTGCGCAATTCCATCCTGCTGGTGGACTTCGTGCGCCTGGAAACCGCGGCCGGCCGGCCCTTGCAGGAGGCGGTGATCCGCGCCGCCGCGGTGCGCGCCCGGCCCATCGCGCTCACCGGCCTGGCGGCCATGATCGGCGCGCTGTTCATCCTCGACGACCCGATCTTCTCGGGCCTCGCGGTATCGCTGATCTTCGGCATCTTCGTGTCCACGCTGCTGACGCTGTTCGTCATCCCGACAGTGTATTACGCCTATCACTACCGACGCGCGGACAGTGCAGCCGTCGCGCGGGCGGAACGCAAACCATAAAGCGATCGCCAAGCGCTCTCGGTCGCACCCGCTTGGGCCGAAACGCCGGGGATGACTTTTCGCGCATCAGCATCCATGCTTGGGGTTAGCGCATCCACGCGCGAATCACCCTCGTCCAAAGACCCTCCGTCGGCGTGAACCACGCGTTCGGCACGCAAGCCTCGCCGGTTTTGCAGCGAACTCCACGCGTCACGCGCGTCAGGCCACCGCGCCCTTGCGCTCGACGCGGAGGGCCGGGGGATCGACCGGGACCGAATCAATGCCCACGGCGCAGAACTGGGCGAGGTTGGGATTGCCGTTGTAAGATCGATCCTTGGCGAAACGCCGGCACAAAAAAAGGGCCGCGAGGGGTTCGCGGCCCGAAGGATCCCGTGCGGGATCTGGAGGAGACATTGAGACCGCCGCTGCTCGGGGGAGGGGCGAAGCGACGGTACGATGCGAGGCGAATTTATACGCCCTTTGCCGCGCTGCAACAATTGATATTTCCTGCGTCTGAGGTTTAGGAAAACTAAATGCTCGGCGCTGGCCCCGGCACTGGCGTGATCGGCCGTTCGGGGCATCGTCGGAGTGGCGAGCGGGGAATACCACGCCGATCGTCGCGGATGATGGGGTGGTGGCTAGGGGCGGGATCGAACCGCCGACCTCAGCATTATGAGTGCCGCGCTCTGACCGACTGAGCTACCTAGCCGTGGTCCGGGAGATCGGGAAGTTTGCCGGGCGGTGAAGTTTAAAGAAAACCGGCCGGCGGCGCGAGCGCGTTCGCGCGCGGGTTCAGAGGTAACCGTGGTCGCGGAACCAGCGCAGCGCGTCTTCCAGCGCCGCGCGTGCGGGGCGCGCGCGGTAACCGAGCTCGCGCTCGGCCTTGGCGCTCGAGAAATACATGTGTTTTTTCGCCATGCGCACTTCCTCGCGCGTGGCGAGCGGCGGCCGGCCGCTGAGTCGCGCCCAGGCTTCGGCGACGTAGGCCACCGGCATGACCGCCGCGTGCGGGAGGGAAATTCGCGGCGGCTTGCGGCCGACGAGATGTGCGATTTCGGCAAGGATTTCGCGCAGACTCATATCGTGACCGCCCAACACGTAGCGCTGTCCGCGCGCGCCCTTGAGATAAGCCAGCCAATGCCCTTCGGCCACGTCGTCCACGTGCACCACGTTGAGGCCGGTGTCCACGAAGGCGGGGATGCGTCCGCGCGCGGCGTCGCGCACGATGCGCCCGGTGGGGGTGGGCTTGACGTCGCGCGGACCGATGGGCGTCGAAGGGTTGACGATCACCACGTCCAGTCCGTGGGCGGCGAATTCGCGCGCGACTTCTTCGGCCTGGAACTTGGAGCGCTTGTAGTGGCCGACCATGTCGGCGAGCGTGACCGGACTGTCCTCGTCGCCGGGCGTTCCGTCCTTGGGGAGGCCCAGCGTGGCCACGCTGCTGGTATAGACCACGCGCGCCACTCCCGCGGCTTGGGCGGCGCTGAGCATGGCGCGCGTGCCTTCGACGTTGGCGCGATAGAGTTCCTCGGGGTGCGGCGCCCAGGTGCGGTAATCGGCGGCGACGTGGAACAGCGCGTCGCAGCCCGCGCAGGCGCGCGCCAGCGAGGGCGGATCGAGGAGATCGCCTTCGACGATTTCCACTGGCAAGCCTTCGAGATTGCGGCGGTCGGAACGGGGACGCGCGAGCGCACGCACCGCGACGCCTGCCGCGAGCAGGCGCCGCGCCACCGCGGAGCCGACGAAGCCGGTGGCGCCGGTGACCAGGGCTTTTTCGGGAACGGACATCTTCAAAAAACCTCAAGGCGTTGTGGCGCGCGGCGCGGCGGCGGGTTCCCCCGGCGCCGGAAAAGCCAGGTCGCGGCCCACGCGCTCGAGCGCCAGCGCCAGCGCGCGTCGCGCGCGTGCAAAACCGCGACCCAGCCGCCAGAGCGCCGGCAGTTCGCCGGGCCGGCTCAGCAAGGCGGCGGCGAGCGCGAGGCAACGCGCGCGACCGTACATATCCACGCCTTCGATCGCCGCGCGCGGCAGGGTCTGGTCGGCGCGGTCCACCACGGCACGCAGACACAGGAAAGGCAGTCCGCATTCGGCGGCGACGGCCGCAATGGCCGCGCTCTCCATGTCCACCGCGCAGGCGCCGGTGCGGCGCGCGGCTTCGGCTTTCGCCTCGCGCGTGAACAGGGGCGCGGACACCGAAAGCAGCGGCCGCGGATCGGCGGCGCGGCGCAGCAGCTGCATGAGCCGCGCGCGCCAATCGTGAGCGGCGGAAAAGAACCGGCCGTCCTCGGTGAGGATGCGCTGCGGCAGCAGCCAGGCGCCGCTGCCCAGCTCGGACGCCAAGGCGCCGGCGGTGCCGAAGCTCGCCAGCGCGTGGACGCCGGAGGCCGCCAGTCGCCGCGCCGCGTCGCGCGCGCGCTGCGGCCCTGCACCGCAAACGATCGCGCGTACGTTTTCCGCGAGCGGATGAATGCGCTCGGGGCCTATGCCGGGGGCCAGGACACGCGCCTCGCCGGCCAGGGCGACCACGATGCCGACCACGGCCGGGCCGCGGTTCAGCGCGGGGCGGTCAGTTGACGGTAGCGCGTCAGCGCCCACAGCGGGAAGTAGGCGGTGTAGCCGTGGTACTTGAGATAAAACACGCGCGGGAAACCGGGCGCGTTGAAGCTCGGGTCGTGCCACAGTCCGTCGTCGCCCTGATGTTCCAGCAGCCAGGCCACGCCACGGCGCGCAGCCTCGGAATGCGCCTGTCCGGCTGCGAACAAGCCGAGCAGCGCCCAGGCGGTGGACTGCGGAGTGCTGACTCCGCCATTGGTGCCGGCGAGTTGGGGATCGAGATAGCTGTCGTTGGTCTCGCCCCAGCCGCCATCGGCATGTTGCTTGGACTTGAGCCAGGCGATCGCCTTCTGGATCCAGGGCTGCTGCAAGTCCTCGCCGGCGAGCGCCAGCCCGGCCAGCACGCTCCAGGTGCCGTAAATGTAATTGGTGCCCCAGCGACCCCAGAACGAACCGTCCGGCCGTTGGCACTTTTTCAGATAGTCCACCGCTCGCCGGATGACCGGCCGGTCTTGCTCGCGCCTGAGTACGCCCAGGCAGGCGAGCACGCGGCCGGTGACGTCTTCGGTCGGCGGGTCGAGCATGGCGCCGTGATCGGCGAAGGGAATGTGGTTGATCCAGGTGTGGGTGTTGTTGCGATCGAAGGCGGCGAAGCCGCCATTGTCGGATTGCATGCCCACCAGCCAGTCCGCGGCGCGTTCGATGCGCCGGCGATAGGGAGTCTGCCGGTCGGCGACGTGCATGAGGCCGGCGACCAGCGCGGTATCGTCCAGATCGGGGTAATAGGCGTTGGCGTACTGGAAGGCCCAGCCACCCGGCGGCAGCTCCGGCGCTTGCACCGCCCAGTCGCCGGCGAGTTCGGTGACCTGCAAGGGCGCCAGCCACTCCAAGGCGCGGCGCACGGCGGACTGGGTGCGCGGGTCCTCGCCGGCGCGCAGCAGGGCCATCGCGCTCCAGGCCGTGTCCCACACCGGCGACACGCAGGGCTGGCAGTAAGCGCTGCCGTCTGCGCGATGCACGATCAGTTTCTGCAGGGCCTTGAGGCAGGTCGTGCGCGCGGGATGGTCCTTGGGATAGCCGAGCAGGGTCATCGCCTCCAGGGCGTTGACCATCGGCGGGAAGATCGCCCCCAGTCCGTCCTCGCCATTGAGCCGCGGCAGGAACCATTCCTCGGCGCGCTTGATCGCGCGCGCGCGCAGGGATTTCGGGATCAGCGGATCGCACAGGCGGCCGAGCTGGTCCAGCACCAGGAAGAACCGGTCCGCCGCGCTCCGGGCCGTGAAGTAGTGGCGCTCTTTTTCGGGGGGCGTGACGAACAGTTCGCGCACCTGCACGCCGCGCGGGTTCTTGGCCTGCGCTTTGAGCGCGATCAGGATGAACAGCGGCACCATCGTCGTGCGCGCCCAGTAGGAGATCTTGTCGAGATGGAACGGTGCCCACTTCGGAAACAGCATGATTTCCACCGGCACGTAGGGCACCGCGCGCCACGGTACCTGGCCGAAGGTCGCCAGCAGGATGCGCGTGAACACGTTGCTTTTGGCCGCGCCGCCGGCGGCGAGGATCGCCTCGCGCGCGCGCCGCAGGTGCGGTGCCTCGGGGTCGTCGCCGGCGGCTTTGAGCGCGAAGTAGGCCTTGACCGTGCACGACAGATCCAGCGCGCCGCCGTGATACAGCGGCCAGCCGCCGTGGCCGTCCAGCACTTGCTGGGCGCGAATGTAGCGCGCGAGCTTTTCCTGCAAGGCTTCGTCGATCTCGTCGAGGAAATGCATCATCAGGATGTATTCCGACGAGATGGTGCAATCGGTTTCGAACTCGAAACACCAGTGGCCGTCCGGCTGTTGCAGATTCAGCAGCGCTTCGCGCGCGGCGGCGATGGCGCGGTCCAACGGTTCGCTGGCGGTGCGCGCCGGGGCGCGCAGGATCGAAACGACGCTCATGGGTCTGGCTTTCTCGGGTTCGGCGACCGCGCGGCGGTCGCGGTCGGGATCAGACGGGATGCAGCGGCTCGGCGGACGTCGCGGGAAGCGCCTCGTCGCCCCAGCTCGGCGGCAGCTCGGCCAGCGGCAGGTCGCGCCAGGCCAGCGCGAACAGCCGGCGCAACAGCGTGTCGCGGGCGACCGCGACGTTGGTGACCATGATGGTGCGGGCCACGGCGGCGCGCGAAACCTTGACCTCCGCGCCCGAGGCGAACTGCGGGCGCCGGTGCAGGTTGCGCAGCGTGAGCACCGCCAGCCCGATCGCCCACAGGCAGAAACGCCGGATGCCGGCCTGCCGGGGCGGAATCATCAAGGTGTATTCCAGGGCCCGGCGCAGATGGGCGTGGGCCACGCCGATCAGCTCGTCCAGCGCCGCGCGGTAGGCCGGCGAGTGCTGGCCCGGTTGCAGCGCGCCGAGCTCCAGGCCGTGGCGGGCGAACACCTCGCGCGGCAGCCAGCAGGCGCCGCGCGCGCGGTCCTCCCACTGGTCCTTGAGGATGTTGGTCATCTGCAGGCCCTGGCCGAAAGACACGGCCAGGCGCAGCAGCGCCTTGCGGCGCGCGGCGAGCGCGGGTAGGTGATCGCAGAACAGCTCGGTGAGCATTTCGCCGACCACGCCGGCGACGTAATAGCAGTAGCGGTCCAGCGCGCGCTGATCGGGCAGCCCCTGCAGGCCGGCGTTCTGCTGGAAGCGATGCATGCCGCGGCCCATCACGGCGAGGCAGCGCTCGATGGCCGCGCGCTGCGCGCCGTTCAGGGAACGCGTGACTTCGATGACCAGCCCCAGGCGCGCGATCAGCTCACGCTCGGCGGGCAGGGTTTGCGCCGAAAGACGCGGCGCCAGCTCGGCGGCGAACGCGGCCGCGTCGGCGCGGCCGGTGACCACGTCGATCAGCGCTTCCTCGTAACGGCGCTTGTCGGCGGCGCTCAGGTGCGGTTCGTCTTCGACGGTATCGGCGGCGCGGCACAGCAGGTAGGCGTTGGCCACCGCCTCGCGCAGGCCGGTGGGCAACTGCGGAATGGTCAGCGCGAAGGTGCGCGAGACCTGCGGCAGGATGTGGTTCTGGAAGGCCAGCGCGGTATCGCTCCAGGCGGCGGTGGCAGGGTCGTCGTTCATGGGCAACTCGCAATCGGGGGAGGAGCGGCGCGAAAGCCGGAACGGCCGCGGGAACGGGCCGGGTCATTATAGGACATGCCAGGCGCAGGCTTCACCACAGCTCCTTGCGTTCGCGCGGACAGCGGAAGCGGTCCAGCAGCCGGCAGTGGGTGCCGTGGACCACCATCGGCGTCAACACCAGCAGCCAGGCCACCGCCGCGGAAAAGCACGCCGAGGTGAACGGCGCGATGATCTGCAGCGCGTCGTCGAACACGTGCGCGATGCCGTGCGCGTCGAGCTGGCCAGAGAAGAACATCACCGTGGGCGCGGCGACGGCCGAGCCGAACACCACCCGCCGCGTGCGCGCGTAAACGCGCTCCAGCCGCTCGGTGAGCGCGGCGAATTCCGCGCCGTCGCCGAACAGCAGGCCGTAGGCGATGAGGTTGTAGGTGATCGCGCGGCGCTCAAGCTGCAGCCAGGTGAACAGCAGCACCGCCACCAGCGAGGCGACGAGGATGGGCAGTCCGGCCGCGAAATCCATGGGCTGATTTTGACCCGGCGGGCGATCCGCCATCAATAGCGGATCAGGGCCTCCAGCGGCGCGCCGTCCAGCCGCCGCCGGCCGTCGAGGAAGGACAGCTCGATCAGGAATCCGTAGCAGGCCACCGCGCCGCCCTGGCTGCGCACCAGTTCCGCGGTGGCCGCCGCGGTCCCGCCGGTGGCGATCACGTCGTCCACCACGGCGTAACGGACGCCGGCGCGGATCGCGTCGGCGTGCATCTCGAGGGCGTCGCTGCCGTACTCCAGTTCGTAGCGCGCCGCCACCGTCTTGCGCGGCAGCTTGCCCGGCTTGCGCACCGGCAAAAGCGGCAGCCGCAGCTCGCGCGCCAGCGCCGCCCCGAAGATGAAGCCGCGCGATTCGATCGCCACGATGCCGGCGGGCGCATGCGCCGCCAGCCGTCCGGCCAGCCGCTCGATGGCGGCGGAAAACGCCTGGGCGTCGGCGAGCAGCGGCGTGATGTCCTTGAACACGATGCCGGGCTTGGGAAAATTCGGCACGTCGTGGATCAGCGCCTGCAGGCGTGCGCAGACCGGGTCGGGATGTATCGGATCGGAAGTCATGGATTCCTTCGCTGGCCGGCGTCGGCGCGGCCCGCTATGCTTGTCGCGACGGCCGTGGATTGTGCACCAAAGCCGGCCGCTTTTCCCCGAGAGCCCGTTCGTGAACTCGCCATCCGATCCCGCCGACTTCGGCGCGCGCGCCGCCGCTTATGTCCAACGCCTAGAGCGGGCGCTGGACCGGTGCCTGCCGGCGCAGCGCACCGATCCGGCGCGTCTGCACCGCGCCATGCGTTACGCCTGCGAAGGTGGCAAGCGCGTGCGCGCGCTGCTGGTCTATGCCACGGGCGAAACGCTGGGCCTGGCGCCGGACGCGCTGGACTCCGCGGCCTGTGCGGTGGAGCTGATCCACGCCTATTCGCTGGTGCACGACGATCTGCCGGCGATGGACGACGACGCCCTGCGCCGCGGCCGGCCCACGGTGCACGTGGCCTTCGACGAGGCCACCGCCATCCTGGTCGGCGATGCCTTGCAGGCGCTGGCGTTCGGCGTGCTCGCCGAGGACGCCGCTGGCCTTTCCGCCGAGCGCCGCGTGCGCATGCTGGCGATCCTGGCGCAAGCCGCGGGTTCGCTGGGCATGGTCGGCGGCCAGGCGGTGGACCTCGAATCCGAAGGCCGGCGCATCGCGCTCGAACGGCTGGAGTCGCTGCACGCACGCAAGACCGGCGCGCTGTTGCTCGCCTGCTGCCGGCTCGCCGCCGCCGCGGCAGCCGCCGATGCGGACACCGAAGCCGCGCTCTGCGAATACGGCCGCTGCCTGGGGCTTGCTTTCCAGGTGCAAGACGACGTGCTCGACCTGACGGCGGACAGCACCGCGCTCGGCAAGACCGCCGGCAAGGACCTGGCGCAGGAGAAGAGCACCTATCCCGCGCTGCTGGGCGTGGACGGCGCGCGCGAGTACGCCCAGGCGCTGTTCGCGCGCGCGCGCGCCGCGCTGCAACCGCTGGGCGCGCGCGCAGCGCCCTTGCGCTGGCTGGCCGATCACGTCGCGGCGCGCAAATTCTGAAATCAAAAACTCGACGCGCCGCTTTTCAGGCGCGCAGGATTTCGACGAAGCTCGCGTCGTCGGTCAGCACCAGCCCCGCCGCGAGCGGCCGGCCGGGCCAGATCTTTCCGACCGCGGCCGCGTAGGCGAGAAGCTGGGGCCGGTAGCGCCGCGCCAGCGCCTCCGGCGCGCCCCGCGCGGTCTTGTAGTCGAGGATCCACAGACGCTGCCCGTCGTCCACCAGCCGGTCGATGATGCCGGTCGCCTCGCCGTCGGCGTATGGGATTTCGTTCCAGGCGCGCACGTAGCGCGCGGGGTCGAAGAACCGCGCCAGCTCCGGCGCGCCCAGGACGCGCCGCGCCGCCGCCAGCGCCCGTTCCCACTCCGCGTCTTGCAGCCGCGTCGCGAGCCGCGTTTCCACGCCCGGGCGCAGCCGCTCCGCGTCCGTATCCGGGGCGGCGCCGAGCGCTTGCAGCAGGCGGTGCACGGCGCGCCCGTGGCGCAGCGCGTTCTCGTCCGTCACGGCGGGTTCGTCGACGAGCGCGCTCGGTGCGGCGGCGCTTTCCGGCGGCCCGTGCAGCACGGGCGCTCGCAGGCGCGGGTCTTCGGGCGCCGCCGGCGCCGGCGCGGCGCGCGCCAGGCCCAGGCGCACCTCGCCGCTTCCGTAATGCAGCGTGCCCGCGCTTGCCCCCGGCAAGGCTGGGGCGGATGCCGGCGCGAGCCGCTCCAGCGCCCGCAGCGCCAGGTCGTACCAGGAAACCCGCTGGCCCTGATTCAGGGCGGCGAAGCCGCTGACGTGCAGGAACTGCCGCGCGCGGGTCACGGCGACATAGAGCAGGTTGAGCGATTCGCGCTCCTCGCGCCGCGCGTCGCGCGCCAGGAGCTCCTGACTGAGGTCATCGCGCGCGTCCTCGGGTCCCGGCGCGAGCAGCCGCGCGGGACGCGGCGCTTCGGCCGGCCAGTCCACCACCCAGGGCGGCGTGCGGCGCGGCTCCACGCTGGCCGCATTGACCAGGAACACCGCCGGCGCTTCCAGGCCCTTGGCGGCGTGGATGGTGAGCACCCGCACCTGCTGCGCGGCGGCCTGCGGCGGCGCTTCGTCGGGCGCGCCGTCCGCGCCGCGCGCCTGCTCCAGCCATTCGAGGAAACGGGCCAGCGAGGGATAGCGACCGTGGTCGGCTTCCAGCGCGAGCTGGAGCAGGGCGCCGAGGTTGCTGCGCACGCGCGCGGCGGCGGCCGCGGGCAAGGCCGCTTCGTAGCGCGCCGCGGCGTCGGCCTCGCACAGGATGCGATCCAGCAGATCGTGCGCCGGCAAGCGCGCGGCGAGCGGCAGCCATTCCCCCAGCAGCCGCGCCGCCCGGGCCAGAGCCGGCCGCTCGTTCGCCACGCGCGCCAGCGCCGCGTACCAGCCGCCATGCTCGCGGGCGGAGGTGGCCAGCGCGACGAGATCGGCGTCGCTGGCCGAGAACAGCGGCGAGCGCAGCACCTGCGCCAGCTCCAGATCGCGGTGCGGGGCGTCGAGAAAACGCAGCAGCGCCACCAAGTCGCGCGCCTCGGCGGTCTCGAGCAGGGTGCCGCGGCTGCTACCGACGAAGGGGATGCGCGCCTCGGTCAGCGCCTGCTCCAGCGCCGGCAAATGGGTGCGCTTGCGCGCCAGCACCAGCACGTCGCCATAGCCGAGCACGCGCTCGCCCTGGGAGTCGCCGAGGGCGATGCCGGCTTCGACCAGCGCGCGGATACGCGCGGCGACCTGGCGCCCCTCGCGCAGCGCGCGGCCGACGTCCTCGGTTTCGAGCGGCGTGGCGAGCGGGTCGCGCAGGCCGGTCGCGGCGGGCGTGTCGGCGCGCTGCGCCTCGATGAGCGGCGCGATCTCGACGCGTCCCCAGTCTCGAACGCGGTGCGTGGTGTGCGCGGCGAAGCCGATCGCGCATGCCCGTTCGGGCTCCGCGAACAGCGCGTTGACGAAGTCGATGATCGCCGGAGCCGAACGGTGCGAAGCGTCCAGCGGCAGGCGCTCGGCGGACAAGCGTGCGGCGAGCCAGTCGCTGGCGACGGACAGCAGTTCCGGATTGGCGCGGCGAAAGCCGTAAATGCTCTGCTTGGCGTCGCCGACGATGAACGCGCTGCGCGGGCGCGCGCCTTCGCCCGCGGCCATTTCCTCGAGCAAGGGCAGCAGCAGCCGCCACTGCGTGGGATTGGTGTCCTGGAATTCGTCGACCAGCAGATGGTCGATGCGCTGGTCGAGCTTGTAGCGCACCCATTCCGCGCCGCCTGCGGCGGTCAACAACTGGCAGGCGCGCCATTCCAGGTCGGCGAACGTCAGCGCGCGCGCCCGCGCGAGCTCGTCCTGCAAGGCCTCCAGGGCGGCGCAGCCCAGCGTCAGCGCGGCGCGGTTGTGGTCGAGGCTGCGCTGGGCCGCCCGTTGCCGGCTGGCGTGTTCCACTGCCGCGATCACCTCGGCGTGGGTGCGCTCGAAGTGCCTGGCCTCCTCCTCGCTCAGCCGGGCGCGCTTGCCCGCGCCGAGTTTGAAGGCATAGGGCGCGCCGTCTTTGGTGTAGAGCGCTTCGCGCAGCGCGTCCAGCCGTGCCGGGCCGCGCGCGTCCAGCGCCGGTTCCAGCTTGTCCGGCTTGATGGAACCGACCCCGCCGACCTGTTGCAGCCAGCGCAACAGGATTTTCAGATGGGCGCCGAAGGCGTCGCTGTCCAGCGGTTCGGCTTGGGGCTGCGCCGGGACGGCCAGCAGCGCGCGCAGGTTCGACAGGGCCCATTCCAGCGGCGCCGCCTGCCCTTCCGTATAGGCCCACCAGTCGGCGCGGCGCTCCAGGAAGCCGTAGATCAGTTGCTCCAGCGCGCGTTCGTTCAGGCCTTCCTCGATGAGCGCGCTCAAGGCCTGCGCCGCCGGGGTCTGCGGTTCGCGTTGCAGGCGCGCGAGCAGCCGGCGGTAGGCGCGCCCCAGCCAGGCGCTTTCGTCCTCGATCACCTCGAAGCCCGGTGGCACGCCGGCTTCGAGCGCGAAGCGCGAGAGCAGATCCTGACAGAAGGAGTGGATCGTCATGGCGCGCGGCGGATAGGGTTCGAACAGCAGCGCGCGGTAGAGCGCGCGCGCGCGGCGGCGCCCTGCGGCGTCGGGTTCGAGCGCAAGCTTGCGCAGCTCGGCGTCGAGCGCGGCATCCTCGGCTCGGGCGAGCGCCTGCGCGCGCCGATAGATCTGCTCGCGCATCTCCGCCGCCGCCTTGCGGGTGAAAGTCAGCGCCAGGATGCCGCCCGGCGCGGCGCCGGCCAAAAGCAGGCGCAGCACGCGCGAGACCAGCAGCCAGGTCTTGCCGCTGCCGGCCGATGCGCTCACCGCGGCATTGCGTCCGGGATCGAGCGCGCTTGAAATTCCGGCGCTCACGAGGCGCCCTCCGTGCCGTCGTTCGTCCACTCGCCTTTGCGGCACAGTCCGCGATAGTCGCAGCGTTCGCAGACCGTGGCGGCGCCGTGCGCCGGTAGCGGCGCGCCGCGGTCGAGCGCGGCGAGGATGTGCGCCAGGCGTCGTTCCACCGCCGTGCGCAGTTCGGCCAGGCGCTGTTCGATGCGCACCGCCTTGCGGTCCTTGCGCAGCGCGAGATATTCGACGGCCGTGGCCTGCTCGTCGAGCAGGGCATAGTGCAAAAGCTGCACCGCTTCGCCGGCTTCGACCTCCACGGATCTGGCCAGCGCGCCGGTCTTGTAGTCCACGATGGCGCGCGTGCCGTCGGCGCGGGTCTCGACGCGATCGGCGGTGCCCTTGAGCCACCAGCCGGCGAGTTCGCGCGGCGGATACTGGTATTCGGCTTCGACCCGCACCGCGCCGCGCTGGACCAGCCAGTCCAGCAGCGGCGGGAGCGCGGCGCGGAATTCGCTGCGCCAGAGCTGGGCCAGCGTGCGCCGCGCCAGCTCGGGCGCGAACACCGCCTCGGCGATCTCCTCCAGACGCGTCTGCGCCTGAGCGCGGTTGGCGGGCGTAACCGGTTCGGGGAACGGCGGCGGCAGTCCCGCCACGGGTTCGACGAAGGCGCGCAGGATGCGGTGCACGTGGTTGCCGTAGTCGCGGCGATCGGGATCGCGGTCGGGCGGGATCTCGGGCGCCAGCCGCAAGCCGGCGGTGGCGAAGAACTGGTAGGGACAGTCGATCAGACGCTGGTGGGCGCTGGCCGACAGTTCGCGCTGGAACAGCTCTGGCGGCGCGACGGGCGCGGGCCGCGCGCGCGGCCGCGCGGGCGGTGTGCCGGGCGCGGCGATTTCCACGGCGGCGCGAGCGGCGCGCTCGACCAGTTGCGCGTCGCGCAGGCGGGTGCCGCGCGCCTCGGCCGCATCCTCCAGCGCTTCGATCCAGGGGCTGGGTTGCGGCGGCTCGCCGCTGCGCTCGGCCGCGTAGGTGATGCGCACGCGCGGCGCAGCCTGCAGCACGCGGCGCAGGCGCGCGAGCGCCAGATCGCGGCGCTGGACGAAACCCGGCAGGCCCAGTTCGGTACGCACCGACTGGTTGAAGAAAGGTTCGCCGGGCGGCGCGCCCGGCAAGTGCGCGCGCGAGGCGCCGGCGAGCACCAGCGCGTCGCAGGACAGGCCGCGCGCCTGGGCCAGGGTCAGCAGGCGCACGCGGCCGCGGCTTTCGGGCACGAAGGTGGCGCGCTCCAGCGCGCGGTCGAGCAGGGCGCGGAACTCGCGCCATTCCAGCACCAGCGGCTGGCGCGCGGCGGCGGCGCCGAGCTCGCGCAGGGTTTCCAGCAGGCGCGCGCCGGCCCGGTCTTTCTGGAACGCCGCGCTCAGGCCCAGCGCGTCGAGGCTGCGTTCCAGCGCCGCGACCCAGTGGTGGCCGGGGCGGGCGCGTTCCAAGGCCGGCATCGCCTGCGCCGCGCGCCCCAGGCGGTCGAGCAATTCGCGCAGCGCGGGCCGTCCGCCGGCGCGCTCGCGGAAGTTCTGCAGGCCGCCTTCGATCTGCGCGCCGTAGATCAGGTCGCGCTCCAGCTCGCGCAGGCTTTGTTCGCCGGTTTCCAGGAAACCGGATTTGAGCAGGGCGAGCAGTGCACGGAACTGGAAGCCGCCTTCCAGGGTGCGACACCAGGCGTCGAGCGCGGCGGCGGCGCTGCTGGTGGACAGCGCCCAGCCGACTTCGTCCTGCAGAGCCAGGCCGGCGCGTTCCAGCAGCGCGCGCAGGCGCCGCGCCAGGCGGCGGTCCTCGGTGACCACGGCGATGTCCGCGCAGCCGGACAGCCACCATTCGCGCACGGCGAGGTCCACGCAGCGCGCCTCGGACTCCGCGTCGGGCGCGGCGCTGATGCGCAAATCGCCGGGCGCGGCAGGCGCCGCGGTGTCCTCGTCGGCGTAGGCCGCGTCGAGGAATTGGGTGCGCGCATCGGGCTCTACGGGCAGGACCTTGGGAGTCCGCTCGAGTCGGGCGCACAGTTCGCGCAGCGCGGCGCCGTCGTGGCCTTCGAGCCGCCCGTGCAGCCACAGCGCGATGCGCGCGGTCTGCGGGGCGGCGGCGAGCGCCGCCCGCTCGCCGCCGGACAGCGTATCGAAGCCGATGAGGTACAGCGTTTCGTCCGCGCTAAGGCCGGCGAAGGCGGTGCGCAGATTCGCGCAATACGCCGCGGCCGGACTGCGCCCCGCGGTGTCGGCGACGAAGGCGCGCCACAGGCGGTGCACGATCTGCGCTTCGCGCGAGATCGCCGCGAGCAGCGTGGAGGAGACCCGCGCCGCAGGCGGCGACTTCGTTTCCTTTTCCGATTCCCACCCGCTCGAGGAGCCGCCGGCGGAAAGCGGGTCGGCTGCGCCGTAGGCCCTCTGCAAACGCGCGCCGAGCGCGGCTTCGTCCTCCGGCAGGCTCGCGGCTTGCAGATTCAATTCTTCGAACAGGTCGAACAAGGCTTCCGCGACCTGGGCGAGATCCTGGCCCGGGAACAGATTGCGATAGCGGCGCAGCGCGCCGAGCAGGATCAGCCGGCATTCCGCAGCGGAGCGCGGAACGAGCGCGCCGCGCTCGGCGGCGAACTGGGACAGGGTCAGCAGGCGCGGGCCGAGCAGGGCGCGGCCGGCGCGCTGCGTGAGTCGCCGGCGCAGCGCGGGAAAGGCCGCGCTGTCCGGCAGCAGGCAGACGACGTGGCCGAGGTCGGGCAGCGCCGGCGCGTGTTGCGCCAGCAGCGCTTCGGAAACCGCGCGGAGAAGATCCGCCTGCGGCGGAACGAGAATGGCAGCGGTATCGGACCTAGCGCTCAAGCAGCTTGAGCTTGTCGGGTTTGCCGTCCCATTCCTTGGCATCGGGCGGCGGGTCCTTGCGCTGGGTGATCACCGGCCAGCGCTTGGAGAGTTCCTTGTTCAGCGCCAGGAAGTGCTTCTGGTCTTCGGGCACGTCGTCTTCGGCCATGATGGCGTTGGCCGGACACTCCGGCTCGCACAGCGTGCAGTCGATGCACTCCTCCGGATCGATGACCAGGAAGTTGGGGCCTTCGTGGAAACAGTCCACCGGGCAGACTTCCACGCAGTCGGTGTATTTGCACTTGATGCAGTTTTCGGTGACGACGAAGGTCATGACGAGCCGGATGGGGTATGGGCGAGACGGGTGCGCATTTTACGGCCAAACGGGATCGCGGCGCAGTCGTCCGAATGGAGCGGATCAATCCGCCGTCGCCCGTTCGATGCCCTCGCTGGCGGTGCGGCACATGAGATCGACTTCCTCGGGCGTGAGCACGTAGGGCGGCATCAGGTAAACCACGTTGCCCAGCGGCCGCAGCAGGACGCCGCGCTCGAGCCCGTACTGGTACACGCGCAGGCCGCGGCGTTCCTGCGCCGGGTAGGGTTGGCGCGCCGCCGGGTGTTGGGCCAGCTCCACGGCGAGGATCATGCCCTGCTGGCGCACTTCGGCGACGTGCGGATGGCCGGACAGCGGCGCCATCGCATCCCACATGCGCCGTGCGGTCTCGCGGTTACGCGCGAGCCAGTCTTCCTGCGCGAAGAGCTCCAGCGTGGCCAGCGCGGCGGCGCAGGCCAGCGGGTTGCCGGTGTAGCTGTGCGAGTGCAGGAAAGCCTTGTAGGCGGCGTAGTCGTCGTAAAAGGCCTGGTAAATCGCCTCGCGCGTGAGCACCGCGGCCAGCGGCAGCGTGCCGCCGGTGAGACCTTTGGAAACGCACATGAAATCCGGCGAAAACGGTTTCTCGTTGCCGTCTCCGGCGCGGCCGAGCGCCGGTTGTGCGCCGCCGGCCCGGTCGTCTCCGTCCGGGCGTTCGGGCTCGCGGCGAGCGGCGCTCGGCGAGCGCGACCCGCTCACCCATTCGCAGGCGAACATTTTTCCCGTGCGGCCGAAGCCGGTGGCGATCTCGTCGACGATCAGGTGCACGCCGTGGCGGTCGCAGGCCGCGCGCAGCAGCTTGAGATACACCGGGTGGTACATGCGCATGCCGCCGGCGCACTGCACCAGCGGCTCGACGATCACCGCCGCGGTCTCGTGCGCATGGCGCTCCAGCGCGCGTTCCAGGTCCGCGAAGCGGCGGCGGCTGTAAGCCTCCCAGGATTCGCCCGGCCCGCGGCCGTCCGGCGCCAGCGGGCAGCAGTCGGGCGAGGGCACGAAGATCGGCTGCATCAGCAGCGGCGTGTAGGCGTCGCGGTACAGGCCGGTGCCACCCACCGCCAGCGCGCCCAGGGTTTCGCCGTGGTAGCCGTTGGCCAGGGCGATGAACCGCGTCTTCTGCGGCTGCCCGGTATTGCGCCAGTAGTGATGGCTCATCTTCAGCGCCACTTCCACCGCGGCGCTGCCGATGTCGGCGTAGAACACGCGCGTGAGCCCCGGCGGCGCCAGCGCGCATAGCTTTTCCGCAAGCTGCACCGCTGGCTCGTGGGTGAAGCCGGCGAAGATCACGTGGTCGAGCACCTCGAGCTGCGCCTTGAGCCGCGCCACGATGTGCGGGTGGCGATGGCCGAAGAGATTGGTCCACCAGGAGCTGACCGCGTCCAGATAGCGGCGGCCGTCGTGGTCTTCGAGCCAGGCGCCCTGCGCGCCGCGGATCGGGATGAGCGGCAGCCATTCGTGGTCCTTCATCTGCGTGCACGGCTGCCAGACGTGCGCCAGCGAGCGTGCCTTAAGTTCCGCGTTACCCACGGCTAGGCTAGAGGTTCTTGATCAGCACGATGGACTTGCGCTGGTAGTTGTAGATGCGCTGCTTCTGCATCGGCAGGTCCTCGATGCGCGCCGGCACGAAGCCGTGCTCGATGAACCAGTGCGGCGAGTGGGTGGTGAGCGCGAAGAGTTTTTCCACGCCCAGTTTGCGCGCGCTTTCCTCGGCGCGCGCCAGCAGCGCGGCGGCGCGGCCGGAACGGCGGTAGTCGGGATGCACCGCCACGCAGGAGAATTCCGCCATCTTGTTCTGCGGGAAGGGGAACAGCGCCGCGCAGGCGATGACCGTGCCGTCGCGCACCATCACGTCGAAGTCGCCGATCTCCAGCTCGAGCTGCTCGCGCGAACGCGGCACCAGCACGCCCTGGTCCTCCAGCGGCTTGATCAGGGCGAGGATGCCGCCGACGTCCTCGATGGTGGCCTGGCGCACCGCCTCGTAGTGCTCGTCGCTGTAGAACATCAGCCCGCAGCCGTCGCGGGTGTAGAGCTCGCGCAGCAGCGCGCCGTCGAGGTCGGCGCCGATCAGGTGCACGCGCGCCACGCCGCTGCGCCCGGCGGCGAGCGCGCAGGCCAGCAGCGCGCGGTCCTCGGCGGCGAGTCCGCCGTTGGCTTGCCGCTCCGCGAACAGTCGCTCCGCTTCGGCGAGCGGCAACTGGCCGGCGTCGCCGGTGCGGTCGGCCAGTTTCCAGCGGCCGGGATCTTCCTTGAGCACGAAGATCAGCTTGTCGGCGGCGAGCCCGCTGGCGACCGCCTGCGCCACTTCGCCCGCGCGCAGGTTGAAGATCTCGCCGGTGGGCGAGTAGCCGACCGGCGACAGCAGCGCGATGCGGTCCTGGGCGAGCACCTCGCGGATCGACTCGAAATCCACGCGCCGCACCTCGCCGGTGAGCTGGTGATCCACGCCGTGGCGCACGCCGACCGGCCGCGCGGTGACCCAGTTGCCGCCGGCCACTTTCAGCCGCGCGCCGCCCATCGGCGTGCTCGCCAGCCCGGTGGAGAGCTTGGCCTCGATGTCCATGCGCAGGGCGCCGACCGCGGCCTTGACGCATTCCATCGCCGCCGGATCGGTCACGCGCAGGTCGCCGACGAACTGCGGGCTGAGGCCGCGCGCGGCGAGCGCCGCCTCGATCTGCGGGCGCGCGCCGTGCACCAGCACCAGCTTGACGCCCAAGCTGTGGAGCAGGGCGATGTCGTAGATCAGCCGTTCGAAGTCCGGACGCTGCGCCGCCTCGCCGCCGAAGGCGATGACGAATACGCGGCCGTGGTGGGCGTGCGCGTAGGGGGCCGCGCCGCGCAGCGCGGCGACGAAAGCGTCGGTGTCCATCGGGAAATTATAGGCCGGGCGTATAATTCTTCCGATGACCGACGTCCTGCATTACGCCGATCTCGCCGCCGCGCTGGCCCGGCTGGGCGTGAGCGACGAAGCCTCCGCCTATCACGGCGCCTTGTGCGGCGCGCTGTGCCGGCAGGCGCCGGAGGCGCTCGATCCCCTGTCGCTGCTGGAAGACGGGGATCCCGGGGACGACGCCGCCGGACGCGCGACGCTGTCGTGCCTGCGCGACGCCACGGCCCGCGCCCTGGCCGACCCCGAGGGCCGCTTTGCGCCGTTGTTGCCGGAAGACGATGTCGCGCTGGACGAACGCGCCCGTTCGCTCGGCGCCTGGTGCGAGGGTTTTCTCCACGGCCTCGCCGCCCACGTGCACCTGGAGCTGCGCGACTGCTCCTCGGAAGTGCGCGAGATCGTCGCGGATTTCGCCCAGTTCACCCGCGCCGCGCTCGACGGCGCCGGCGATCCGGAGGTGGAGGAAAACGCCTACGCCGAGCTGGTGGAATACGTGCGCGTCGGCGCGCAGCTGATCTACCTCGAACTCCACCCGCGGCCGCCGCCGGCGGGTCGCGCATCACAGACCGTGCATTGACCCCATGCCCAAGCCGAACGAGGCCGAACTCGCCGAATACGCCGCACGCCGCGCGCGCCTGATGCAGGCGATCGGCGAGCAGGCCGTGGCCATCGTGCCCGCCGCGCGCGAGGTGATCCGCAACCGCGACGTGCACTACCGCTTCCGCCAGGATTCCGACTTCTGGTATCTGACCGGGTTTCCCGAGCCGGAGGCGATCGCGGTGCTGGCGCCGGGGCGCAAGGAAGGCGCCTATCTTCTGTTCGTGCGTCCACGCAATCCCGAACGCGAAATCTGGGACGGACGCCGCGCCGGCCCGGAAGGAGCGGTGCGCGATTACGGCGCCGACCAGGCTTTCCCGCTGGAGGAGTTCGAGCGGCGCTTGCCGGGGCTGCTCGGCGGCCGCGCGCGGCTGCACTACACGCTGGGCGAACACCCGCACTGGGACGCGCGCATCACCGCCTGCCTGCGCGAGCTGCGCGAACTCGCGCGGCGCGGGCCGGCGGCGCCGGAGGCCGTCGTGTCGCTGGACGTGACGCTGCACGAGCAACGCCTGATCAAGAGCGCGCACGAGCTGGCGCTGATCCGCCACGCCTGCGAAGTGTCGGCCGTCGCGCACCGGCGCGCGCTGGCCATGGCGCGTCCGGGCGTGTACGAGTGGCAGCTCGCCGCCGAGATCCACCACGAATTCGAAAGCAACGGTCTGGAGCCGGGCTACGGGTCCATCGTCGGCGCGGGAGACAACGCCTGCATCCTGCACTACGTGGAGAACAGCGCCCCGCTCAAGGCCGGCGAGCTGGTGCTGATCGACGCCGGCGGCGAATACCGCGGCTACACCGCCGACATCACCCGCACCGCGCCGGTCGGCGGCCGCTACAGCGGGCCGCAGAGAGCGGTCTACGAAGTGGTGCTGGCGGCGCAGAAGGCGGCCATCGCGGAGCTCAAGCCGGGCAATTCCTCGGCGCGGCCGCACGAGGTCGCCACGCGCGTCCTCACCGAGGGCATGGTCGCCCTGGGGCTGCTGCCGGGCAACGGCAGCGCGAGCGTGGACGAATTGATCGCCCAGGAAAAATACAAACGTTTTTTCATGCACGGCACCGGTCACTGGCTGGGCATGGACGTGCACGACGTCGGCCGCTACAAGCTCGACGGCCAGCCGCGGGTCTTCCAGCCGGGCATGGTGATGACCGTGGAACCCGGTCTGTACATCGCGCCCGGCGCCGAGGGCGTGGATCCGCGCTTCCACGGCATCGGCGTGCGCATCGAGGACGACGTGCTGGTCGGCACCGACGGTCCGCAGGTGCTCACTTCCGGCGTGCCCAAGGACATCGACGACGTCGAAGCGCTGATGGCGGGCTGAGGTGCGCTTTTCGCGAGCCGCGGCGATGAACCCTTCCACGAGCGAGGTGCGCGCGGCCGTCGTCGCGGATGCGACTCCGGCCCGCTGCGCCGACTGCGGCGCGCCGGTGACCGGCCATTACTGCGCGAACTGCGGCCAGGAAACGCACATCGAAACGCCGACGGTGCGGCACTTCCTGCGCGAGTTCGTCGATCAGTACATCGCGCTGGAAGGCAAGCTCGGGCGCACGCTGCGCGTGCTGCTGACCCAGCCCGGCCAGCTCACGCTCGATTACCTGGAAGGCCGCCGCCAGCGTTACGTGCGACCGCTCAAGCTGTATCTGACCATCAGCCTGCTGTTCTTCGGCGCGATCGGCCTGCTGCCGGATTCCATGACCAATCCGCTGGCGCGCATCGACCCCAAGGCCGAAAACCAGGCTTTGTTCGAGTTCAAGCAGGACGCCCAAAAAGACGCCGACCTGCACGGCGGCGCAGCGGATGGCGTCGCGACGGAGCTGGGCAAGAAGCTCACCGACCGGGTCGAGCGCCTCGCCCAGTTGCCGGCCGAAGAGCAGCACCGCCTGCTGCGCGCCAAGCTGGCCAACGACGCCCCGTATGCGATGTTCTTCCTGCTGCCGTACTTCGCCCTGCTGCTCAAGTGGCTCTACCGCAAGCAGCGGCTGCGCTACGGCGCCCACCTGCTGTTCTCGATCCACCTGCACTGCTTCGCCTTCATCGTGCTGGCCGCGGGCTTTCTGCCCCTGCCGGAAGTCGTGCGCACGCGCCTGGACTGGATCGTCCTCGCCTACCTGTTTTTCGCCCTGCGGCGGGTCTATGGCTTGGGCTTAAAGTCGACGCTGTGGCGGCTGGCCGCGCTCTACGCCTTGTACGTGGTGGCGATCACTGCGACCGCCGTTTCCGGGATCCTGGCCACGGTGCTCGGCGGGGAGGTGGCTTGAGATCTTCGGGAGCGACGCCGCGCGAGCCGCCGGTCACTGATGGCCGCGCCTGCGTCGTGGAGCGGGACTAAAACGCGCGCTGTCGGTGCCAGCGCCAGGCCGACTCGATGAGGGTTTCGAGTTGCGGGTGCGCCGGGCGCCAGTGAAGGATCTGCTGCGCCCGCGCGGCGTCGGCGACCAGCATCGCCGGATCGCCTGGCCGGCGCTCGCCGATCTGGTAAGCGAGCCTGCGACCGACGACGCGGGTGGCGGCGTCCAGCACCTCGCGCACGGTGAAGCCGCGGCCGTTGCCGAGGTTGAAGGCGTGGCAGCCCGGATGGGCGCGTAAATACTCCAGGCCGTCCAGGTGCGCCTGGCACAGATCGTCGACGTGGATGTAGTCGCGGATGCAGGTGCCGTCGCGCGTGTCGTAATCCGCGCCGAACACGCGCACCGGCTCCGCGCGGCCCAGGGCGGCTTCGAGGATTCTCGGGATGAGGTGGGTTTCCGGCGTGTGCGCCTCGCCGATCGCGCCGCTGGCATCGGCTCCGGCGGCGTTGAAGTAGCGCAGGCTCACCGAAGGCAGGCGATAGGCCGCCCAGTATTCCGCCAGGATGTTTTCCACCATGAGCTTGGAACGCCCGTAGGCGTTGATCGGCGCGCAGGGATGCGTTTCGTCGATGCGCTCGGCCTGCGGGCGGCCGAAGATCGCGGCGGTGGAGGACAGCACGAATACGCAGCCGGGCGTTTTGCGCACGCGCTCGATGAGACGCAACGAGCCGGCGACGTTGGTGCGGTAATACAGCGCCGGATCGGCCACCGATTCGGCGACGATGGACTTGGCGGCGAAGTGCAGCACGGCTTCGGGCCGGAAGCGCTCGAAGACGCGGTCGAGGAATTCGCCGTCGCCGACGTCGCCGCGGTGGAACTCGCCCCAGCGCACGGCTTGCTCGTGGCCGGTGGACAGATCGTCGATCACCGCGATCCGGTGGCCGTGCTCCGCCAGGCGCTTGCACATGTGGGAGCCGATGTAGCCGGCGCCGCCGGTGACGAGGATGTTCATCGCAGCATTATTTCACGGCCGCGGCGCGCGCGAGCGCTTGGGGTTTCCGCTCCTGTGGCGTCCAAGGCCGGCGGCGAGGAGATGGCGCCGCGCGCCCGCCAGTTGAGGGATAATCGCCACGACGGCCGGGGGCAAAAGATCGATGCTCTACCGTTATTTGCTGATCCTGATCGCCTGCGCCGCGGTGCTGGGCGGCGTGCAGGTGCCCAACTTCCTCGACCAATACGCCAAGCGCGTGGACGCGCATCGGGCCGAGGCCGAGGCCGCCTTGGCCGGTTATCGGCAGATCGCCGAGCGCGAGACCGGCGGTTCGCTCGAAGCGCTGATCGCGCGCCACGACGCAAGCACGGACCCGGTGTTCAAGGCCGAGGCCGCGCCGATCCGCAATCTGTACGAACGCTATCGCCGCTTCGCCGCCGAACAGGCCGGCTTGCAGACGGATTGGCTCGGGCGTCTGCGCTACGTGCTGCTGCATCCCGACCGCGAGCTGCTCCTGGAGACGAGACGGCAGTATTCGCCGGCGCTGGTGCTCGATCGCTCGGCCTTTTTGTCCGGCGGCCTGGCCGCCCTGCTGGCGCTGCTGATCGTCGAGCTGCTGGCCGCCGTGCTGCGCGCGCTGTTCGCGCCGCGGCGGCACGAACTCAGATGGTGAGCACGACTTTACCGAGGTTGCGCCGCGCCTCAATGTAGGCTTGTGCCTCGCCCGCCTGGGCCAGAGGGAACTCACGGTCCACATGCGGGCGCACCCAGCCTTCGGTGACGCCGGCGAGCAGGCATTCCATCCAAGCGCGGATTTTCCCGACTTCGTGCCACAGGTGGCCGAGGTTGACGCCGAACACCGCGCGGTTGCGGTTCATCAGCGCCACCGGATTGAACCAGGGCATGCCCAGGCCGATCGACAACAGCTTGAGCGGCCCCGGCAGGCCGGATGCGGTGGCCGTGGAGACGCCGAACATACCCAGCCGGCCGGTGGCGCGCAAGGCGCGGTAGCTTTTCTTCCAGTGCGCGCCGCCGAGCGGATCGAGCACCAGCTCCACGCCGCGATCCTCGGTCAGGCTCATCAGCTCGGCCAGCCAGTCGCCGCGGGTGTAGTCGAGCGCCGCGTGCAGGCCGCGCTGCTTGAGGAACTCGTGCTTGGCCGCGCTCGCCGTGCCGTAAATGCGCGCGCCGAAGTGACGCGCGATGTCGATGGCCGCCAGGCCCACGCCGCCGCCGGCGTTGTGGATCAGCACGGATTCGCCGCTCTTGAGTCCGCCCATCGCGACCAGCAACTGCCAGGCGGTGAGATAGTTCACGGGCAGGGTCGCGGCTTGTGCGTGCGTCAGCGCAGCGGGTTTCTCGAACGCCTGCGCCTGGGGCACGCACACGCAGTCCGCATAGCCGCCGAAGCGGGTGAGCGCGAAGACTTCCTTGCCTACCCAGGCCGCGTTCGCCTGCGGCCCCGCGGCGTCCACCGTGCCCGAGACCTCGTAGCCGACCACGCAGGGCAGCTTCGGCGCATCGGGATAAAGACCCTTGCGCGCCAGGATGTCGGCGAAGTTGATGCCGCTGGCCGCCACGCGGATGCGGAGCTGATCGCCCTGCGGTTGCGGGTCGGGTGCTTCGCGCAGCGCCAGTTTTTCCGGGCCGCCGCGGGCGGTGATGAAGACTTGTCGCATGGATTCCCCCCGATCCGAGCCAGACGACGGGCAGGTGTAGCGCGCCGACGGGGTCTTTGTCCACCGTTGCCGCGCGCGAAAACCTGCGTCAAGCGCCGGGCAGGCCGCCGGGCATCGGGCCCGAGACGCGATTGCGGCCGAGCGTCTTGGCCTGGTACAGCGCGGCGTCCGCCTGGGCGATCCACTCGCGCACCTCGGCCATGCTGCCGCTCGCCGCCGCCACGCCGATGCTCACCGTGCTGCGCAGCTCCGGCGCCTGCGGATGGCGCAGGGCTTCGACCCGCGAGCGGATGCGTTCGGCCGTGGCCAGGGCCTGGGGCAGCGTGCATTCCGGCAGCACGACGGCGAATTCGTCGCCGCCATAGCGCCCCGGCGTGTCGATGTCGCGCAGATCGTTGCGCAGCACGGCGCCGAGCGCGCGGATCACCTCGTCGCCGACCACATGGCCGTAGCGGTCGTTGACCGGTTTGAAATGGTCGATGTCGATCATCATCAGCGCCGCCGGCCGGCCGCTGCGCTGATGCCGGCGCAATTCGCCGGCGGCGACCTCTTCCCAATGACTGCGGTTGGGCAGACCGCTGAGCGGATCGACGCGGCTGAGCGCTTTAAGCAGCTTGTTCTGGTGGCGCACGGTGCGCGCCAGCGCATGGGCCGCGGTGCTCACGGCGAGCGGATAGCTCACCAGGAAAGGCAGACAGGCCAGGATCACCGGCGTCGAGCTGCGCGGTGCGAAGGCGAAATCGTTGGCGGCCGCGGTCACGGCGCAGGCCAGCGCCTGCAGGAGCGCCGCCCGGCCGAGCAGCCGCCAGCCGCCGACGCTGATTTTGTCCATCGCCAGCATGGTGGCCAGCAGCGCGCTCGGCACGAGGTTGAAGCGCATCAAGGCGATCCACATCCCGCCCAGCGCGGAATCGATCAGCAGATTGCGCAGCTCCGTCTGCTGCGGCTGCGCGCTGCGCGCGGCGAGCGCGTAGGCGAGGTGCGGCCAGAGAAAGCCGTGCACGATCAGCGCGGCCCATTGCCAGGGCGGTGCGTGCAGGCTCAAAAGCGGCGCGGCCACGCATAGAAATCCGGTGGCCAGACCCAAGGTGCGCAGCTTGTGGACGCGACGCACGAAACGGAGCTGGGCCATGCGCTCGAGCGGTTCCGTCGCGATCGCCGGCGATACGGCGTGCGGCGACGCGGCGCGGTTCGCAGGGGCTGCGCTTCGCATCGTCGAGCGTCGTCCCATCAGGCTGCACGAGGAGGTGCCGCAATCTTCCGGCGTTTTCGTGCCGCGCTCAAGCGCGGCGCGAGCGGCGGCTGCGCGGCGCAGTCCGAAGTCGGCGCCGGCCTGCGGCGAAACGTCGAAAGATGTTACCCTGCCGTCACGGCTTCGGGCGACAAGCGCATGGCATCTCGGGGGGAAGGGCAAGCGGTTCTGGCCACGCGCGCGCGTTTGCGCGCGCATTGGCGCTTCAAGGTGCTGCTCCCGACGGGATCCATCGCCGTTTTTTTTCTCGCCTACTTCGCGGTGCTGCGCCATCCCTTGTGGCCGGTGACGGTCATGCCGCAGACCGCGCTCGACCGGCTGATCCCGTTTCAGCCGGCTGCGCTGTTCCTGTATTTCACGCTGTGGGCCTACCTCTCGCTGCCGCCGGGCCTGCTGGTCAGCCGCCGCGAGCTCGTCTTTTATTACCTGGGCATCTACGGGCTGGCTGGGCTGGGCCTCATGGCATTCGTGCTGTGGCCGACGGCGGCGCCGGTGCCGGACATCGACTGGGCGCGCTATCCCAGTTTCGGGTTTCTGAAAACGGTAGATGCCAGCGGCAACGCCTGCCCTTCGCTGCACGCCGCGTTTGCGGTGTTCACCGCGATCTGGGGCGAATGCCTAGCGTGCGAATGCGGGCTACGCCGCGGCGTGCGCGCGGTCAATCTGCTGTGGGGCCTCGCCATCGTCTATTCCACGCTGGCGACCAAGCAGCACGTGGCGGTGGACGTGTACGCCGGCGCGGCGCTCGGCGCGCTGGTCGCGGCCGCGCACATCGCCGCCTTCCGCTATGCGCGCGGACGCTATGCCGCGGCCTATCCCGTCGTGGCCTGAGCATGCCAGCGGCGCAAGGCCGCCACGCTGGCCCAGGCGTGGCCCGCCGCATCGCCGGCCAGGCAACGGAATGGCCGCTGCGGTTCGCCCAGATCGGACAGCACCAAAGCCGCGCCTGCGAAATCCTGATCCGCGGTGTAGGGATTGACGGTGACGATCGCGGGCACGCCGGCACAGCGCGCGGCGGCGAGGCCGTTGGCCGAGTCCTCGAAGGCGAGGCAAGCCTGGGGCGGCAGCGCCAGCCGTTCCAGCACCCAGCGGTAAATATCCGGCGCGGGTTTTTTGGCCGCGACCGCGTCGCCGGCGCCGATGCAGTCGAACCACCGGAGGCGTTGCGCGCCGAGCGTGTGTTCGAGCAAGACGACGACGTTCTCGGGCGTGGTGGTGGTGGCGATGGCGAACTTCAAGCCGGCCGCGCGCGCTTCGGTCAAAAGCCGCGCCACGCCCGGCCGCAAGGGCACGCCGCCGCGCCTGACGTGCTCTACGTAATGGCGCGTCTTGGCTCGATGGAGCGCGGCGATGCGCTCGGGGAGGTCGGGCCTTTGGAGTTCTGCGGGATGGAAGCGGTCGAGATAGTGCCGGATGCGTTCCTTGCCGCCGGTCACCGCCAGCAGTTCGCCGTAGAGCGCCTCGTCCCAAACCCAGTCGAGCCCCGCTTCCGCGAAAGCGCGGTTGAAAGCGACGCGGTGACCGTCGCGCTCGGTGTCGGCGAGCGTACCATCCACGTCGAAGATCAGGGCCCGCAGCTCGAGCGCCTGCGCCGCTTCGGCCACGGCATTAACGCGCGCCGAGCAGGCGCGAGGTTTTGGCCACGTCCTTGGGGTTGACCCAGAAAATCGCCCCGTAGCGATCGCCGCCGGCGGTCACCGCGTCGATGGCGGTGATGTTGACGCCGGCCTTGCCCAGGGTTTCCGCCAGCTTGGTCAGCGCCCCGACGCGATCGCGGCCCTGGGCGAGAAAGCCGGTTTTCTTGGAGGAAAGCTTCCAGCCGTACTTTTGCGCCAGCGCGATCAATTGGGCGGGATCTTCGGGAATCAAGTCGACCTGCGAGCTGCGGCCGGCCGGAAAGGCGCTGAGCGCGAGCAGGTTGACGCCATGCTTCTTGAGCGTCTTGAGCAGGTGCGCGCCTTCGCCCGGCTGGTCCTTGGCGTGCAGCACGTAATACTGAACCTTGCGGATGCCTCTGGCCATGTTCTCCTCCTTGGGTGGGCCGAGTGTCACGGCGTGGAGCCCAGCATACTCCGCGGGCGCGGCCAGGGAACCCCCGGCCGCGCGGTTTTTCGCGCGGCAGGCGGGTGCGAGCGCAGGTAAGCACCCGCCTGGTGCGGCTCAGTTTTTCAGGTTGTCGGTGTCGGCGATGAACCGCGCCACGCGGTCATGGAGCTGCTTGAGCGAAGGCGCATGCGCATACACCATGTGACCGGAGGGATAGAACGCGTACTCGATGTTTTTCTGCAGCGCGTCCGGGATCGGCAGGTGGCGCATCTCGTAGAGGCCCTCGAAGAACGGCGTGGCGAGATCGAAATAGCCGGCATTGAGCAGCACTTTCAAGGTGGGATTCTGCTTCATCGCGGCGGCCAGGTCGGGCATCACGTTGACCGAGCCCGGCCGCGGGTAGTGCGCGCCCGGCGGCTGGTGCTTCCAGTCCCAGGTCTTCCACAGTTCCGCCACCGGCTTGTAGGTCTGGTCCTGGCCGTAGTGGAGCGTCTTGCGCACGTAGTCGTTGAACGCCGCGACGTAGGCCGATGAGATCGCCGCGGACTGCGGATCGTATTCCGCCTCCTCGCTCAACGGGTCGAGGCTGGGGCCGGAGAAGCGCGTGTCGAGGCGGCCCGTGGTATCGCTCGTGTCGTAGAGCAGCTCGTGTTCGAACTGGCCGCCGTTGACGCGCAGGTCCGCCTTGACCCAGTAGTCCACCGGCAGGCCGGTGTAGGCGTGCAGCTTCTCGGCGATCGCCTGTTTCTGCGCGGCCGGCAGCGCGCTGCCCTGGGCCAGCGCCTGGGCGTAGGCGCCCAGCGCGAAGTTCTCGACGTCCTCGAGGAAGGGCTCGAGCTGGGCGGGTTTGTTCGGCAGCTTGTCGTGATACCAGGCGGTGGCGGCGTAGGTCGGCAGCGCCAGCACATAGGCCTGGTCCACGCCGGGGTTGAACTGCGGATCGTCGGCGCTGTTGTCGAAGGACAGGATCTGCGACAGCAGGATCACGCCATTGAGATCGACCGCGGCTTCGTTGCCCAGCAGATTGGCGAGCACCGCCGAGCGCGTGGTGCCGTAACTTTCGCCGAACAGGTATTTCGGAGAGTTCCAGCGCCCGTACTGCGAGAGGAATTTGGTGATGAACAGGGCGAAGGCCTTGCCGTCCGGATCCACGCCGTAGAAGGCCTTGTCCGCGTCCTTGCCCTGGATGCGCGAAAAACCGGTGCCGGGCGCGTCCACGAACACCAGGTCGGAGGCGTCGAGCAGGCTGTCGTCGTTGTTCACCACCTGGTAGGGCGCCGGCGGCGTGTGTCGGTCGTCCTCGGTGACCACCCGGCGCGGGCCGAAGGCGCCCATGTGCAGCCACACCGTGGACGAGCCGGGGCCGCCGTTGTAGAGAAACGTGAGCGGGCGGTGTTCGGCGGCGGCGTCCTTCTTGAAGTAGGCGACATAGAACATGCTCGCGCTCGGCGCGTTCTTGTCCTCCTGGTTTTCGCCGAGATCCTCCGGCGTCAGCACCAGCGTTCCGGCCACCGCGCGATAAGCGATGCGCTGGCCCTCGACCGTCACCGAACCTTCGGTTTCCTGCTGCTGCGGCTTGAACGGCGGCGGCGCCTCGGCGTGCTGTTGATCCTTGCCGGGTTTTTGTTCGGCGCTCGGGTCGGCCCAGCCGGGCGAGGCCGCGGCGAACACGCCGGCGACGAGCATCCAGTGCCATGCTTTCATGAGATCTCCTCGGGATTGGGAAAGCCGGCGACCGCGGCGCGGCGCCGACATGACGGCAGTAAGCTTAACCCGCATCCGTCATGAGGTCGTAGCCGCGGCTTTCGCGCGCGAACGTTGCGCGGCCTTTGCCTGGACCTCGGGCGCTGCGGTTTTCGGGCGGTAGCGGCACAAATCGGCGATCGCGCAACGCCAGCACTCCGGTTTGCGGGCCTTGCACACGTAACGGCCGTGCAGGATCAGCCAGTGGTGGGCGTGCCGCCGGTAATCCGGCGGGGTGATCCTCTCCAGCTCGGCGGACACCTGTTCGGGCGTCTTGCCGGAGGAAAGCCCGGTGCGATGGGCGACGCGGAAGATGTGCGTGTCCACCGCGATCGTGGGTTCCCCGAAGGCGACGTTGAGCACCACGCTGGCGGTCTTGCGCCCCACGCCGGGCAGCGCTTCCAGCTCGGCGCGCGTGCGCGGCACTTCTCCGCCGTGCCGGTCCACCAGTTGGCGACACAAGGCGATCAGGTTTTTCGCCTTGGTGCGGTACAGGCCGATGGTCTTGATGTGATCGCGCAGCCGTTCCTCGCCGAGCGCGAGCATCTTCTGTGGCGTGTTCGCCACGCGATAGAGCCGTGCGGTGGCCTTGTTGACGGAAACGTCGGTGGCCTGGGCCGACAGCACTACGGCCACCAATAGTTCGAACGGACTGCGGTATTCCAGTTCGCTGCGCGGGTTGGGATTGGCCGCGGCGAGCCGGCGATACAGTTCGGCGACACGTTCCGGCTTCACGTGCGCGGGGTGCCGGTCGTCGGATGGCGTCTGGTGCGGGCGCGCGCGACCGCGGCCGCGATGTCGAAACTCTGCGCCTGCGCGGTCAGGGCGTGCGAATCCGCGGCGGACGCGCGGGCCAGGCGAGCGCGGTGCGCCCGATAGAGGCGACGCCAGCGCGCGGCCATCTCGGTTGGAGCTGGGACGTTCGCCGGGCGCGGCACGAGGCGAATGCAGTCGGTCGGACACACCGGCAGGCAGCGCTTGCAACCGGTGCAGTCGTCCGCGATCACGGTGTGCAAGAAGTGCGGTGCGCCGACGATGGCGTCGGTCGGGCACACCGGCAGGCAGCGCGCGCAGCCGATGCAATCGGCCTCGACGATGAAGGCGACTTTCGGCGTTGCGCTCACTTCACCCTCATCCCCGGTTCGGCCCCGGCGTCGGGCGCGAGCAGGAAAGGCCGGCCGTCGCCGTGGCTCGCCGCCAGCACCATGCCCTCCGAGACGCCGAAGCGCATCTTGCGCGGCGCGAGGTTGGCGACGACCACCGTGAGGCGGCCGATCAGCGCTTCCGGCGCGTACTGCGACTTGATGCCGGCGAAGACCTGGCGCTTGCCCAGCGCGCCCAGGTCCAGCGTGAGCTTGAGCAGCTTATCGGCGCCCTCGACCGCCTGCGCATCCTCGATGCGCGCGATGCGCAGGTCGAGCTTGCCGAAATCCTCGATGGAAAGCGTCGCGCTCGCCGGCGCCGCGCCGCGGTCCGTAACGGGCGCGGCCTGCGCTTTCGGAGTGATGGCGGCGAGGTCTTCTTTGGAGGCTTCGATCATGGCTTGGATCTGCTTCTTGTCGATGCGGGTGGCGAGCGGCTGGTAAGGATTGATCGGGTGATCGAGTAGCGGTCGGGCCGCGTCGGCCCAGGTCAGCGGCGGGATGTTCAAGAACCGTTCCGCTGCTGCGCCGAGCCGGGGCAGGACGGGCTTGAGCAATAGCGTCAGCAGGCGGAAGCCTTCCAAGCCCGTCGTGCAAATCCGATGCAGTTCCTCGCGGCGGCTGGAATCGGTGGCGAGCCTCCAGGGCTGGACCTGCTGCAACCATTCGTTGATCGCATCGGCCAGCACCATCGCGCGGCGGATCAGGGCCGCGAAATCGCGTTGTTCGTAAAGGGCGCGCTCCGCTTCGCTGGGTCGGTGACGGGCAAGCACTTCTTCATATTGGCCGAGTGCCACTGCGAGCCGGCCGTCGAAGTGCTTTTCGATGAACCCCGCGCAGCGGCTGGCGATGTTCACGTACTTGCCCACGATGTCGCTGTTGACACGCGCCACGAAGTCGTCGAGGTTCAGATCGATGTCCTCCACGCCCGGGCCGGACTTGGCGGCGAAGTAGTAGCGCAGGTATTCCGGGTTCAATCCGGCGTCGAGATAGGTGCGCGCCTGGATGAAGGTGCCGCGCGATTTGCTCATCTTGGCGCCGTTGACGGTCAGGTAGCCGTTGACCGCGAGCCCCGTGGGCTCGCGCAGCGTAGCGCCGTGCAGCATCGCCGGCCAGAACAGGCCGTGGAAATTCACGATGTCCTTGCCGATGAAATGCCACATCTCGGCGTAGCCCGGATCACGGACGAAACGCTCGAATTCGAGTCCGCGTTTCTTGCCTTCCGCGCTTTCGCAGTAAGCCTTGAGCGCGGCGAAATAACCGATCGGCGCGTCCAGCCACACGTAGAAATACTTTCCCGGCGCGCCGGGAATCTCGAAGCCGAAATACGGCGCATCGCGCGAGATGTCCCAGTCCTTGAGGCCGGCGTCGAGCCATTCGCGCAGCTTGGCCTTGACCGATTCGTGCACCTGCGCGCGCGCCAGCCAGTCGGCGACCGCCTGCTGAAGCCTGGGGTCGGACAGGGCGAAGAAGTAATGCTCGCTCGGCTTCCACTGCGGCGCGGCGCCGGAGAGCACCGAACGCGGGTCTTTCAGATCGCGCGGCGAATAAGTCGCGCCGCAGTGCTCGCAGTTGTCGCCGTACTGGTCGGGCGCGCCGCAGTTGGGGCAGGTGCCCTTGATGTAGCGATCCGGCAGGAACATGCCCTTGACCGGATCGTAAGCTTGCTCGATGTCGCGCCGCGCGATGTAGCCGGCGGCGTCGAGCGCGCGGTAAATCGTCTCCACCAGCACGCGGTTTTCCGGCGAATGCGTGGTGTGATAGCCGTCGTGGACGATGCCGAAGTCCTCGAAGTCCTGCTTGTGCTGCGCCTTGATCCGCGCGACGAAATCCTCCGGCGGCAGCCCCGCTTTCTCGGCCGCCAGCATGATGGGCGTGCCGTGCGCGTCCTCGCCGGCCACGAACACCACCTCGTGGCCGACCAGGCGCTGGAAGCGTACCCAGATATCGGTCTGGATGTAGCCGAGCAGATGACCGAGGTGCAGCGGCCCGTTGGCGTAAGGCAGGGCGTGGGTGACGAGCAGGCGCCGGTTCGGAGTTGCGGGAGCCATTGGCGGAGAATGCCGGAGAGTGCTTGAATTATCGCACAGCGCGCCGGGCGTACCTGGCGGTTCAGGCCGGATTCAGACCGCCGCGCGCAAGCTGCGTGCGCATCCCAAGGAGGGCGTATCCATGAACCGAGACCGATTCCGATTCGTTGGCCAGCTCGCCGGCTGGATTTTCGCCGGCGGCGCGCTGTTCGCCGCTGCCGCTTGGGCCGATCCGCCGCCCTGGGCGCCGGCGCACGGCTACCGCGCCAAGCAGGAGTACCGCTACGTTTATTACCCGCAGGCGCAGGTCTATTACGCCCCGGACACGCATGTCTGGTTCTGGCTCAATGGCGGCAACTGGCAGTTCGGCGCCAGCCTGCCCGTGATCTACCAGCAGTACGCCACCGGCGGCGTCTCCATCACGCTCGACACCGATCGTCCCTACACCGAACACGCCTACGTGGTGGAGCACTACGGCGGTCCGGGCCATCACGAGCACCGGCACCACCATCACGACGACGACGATTAACCGAAAGCGCTCGCACGACAACCCTCAGCCCGCCGCGCGCGGGCTTTTTTCTGGCCGGCGTTCAGGCGCTACACTGCCCGCCTTTCGGGGAAGGAACATGGATTCACAGAAGATACTCGAGGCGGCCGCGGATTACTTCGACCCGCTGCTCGGCCGCAAGCTCGGCGAAGCCGGCGTCGAACTAAGGCTCGCAGGCTCCAAGCTGCAGGTGCGGCTCGGTTTTCCAGCAAGCGGTCATCGCCAAGCCTTGGCCGCGGCCTTGCGCGAACATCTGCGAACGACCGCCGCCGACGTCGACGTCGTGGTGGATTGGGCGGTCGCGCCGCAGGCGGTGCAGAAAGGCCTGCAGCCGCTGCCGGGCGTAAAGAACATCCTGGCGGTGGCCTCCGGCAAGGGCGGGGTGGGCAAGTCCACGGTGGCGGTCAACCTGGCGCTGGCGCTCGCCGCCGAAGGCGCGCGCGCCGGCATCCTCGACGCCGACGTGTACGGGCCCAGCCAGCCGATCATGCTCGGCACGCGCCAGCGGCCGAGTTCCCCGGATCGCAAACATTTGCACCCGGTGCGCGCGCACGGCTTGCAGGCCATGTCCCTGGGGTTCCTGATCGAGTCCGAAGCGCAGCCCGCGGTGTGGCGCGGGCCGATGGCTACCCAGGCGTTGACGCAGATGCTCAACGACACCTTGTGGGAAGATCTCGACTATCTGGTGATCGACCTGCCGCCGGGTACCGGCGACATCCAGCTCTCGCTCGCCCAGCGCGTACCGGTGGCCGGCAGCCTCATCGTCACCACGCCGCAGGACATCGCCCTGCTCGACGCGCGCAAGGGGCTGGAGATGTTCCGCAAGGTCGGCATCCCGGTGCTGGGCATCGTCGAGAACATGAGCACCCACGTGTGCTCCCGCTGCGGTCACGAGGAGGCGATCTTCGGCGCCGGCGGCGGCGAGAAGCTCGCGCGCGAGGCGGGCACCGAGTTGCTCGGCCAGATTCCCCTCGACATCCGCATCCGCGAGCAGGCCGACGGCGGGCACCCGACGGTGAGCGCCGAACCGGACTCGCCGCTGGCGCGACGCTACCGCGAAATCGCGCGCAAGGCGGCGGCGCGGCTGGCCTACGGCGAGCCGGCCGGCGCGTTTCCGACCATCGAGATCGTGGACGACTGAGCAGGTTCGAGAATGAGCATCAAATCCGACAAGTGGATCCGCCGCATGGCGCGCGAGCACGGCATGATCGAGCCCTTCGAGCCGGGGCAGATGCGCACCGGTCCGCGCGGCCGCATCGTCAGCTACGGCGTCAGCTCCTACGGCTACGACGTGCGCTGCGCCGACGAATTCAAGATCTTCACCAACATCAATAGCACCATCGTCGATCCCAAAGCCTTCGATTCCAAGAGCTTCGTGGACTTCAAGGGCGCCTGCTGCGTGATCCCGCCCAATTCCTTCGCCCTGGCGCGCACCGTGGAGTATTTCCGCATACCGCGCAACATCCTGGTGATCTGCCTGGGCAAGAGCACTTATGCGCGCTGCGGCATCATCGTCAACGTCACGCCGCTCGAGCCGGAATGGGAAGGTCACGTGACGCTGGAGTTCTCCAACACCACGCCGCTGCCGGCGAAGATCTACGCCAACGAAGGCGTGGCGCAGATGCTGTTTTTGGAATCCGACGAGGTGTGCGAAACGTCTTACCGGGATCGCGGGGGTAAGTATCAGGGACAACGCGGCGTGACGCTGCCGAAGACCTGAAAATAAGCAGCGCACGCGATCCCGGCGCCACTCGCTATAACCCGCATCCGTCATGAGGGGGTCGAGTGCTCACCCGTCGCTCGGAGCGGCCCCGCGGATAGGTCAGAGCCGATCAGCCCGAAAATCCGGGGAACAGGTTGTTCAAGGGTGAAACCGCCAGCAAGCGCAGCTTCCATCAACCTCAGGCTCGGATTTTCGGGCGACCTCGTGACGGATGCGGGTTAGGTCTCTACGGCGCTTTCCGCACTGATGAAATAGTCGTACTCAAGCTCGTCCACCCACAAGGGCCGCAAGTGGCGGAGATCGAGGATGCCGATCATCCAGCCGTCGTACCGCGCACCCCTGGCTCCTGCAGGAGCACCCGGATTTGAGTGGCAAGCGCCGGCAGGTCCTGTTTGACGGTATTCCAGACGATGTCGAGATCGATCTCGAAATAGTCGTGCACCACGCGGTTGCGCATGGTACTCATCTTCTCCCATGGCACTCCCGGATGGCTGGATACGAAAGCCGGGTGCAGCTTGAGCAGCTGGGTGGCTGCCTCGCCGATGACCGTGATAAGCCGGATCACGGCCTCCTGATGCATCCACATACTTTCGAAGGCCGCCCGATCCGGAATTCCGGTCAAGCATTGGATCGCGCGCTCGGCTGCCTGGAGGACGTGCTCGAGGTAGTCAGCAACCGGGATCGACCGCCGTGGGGTCACAGCGGAGCGGCTTCCTGCAGAATCTGCTCGCGAGCGCGGCGGGGCAGTGCCTTGGGCGTCAGGACATCCACCCGAACGCCCAGGAGCTTTTCCGCGTCGAGCTGCAGTCCGCCCAAGGTGAGCAAGGTGGTTGACGGCGTGGGGTCCACCAACAAATCGAGATCGCTTTCTTCGGTGTCCTCGCCGTGGAGGACCGATCCAAAAATGCGGGGACGCAGTACTCCGTAGCTTGCCACCAGCCGACGCAGTTCACTTCGGTGCGCCTTCAATGCTTCGGAGGGTTTCATGGCGTTCTCAGCTTGCGACGCAACGACAGTATATTCTCCCTGTTCACCGGCGCGAGATCCTGCCGCCCCGGCGGGGTTTTCGTCTGCGCCGATGAAAACGCCGTCAGGCACCGGCGAAACCGAACTGCATGGCGAGCGCTTTCAGCTGGAGCCACTCCTGCTGATGTTCCGCCTGGCGTTGCGCCATGATCGGTGCGGCTTCGGGGGAAAGCGATTTTTGCAAGAAACACGCCTTGCCGAATCCGCCGAGCTGGGTGGGCACGTCGAACGCGGGCGCATCGGTGTTGGGCGCGGTGGTGAAATCCAGGGCGTGGGCGAGGTTGTAGGAACTCGCGCGCGCGCCCAGCGGATCGAAGCCGAAGCGCCAGGCCAGCAGGTTGAGGATGGAGTTGGGGTCGTATTGCACGTGCTCGACGTGGCCGCGCCGGGCGCGCGGGCCGATGATGACGCAGGGCACGCGGATGCCCAGCCGTCCGTCGTTGCCGGTGGCGGCGAACTCCTCGCTCGTCACCGGCGCGAAGGGCGGCTCGACGTGATCGAAGAAGCCGCCCCATTCGTCGTAGTTGATGATGAGCAGGGTTTTGTCCCACTGCGGGCTTTTGCGCAGCGCGTCGTAAATCTGGTTCAAGAACGCCTGCCCGTCGCGGATGTCGGCGAGCGGATGGTCGTCACGCGACACGCCCTGGCCTTCGCCGAGGAAGGCCGGATCGACGAAGCTCAGGTTGGGCAGCGTGCCGAGCGAGGCCTGGAGCAAGAAGGTGGCGTAGGGCAGGGAAATGTCCAGATACTTCGCGCCCCACAATGCGGTGAAAGGAACGTCGCTGTAGTAGTAGTTCGCCGAGTAACCCGCCGCTTTCATACGGTCCCACACCGTGGGCAGGCTGGAGATCGTCGAGGTGTTGCTGACGCGGTCGGTCTGGCCCGCGTGCATGTAGAAGCGGTTGGGATAGGTGGAGGACAGGATGCCGCAGAAATAGCGATCGCAGACCGTCCAGCTCTGCGCGCAGCCCGCGAAGAACGGCAGGTCGTCGGCGGTGTAGTAACCGATCGGAAAGGTGTCGCCGGCGGGCTGAGTGAGCAGAAAACCATCCATCTTGCCGTCGGCGACCTGCTTACGGCCGCCTTCGTAGCTGTGGTCGGGATCGGCGCTGGCGCAGTTCTGGTAATCGGTGAGGTGGTGGCTGGAATACGTCTTGCCGTCGGGCCCGACGAAGCTCAATCCGGCCTGTTTGCCGTTGGCGCCGGGCAGCCAGCCGAAGTAATGGTCGAAGGAGCGGTTCTCCATCATCACCACCACCACGTGATCGAAGCCCGCGTCCTTGGGGTCGGGCAGGACGGTGGTCGGCGCCGGACCGCTGCCCGGCGCGCTCACCGAGGGCGACGAACTGCCGCCGCAGCCGGCCAGTACCGCCGCGCCGGCTCCGCCGGCGATGCCTTGCAGCAGCTTGCGCCGCAGCGGATCGAACGCAAGCTCCGGGTCCGAACGCTTTTTCATCCCAGCTCCCCAAGCCGAAGGTAAGAACTGAATAGATTAAGCGCTCCAAATGTCAGGAATTTGAAGCGTTCAATCGTCTTCGATCAGCGTCAGAAACTTCGCGCGCACCTCCTCCCAAAAGCCAGAGGGTGCTTTCTCGATCAGGGCGCATCGGCGCGCCCGCCAATCGAACGAATGCAGGCGGTCGGCCAAGGCCGCACCGACCGTCTTGGCGGTCTGGATGCGAACTTCGAAAGGGTAATCCCTGGGTTGGGTGGTGATCGGGCAGACCAGCACGAGTCCCGTCACGCGGTTGTAGGATTTCGGCGACATGACCAGCGCGGGTCGCCGTTTCCCGATCTCGGCGCCCGCCTGTGGATCGAAGTCCAGCACGACGATCTGTCCGCGATCGGGCAGGTGTGCCCTCATTCGAGAATTTCGGCGCCCACCGCCGATCCGGAGCGCGTTTCGCCGTGGAGATTCTCCGGGCGCACGCTCGCAAGCAGCTCCTTGAGCGAGTACCGCCGGTTCCGGGACGGAATCAGCTTGAGCGCGCGCCCCTCCCGTACGATCTGCAGCTCGCTGCCCGCGGCGAGTCCGATTTCGGCGGCGAGGCCGGCGGGCACCCGCACGCCGAGACTGTTACCCCACTTTGCAACCTTGGTTTTCACGGCCCGGACCTCCTCGGATGTATATCCAAATGATATACGTCCGACGTGCGGGGCTCAATCCGCGACTACCTCGGCACCGATCGGCCGTCTTCATGGTGCGGGGTGAGCCGCAAGGCGGATCGCCCAGCAGCGGTGCGGCGGAGGCGGGCGCTTGAAATCCTCGTCCAGGGTCTGCGCCGTGAGGTCGCGGATCTCAAGCCCCGCCAGGGCCGCAGTCTCCAATTTGAACCGCCGACGATTACAGGAGAAATACAGCACGCCATCGGGTGCGAGCAAGGCCGCGGCCGCGCGGATCAGCTCGACGTGGTCGCGCTGCACGTCGAAAGTGCCGCTCATGCGCTTGGAAGCCGAGAACGTCGGCGGATCGCAGAGGATCAAGTCGTAAGGCGCCGGCGCGTTGGCCGCAAGCGGTTCGCGCAGCCAAGCCAGCGCGTCGGCCTGGATCAGCACGTGGCGCGCACGCGAGCGCGCGCCGGCCCGCTCGCGCCGCGCCCGCAGCTCCGCACGCGCGCCGTTGAGTTCGAGGTTGCGCCGCGCCCATTCCAGATAGTTCGCCGAAAGGTCCACCGAAACGCTCGCCGCCGCGCCGCCCTTGACCGCGTGGGCGGTCGCCGCGCCGGTGTAGCAAAACAGGTTGAGGAACCGCTTGCCGGCGGCTTCGCGCTGGATGCGCCGCCGCAAGGGCCGATGGTCGAGGAACAAGCCGGTGTCGAGATAGTCGTCGAGATTGACCTGCAGCCGGCAGCCATGTTCTTCGACGATCCAGAATCGCCCGGTTTCGTTCAAGCGACCGTACTGCTCGCCGCGCTTGTGCGGCGTACGGATCTTGAAGTGGATCGCCGTGGCCGGCAGTTGCAGCACTTCCTGGATCGCCGCCAGCGCCTGGCGCAAGCGCCGCTCGGCGCGCACCGGATCCACGGTCTCGGGAGCGGCGTATTCCTGCACATGCGCGTGCACGCCGTCGTCGGTGCGATACAGATCGACCGCCAGCGCATAGTCGGGCAGGTCGGCGTCGTAGAGCCGGTAGCAGGACACGCCGCTGCGTTGCGCCCAGCGGCCGAGATGGCGCAGGTTCTTGCGCAGGCGGTTGGCGAAGTCCGGCGCGGTGTCGGCGCCTGCGGGTTCGCGCGCCGGGATCTCGAACCGCAGCAGCTTGCACGGCAGCTCGCCGTTGTAGAACGAATGGATTTTTGCGGCGCGCAGGCCCAGGCGCGGCGCGAGGTCCGGGCGGCCGGTGAACAGCGCCGCGCGCCAGCCGCCGAAGTGTCGTTTGAGCGTGCTGCCCAGCAGGCTGTAGAGCTTGATCAGTTCGGGTTCGTTGCCCAGGCGCTCGCCATAGGGCGGATTGACCACCACCAGACCGGGGCTTGCGCCGACCGGCCGCGCGGCGGAAAGGTCCGCCTGCGCCCAGTCGATTGCGCCCGCCAGTCCCGCGGCCTGCGCGTTGCGGCGTGCCCGCGCGATCGCTTCCGCGGAAACGTCCCGTCCCGCGATCGGCGGCAGGCGCGCGAGCCCTTCGCGGCGTCTGCGCTCGGCCTGGGTTTTCAGTTCGCGCCACAACGCCGCGTCGTGATTGCGCAGGCACTCGAAGGCATAGTGTTGGCGTGCCAGCCCCGGCGCGATGTCGGCGGCGATCAGCGCGGCTTCGATGGGCAGAGTGCCGGAACCGCACATCGGATCGAGGAGGGCGCCGCCCGCCGCCGCGATCTCCGGCCAGCCGGCGCGCAGCAGGATCGCGCTCGCCAGCGTTTCCTTGAGCGGCGCCTCGCCGCCGTTCGCGCGCCAGCCGCGGCGATGCAGGCTGCTACCCGCGAGATCCAGGCTCAAATCCGCGTGGGTGCCGTCGAGGTGCAGGTGGACGACGATCTCCGGGCGTTGCGCGTCCACGTCGGGCCGCCGGCCGAGCGCGTCGCGGAAGCGATCCACGATCGCGTCCTTGACCTTGAGTGCGGCGAAATGCGTGTGCGGCACGGCCGGCGAGCGGCCGGCGGTTTCCACCGCGAAGCGCCGCTCGGGCGAAAACCACCCCGGCCAGTCGATGCCATGAGCGGCGCGGTAGAGCGCCTCGGCGTCGGGCAGTTCGAAGCGCGACAGGGGCAGCAGCACGCGGCTCGCCAGCCGCGACCACAGGCAGGCGCGGTAGGCGAACGCCAGATCGCCGCGGCACGCCGCGCCGCCGCCGCGCTCGGCCGCTTCCGTGGCGCCGAGCGCGCGCAGTTCCTCGACCAGCAGCGGCTCCAGGCCGCGGGCGCAGGTGGCGAACAGCTCGAAGGCGGCCGAAGTCGTCGTCATGAAGGATGGAACATTGGCGGGGCGGGTCGCGGCTCGGTGCCGGGTTTCGGCCCGACACCATTTGCGTATGCCATCATACGGCGCAGGGCAGGGACTTGAGATCGCCAACGAAATGCTCAATCGCCGTCGATTTCTGATCGGTCTTACCGGGCTGGCCGTCGCAGGCTGCGCCTCGGAAGGCTCGACGCCGGATCTGGTCGCGCAGACCATCACGCAGAAACCGCGCCGTAAGAGCGGCTACCCGCTCACGGCCGAACAGATCGACGAGATTCCCTACGCCACGCTGGGCGTGAGCGTGGGCGGTGCCCCCGGCGCGGTGATGGTGTTGTCGACCATCACCGGCACCGAGTTGCGCTGGGTGTCGGCCGACCGGGTGATCTTCGTCACCGACCACGGCCGCCTGCTGCGCACGCAGGGACTCAAGCGCGACCTGCTCGCCACTCGCTGGGTGGATGCCTCGGGCGCAGACCCGCTCGTTGAAATCCTCAAAGGCGGGCCCTTGCCGCCACCGGCCGTTTATCGCCGCATCGACCTCGCCCACGAGAACGAGCACGACGTGCAAGTCGAATCGCGCTTCGAGGATGGCGGCACGGAGACCATCCGCATCCTGGGCGTCGAGCACGAGACGCGGCGCATCGACGAGATCGCCGACATGCCGGCCTGGCGCTGGCGGGTGCGCAACCGGTTCTGGATCGATCCGCGGGACGGGCGCGTGTGGCGCTCGGTGCAACAGTACTGTCCGGAGATTCCGCCGCTGCGGCTGGAGACGCTCAAGCCGGCCGCCCTATGAACGGCGGCAGAGATCGCCTGGGCCTGGAAAACACACTGGAAAACACAAAAGCCGCCTTGATAAGGCGGCTCTTGCGTCGAAGCGAGGCTGCCGAAAACGGCCGCTTAGTGCGTGGTGGTCGTGGTCGTGGTGGAGGTGCCGCCTGGGGCGGTCGAGCCGGCGATCAGCGCACCGATGGCGGCCGCGCCGCCGACCGAGATCGCCACGATGGTCGCTACCGTGCCGCTGGCCACGGACTGCGCGTAAGTGTCGCTGTTGGCTGCCGTGCCGTCCGCGTAGGCCAGAGGCATGGCGCACGCCGCCACCACAAGACAAGCCGCTTTGAACATGGATTTCATCGCCGAACCTCCGTGTACCTGCATTCCGGAGCATAGCATAGGAGCAGCGGCAAGCAAACGGGCAAAATGCGCGCGAAACTGAACGGCGCGGGTCCTGCGCAAGCCGGCGAGGAATGACAGAATACGCGCGGCGCGAGGGGCTGGATGGCGGGTCCGCCAGCGATGCCGAGCGCGCTTCGTAATTTTCAGCCCAGGACCGGCGAATCTTGACCACAGGATCCAGTCGTGCGACTCGCTAAATCCCGCCGAGCCGCACTACGCTTGCGCTCCACCCTCGCGGCACGCTCAAGCGTGTGCCTGGCGCTGGTCGCCTGGTCGTCGATGTTGGGCGCGCACGCGGCGGATTTCGACCCGATCTTCTACGGCACCAACGATTACGGGGACGTGGGCCTGTTGCAGACGCCCACCGCGCGCATGCGGCCGGACGGCGAGTTTGGGCTCGGCGTTTCCACCGTGCGCCCCTACAACCAAGCGCACTTTTTCCTACAGGTGCTGCCCTGGCTGGAAACCACCCTGCGTTACACCGCCGTCATCAATCGACCCTATCTGGCTTCCGAGAACACCCAGTCCTACAAGGACAAGAGCGCGGACGTGAAAGTGCGGCTGCTGAGGGAAGGCGAATACTGGCCGGCCATCGCGTTCGGCATCCAGGACATCGGCGGCACCGGGCTGTTCTCCAGCGAATACCTGGTCGGCAGCTATCACTGGTACGACTTCGATTTCTCCCTCGGCCTGGGCTGGGGCAGGCTGGGCAGCGCCGGAGACATTCCCAACCCCTTCGGCATCTTTGGGCATCACTTCGATCGCAATCGCCAGCAGGAAATCCAGGCCAACGTGGGGCAGGCCGGCAATCTCGGGTTCAAATACTGGTTCACGGGCAAGACCATCGGCCCTTTCGGCGGCGTGGAGTGGAACACGCCGCTCAAAGGTCTGGCGCTGCGCGTGGAGTATGACGGCAACGACTACCAGCACGAAGCGGCGGGCGCGCCGGTGCGCCAGGCGCTACCGGTCAATTTCGGACTGAGCTATCGCGGCCTGCGCAACCTCGATTTCGGCATCGGCTACGAGCGCGGCAACAAGTTCACCGCGCGGCTGGCGCTGTACACCAACTTCCAGGACTTCCGCGGCGTGCCCAACACCGCCGACCCCGCGCCTGCGCCGGTGCCGCCGCCCCCGCCGTCGGATGAACGGGCTGCGGCTGCCGGGTCGAATGCCGTATCTCCGGAAGGGAAAATCGTTGAGGTCCCGGCTGTCCCGGCAGCTCCCGCCGAGACCGGCCCGGAGCAGGAAAAAGATTTCGTGCTGCGGCTCAAGGCCGCGCTGCAGGAGCAGGGGTTCTCGCTGATCGCGGTGGACTACGAGGAGTCCGAGCGCGCGGTCAAGGTCTGGTTGAGCCAGGACCGCTACCGCAATCCGGCCAAGGCCGTGGGTCGTACCGCGCGCGTGCTGTGCGCCACCGCGCCGTCGGAGGTCACGGAGTTCACCGTCATCAACGTCGATCAGGGCATGGAGACCTACCGCGCCACGATCGAGCGCGCGGATTTCGAGAAAGCCGCGCGCGGACAGGCGCCGCTGGAGACGGCATTGTCTTCGATCGTGCTGTCCGGGCCGGGCAGCGGCTACGGCGGCGCGGAGTTCTACGACGCGACGCGCACGCCGAAATTCACCTGGGATGTGGCGCCGGCCGTGCGCCAGAGTGTGGGTTCGCCCCAGACCTTCTACGCCGGCCAGCTCTACGCCAAACTCTCGACCGCCCTGCAAATCACCGACCACTTCGGCTTGAGCGGCGCGGCCGGCTTCAACATCGTCAACAACTTCAACGAGCTCAAATCGGTGCCGGCCAGCAGCCTGCCGCACGTGCGCAGCGACATCGTCAAATACTTGCAGGAAGGCGGCGACGGCGTCATCAACCTGGAGGCCGACTATCTGTGGTCGCCGTTCCCGGACTGGTACCATCGCATCTCGGCCGGCCTCTTCGAGGAGATGTACGGCGGCATCGCCACCGAACTGCTGTACCGGCCTTACGGGCGGCCGTGGGCCGTGTCGTTCGACCTCAACCGGGTCAAGAAGCGCGGCTTCCGCGAGCAGTTCGACTTCCAGGACTACCTGGTCACCACCGGCCACGTCACCCTGTACTACCGCCCGCCGTTCTACAACCTGCTGGTCAAGCTCAGCGCCGGCCAATACCTGGCGCGCGACCGCGGCGCCACGCTGGACATCTCGCGCGAGTTCGCCAGCGGCGTCCGCGCCGGCGTGTTCGCCACCAAGACCGACGTCTCGGCGGCGCAGTTCGGCGAAGGCTCCTTCGACAAGGGCGTTTATCTCGTCATTCCGCTGGATCTGTTCTTCGCCCGCTCCACGCGGCGCGAGGCGAGCTTCATGTTCCGTCCGCTGACGCGCGACGGCGGTCAGAGGGTGTACGACGGCCCCGAGCTGTATTCGCTCGTGGACGACGGCGAGCCCGCGGCCTTCGCGCGCGGCGCCGCGGAGCTGCTCAAGTAGGAGGCGTTAGCCCCGAACGGCCGTTCGTTTCGATGAGCGTCGCGGCGGATGCCGCTGCTATGCCGCTTTCAACAAGCGCCTCGCCCAGTCCTCGACGCAGGACTCGATCTCCTCATAGGCCTGCTCGAACGCCGACCGGGAGCCGCCGTAGGGGTCCGCGATGTCGGCATTGCCGCGCCAGCGGCTGAGTTTGTGGACGCGGCCGTGGAACTGTGGGTAGCGGGTGCGGATCCAGTCGTCGTGGAACTGCTCTAGCGCCAGGATCAGGTCCATGGATTTGAGCATGGCCTGCGTGGCCTGCCGGGCGCGGTGCGCGGAAATGTCATGGCCGTGCGCCGCCATCACCTGCTGCGCCAGCGGGTCCGCCGGGCGATCCACGAGCGCGGCCACGCCGGCCGAGTGGACTTCCACGCCATCGCCGCGCAGGCGTTCGCGCAGCAGGGCCTCGGCCATGGGGCTGCGGCAGATGTTGCCGGTGCAGACGACGAGAATCCTGCGGAACATGCGCTTGAACGAGCTTGCGGTCGATTCGTATAGAATACAAAAACGACCAAGGACGGCGACCGGGAATCCGGGTTTCCGCGTGCTTGGCCAATCCAACCGATTCCGACGACCAGCGACGTGCGCCCGCATCCTGCCTTCTTACGCCTCGGTATTCGTTGTCTCATTTATTCCCTCGGCCTGGTCCTGGCCGCCTGCTCGCAAATCATTCCCGGCCTGAACATCCGCATCGGCAGCCCCGGCACGCACCAGTACCAGGTCGTCGCCGACCGGGAGGACAACGGCTACAAGGTGGTCGAGGCCGCGGGCCAGAATCTCGAATACAAGGTGATTCCCATCACCGCCAACGTGCTGGTCAACCTCGCCCGGGAGCGCCAGGCCGAGGCGGTCGAGGAGCTGCCCTCGCTGCTGCCTTCGGACGTGCCGCCGGAATACCGGCTCGGGCCGGGCGACGTGTTCTTCGTCGTGGTCTGGGACCACCCTGAGCTGACTTCGCCCTATACGGGCCTCACCAGCGATCTCGTCAGCCAGGGGCGGCTGGTCGCGGCGGACGGCACGGCATACTACCCCTACGTCGGCACCTTCAAAGCCGCGGGCATGACCGCCAGCGAGCTGCGGACTTATTTGGCCGAGCGCTTGAGCAGCGTGGTCAAGAACCCCCAGGTGGACGTGCGCGTGGTGGCCTACCGCGCCGATCGCATCGAGGTCACCGGCGAGGTGGTGAAGCCCGGCACGCTCACGCTCAACGACACGCCGCAGGGCGTGCTGCAGGCCATCGACGCCGCCGGCGGCCTCACGCCCGCCGCGAGCCGCCGCCGGGCGATCCTCATGCGCGGCGGAAACATGTACCCAATCGATCTCGCCGGCCTGCTCTCCGGCGCGCGGCCGGTGCCCAACCCCGCGCTCAAGCCCGGCGACGTGCTGCACATTCCGGATCAGTCCGGCGACCAGGTGTTCGTGCTGGGGGCGGTGCAGAAACAGGCGCCGGTCGTCATCCAGCAGGATTCGATGACCCTGATCCAGGCGCTGACCAATGCCGGCGGGCTGGACAGCCTGCGCGGTAGCGATTCCGGCGTCATCGTGTTCCGCCCGCATCGGGGCGAGGACGACAAGATCGCCGAGGACGTCTATACGCTCGACCTTTCGCACCCCACCGGCGTGTTGCTCGCCAGCCAGTTCCAACTGCGACCGCACGACGTGGTTTACGTGCAGGCCACCGCGTTCTCGCAATACAACGCGGTCATCGCCCAGCTCCTGCCCACCATCACCGGCGCCTATCAGGCGGCGTTGTTCCAGTGCTTCGCGCGGCGCGGCAGCGCGTGCTGAGTGCAACGCTCTGAGTGCAACGCTCGTGGGGATTCGGAGGGCTGGGCAGGTCGAGGCGGCTGTTGGGGCTCACGCCCCTCCTGCCCGCAGGATACTGTAGGAGCGGCGTAAACCGCGACCGGAAACGTCTGTAGAGAGATGTCGCGTGACTTTGCCCTGCTTCAAAGCCTATGACCTCCGAGGAAAAGTTCCTTCCGAGCTGAATGCGGACCTCGCCTACCGGCTCGGTCTGGCGTATGCGCGAAAATTCCATCCGCGGCGAGTCGCGCTCGGCATGGACGTGCGGCATTCCAGCCGCACGCTGCTGGAAGCGCTGGCGCTGGGTCTCAACCGCTGCGGCGTCGAGGCGCTCGACCTGGGGCTGTGCGGCACGGAGGAGGTGTACTTCGCCGCTTTCCAGGACGGCATCGACGGCGGCATCATGGTGACGGCCTCGCATAATCCGATCGGGTACAACGGCATGAAGCTGGTGCGCGCGGGCGCGGTGCCGGTGTCCGGCGACTCCGGTCTGCGCGAACTCGAAGCGCTGGTCGCAGGCAGCGCCGAAACGCCGGATGGCAGCGCGGCGCTGGTGCCCTGCGAGCTGCGCGCGGCCTATGTGCGGCACCTGCTGGGTTATCTGCAACCGCAAGCGCTCAAGCCGCTCACGATCGTGGTGAATGCCGGCAACGGCTGCGCCGGGCCGGTGATCGACGCGCTGGAGCCCCATCTGCCGTTCCGCTTCGTCAAGGTTCACCACGAACCGGACGGCGATTTCCCCCACGGCATTCCCAACCCGCTGCTGCCGGAAAACCGCGCGGCGACCGCGCAAGCCGTGCGCGAACACCAGGCGGATTTCGGCGTCGCCTGGGATGGCGACTTCGACCGCTGTTTTCTGTTCGACGAGCGCGGCGCGTTCATCGAGGGCTACTACATCGTCGGCCTGCTGGCCGATGTCATGCTGCGGCGCCGTCCCGGAGCCAAGATCGTCCACGATCCGCGGCTGACCTGGAACACCATCGAAACCGTGCGCGCGCGCGGCGGCATCCCGATCCAGTGCAAGACGGGCCATGCCTTCATCAAGGAGCGCATGCGTGCCGAAGACGCGGTGTACGGCGGCGAAATGAGCGCGCACCACTATTTCCGCGAGTTCGCCTACTGCGACAGCGGCATGCTGCCCTGGCTGTTGGTGGCGCAGTTGATGTGCGAACGCGGTCAGCCGCTCTCGGCGCTGGTCGGCGAAAGCCAGCGCCGCTTCCCCGCCAGCGGCGAGATCAACCGCACCGTGCGCGACATCTCACAAACCCTCGCCGGCGTCGAGCAACACTATATCGACGACGCGAGAGCCGTCGATCACACCGATGGATTGAGCATGGAATTCAGCCATTGGCGCTTCAACCTGCGCGGTTCCAATACCGAGCCGGTATTGCGCCTCAACGTCGAGTCGCGCGGCGACCGGCCGTTGATGGAAGCGAAAACGCGCGAGCTGTTGCGCTTGATCGAGGCGCAAGCATGACTTATGCCTCCGGCATTACACGGGGGAGTGAGTTTTGAGCCAATCGCGTAGTGCCGCGTTCATGCGCGTCTGCCAGCCGGGTCCAGCCGCACGGAAGGCCGCAAGGATGTCGCGGTCGAACCGGATGGTGGTTGATTCTTTGTCGCTTCCCGCCGGGCGTCCGCGTCGCCTCCGGTACGCTTCGATCCCGGCCTGCATTTCTTCTCGCGTCAGCGGCCGATCGTCCTCGCTCTTGCCGTCCCAAACATATGGGGTCCTGGCGCGCACCTTGGCCACGTCGGTCTTACTCTCGCCACGCTTGCGAGCGGCGCGCATTTTATCCGTCGTCGTTGAAGTCATTTTCGAGCCAGTCATGATAACTACTTCTTTCCTGCTCACTCGCCGGCCCGAAACTAACGATCCGCAGAGCATCTTCGCGCGCCACATGCACTACCGTCAGCACCGCCAGCACATCAAACACATAGGCGAACGATTGCGTCCGCCGTTCACCGCCTCGCACACTCTCGACGTCAAGCCGGTATGGGCTGTCCAGCACCATCACCGCGTCGGTGAAGTCCAATCCATGTTTGTCGAGGTTGGCTTCCCGCTTCGCTTCGTCCCAGAGGATGCGCAAGCTCATCGGCTTTATTGTTGTAACAATAATTCCGTGAGTCAAGGATTTTCGTTACTACGCCAACCAAGGCATCGACTTGCGGTCCGCAGAACGCTGCGCGACAAAGCCGCGCAGCGCCCATGACTTCCGCGATGACACCCCTCGTCCCGTGCTTACTCGCCGGCGGTTCCGGCACGCGCCTGTGGCCGCTGTCGCGCGAGGCCTATCCCAAGCAGTTCCTGAAACTGCTCGACCAGGAGCGCAGCCTCCTGCAGCAGGCTGCGCTGCGCGCTTGCAGCCTGCCGGATGCGACCGCGCCGCTGGTGATCTGCGGCGAGCAGCACCGCTTCATCGTGGCGGAGCATTTGAGCCAGGCCGGCGTCGCGGGCGCGACGATCATCCTCGAACCCGAAGGGCGCAACACCGCGCCCGCCGCCGCGATCGCCGCGCTCCAGGCCTTGGCCCAGCACGGGGAGGACGCGCTGGTGTTCCTCATGGCGTCGGACCACGTCGTCGCCGATCTCGCGGCATTCCGCGCGGCGGGGCAAACCGCTGCGAAAGTCGCTGCGCGCGGCAGGATCGTGACCTTCGGCATCAAACCCACGCGGGCGGAAACCGGCTACGGCTACATCCGCCGCGGTCGGCCGCTGGGCGATGGCGCCTGGGAAGTCGCCGCTTTCGTGGAAAAGCCGGACGCGGCGCGGGCGAGCGAATTTCTCGCTTCCGGCGAGTACGCCTGGAACGGCGGCTTGTTCCTGTTCCCCGCGCGGCTGTTTCTCACCGAGCTGGAGCGCTTCGAGCCGGGCATGCTTGCCGGCTGCAAGGCCGCGTTGAACGGCGCCCGGCGCGATCTGGGCTTCCTGCGCCTCGATGGCCCGCCGTTCCTCGACATCCGGGCGGACTCCATCGACTACGCGGTGATGGAGAAGACCGCGCGCGCCGCGCTGGTCCCGCTCGATTGCGGCTGGGACGATCTCGGTTCCTGGGAACGGCTGCACGCGCTGACCGCGGACGCCGAAGGCAATAGCCACCACGGCGACGTACTGAGCGAGGACTGCCGCGGCACGCTGGTGCACGCCCAGAGCCGGCTGGTCGCCGCCATCGGCCTCAAGGACGCTGTGGTGGTCGAGACCAAGGACGCGGTGCTGGTCGCCGCGCGCGAGCGCTGCCAGGACGTGAAAGCCCTCGTCGGCCAGCTCGCCGCGCGCAAGCGGTCCGAAGCCGTGCAGCACACGGAAATCCTGCGGCCTTGGGGCAGTTACGAGACCATCGCCTGCGGGCCGCGCTTCCAGGTCAAGAAGCTCGTGGTCAAGCCGGGCCACAAGCTGTCTTTGCAGATGCATCACCACCGCGCGGAGCACTGGGTGGTGGTGTCGGGGACCGCCAAGGTGACCTGCGGAGAGAAGACGTATCTCGTCTCGGAGAACGAATCCACCTACATCCCGCTCGGCACCGCTCACCGCCTGGAGAACCCCGGCAAGGTGCCGCTGGAGCTGATCGAGGTGCAGTCTGGCGCCTATCTCGGCGAGGACGACATCGTGCGCTTCGAGGATGTCTATGGCCGCCTCGAAACCGGCGGGGCGCCTGGCGCAAGCGCTGCCGCCGCTCCGATTGTGCGCGGCGGCAAAGGAGCAGGATAACCCCGGGGTAGGCTCCACACCACGAGGTCACGGCATCTTGCCGATCGCGTTCAGCCGCCATGCGCCTGAGTCCGGAGCAAATCCGCATCATCCGCGAAAAAGTGTGCGCCGCTTTCGGTCCGGACGCGCGCGTCTATCTGTTCGGCTCGCGCGTGGACGATGCCGCCCGGGGTGGAGACGTGGATCTCTACATCGAAGTGCCGCAGGTTCTGGATAACCGCCCGGCCGCGGCGAGCCGCCTGGCGGCCGAGCTGCAATTGGCGCTGGGCGATCAACGCTTCGATATTCTCGTGGTCGATCCGAACACCGTTCGCCAGCGCATTCACGGCGTGGCCGTGACCCAGGGCATTCCCTTGTGAACAACAAACCGGACATCGACCGCCTGTGCTTCCTCTTGGACGTGGTCGAACGCGAGGGTCGTCACCTCCTCGCGACGAGCCGCAGGCTGCTCAGCCAGCCGGTCCCCGGGTGCGGTCCTCGACAATCTGAACCGCATGGAGAAACTCGGGCTGCTGCGTTCCGTGACGGATTGGGTCGAGGCGCGGAATCTGCGCAATCGCCTGGCCCACGAATACATGCGGGACGCCGAAGAGTTTGCCGCCGCACTCAACCGCGCCCATGCGCTGGTCCCGTTGCTGGTCGAAACCTTCAACGCCCTGAACGCTCACGCAAAAGCGCATCTCGGCGCATGGACGAGCGGTCTGCCGGACACGCTGGATCGATGAGCGCCGCTACGACAATCCGTGCGCCAAATCTCAGCGACCGCAATTTCATCGTTGCACCATTTCGGGCTATAGTTCGCCACATCGCCGACAGCCGAACATGAAAGCCTGAAATCCCGAGTTCCAACCGGAGCCATCTTTACAAACCCCACCCGTAGGAGGGGCATAAGCCCCGACTCCCGACAGGCTCCATTCGGCGTACACCAGAGGAAACGATTACCAGGACGGTCAACCCCGTGGCTAACGACGTCACCAACGAGACCTTCAAGCCCGTTCAGCTTGCGCTGCCGCCCACCGTGCAGCCCGAAGAAGACGAGATCAACCTGCGCGAGCTCTACGAGCTGTTGCGCTCGGGCCGCTGGACCATCCTGGCCTTCGTGCTCGCGGCCGTGGTCGCCGGCGCGCTTTACTGCGTGCTGGTGCCGCCGACTTACGAGGCGGATGGCCTGGTCCAGGTGGAGGAAACGAGCAATTCCTCCGGCTCGATGTCCTCGCTGAGCCAGATCTCGTCCCTGCTGCTGGGCTCTCCGGTGCAGACCGAGGCCGAGATCCAGATCCTCCAGAGCCGCCTGGTGCTCGACCAGGTCATCCAGTCGCTGAACCTGGAAATCGAGGCGCACCCCAAGTATTTTCCGATCATCGGCTCGGCCATCGCGCGCTTCAACGACGATCTCGATCACCCGGCCGCGGCGCCTTGGGGCTTGCGGCGCTGGGCCTGGGGCGGCGAGAAAATCACGGTCACCCGCTTCGAGGTTCCCGACCAGTGGCTGGACGAGCGCTTCACTCTGGTCGCCACGCCAACCGGCTTCGAACTGAATGACCCGGACGGCGACGAAGTGCTGACCGGCACCGTCGGTCAAGCCGCGCAGAGCAAGGACGGGAAAACGCAAATCTTCGTGCAGCAGCTCGTCGCCGCGCCGGGTACCCGCTTCGCGGTGATCCGGCATGCGCATCAAACCGTGCTGACCCGATTGTTGGATGCGCTCAGCGTGGCCGAACAGGGCAAACAATCGGGCGTGATCCAGCTCACCTATCGGGATCGCGACCCGGAACGGGTCACCGCCATCATCGACAACATCGAAAACGCCTACCTCAAGCAGAACGTCGAGCGCCAGTCCGAAAACGCCAAACAATCGCTCGATTTCCTCAACAAGCAACTCCCGGATCTCAAGGCCAAGCTGGACGCCGACCAGGCGAGGCTCACCACCTACCAGAGCCAGCACGGCGCGCCGGACGTGGCCAGCCAGACGCAGATGATTCTGCAGCAGAGCGTGGATCTAGAAACCCAGCGCCTGCAACTGATCCAGCAAAGGGACCAGGCGCTGCAGCGCTTCACGCCGCAGCATCCCGTAGTCCAGGCACTGAACCAGCAGATCGGCTCGGTGGAAGAGGCCGAGGACAAGCTCAAGCAGCGTGTCAGCGCCCTGCCGGATACCCAGCAGGAAATCCTTGGCCTGCTGCGCGACGTGGAGGTCGATACTCAGCTCTACACCGCCATGCTCAATTCCATCCAGGAACTGCAGGTGGCGCGGGCGGGCACCATCGGCAACGTCCGCATCGTGGACTACGCCTTGAAGCCGCTGGAGCCTTCCTCGCCCAAGGTTCCGCTCGTGCTCGCGCTGGCGCTCGTGCTCGGCGGATTCCTCGGCGTGGCCTACGTGTTCGTGCAGCGCGCCCTGCTGCGCGGCATCGACGATCCGGCCTTGATCGAACGTCAGTTCGGACTCAGCGTGCTGGTCTCCATTCCTTACGTGACCGAGCAGCGCAAGCTGGCGCGGGCGGTGGCGCGCGGCGAACACGGCTCGCACGTGCTGGCCATGGTGGACAGCGACAGCCAGGCGATCGAGGCTCTGCGCAGCCTGCGTACCTCGCTGCACTTCGCGATGCTGGAGGCGCCCAACAACATCATCCTGTTCACCGGCCCCGCGCCGGACATTGGCAAGTCTTTCGTCGCCGCCAATTTCGGGGCGGTGCTGGCGCTCGCCGGCAAGCGCGTGGCGGTGGTGGACGCGGACCTGCGCAAGGGCCATCTCTACAAATACTTCGACCTCAAGTCCAAACCTGGCGTGAGCGACTACATCGTCGGTGACGTCACTTCACAGGAGCTGTTCCAGCCCACCGGCGTGGACGGTCTGGACTTCATCGCGCGCGGCAACTCGCCGCCCAACCCGGCAGAACTCCTGATGCACGAGCGCCTGGACGAACTGCTCAAGGAACTCTCCGGGCGTTACGATTACGTGCTGCTGGACAGCCCGCCGCTTCTGGCCGTATCCGACGCCGCGATCGTCGCCCGGCTGGCCGGCACCACGCTCCTGGTGCTCAAATCCGCCGAGCACCCGCTGCGCGAAATCGAGGAAGCACTCAAGCGCCTGACCAACACCGGCGTGCGGCCGCGCGGTGTCATCCTCAACCAGGTGGGGGCGAGGGTCGGTGCCTACGGTTATGGCAACTACGGTTACACCTACTACAGCTACGGCCGCTGAACGGCATGGAGCTTGCCGCTGTCCGTATGTCGGGAAGGTTTGAGTACGTACTTCGTCGTTTCAGCGCATGCCGGAATCCAGCTCTTGCCAAGCCTTTGGAGACCGGTTCCCGCTGGCGTGACGGAATTATTCAGTTATCCAAGTGACGCAATCGGTGGGATGCGCTACGCTTTTTATAGACCTCTCGGGCCGCCGCCGAAGCGATAATCATGGACTACCACGACATCATCGCCATCGAACCCGGTATGCGCGGCGGCAAGCCGTGCATCCGCGGTTTGCGCATCACGGTCTACGACGTGCTTGGTTACCTAGCGGCTGGCATGACGCCGGAACAGATCATTGAAGATTTTGACTATTTGACGTTGGAGGATATCCGAGCATGCTTGGCCTATGCCGCCGATCGTGAACGACACCAACTGGCGGTCAGTGCGTGAAGTTGCCGTTCGACGAAAACTTGTCGCCTAAATTAGTCACTGCACTGGCCGACGTATTTCCGGATTCTGCACATGTGCATCACCTCGGTCTCGGGAGCGCCAGCGACGACGCGGTCTAGGAGTATGCTCGCGAACACGGTTACGCGCTGGTCAGTAAGGACTCCGATTTCCACGAGATAAGCTTGTTGTAAGCCTCCCCCGATTTCGTGGACACCCCGTTAAGGTGGACAATACCGAAATCGGAGGACCCCATGCCAGAAGCAAAACAACGTAACCAGTATACCG
>JADGHB010000092.1 GCA_019689635.1 Nevskia sp. | reverse complement strand
TCTCGACAACGCCGAGCGCTATCGCACCGGCTTGCGCGCTCTGGAATCCCCCTGAGACTTGCGCGTCGTGGCGGCCATCGCCGGGCGCAGATCCAAGGGAAGGGGCGGCGGTTCGAACTCCCTCGGCCGGCGAGCGCGGTGGCCCGGACTTGCTCTTTTTCAGCTTCGAACGCGCAGGCGGCCGCCGCCAAAAGACAGGATGCGCCGCACGTCGAGCACTCGCTCCTGCACGCGTTCTTCTTCCAGATCGCGCAACCGGCCTTCCAGGATTTGCACCACGGTGAGCAGGCCGATCACCTTGCGCGGCGTCTGGCGCTCGACCACGACCACGCGCGTCACGCGTCGTTCGGCGAGCAGGTTGGCGGCTTCGCGCAAGGTCATGTCGGGATAGCAGACGACCGGTTCACGCAGCATGATGGACTCGATGGGCGCGGTACCGCCGGACAGCGCCGCGTCGAGCATGTCGCGGCGGGTCACGATGCCTCGCAACATCCCGTCTTCGTCCAGCACCGGATAGATGCGCTGGCGATTGAGCGCGTCGCGCAGCTTGCGGTGCGGGGCAGCGAATCCGGCGGCGGCTTCGGACAGCGCGGTGCCGAGACGGAAACTGATGAAATCGCGCTGCATCACCTCGCGGACCAGCAATACCTCCAGGGGATCGATCGAGTATTCGCGCGTGAGATGGAATCCCTTGCGCGCCACTTTTTCGGTCAAGACCGAGCGCCGCAGCACCAGCACGGACAGCGCGTAGGCGCTGCTCGCGGAGATGGTCAGCGGCAGAATCGCGCTCCAGTCGTGGGTCAGCTCCAGGGCGAAGATCACGCCGGTCAGGGGCGAGCGCATCACGCCGCCGACCACCGCCGCCAGGCACACCAGCGCCCAGAAGCCCGGTGCCACGTGCGGGAAGACATGGGCCAGTGACGCGCCCAGCGCGGCACCGATCATGAAGACGGGCGCGAGCACGCCGCCGGAAGTCCCGGAACCCAGCGACAGTGACCAGATCAGCGTCTTGACGATCAGGATGCCGAGGATCAGCGCGACGCTTGCCTGGCCGGCGAGGAATGTCTGGATGACGTCGTAGCCCACGCCCAGCGCGCGCGGTTCGATGAGGCCGCCGGCGCCGATGACGAGTCCGCCGAGCGCCGGCCACCACATCCAGTGGATCGGCAGTTTCTTGAACGTGTCCTCGGAGAAATACACCAGCCCGGTCGCCAGCCAGGCGAGCAGGCCGCCGCTCAGGCCCGCGACCGCGCACAGCAGGTATTCGCCCGGCGTCAGCAGCGGCGCCGCCACCGGCACCGGAAAGATCGGACCGCTGCCGAGCAGCGTCATGCGCAACACCGTGGCCACGCACACCGCCGCGGCCACCGGCAGGTAACTGCGCGGCCGCCATTCGAACAGCAGCAGTTCGACGGCGAGCAGGATCGAGGCGAAGGGCGCGTTGAACGTCGCCGCCATGCCGGATGCGGCGCCCGCCACCAGCAAGGTCTTGCGCTCGTCGGCGGTGAGCTTGAGGAACTGCGCCAAAAGCGAGCCGCAGGCGCCGCCGGTCATGATGATCGGGCCTTCCGCGCCGAAGGGACCGCCGGTGCCGATGGTGATCGCGGCCGACAGGGGTTTGAGGAAGGCCACGCGCGGCTGCACCTTGCTGCCGCGGCGCAGGATGGCGTCGATCGCCTCCGGCATGCCGTGGCCGCGGATCAGCTCGGAGCCGTAGCGCGCCATCAATCCCACGATCAATCCGCCGAGCACCGGCAGCAGCAGTACGAGCAACGGCGAATGATGATCCGCGCCCGGCGCCACCAAGGTGGTGGCGAAACGTTGGTAGAAGGCGAGATTGGTGATCAGGCCGATCAGCTTGAGCAGGGCATCGGCGACCAGCGCGCCGAGCGCGCCGATGCCGCAGGCCAGCAGCGCGATCAAAAGCGTGCGCGGCGTGACGGTGAAATCGCCCAGGCGCTCCGGCGCCGGCGCGATGGTCGAAGACATGGTCATTCCTTGCGTGAAAAGCGCCGCGAGGCTAACGGCCCCGCGCCGGGGATGCAAGCGCGCGGCGCCCCGGGATCAGCGCATGCTCTCCTTGGGATAGCGGTAGCGTTCCAGCGTGCCGCGACCGGGTTTCACCTCGCGCCAGCAGGGCACGTCGAAGCGCAGCGTAGCCACCGCGCAGGTCGGCAGCTCGTCGAAGGGACAGTCGGCCAGCGTGCGCGCCAGTTCGCTCAGCGCGGGATTGTGACCGACCAGGACCACGTGCGCATCGGCGTCGTCGAGCGCGCGGACCAGCCGCAGCAGCAGATCCGCGCGGGTTTCGTAGAGGCGCGGTTCGAACGCGATCGCGCCGGGTTCAAGCCCCAGTGCGGCGGCGAAGGCCTCGGCCGTGGCGCGCGCCCGCACCGCGGGACTGGAGATCAGTTTCAGCGGCCGTTCGAGCTGCGCCGCCAGACGCCGGGCCATCTCGGGCGCGTCGCGTTCGCCGCGCGCGTTGAGCGGGCGCTCGAAATCGGGCAGCGCGGGATCGTCCCAGGACGACTTGGCATGACGGATCAAGGTCAATCGGCGCATGGTCCGTCTCCGGCGTGGAGTTTCAGGTAGACGTCGAAGCGCAGCTGCGTGGCGCGGACTTGAAAGTCCGGCGCGCGGTCGGCCAGCGGCGGCGCGCGGCGCGGGCGCTTGACCACCACGCGCCGGCGGGCGCTGGCGAGCGCGGGCGCGAGCAGCGCATCGGCATCCGCGTCCTCGCCGGCCAGCGCGCGCAGCGTCTGCAGCGCCTTGCCCGGCAGTGCGCGCCGCCGCGTCTGCGGATACATGGGATCGAGATAGACCACGTCCCAGTGCCGGGCGCCGCCGAGCACCGTGCGCGCATCCGCCTCGATCAGTTCCAGGCGCATCAGCGTCTCGCGCAGTCTGGGCTCGTCCTGCAGGCGCTGCACCGAGGTGCGCAGCGCCTGGGCCACGGCGCTGCGGCGCTCGACGAGGGTGACGCGCGCGCCCAGCGCGGCGAGCACCAGACCATCCAGGCCCCAGCCGGCGGTGGCGTCGCACACGGAGAGGTTCCGGGTCTTGTGCAAACCGACCGCGCGCGCCAGCGGCTGACGGTGTCCGGCCGCGATGCGGCGCGCGAGCCCGTCGAGGATGCGCAGTGCTGGCGTAGGATCCGAGAAAACGGAGGAAGGTGCGCGTTCGGTTGCCAAAGCGAGTCGGGTCATGCCTCAGGATAACTCGCCGGACGCGAGCCGTCCTGATTGGCGACGGAATAGGTGGCGATGGTGGCGAAGAGGATCGGCCGGCGCCCGTAGCGATCCGCGGCCAGGCCCCAGGCCACGCCGCCCAAGAGCATGCCGATCATTTGCAGGTTGAGCAGGCGGACTCCTGGCGCGCTCAGGCGCTCATGTACAGCCCGCCGTTGACCGGCAGGCAGGCGCCGGTGAGGTAGCCGGCCTCTTCCTCGCACAGGAACAGCACCGCGCGCGCGATCTCTTCCGGCTGCGCCAGACGCTTGAGCGGAATCTGCGCGGCGATGCGCGCCAGCGCCTCGGGCTTCATGGCGGCGGTCATGGGCGTGGCGACATAGTCCGGCGCCACGGTGTTGACGGTCACGCCGTGAGCGGCGCCTTCCTGGGCGAGCGACATGGTGAAGCCGTGCATGCCGGCCTTGGCGGCGGCGTAGTTGGTCTGGCCGAACTGGCCGCGCTGGCCGTTGACGGAAGACAGATTCACGATGCGTCCGTAGCCGCGCGCGCACATGCCGGCGAAAACGGATTTGCAGGCGTTGAACACGCTGTCGAGGTTGGCGCCCAGCACCTCGCGCCACTGCGCCGGAGTCAGGTTCACGAAGCGCGCGTCGCGGGTGATGCCGGCGCCATTGACCAGGATGTCCGCCGGTCGGCTTCCGCGGGATAGCCGATGGCGGCCACGCGCGCGCCGGCGCGGGCCAGCGCGGCGCAGATCGTCGTGCCGATGGCGCCGGTGCCGCCGGTGACGTAGGCGATGCGTCCCGCGCGGATCATGGCCGCCCCTCCCGGTCGGCGCCGATGCGGTAATCCTGTCGC
>JADGHB010000016.1:57500-60548 GCA_019689635.1 Nevskia sp. | reverse complement strand
GCCGCCAGCACCGCGTCGACGCCGTCGGCGCTGGTGCCGGACATCAATCCCACATAGAGGGCCGTTGACACGGCCGGGCCCGGCTCAGGGCGGAGGAGACGCCGAGGCGTAAGCGTGCCGCGCGTCGATCTGGTCGAGGTCGGCCAACAGCGGTGCGACTTCGGAGCGGAACGCAGCGAGTTGCTGCGGCGGCAGCGGATTGGCGCGCGGCAGGGTCACCGTCACCGGGTTGACCGGAATGCCGTTGACGCGGAATTCGTAATGCAGATGCGGTCCGGTGGCGAGCCCCGTCATGCCCACGTAGGCGATCACCTCGCCCTGTTCGACCTTGGAGCCCGCGTGTAACCCACGGCGGAAGCGCGAGAGATGGCCGTAAACGGTTTCGTATTTCGGGCCGTGGCGGATGATGACGACGTTGCCGTACCCCCCCTTACGTCCCATGAATTCGATACGACCATTGCCGGCGGCGTGCACCGGTGTGCCGATCGGAGCCGCATAATCGGTGCCCATGTGCGCGCGCATGCGGTTGAGGATCGGATGCCAGCGGTGCAGGCTGAAGCCCGAGCTGATCCGGGTGAAGTCCACCGGCGTGCGGATGAAGGCCTTGCGCAGCGATTGACCGGTGGGCGTGTAGTAGGCACTGGTGCCATCGGGGGCCACGTAACGCACCGCGCGGTAGACGTGTCCCTGGTTGACGAATTCGGCGGCGAGGATGTCGCCGTCGCGCAGCTTCTTGTGGTCCTTGTAGAGCTGCTCGTAGACCACGCTGAAGCGATCGCCAGCCTGGAGGTCCTGGGCGAAGTCGATGTCGTAGCCGAAAATGTCGGCGAATTGCAGAATCAGGCGGTCGTTGAGGCCCGCCTTGCGGCCATCGTTGAACAGGGAGTCCTCGATCGTGCCTTCGGCGGTGGCCGTGCGGCGTTCGATCGCGGCGGTGAGCGTGGTGGCCTCGAAGCCACGCTCGTCGCGGCGCACGTCCAGCGTGCGTCGCTCGTCGAGGGGATAGATCAGTTCCTGCAGTTCGCCGTCACTGATGCGCAAGCGCAGCACGTCGCCGACCTTCAGGTGCTTGAGCCGTGCGCAATCCCCGCCGAGCTCAAGGATGGCAAGCCAGTCCTGCGGCGCGAGCTGATGCTGGTCGAAGATGTCGGACAGGGTCTGGCCGCGCGCGACCACGGCCCGCGTCCATTCACTGGCTGCCGGTACCGACAGCGCGTTGTTGACCGCGGACTGGATGATGGCGTCGTAATTCTCAGCGGCTTGATCCGACGTCGGTTCGACGGCGGGTGCGGCGGCATTCATGCGGTAATAGGCAACGGCGGCGGCACACACCGTGAGAAAAGAACAGATCAATAGGGTTCGGCGAACCGGTGCAAGGCTGGCCTCACCGGCAGAGCTATAATCCGGCATACGATTCCCAAACTGATTCATGGACCGCAGCCCGGAAGGCTGCAGGCTCATGCGGCCGGCTTTTGTAGTTGGTAGCGTGGCAGCGACGGCGGCAAGGCTTACGAAACCATAAAAACGCAGGCTTTGCAATCCTTTTTAACGGAAAACCTGACTTGAATTGACCGACGGATCGTCTCCATGACAAGGCCGATTTTCGAGGAGATCGAACGTGGAGCCGAGGAAATCCTTCCGCGCGAGGAGTTCCGGCTGCGGCTGACGGAAGCGGCGGCCCGTGGCACGCGGCTGCGGGTCAAGGCGGGCTTCGACCCGACGGCCAAGGATCTGCACCTGGGACACACGCTGCTGCTCAACAAGCTGCGCGCGTTCCAGGACGCCGGCCATGAGGCGATCTTCCTGATCGGCGACTTCACCGGCATGATCGGCGATCCTTCCGGCAAGAACGAGACGCGCAAGCCGCTGACGCGCGAGCAGGTCGAACAGAACGCCGAAACCTACAAGCAGCAGGTGTTCAAGATTCTCGATCCCGGCAAGACCACCGTCGCGTTCAACTCGCGCTGGCTCGACGCCTTGGGTGCCGAGGGGATGCTGCGGCTCGCGGCGCATTACACCGTGGCGCGCATGCTGGAGCGCGACGACTTCGCCAAGCGTTACCGGGAAGGCCAGCCCATCGCCGTGCACGAACTCTTGTATCCGCTCCTGCAGGGCTATGACTCAGTCGCGCTCAAGGCCGATGTCGAGCTGGGCGGCACGGACCAGAAGTTCAACCTGCTGGTCGGCCGCAGCTTGCAACAGGCCTACGGCCAGCGGCCGCAATGTGTCATGACGCTGCCGATCCTGGAAGGGCTGGATGGCGTGCAGAAGATGAGCAAGTCGCTCAACAACTACGTCGCGCTCAACGATCCGCCCAATGAGATGTTCGGCAAGCTGATGTCCATTTCCGACACCTTGATGTGGCGTTACTACGAGCTGCTGAGCTTCCGTCCGCTGGCCGAACTCGCGCGGCTCAAGCGCAGCGTCGAAGAGGGCGCCAACCCGCGCGATCTCAAGCTCGAGCTGGCGGGCGAGCTGGTCGCGCGTTTTCACGGTACCGCGGCGGCGCAAGCCGCGCGCGCTGCGTTCATCGCCCAGTTTTCGCAGGGCGCGCTGCCGGCGGACATCCCCGAACTGACTTTGGCCGCTCCCGCGTCCGGGCTGCCTTTGGCGCGCGCGCTCAAAGAGGCCGGGCTGGTGGCCAGCAGCGCGGAGGGTTATCGCATGATCGAGCAGCGCGCGGTGCGAGTGGATTCCCAGCGCGTCGAGGACCGCTCGCGCCTGCTGTTGCCGGGGACGCGCTGCCTGCTGCAAGTGGGGTCGCGGCGCTACGCGCGCGTCACGCTGGTCGCTGCGCCGTCCAAGACCTGAGCCGCGCTGGGGGCGGTATTTCTTGGCGCGCCGGGGGAATTTTTTCTTACGTCCTGTTGACACCCCCAAAACCCCTCGTATAATGCGCCTCCCTGCCGCGGCGAACCCCTTTCGGCGTGATCCTGCGGCGCGTTCTTTAACACAGCAAGCAAGTGATTTGTGTGGGTGCTCCCGCGTGCGTGGCGAAAGCCATTGCATTACGGAGTATCAACGAGCCTGTATAGAGCTAGTTGAGAA
>JADGHB010000016.1:0-55000 GCA_019689635.1 Nevskia sp. | reverse complement strand
AAGGCTAAATACTCGTTGCCGACCGATAGTGAACCAGTACCGTGAGGGAAAGGCGAAAAGAACCCCGGAGAGGGGAGTGAAATAGAACCTGAAACCGGATGCGTACAAGCAGTCGGAGCCCCGCAAGGGGTGACGGCGTACCTTTTGTATAATGGGTCAGCGACTTACTAGTCTGTAGCGAGCCTAACCGTCTAGGGTAGGCGCAGGGAAACCGAGTCTGAATAGGGCGATTAGTTGCAGGCTGTAGACCCGAAACCCGTCGATCTATCCATGTCCAGGCTGAAGGGTGGGTAACACCATCTGGAGGGCCGAACTCACGCCTGTTGAAAAAGTCGGAGATGAGGTGTGGATAGGAGTGAAAGGCTAATCAAGGCGGGTGATAGCTGGTTCTCCTCGAAAGCTATTGAGGTAGCGCCTCGCGTCTCACTGCCGGGGGTAGAGCGCTGTTTCGGCTAGGGGGGACATAAGTCCTTACCAAACCGATGCAAACTCCGAATACCGGCAAGTGCAATCGCGGGAGACACACGGTGGGAGCTAAATTTCATCGTGAAGAGGGAAACAACCCAGACCGCCAGCTAAGGTCCCTAAATCACAGCTCAGTGGTAAACGATGTGGGAAGTCACAGACAGCCAGGATGTTGGCTTAGAAGCAGCCATCATTTAAAGAAAGCGTAATAGCTCACTGGTCGAGTCGGCCCGCGCGGAAGATGTAGCGGGGCTAAGCTGTGTACCGAAGCTGCGGATGCGTGGCAACACGCGTGGTAGAGGAGCGTTCCGTACGCCTGCGAAGGCGGATCGAGAGGTCCGCTGGAGGTATCGGAAGTGCGAATGCTGACATGAGTAACGACAAACAGGGTGAAAAACCCTGTCGCCGTAAGCCCAAGGGTTCCTGCGCAACGATTTTCGGCGCAGGGTGAGTCGGATCCTAAGGCGAGGCCGAAAGGCGTAGTCGATGGCGAACAGGCTAATATTCCTGTACTTCCTTAGCTGCGATGGGGGGACGGAGAAGGTTGGACCAGCCGGCGGTTGGATGCCGGTTTAAGCGTGTAGGTGGATCTCCTAGGCAAATCCGGGGGGTCGTCAACACCGAGGCGTGACGACGAGGCCCTCATGGGCCGAAGTGGTTGAGACCCCGCTCCCAAGAAAAGCCCCTAAGCTTCAGGCAAAAGGAATCCGTACCCGAAACCGACACAGGTGGGCGAGGAGAGTATCCTCAGGCGTTTGAGAGAACTCGGGTGAAGGAACTCGGCAAATTAGTGCCGTAACTTCGGGATAAGGCACGCCCCAGGTACGTGTAGGCCCTCGCGGCCGAAGCGGAATGGGGTCGCAGTGAAGAGGGGGTTGCGACTGTTTATCAAAAACACAGGACTCTGCAAACACGAAAGTGGACGTATAGGGTCTGACGCCTGCCCGGTGCTGGAAGGTTAAGTGATGGGGTTAGCCGCAAGGCGAAGCTCTTGATCGAAGCCCCAGTAAACGGCGGCCGTAACTATAACGGTCCTAAGGTAGCGAAATTCCTTGTCGGGTAAGTTCCGACCTGCACGAATGGCGTAACGATAGCCCCACTGTCTCCATCCGAGGCTCAGTGAAATTGAAATCGCTGTGACGATGCAGTGTTCCCGCGGCAAGACGGAAAGACCCCGTGAACCTTCACTACAACTTTACACTGGATTTTGAGTTTGTCTGTGTAGGATAGGTGGGAGGCTTTGAAGTCAGGGCGCTAGCTCTGATGGAGCCAACCTTGAAATACCACCCTGATAAACTCGAAGTTCTAACCTCGTCCGGTTATCCCGGGCAGGGACATTGTATGGTGGGTAGTTTGACTGGGGCGGTCTCCTCCCAAAGAGTAACGGAGGAGTACGAAGGTGACCTCAGCGCGGTCGGAAATCGCGCAGTGAGTGCATAGGCATAAGGTCGCTTGACTGCGAGACAGACAAGTCGAGCAGGGACGAAAGTCGGTCTAAGTGATCCGGTGGTTCTGTATGGAAGGGCCATCGCTCAACGGATAAAAGGTACTCCGGGGATAACAGGCTGATACTGCCCAAGAGTCCATATCGACGGCAGTGTTTGGCACCTCGATGTCGGCTCATCACATCCTGGGGCTGTAGCAGGTCCCAAGGGTCCGGCTGTTCGCCGGTTAAAGTGGTACGCGAGCTGGGTTCAGAACGTCGTGAGACAGTTCGGTCCCTATCTGCCGTGGGCGTTCGAGATTTGAGGGGAGCTGACCTTAGTACGAGAGGACCGGGTTGGACGTACCTCTGGTGATCCGGTTGTCACGCCAGTGGCACCGCCGGGTAGCTAAGTACGGACGGGATAACCGCTGAAAGCATCTAAGCGGGAAGCCCACCCCAAGATGAGATCTCGCGAGTCTGAAGACTCCTGTAGGGCCCTCGTAGACGACGAGGTTGATAGGCGCGGTGTGGAAGTGCGGCGACGCATGGAGCTGACGCGTACTAATGGCCCGTGAGGCTTGACCATATAACGCTCAAGCATTTTTGACGTGAAGCACCCGTTCGTGGCAATACGAACCGGGCATTGAGACGCTCGACGTGTTCGACCTACAACCGAATCTGAGAAGTCGTGAAAGCGGCTTCTCGACCCGTTTGCCTGGCGGCCATAGCGAGTTGGAACCACCGGTTCCCATCCCGAACACCGCAGTGAAACAGCTCAGCGCCGATGGTAGTGTGGCATTGACCATGCGAGAGTAGGACACTGCCAGGCTCTTAAAATGAAAACCCCCGGTTCATGCCGGGGGTTTTTTTGTTTATGCGCCGCCTGCAAGCGCGTCGCAGCTCGCGTTGCGGCGCGCCTGATTCCGGGAGCTGCGGGTTATCCGTTGGCGGAAGAGACAGCCCTGTTTGTGGCGGCTGCTTTGCGCTTGCCTGGCAGGATGCCCATCAGCTTGCAGATGATTCCCAGCATGATCTCGTCGGCGCCGCCGCCGATCGACATCAGGCGCGTGTCGCGATAGGCGCGCGCCACCTGGCTTTCCCACATGTAACCCTGGCCGCCCCAGAACTGCAGACAGGCATCGGTGACTTCGCGCGAAACCCGTCCCGCTTTCAGCTTTGCCATCGAGGCGAGCATCGTGGCATCGCGGCCCGCCACGTATTCTTCCGTGGCCTGCCACACCAGCGCCCGGAGCGCCTCCACCTCGGTCTTCAACTCGGCGAGGCGGAAGTGGACATACTGGTTGTCGAGGATGGACTGGCCGAAGGCTTGACGGTTGCGTGTGTAGTCGATCGTCTGGTCGATGAGCTTGACCAGCCCGTCGATGCCGCTGGCCGCGCCGAACAGGCGTTCTTCCTGGAATTGCAGCATCTGGTAGGTGAACCCCATCCCTTCCCGGCCGATGAGATTGCGCTGCGGCACGTGCACGTCGTCCAGAAAAATCACGGCCGTGTCCGAGGCGCGCATGCCGAGCTTGTCGAGCTTGGTCCTGCGGTCGATGCCCTTGGCATCCATCGGCACCACGATCAGCGACTTGTTTTCGTGAACCTTGCCTTCGGAGGTGTTCACCAGCATGCAGGCCCAGTCGGACTGGGTCCCGTTGGTGATCCACATCTTGGAGCCGTTGATGACGTAATCGCCGCCCACCTTGCGCGCCGTGGTTTTGATGCTCGCGACGTCGGAGCCGGCTCCCGCCTCGGACACCGCGACGGATACCACCACGTCGCCGGCGATGGCCGGCGCGAGATACTCCTTTTTCAATTCGTCCGAACCGAAACGCGCCAAAGCCGGTGTGGCCATGTCGGTTTGCACGCCGATGCCCATCGGCACCGAGCCGCAGGCGCAATTGCCGAGCGCCTGAGCGAAGACCACCTCATAGGAATAATCGAGACCCAAGCCGCCGTAGGCTTCGGGCTTGGCGATGCCCAGCAAGCCAAGCCGGCCCATTCGTTTCATGACTTCGTGCGCGGGCCAGATGCCCGCGCGCTCCCATTCCTCCACGTGCGGATTCAGCTCGTTTTCGACGAAGCTCTTGACCTGTTTGTACAGTTCCTTGTGCTCATGGGTAAGTTGCATTACTGATTCTCCGCGGCGTCGCTGCGTACAGCATATCTGAAACGATCGCCTTTCAGCTCGCTACGCCTAGCAAATTTGGAAATCAGTATTACTGAGAGTCGTGGTCCTTCACCGCGATCTCGAACAACAGCGGCCAGCACTTGCCGGTCACGTAGAAGTGTCCGTTGCGTCGATCATAGGCAATGCCGTTGAGGACGTTCTCCCGGGAATCCCAATCCGGCGCTTTGGGCAAACGCCGATAAAGGGCGGAAAGGTCGAGCCAGTGGAGCACGCGTCCCGACGCAAGGTCGATGACCGCGATGCGATCGCTGTGCCAGACATTGGCAAAGAGCTCACCGCGCGCGAATTCCAGTTCATTGAGCTCCGCGATCGGCCGATCGCCGTCGCGCACGAGCAGTTCACCGGTTTCGTGCAGATCCTGCGGGTCGAGGAAATGCAGGGTCGCGCTGCCGTCGCTTGCGATCAGACGACCGCCGTCGTAGGCCAGGCCCCAGCCTTCGTGAGCGAGTGGATGGACGGCAAGCCGATGCAACTCGGAGTCGTACACATACGCACGTCCATTGCGCCAAGTCAGTTGCACCACATGGTCGCCGACTGTGGTCACTCCCTCGCCGAAGTCTTCGGGATCCAGGGTGATCGCATGCAAAGCCGCCCCGCCGGGAGAGGCGAACACCGAAAGCGTCGAACGTCCATAGCGGCCCGTGCTCTCGATCAGGTGCCCGGCACGGTCGAAGGCCAGACCCTCGGTGAATGCTTCGGTTGGGTGCGGATATTCCGCGACGATTTGCCAGGCCAGCGTGGTCGCAGTCGGTCCGGCTTGGACCGGCGCGGCCACGGCGCATGCCGAGACGGCTAAAATCCGCAGGCCGCGACCAAGGGAGCGCCAGAAGTGATCCGCAGTATGACGGCCTACGCCCGCGCCGAAGAACAGGGTCCTTGGGGGCGCCTGAGCTGGGAACTGCGTTCCGTCAACCACCGCTATCTCGATCTTCAGTTCAAGTTGCCGGAGGATTTCCGCGCGCTCGAAAACGAGCTGCGCGCGGCAACCCTCGCACATGTCGCGCGCGGCAAAGTGGAAGCCGTGCTGCGGTTCGATCCGGCGCCCGAAACGCCGGCGCCGCTCGCGCTCGACGAAGAGCGGCTGCGCCAGTTGCGCGTGGCACTGGATGCGCTGAACGCAGCGCTAGGCCTCATGGCACCGCCGGAGCCGATGCGGGTCCTGGCGTGGCCTGGCGTGCTGCGCCAAGGCGATCCGGGAGAAAGCCGCGTGCCGCTCGCCGCGGCGAGCGCTCTGTTTCGCGCCGCTCTGGAGGATTTCGCGGCGACCCGCAGGCGGGAGGGAGAGCGGACCGCAGCCTTGCTCGACGAGCGCGTCAAGGCGCTGGCCGTCCTGGTGGAACAGGTGCGCGTGCGCGCGCCGCAGGTCCGCGCGAGTTGGCACGAACGTCTGCAGGCGCGGCTCAAGGAGTTTGCGGTCGAAGTCGAAGCCGGGCGTCTGGCCCAGGAGGCGGCACTCGCGGCCCAGCGGCTGGACGTTGACGAAGAATTGTCGCGGTTGGCGAGCCATCTGACCGAAGTGCGCGCCACCCTGAAGCGCGGCGAGCCGGTCGGACGCCGGCTAGATTTTCTGATGCAGGAACTCAACCGCGAAGCCAATACCCTGTCCTCGAAATCGCAGGATGCCGAGATGACGCGCTGCGCGGTGGAGATGAAGGTGATTATCGAGCAGATGCGCGAACAGGTGCAAAACATTGAGTAGCCCGGCACCCGGTGGTTTGTGGATCCTCTCCGCGCCGAGCGGCGGCGGCAAGACCAGCCTGGCGCAAGCGCTGGTGCCGCGCCTGCGCGAACACGGCATCCCGGCGGCGCGCTCGGTTTCCTACACCACGCGACCGCCGCGCGCCGGCGAGGCGCACGGCGAGCACTATCACTTCATCGACGAGCCCGGTTTTGCGGAAATGACCGAGCGCGGCGAGTTTCTGGAACACGCCACGGTGTTCGGCCGCCGCTACGGCACCGGCCGCGCCGAAACCCAGCGGCTGCTCGCCGCCGGCGTCGAGGTTCTGCTGGTGATCGACTGGCAAGGGGCGCAGCAGGTGCGCGCCCGGATGCCGCAGGCCCAAAGCGTTTTCATCCTGCCGCCTTCCCCCGCCGAACTCGAGCGTCGCTTGCATCGACGCGGACAAGACGATCCGGCGGTGATCGCCGAGCGCATGCGCGCCGCGCGCGAAGAAATGAAGCATTACGCGGAATACGACTATCTCATCGTCAACGACGTGTTCGAACGGGCGCTGGAGGAGTTGACCGCTTTGATACTGGCCCGGCGTTTGCGGCGCGAGGTGCAGGCGGTGCGCCACGCAGCGCTGTTGCGCAGTCTGTTGGACGGTGAGTGAATCGCGGCGCGCGAGCGAGTCCTCCAAGCCGCGCCCATGGGATTCGATGATATAATTTACAGTTCTCCGTTCAGACGCACCGATTGCCATGGCTCGTGTCACCGTCGAAGATTGCCTCGCCCGCATCCCCAACCAGTTCGAACTGACCCTGGTCGCCGCCAAGCGCGCGCGCCAGCTGGCGCGCGGCGCCGAGGCCAAGCTGCCCTGGGGCAGCCACAAGTCCACCGTGCTCGCGCTCAAGGAGATCGCCGAAGGGTACGTGGATCCCTCGGTGCTCAGCGAAGCCGACTTGCCGGTGATCCAGCAGCCGAAAATGGAGCTGGAAGCGCTGGATCCCAGCTTCGATCTATAGTCGCAAGTCTCACAAGTCTCTGATTCACAAAGGGACCCACGCGGTCCCTTTTGTTTTTCCAATGATGGGGCTCAGACGGCATCGGCTTGCACTGGATGTACACTGAGCACATGGAATTTCCGGTCATCCAGCGCATCGGCACTGCCATCCGCACCCAGCGCGTTGCCCGTGAATACGGCATCGACGCGCTGTGCCGCGTGCTGCAGGAGTATCTGCCGGAAGAGCAGATCGCCGAGGTGCGTCGCGCGTATGAGTTCGGCGCGCGCAGTCATCTGGGGCAGGCGCGCGACTCGGGTGAACCCTATATCTACCACCCGCTCGCGGTGGCGCGCATCCTGGCGGAGATGCGTCTGGACGCGACGACGCTGACGGCGGCGATTCTGCACGATGTGATCGAGGACACCGCGGTCGACAAGGACGAGATCGCCAAGCACTTCGGCAAGGACGTGGCCGAGCTGGTGGACGGCGTGTCCAAGTTCCACAAGGTCGAGGGCATGACCCGGGCCGAGCAGCAGGCCGAAAGCGTGCGCAAGCTGCTGCTCGCGATGGCCCAGGATCTGCGCGTCATCCTGGTCAAGCTCGCCGACCGTTTGCACAACATGCGCACGCTGGAGGGGGTGGAGCCGGCCAAGCGGCGCCGGATTGCGCGCGAGACCCTGGAAATCTACGCGCCCATCGCCCAGCGTCTGGGCATCAACACCCTGCGCACCGAGCTGGAAGACCTCGCTTTCCAGCATCTGTATCCGCGGCGTTTCCAGGTGTTCCAGAAGGCGGTCAACAGCCGTCTGGGTGACAGCAAGAGCCTGATCAAGGAGATCGAGACCAAGCTCGAACGCGCGCTGCGCGAGGAGGGCATCGGCGCTTCGGTGGTCGGTCGCCAGAAGAATCTGTACAGCATCTACGAAAAGATGCAGCGCAAGAAAATGCGCTTTCTGGACGTGATGGACCTGCTCGGGTTCCGCATCCTGGTGTCCAAGGTGGACGATTGCTACCGCGCGCTGGGCGTGGTGCACCACGTCTATCGGCCGATCTCGGAGCTGTTCAACGACTTCATCGCCAACCCCAAGGTCAACGGCTACCAGTCGCTGCACACGACCTGTGTCGGTCCGCAGGGGCGCAAGATCGAGGTGCAGATCCGTACGCGCGAGATGCATCACATCGCCGAGTCCGGCATCGCCGCGCACTGGCAATACAAGCTCGGCGGCGCGCGCGGTTTCGGCGGCAAGAACGATCCGCAGTCGGCTCCGCAACTGCGCGCGCGCGAATGGCTGGGCAGCCTGGTGGAGCTACAGAGCGGCGCCGGTGCACTGGACTTCATCGAGAACGTCAAGATCGACCTGTTCCCCGACGAGGTATACGTCTTCACGCCGAAAGGTCAGATCCGCCGTCTGCCGCGCGGCGCCACGCCGGTGGATTTCGCCTATTCCGTGCACTCCGAACTGGGCGACCGCTGCGTGGCCGCGCGCATCGACCAGCAGCTCGAACCGCTCAGCACGCCGCTGCAAAACGGCCAGACGGTGGAGATCATCACGTCGCGACACGCGCGGCCCAATGCGGCCTGGCTCAATTTCGTCAAGACCGCCAAGGCCCGCAGCTACATCCGCACTTATCTCAAGAACCAGCGCGAGGACGAGGCCATCCGGCTGGGCCGGCGCATGCTGGAGATCGCTTTGCGCGAGCTGCAGGTACCGCTGTCCGTGCTCAAGGGCGAACCTGCCGAAAAAGTGCTCAAGGCGTTCGGACTGCAGGACTTGGAGGACCTCTATGCTTCCATCGGGACCGGCGCGCGGCTGGCGCCGCTCGTGGCGCGACACTTCCTGCCGGACGGCAGCGGCCCGGTCGCCACGCCCGGCGAAAGCCTGCCGCTGGCGGTGGAGGGCACCGAAGGACTGGTGGTGGATTACGCCAAGTGCTGCCGTCCGATTCCCGGCGATGACATCTGCGGCTATGTCAGCGTCGGCCGCGGCATCGTCATCCACCGACTGGAGTGCCGTCACGTACAAACGCGCAAAGGCAGTGCCCAGGAACGCGTGGCGCTGGTCTGGTCGGACAAGGTCCAGGGCGATTACCTCGCCGAGCTCAAGCTCAAGGCCGAAAACCAGCGCGGCTTGCTGGCCAGCGTCGCCGGGGAGATTTCCAGCGCCGGCTCCAGCATCGAGAACGTGCAAATGCCGGAACGCGACGGTTCCGAAGCGGTGGAGATGCGCTTCCTGATCACCGTGCGCGACCGCGTGCATCTGGCGCGCGTGCTGCGGCGTTTGCGCAGGTTGCCGGCGGTGGAGCGCGTGAACCGCATCTGAGTGGCGCTCGGCGGTCGCGTGCCGACGTACCTTCCGGGGCGCCGAACGTGAAAGGAGTGACCGTGACTCGCGAAGTGATCCGTACCGACCTCGCTCCCCAAGCCATCGGTACTTATTCGCAGGCCGTGCGCTGCGGCAAGAACGTCTATCTTTCGGGGCAGATCGCGCTCGATGCCAAGACCCAGCACCTGGTCAATCACAGCGTCGAAGCCGAGATCCATCAGGTCTTCAGAAACCTTCGCGCGGTGGCCGAAGCGGCTGGCGGCGGTCTGGCCCAGGTGGCCAAGCTGACGATCTATCTCACCGACATGGCGCACTTTCCCAAAGTCAACGAGATCATGAGCGAATACTTCGCGCCGCCCTACCCCGCGCGCGCGGCGGTGGGCGTGGCCGCTCTGCCGCGCGGCGCGCGCGTGGAAGCCGACGCCATCCTGGTCCTCGAATGAGCGGCGCGCCGCGCACGCTGATTGCATGACGCAAACGGTGCGCGCCGCACCCATCGCCCGTAGTCGCGGCAGCAAACCGCCGACCACGCTCGACACGCCGGTCACCTATCTCAAAGGTGCGGGACCCGCGGCGGCCGAGCGCCTGCGCGCGCTGGGCATCGAGCGCGTCGCCGATCTGCTGTTTCATCTGCCCAGCCGCTACGAAGACCGCCGCCGCATCGTGCCGCTTGCGCAGCTCAAACCGGGCATGGAAGCGCTGGTGCGCGGCCGGGTGGTGGCCGCCGACGTGCGTTTCGCGCCGCGGCGCAGCCTGCGGGTCGCGATCGAGGACGGCAGCGACAGCCTGCTGCTGCGTTTCTTCCACTTCAACGAAACGCAGCGCGACGGCTTCGTCGCAGGCCGCTGGCTGCGGGCCTATGGGCAGGTGCGCGCCGGCGCCAACGGTCTGGAGATGGTGCACCCGGAATACCGGCTCGCCGACGATCCCTCGCTCCTGCCGCCGGAGCCGCGCTTGACCGCGGTTTATCCGACCACCGCCGGCATCGCCCAGGCGCGACTGCGCAGTCTGATCCGGCAGGCGCTGGACATCGCCGCCAAAGATTCCGCGTTCAACGCCGAGCTGCCGGGACTCCCGCCGCCGGATACGCTGTCGGCGCTGCGCCTATTGCACGAGCCGGACGGCGAGGACCTCGGCCCACTGTTGGTCGGGCGCCACCCCGCGCAGTTGCGGCTGCTGCGCGAGGAACTGCTGGCGCACCAGCTGTGCATGCGCTGGCTGCGCCGACGCAGCCAGGCCGCCGCGGCCGCGCGCATCGAAACCTTGCCAGCGACGCAGGCGGCGTTGCAGGAGCAACTGCCTTTCGCGCTCACCGGTGCGCAGCGCCGGGTGCTCGCCGAGATCGCGCAAGACCTGGCTTCCGGCCGACCGATGCTGCGCCTGGTGCAGGGCGACGTCGGCTGCGGCAAGACCGTGGTGGCGGCCGTGGCCATGCTCGCCTGCGCGCGCGCGGGCCTGCAGGCGGCGTTGATGGCGCCGACCGAGTTGCTCGCCGAGCAACATGCGCACAACCTCGCGCGCTTGCTGGGCCACCTCGGCGTCGAGGTGGGGTGGCTGTCGGGCCGCATGAAGCGCGCGGAACGCGAGGAAGCCCTGCGTGCGGTCGCTACCGGGGAACGGCCGCTGTGGGTCGGCACGCATGCCTTGTTCCAATCCGAAGTGCGCTTCGCCCGGCTCGGGCTGGTGGTGGTGGACGAGCAGCATCGTTTCGGCGTGGCCCAACGGTTGGCGCTGCGCGACAAGGGCCGGCTCGGCGCGGGCGACGGACAAGCCTGGGTGCCGCACCAGCTGATCATGTCGGCGACGCCGATTCCGCGCACCCTGGCGCAGACGCTGTACGCCGATCTCGACGTCTCGGTGATCGACGAACTGCCGCCGGGCCGTCGTCCCGTGCAGACCGTAGTGATCTCCAACGCCCGCCGCGCCGCAGTGCTGGAACGGATCGGGCAAGCCTGCCGCGCCGGGCGCCAGGCTTACTGGGTGTGCACGCTGATCGAAGAATCCGAGCAGTTGCAGGCGCAGGCGGCGGAGGAGACCTACCGCCAGCTCCGCGCCGAGCTGCCGGAGCTGCGCGTGGGCCTGGTGCACGGTCGCATGAAGCCCGCGGAGAAAGAAGCGCAGATGCGCGCCTTCGTCGGCGGCCTCACCCAGCTCCTGGTGGCGACCACGGTGATCGAAGTCGGCGTCGACGTGCCGAACGCCAGCATCATGATCATCGACAACGCCGAGCGTCTGGGCCTGGCGCAACTGCATCAGTTGCGCGGTCGCGTCGGCCGCGGCGGGCAGGCGAGCCAGTGCCTGCTGCTGTATCAGCCGCCGCTGTCGGACAACGCCCGCGCGCGGCTGGAGGTGATGCGGACCTGTCACGATGGGTTCGTCATCGCCAAACGCGACCTGGAGCTGCGCGGTCCCGGCGAGCTGCTCGGTCGCCGCCAGACCGGGGTGATCGGTTTGAAGATCGCCGATCCGGCGCGCGACGCCGGAGAAATTCCCATGCTCACGCAGCTCGCCGACCGCTGGTGGACACAGGCCCCGCGCGCGGCCCAGCGTCTGATCGCGCGCTGGATCGGCGACGCCGGGCGTTACGCCCAGGTCTGATTGCCGGCCCTGCGGCCCGCTTATGATTGCGGCATGAACACCGCGATCACGATGGCGCCGTGGCGCAGGAAGTCCCTCGATTACCTGCGGCTGATGCGCTTGCATCGGCCGATCGGCATCTGGCTGCTGTTGTGGCCGACGCTGTGGGCGCTGTGGCTGGCCGCCGGCGGCGTGCCGCCGCTGCCGATCCTGGCGATCTTCATCGCCGGAACCGTGCTCATGCGCAGCGCCGGCTGCGTCATCAACGACTATGCGGACCGCGGCTTCGATCCGCACGTCGAACGCACGCGGGAACGGCCGATCGCCGCCGGCTGCGTCGCGCCGCGCGAGGCGCTGGTCCTGTTCGTGGTGCTGTGCCTGGCCGCGCTGCTGATCGCGGCGCCCTTGCCGGCGGCGGCGTTGTGGCTCGCGTTGCCGGCGGTCGTCTTGGCGGCGAGCTATCCCTTCGCCAAACGCTTCCACTCGCTCCCGCAGGCGCACTTGGGGCTGGCGTTTTCCTGGGGCATCCCGATGGCCTACGCCGCGGTGCGCGGTCGCGTGCCCTGGGCCGAAGCGGGCTGGCTGATGGCCGCCAACGTGTGCTGGGTGATCGCCTACGACACGCTCTATGCGATGTCCGACCGCGAGGACGATCTCAAGATCGGCGTGAAGTCGAGCGCCATCCTGTTCGGTCGCTACGACCGCCTGGCGGTGGCGGCCTTGCACGCCGGTGCGCTGCTCGTGCTGCTGTGGGTCGGCGTGCAGGCGCAACGCGGCGCGTCCTATTTCGCGGGCCTCGCGGTGGCCGCCGCTTGCGCGCTTTACCAGCAAAGGCTGGTGCGCGGGCGCGAGCCTGCGGCGTGCTTCCGCGCTTTCGGCCACAACCAGTGGTTCGGGTTGGCGGTGTTCGCCGGGCTGGCGCTCGACTACGCGCTGCGCGGCTGACGATCAGTCGGCACGCGCGGCGGTCCACACCTCGATGCGGCGCGCACCGGCGGCGCGGCAGACGCGGGCCAGCTCGGCCGCCGTGCTCCCGGTGGTCATCACGTCGTCGATCAGCGCCAGGTGCCGCTCGGCGATCCGGGCAGCGTTCACCGCAAAGGCTTTGCGCACATTGCGCCGCCGCTCGGCGGCGCTCTTGCCGATCTGGTCTTCGGTGGCGCGCAGGCGCCGGGCGGCGTCGGCGGCGACCGCGATTCCGAGCGAGCCACCGATCACTCGGGCCAGCTCCAGCGCCTGGTTGTAGCCGCGGTGGCGTAAACGGCTGCGGTGCAAGGGGACCGGCAACAGCAGTTCGGGCAAAGGCGCGCCGCGCAAAGCCAGCGCGGTGGCCATTTCCCGGCCGAGCCAGCGTCCAGCGCGAAAGTCGGCGTGGTACTTGAGTCCCTGGATCGCGCGATCAACGGGCGGCGCGTAGCGGAAGGCCGACCAGGCGGCATCGAACGGCGGGAATGCGCGCGCGCAAGGGGCGCAGAGGGTGGCGGTCTGCTGCGGGCGCGCGCAGCGCGGACAGGCGCTGCGGTTCCAGGGCAGTTCCCGCCGGCAGGGAGCGCACAGCATCGCATTGCAAGGCTGAGCGCAGACCACACAACGCTCTGGCAGGACTTGCTCGCGTAAACCGCGCCACAGTCTGTCAACTTTCACTGGAGCCCAAAGGTTGACAGCAAGCCGCCGGAGACGGAACACTGCACCCAGTCCACACCGAGGAAGCCCGGTGAACCCCACCCAGACCAGCACTCGCCACGATTGGCGACGCGAGGAAATCGCAAGTCTGTTCGCCTTGCCATTCAACGACCTTCTGTATCGGGCGCACGGCGTCCATCGCGCGCATTTTGATCCCAATCGGGTGCAGCGCTCCACGCTGCTGTCGATCAAGACCGGCGCCTGTCCGGAGGATTGCGCCTATTGCCCGCAGTCGGCGCGTCACGACACCGGCCTCAAGGCCGAACCGCTGATGGAACTCGAAGCGGTGGTGGAAGCGGCGCGGGCCGCCAGGGACAACGGCGCGACGCGGTTCTGCATGGGCGCGGCCTGGCGCTCGCCCAAAGACCGTGACCTGGAAAAAGTCGCAACGATGGTGCGCGAGGTGAAGGCGCTCGGTCTGGAGACCTGCGTCACCCTGGGCATGCTGGAACGCCACCAGGCGCGGCGGCTGGCGGAGGCGGGCCTGGACTACTACAACCACAATCTCGATACCTCGCCGGAGTTTTACGGCGAGATCATCCACACGCGCACTTACCAGGATCGGCTCGACACGCTTCGGCATGTGCGCGAGTCAGGTCTCAAAGTGTGCTGCGGCGGCATCGTCGGGATGGGCGAGACGCGCGAGGACCGCATCGGCTTGCTGGCCGAGCTCGCGCGCCTGCAGCCGCATCCCGAAAGCGTGCCGATCAACGAACTGGTGGCGGTGCCCGGCACGCCCCTGGCGCAGGCGCAGAAGCTCGATCCCTTCGAGTTCGTGCGCACCATCGCGGTCGCGCGCATCCTGATGCCTCGGGCCCATGTCCGTCTGTCCGCCGGACGCAGCGCCATGAGCGACGAACTGCAGGCGCTGTGCTTCTTCGCCGGCGCCAATTCGATCTTCTACGGAGACAAGCTCCTCACCACCGGCAATCCGCAGAACGACAAAGATCGCGCGCTGTTCGCGCGGCTCGGTCTGGAACCCGAGGCTCCCGCCGCCTCCGATGCGGTGGACGATTCAGGAAACGATCCGCGCATCGCGGAAGTGCGCGCCTTCCAGATGTCCTGTTGCAACGAGTGAACGTCGCGCCCGCTTGCGAGACGCCCTTGGAGCGCCGGCTCGCCGCCGAGCTGGAGCGCCTGCGCGCGGCACAGCTCTATCGCCGGCGCCGACAGGTCGGCGGCAGTCACGGCGCGCAGATCGTGGTGGAGGGTCGCCTGTGCACGAACTTCTGCAGCAACGACTATCTGGGCCTCGCCGCCGATCCGCGCCTGGCCGCCGCCGCCGCGAGCGCCCTCGAGCGCTGCGGAACCGGCAGCGGAGCGGCGGCGCTGGTGTCCGGCTACAACGTCGAGCATGCGCGCCTGGAAGAAGAGCTTGCCGATTTCGTCGGCCGGCCGCGGGCGCTGTTGTTTTCCAGCGGCTGGGCCGCCAACCTCGGCGTCCTGCGCGCCTTGCTCGGCCGGAACGACAGCTTGATCGCCGACGAACTCAACCACGCTTCCCTGATCGATGGCGGGCGGCTGTCGGGAGCGCGCTATGTGCGGGTCGGGCATTGCGACCTCGAAGGCTTCGAGCGGGCGCTGGCGGAGGCGGGACCGCCAAACCCTGAAAAACGAAAGCTGCTGGTCACCGACGCGGTGTTTTCGATGGACGGCGACCTGGCCGATTTGCCTCGCCTGGCCGAACTCGCGCAACGGCACGGGGCCGCGCTCATGGTCGACGATGCCCACGGCTTCGGCGTGCTGGGCGCGCACGGTCGCGGCAGTCTCGAACTGTTTTTCTCGAGTCCCGAAGCGCGGGGCCCGAGTCCCGAGGTCTACGTGGCCACCCTGGGCAAGAGCCTGGGCTGTGCCGGCGCTTTCGTGGCCGGCTCGGAGACGCTCATCGAATACCTGATCCAACGCGCTCGCACCTGGGTGTTTTCCACCGCGCCGCCCCCGGCGCTCGCCGCCGCCGCGCGCGTCGCGCTGCGCATCCTGCAAGCGGAGCCCGAGCGGCGCGAGCGCCTTTTCGAGAACGTGCGACGTTTCCGCCACGGCGCCGAGCAGCTCGGCATCCCGCTGGGCTGCCCCGAATCTTCCGTCTCGCATCCGCAACCCCGCGTCCTGACACCCATCCAGCCGCTGATCCTCGGTGCCCCCGAGCGCGCGCTGGAATTCGCGCGCTGGCTCTACGAACGCGGCCTGTGGGTGGCAGCGATTCGCCCGCCGACCGTGCCGGCGGGCACCGCGCGCCTGCGTATCACCTTGTCGGCCGCGCATCAGCGCGCCCAGATCGATCGACTGCTGGAGGCCTTGGCGGAAGGTTTGAAGGTGCTTCCTGGTTCTCGGTTTCCGGTTTCCGCATCGGAGCGTTCGAGCCGTTCCAGAAATCGCAAGCTCGCGGCGGCGCACTGAGGATCATGGCCACGCCCACGATTTTCGTCACCGGTACCGACACCGGCGTCGGCAAGACGCTCGTCGCCCGCGCGCTGCTGCTGCGCCTGCGTGCGCAAGGCTTGCGCGCGGCCGGTTTCAAGCCAGTAGCCAGCGGAGCGCGGCGCACGCCGCAGGGCTTGCGCAACGAAGACGCCCTGGCCCTGTTGGCCGCCTCCGCACCCGGTCTGGACTATGCCGCGGTCAATCCCTATTGCTTCGAGCCGCCCATCGCGCCCCACCTCGCCGCGCGCGAGGCGCGGCAGGCGATCCGCATCGAGGCCTTGAACGCTGCCTACGCACGGCTCGCGCAGGCGTACGAAAGGGTGATCGTCGAGGGCGCCGGCGGTTGGCGGGTGCCGCTCGACGAGTCTCTCACTTTCGCGGAATGGGTCGGCGCGCACCGCTGGCCGGTGCTGCTGGTCGTGGGCATGCGCCTGGGCTGTCTCAACCACGCTTTGCTCACGGCTGAGTCGGTTCTGCGCCACACCGAGCTCTGTGGCTGGGTCGCCAACGTCCCACCGCCGGCGCCGCAGCGCCTGCAGGAAAACATCGACACCCTGCGCGCGCGCTTGCCGGCGCCGCTGCTAGGCATCGTGCCAGAGGGCAGTTCGGCGGAGCAGGCGGCTGCCTCGCTGACCTGGCCGGAATCGGCGGTTTGAACTGCGCACGGGTCTTGCTTTACGCCCGTGCGGCCCGGCACGTAAAATGATGTGGATGGCAGGCCGGCAGCGGATCGGTCTGCGGACGGATGGGCCTGACATGAATACGCGCCTGGTGATCGGCCCGAACGCCTCTCTGGGCGTACGCGCAGCGGTTTCGTTCGTGTCCGGCCTGTGCTGCCTGTGGCTGGTGGTCGGCGGGTTCTTCGCCTGGCGCGGGTATTGGCCGATTCTGCCGTTCGCCGGCCTCGAGCTGATGGCGCTGGCCGCGGCGTTGGCGGTGAGCCTGCGCCGCAACCGCTACCGCGAGGTGCTGTGTTTCGAGGACGAGCGGATCCGCATCGCGATCGGCGAGCTCGGCAAGGACGTCGGCGAGCAGCGCGAGTTGCGCCGCTCGGCGACGCGCGTGGTGCTGGAGCGCGGGCCGCACCGCAACAGCCGTGCGCGGCTGTGGCTGAGCTGCGGCGGACTGCGCATCGAAGTGGGGCGTTGTCTGACCGACGAGGAAAAGGATCGCCTCGCCGTGCGGATACGCGAATTGATTCATCCCGGCTGGTCCCGGCGGGCGCCGACGTTGACGGAGGTCGTTGCGGCACACAACGGTACGGGGTAGGGTATTTAGGGCGCGTCGGTCAACGACGCCCCGGCTCCCGCCGCGGTCGCAATGCAACATCGAGAGAGTTCTGAGCGAAACTTGGAGAGGGGAATGCCGAATTTGAGTCCCGCTGCGGCCAGGGCCCTGCGCCGGTTGATCGCGCCGGTGCTCGCCGGTAGTTGCTGCGCCGCGCGCGCGGCGGACACCATGGACAACGCCTACTGGAACATGCCCAAGGGCGTGACCCAGATCAGCCACGAGGTGTGGTGGCTGCACATGTTCGCGTTCTGGATCTGCGTGGTGATCGGCATCGGCGTGTTCGGCGTGATGTTCTATTCGCTGTTCGCCCATCGCCGTTCGCGTCACCCGGTGCCGGCGCAGTTTCACGAAAACACCACGGTCGAGATCGTCTGGACCATCATCCCCTTTCTGATCTTGATCGTGATGGCGGTGCCAGCCGCGGGCACGCTGATCAAGATGTACGACACCCGCGACTCGGATCTCACGGTGCGCATCACCGGTTACCAGTGGAAGTGGCAGTACGAGTACGTCGGGCAGGGCGTCAGTTTCTTCAGCACCCTCAAGGCCGACGCCAACGCGGCGCGCCAGCTCGGTTCCGGCATCGATCCGGCGACGGTGCCGAATTATTTGCACGACGTCGATCGCCCGCTGGTGTTGCCCGTGGGCAAGAAAGTGCGCTTTCTGCTCACTTCCAACGACGTGATCCACGGTTGGTGGGTGCCGGACCTCGCGATCAAGAAGGACGCCATCCCCGGCTACATCAACGAGATGTGGACCAAGATCGACGAGCCCGGTACGTACCGTGGCCAATGCACCGTGTTGTGTGGTCGTGACCACGGCTTCATGCCGATCGTGGTCAAGGCGCTGCCGGAGGCAGAGTTCGAGCAATGGCTGGCGCAGGAAAAGAGCGCTGCAGCGGCGGGAACCCCGCCCGCTGCCGAAACTCCGCCGGCGCCCGCGGCTGCGCCGTCCTCATCGGGAAGCGCACCGGGTGCCGCCGCGGATCAGCCGGCGGCCGTCGACCAGCCAAGTCACGACCCGTGAGCCAAGAACAGGCAATGGATCGCCGCTTCGCGCGGCAAGCAAGCGGCATTTGAGAGTCGAGATCGACCATCGAGGCAGCCATGGCACATACACACGCTGATCACGCCGGACACGGCCACGTCCACGACGAACACGCCCACGGTCCCGAACGGGGGATCATGCGCTGGATCAAGACCACCAACCACAAGGATCTGGGCACGCTGTACCTGTGGTTCTCCGGCATCATGTTCGTGATCGGCGGGCTGATGTCGCTGGGGATCCGGCTGGAGCTGTTCCATCCGGGCCTGCAATACATGGACCCGGAGACCTTCAATCAGCTCACCACCATGCATGCCCTGGTGATGATCTTCGGCGGCGTGATGCCGGCCTTCGTCGGACTGGCCAACTGGCAGGTCCCGCTGATGATCGGCTGCTCCGACCTGGCCTTGCCGCGCGTGAACAACTGGGGGTTCTGGATACTCCCCTTCGCGTTCACCTTGCTTTTGTCCACCTTCTTCTTGCCCGGCGGCGCGCCGGCCGCCGGCTGGACGCTCTATCCGCCGCTGGTGCTGCAGACCGGCAATTCGTTTCCGCTGCTGATCTTCGCCATCCACCTGATGGGCATTTCTTCCATCACCGGCGCGATCAACATCATCGTCACCATCCTCAACATGCGCGCGCCGGGCATGACGCTGCTGAAGATGCCGCTGTTCGTGTGGAGCTGGCTGATCACCGCCTACCTGTTGATCGCCGTGATGCCGGTGCTCGCCGGCGCGGTGACCATGCTGCTGACCGACAAGTATTTCGGCACCAGCTTCTTCAATGCCGGCGGTGGCGGCGACCCGGTGATGTTCGAACATATCTTCTGGTTCTTCGGCCATCCCGAGGTGTACATCATGATCCTGCCGGCGTTCGGGATCATCTCCACCATCGTGCCGACTTTCGCGCGCAAGCCGCTGTTCGGCTATGCCTCGATGGTCTACGCCATGGCCTCGATCGCGTTCCTGTCCTTCATCGTCTGGGCGCATCACATGTTCACGGTGGGCATCCCGCTGGCCGGGGAACTGTTCTTCATGTTCAGCACCATGCTGATCTCGGTGCCCACCGGCGTGAAAGTGTTCAACTGGGTGGCGACGATGTGGAAGGGCTCGATGAGCTTCGAGACGCCCATGCTGTTCGCGATCGCCTTCATTTTCCTGTTCACCATCGGCGGCTTTTCCGGCCTGATGCTGGCGCTGGCGCCCGTGGACTTCCAGTACCACAACACCTATTTCGTGGTGGCGCACTTCCACTACGTGCTGGTACCCGGCGCGGTGTTCGCGATCATGGCCGCGATCTACTACTGGATCCCGAAATGGACCGGAGTCATGTACAACGAGACCCTGGGCAAGATCCATTTCTGGTGGAGCGCCATCTTCATCAACGTGATCTTCTTCCCGCAGCACTTCCTCGGACTCGCCGGCATGCCGCGGCGCATCCCGGACTACGCGGTGCAGTTCACCGATTTCAACGAGATTTCCTCGATCGGCGCGTTCCTGTTCTTCATCGGCCAGTTCATCTTCATCTACAACATCCTGCGCTGTGCCCTGTTCCGCAAAGGCCTCAAGCCGGCCGCAGCGCGAGTGTGGGAAGGGGCGCACGGTCTGGAGTGGACGGTGCCGAGCCCGGCGCCCTATCACACCTTCGAGGACCCGCCGCAGGAGGTCGACACCGAGACGCCTTGGGTCGCCGGGCATCCGGCGGTTGCACACTGACGCCCCAACCGAAACCGCCAGCCGAGACCGTGGACGAGCGCAAACCCTCGCAAAGCCGCCGTAACCTGCGCACCGCGCTGTGGCTGGCGCTGGTGGCGGTCGGCTTCTACGCGCTGTTCTTCTGGTCCATGGCCCACCGTGCCGCGACGCCATGAGTGCCACGCCCGTCTCCAGCCGGCGTAGTACGGCCTTCAAGCTCGCGCTCGTGGTCGTCGCGATGTTCGGCTTCGGTTTCGCGTTGGTGCCGCTGTATGGAGCGATCTGTCAGCTCACCGGTCTCAACGGCAGGAATCCGGGGATGTATCTTTCCGGCGCGCAGGCCGGCCGCGAGCGGCGCGACGAAGCGCGCACCGTCACCGTGCAATTCCTCACCTCCGTCAACGGCGGAGGCCCGTGGAAATTCCGGGCCGAGCAGGCGCAAATCGCCGTGCATCCCGGCGAGCTCTACACCGTGAACTTCGTGGCCCGGAACATGCTCGACCAGCCCGTCGTCGGCCAGGCGGTTCCGAGCGTGGCGCCATGGAATGCGGCGGTGCACCTGCATAAAACCGAGTGTTTCTGCTTCAGCCAGCAAGACTTTCAGCCGGGCGAGGAGAAAGTGATGCCGGTGCGTTTCCTGCTCGATGCGGATCTGCCGAGCGACATCGACACCGTGACTCTGTCCTACACTTTTTTTGACGTGACGGCGCAGGCTCTGCGCCGCGAGCCGAGCGCGTCCCGTGCCAACCGTAGTTAAGTCCCGAGGATGAGCAACATGGCCTCCCAAAGCCACGCCGCCAACCCGCACAGCCGTTATTACGTTCCCCATCCCAGCGCCTGGCCATTCGCTCTCACCGTCGGCCTGGCGCTGATCGTCTACGGCGTCGCCGGCTGGCTGGAGCAGCGGCAGGTGCCGACCACGCTGCTGGTGAGCGCTGGCGCGCTGCTCGCGGTCTACATCATCTTCAGCTGGTTCCGCGGTGTGGCGCTGGAGAGCGAACACGGCGCCTACAACGCCCAGGTGGATCGCACCTTCCGTTGGGGCATGAGCTGGTTCATCTTCTCGGAAGTGATGTTCTTCGGCGCGTTCTTCGGCGCGCTGTTCTATACCCGGGTCCTGTCGGTACCCTGGCTGGGCGGCGCCGGGGCCAAGCTGCTCACCAATCTGGTTCTGTGGCCGCATTTCGAGGCGGTGTGGCCGAGCAACGGCCCCGCGCATATCGGCGGGGATTTCGAACCCATGGAGGCCTGGGGTCTGCCGGCGATCAACACGGTCCTGCTGATCAGCTCGAGCTTCACCGTGACCTGGGCGCACCATGCGCTCAAGGACAACCGCCGCGGCCGCTGCATCGCCTTCATGCTGCTGACCATCGCGCTGGGTGCGACCTTTCTGGGCCTGCAGGCGCACGAATACATCCATGCCTACACGGTACAGAACATGACGCTGCACTCCGGCGTCTACGGCTCGACTTTCTTCATGCTCACCGGCTTCCACGGCCTGCACGTCACGCTGGGCACGCTGATGCTGATCATCATCACCATCCGCCTGGCCTTGGGGCACTTCAAGCCCGACCACCACTTCGGTTTCGAGGGCGTGGCCTGGTACTGGCACTTCGTGGACGTGGTGTGGATTCTGTTGTTCACTTTCGTGTACGTGCTGTAGGCGGCGCAGCGCGGTGCGCGGGCGCGGTCGTTTTACTGGCCGATGCCGTGCGGGTGCACCCAGCCCATGAAATAGGCCAGCACCAGAAACAAGGCGAAGGCGATCGACAAGGCCACGCGCAGCGTCAGCGCCCGCACGGTTCGGCGGCTACTACTGGGATCGTTGAGCAGGAAGTAAAGCCCCGAGAACAGCGCGCCGAGGATGGCGAGCAGGAACAGCACGATGACGATTTTCGCAAGCATGTGCGCGAGGCCGAGAGGGAGCGGTCCCATCATAGTCCGCCAAGCGCCGCTGCGGAAACGCATTTGAAATGGCGCAACGGACTTTCCGTCCGCCGCCGTGGGCGATCCTGGCGACGATGGCCGGCTGTCTGCTGATGATCGCTCTGGGTGTGTGGCAGTTGCAGCGGGCGCAGGAGAAACGCGCGCTCGATGCGCGTTACGCGCAGGCCGCGGGTCAGCCGCCGATCGAACTCCAGGCTGGGGCTGCGCCGCCGGTTGGGTTGATGCCGCGCGCCGCGCGAGCGCGCGGGGTCTATCTCGCCGACCGGCAAATGCTCCTGGACAACCAGACGCACGGCGCCAGGATCGGCTATGCGGTATGGACGCCGCTGCGGCTTGTCGATGGGGCGCTGTTGATCGTCAACCGCGGCTGGATCCCGCACACCGCAAGCGGGCAGTTGCCGACGAGGCTACCCGCGCCGGAGGGCGAAATCGAAGTGCGGGGGCTGTGGCGCGCGCTGCCGCAACCCGGCTTACGACTGGGCGCGGAGCCGGCCTGCGTTTCGGCAGCGGATCGATCCTGGCCGCGCCTGGTGTTGTACCCGACTGCGGCGCAGCTGAGCTGTCTGTATGCCGCACCGGTGCTGCCTGGCGAGCTGTTGCTCGCGCCGGAGCTGCCGGGCGGCTTTCTGCGCGACTGGCGCACGGTGGCGCCGGGATTTCCGCCGCAGCGACACGAGGCCTACGCCTTGCAGTGGTTCGCGATGGCGGCCGCTTTGCTGATCATTTTCATTCGCCTCAACCTGAAACCGGCACGATCGAAGTGAACGCCAGCGCTCCGCATCCCTCGCGCCGCCAGTTCGTGCTCTTGCTGGCGATCTTCCTGTTGCCGCTGCTCGCCGCTTACCTGTGGTACTTTTTGTTCCCGCATCAGCGGCCCGAGAGAACCGTCAATTACGGCGAGCTCGTACAGCCGGCGCGGCCGCTGCCGGCCTTGACGCTGCGCGATGGCGCTGGACAGCCGGTCGCCGCCGACGTCTTCAAATCCCAATGGACCCTCCTGTACCTGGCTCCCGTGGATTGCGACGCCGCTTGTCAGCAACGCGTTTTTCTGAGCCGTCAGGTGCGCACCGCGCTGGACAAGGATTCGCGGCGCGTGCAGCGCGTCTATCTCGCCCCCGATGCCACGGCATTGGCCCGCGCGCGCGCTGCCTTGGCCGCGCAGCAGACCGATCTGATCTGGCTCGTGGACGCGGGGGAACCCGGACATCGGGCGAGCGACTTCTTCGGCGCGCAACCCGCCGATGCTTTGGAACTCATCGATCCGCTGGGCAACTGGATGATGGTTTATCCGCCGCACGATCCGCCGCAACAGGATTTCAAAGGGATGCTCAAAGACCTCAAACTGTTGCTGCGCCTGTCGCACATCGGCTGACGACGGCGATGCTGTCCACACAGGCGCCATCCGCTTCCCAGACCCGCGAAGCCCCGCGGACTCATGCCATGCTCCTCTGGTTTCGACGACTCAATCTCTTCGCCCTGCTGCTGTGTTTCCTGGTGGTGGTGTTCGGCGCCTACGTGCGACTGTCCGATGCGGGGCTGGGCTGCCCCGATTGGCCGGGCTGTTATGGACGACTCACGGTGCCCGAGGCCTCGCTGGCGCGTAGCGAGCAAGGCGATCCGCAGCTGCCGATCGAGGCGCCCAAGGCCTGGAAGGAAATGATCCACCGCTACCTCGCCGGCACATTGGCGCTGAGTCTCTTCGGGCTCGCGCTGCTCGCCTGGAGCGATCGGCGGCGCCGCTTGCCGCGTGGCCTGACCCTGGCGCTGGTGGCCACCGTGTGCATCCAGGCCGCGCTCGGGGCGCTGACCGTGATCTGGAAAGTCAATCCGCTCACCGTGACCGCCCATTTGCTGGTCGGACTCACCACCTTGTCGCTGCTGTGGTGGTTGTGGCTTGCAGGCCTGAACCGCGCCAAAGCCGATGAACCGCCGCCGGCCGCGCATCTGCCGCGCAAGGAATCTCGAGTCGGCTCGCCTCTCCCGGCCCCGCGTCTCTCTCCAGCCGCTGACACCGGAGTGCTGCGCAGTCTCGCAGCCATGGGTTTGCTGCTCCTGGTCGCCCAGATTTTCCTGGGCGGCTGGACCAGCTCCAACTACGCCGCCGCCGCCTGTCCCGATTTTCCCGCCTGCCAGGGATCCTTCCTGCCTCGCGCAGCTTTGGGACCAGCATTTGCGCTTTGGCACGGTCTGGGCGTGGACTATCAATACGGCATCCTCGACGGTGCGGCGCGCGCGACCATCCATCTCGTGCATCGCTATGGCGCGGCGGTGGTGAGCCTGGCGCTGATCGCGCTGGCGCTGGCCCTACTGCGCAGGAACGAGGGATATCGGCGGATATTGGGCGCCGCGGTGCTCGGGGCCTTGGCCTTGCAACTGGCCATCGGCGTCGGCATGGTCGAGCTGCATTTCCCGCTGTGGCTGGCCGATGCGCACAATGCCGGCGCCGCGCTGCTGCTGCTGAGCGTCGTGGCCGTAAACTACTGGGTCTGGAACCGGAAAAAATAATGTCCGCGATCGCTGAGGCCTTGATGCCGCGCAGCCTGCGCCGCTACGCGCACGAGTACTACGAGCTGTGCAAGCCGCGGGTGGTGATGCTGATCGTGTTCACCGCCATCGTGGGCATGTTTCTGGCGGTGCCGGGTGTGCCGCCGCCGGACAAACTGCTGTTGGGCACGCTGGGGATCGCTCTGCAGGCCGCCTCCGCCGCCGCAGTGAACCAGCTCATCGACCGCAACATCGACGCGCGCATGGCGCGTACCTGCGGCCGGCCGCTGGTTACCGGCAGCCTCTCGGTGCGCGAATCGGTGATTTTCGCCGTGCTCCTGGGCAGCGCGGGCTTCGCCGTGCTGTGGCGCTGGGTGAATCCGCTCACCGCCTGGCTGACGCTCGCGACGCTGGTCGGCTATGCCGGCATCTACACGCTCTACCTCAAGCGCGCGACGCCGCAGAACATCGTGATCGGCGGCGCGGCCGGCGCCGCCCCGCCGGTGCTGGGCTGGGCCGCGGTCAGCGGGACCCTCCATCCGCATGCGCTGCTGCTGTTCCTGATCGTCTTCACCTGGACGCCGCCGCACTTCTGGACGCTGGCGATCGAGCGGCGCGACGAATACGCCAAGGTGGGAATCCCCATGCTGCCGGTCACGCACGGCATCGAGTACACGCGCCTGCAGGTGCTGCTGTACACCGTGCTGCTCACGGCGGTCAGCGCGCTGCCTTTCGTCTTCGGTATGAGCGGCCTGCCGTATCTTTGCGGGGCGCTCGTGCTCGACGCCGTGTTCCTGGCTTACGCCGTGCGCTTGAAATGGGCGCCCAAACCGGGCCTGCCGATGCGCACCTTCGGCTATTCCATCGTCTATCTGATGGGAATTTTCAGCCTGCTGCTCGTGGATCACCACCTGCGCTGAGCGCGCGGGCGGATATTCAGGCGGTTTCCGGCGACTCGATCGCCCGGCGCAGCTTCTTCAGTGCCGCGGCTTCGATCTGGCGGATGCGCTCCGCGGAGACACCGTATTCCTCGCCCAGTTCTTGCAATCCGGCTTTCTTGGTTTCGGCCAGCCAGCGGCGCTCGACGATGTCCCGCGAACGGGGATCGAGCTGCGCCAGTGCCTGGCGCATGCGGGCTTCGCGCGCTTCCTGCCATTGCGCTTCTTCCAGCTCGGCGAGCTGGTCGTGCGTGTCGGCCAGATAGTCTTCGGGGACGAACGCTTCCTCGCCGTCCTCGGCCGTGGCGCTGAACGACACGTCGCCGCCGCCCAGCCGCGACTCCATCTGCAAGACTTCTTCGGGCTTGACCTTGAGTTCGCGGGCGACCGCTTCGACTTCCTTGCGGCTCATCCAGCCCAGGCGCTGCTTGGCCGAGCGCAGCTTGAAGAACAGCTTGCGCTGCGCCTTGGTGGTGGCGATCTTGACGATGCGCCAGTTGCGCAGAATGAACTCGTGGATCTCGGCCTTGATCCAGTGCACGGCGAACGAAATCAGGCGCACGCCGATCTCGGGGTCGAAGCGCTTGACCGCCTTCATCAAGCCGATATTGCCTTCCTGGATCAGGTCGGCGAGCCCCAGACCGTAACCCAGATAGCCGCGCGCGATGTGCACGACGAAGCGCAGGTTGGAGAGCACCAGGGTCTGCGCCGCCTCGAGGTCGTTTTCGTCGCGCAGCCGGCGCGCCAGCCGCGTCTCCTCTTCCGCGGACAGCAGCGGAATCCGCGAAACGCTCTGGATATAAGCGTCCAGGCTGCCCGACAGGGGCATAGGAAAAGCCGCCGGACGCAATGCAAGAGCCGTATTGGTCATGGCCTTATGAGTCCTGCTTTCCCCGCGATTTTAGCACTCGCCTGCTTGGAGTGCTAAACGGCCGAAAAGTTCAGCCGGGTTCGATGCGCCGGAGGTCCCGCGTGACCGACCAGAAAGCGCCGAGCCAGCCCAGCGCGGCGCCGGTTCCGAAGACTGCCATGGCCACCTCGAAAGACAGGCCGTGCAGGGCGAGCCCGCCCTCGTAGAGCGCAGCGAGTCTCTGCGCCGGGGCGCGCAGCGCCAGCCAGCCGCCTTCGACCAGCAGGCAGGCGAGGAAGGCCCCGGCCAGTCCATACCATAAGCCGCTGTAAAGAAACGGCCGCCGGATATAGCCCGCGCCGGCGCCGATCAGCTTGAGCACCCGGATTTCCTCGCGCCGGTTTTCGATGTCCAGGCGCACGGTATTGCCGATGACCACCAGGACGGTGACGGCCAGCGCGGCGGCGGTCAGCAGCACCAAGCGCTGGATCAGGCTGACGATAGCCTGCAGCCGGGTCAGCCACTGTTCGTCGTAACGCGCTTCCTCGACTTCCGGCAGCGCCGCGAGCTGTTTGAACAGCGCCTCGATGCGGGCCCGCGGCGCGCGCGCGTCGGCATCGACCACGATCGAGGCGGGCAGGGGATTGTCCTTGAGCAGATCCAGCGCCTCCGCCAAACCGGAATAGCGGCGGAATTCCGCCAGGGCCTGCTCGCGCGAGATGTAGGCGGTGCCGGAGACGTCGGGTCGCCGGGCGATTTCGCGAGTCAGCGTCAGCCCGCGTTCCGGGCTGACCGTGTCCTTGAGGAACAGCGAGGCGCGCAAAGTCTGCGGCAGGCCGCCGATGCCGCCGCCGAGGTTGGCGAGCAGCGTGTGCAGGCCGGCCGGCAAAGCCAGGGTGATGCCGATGACGAAGGCGGTCAACAGCGTTCCGAAGGGGCGGCGGGCGACGGCACCCAGCGTGGTGCGGATCGCGCGCGCATGGTCTTGCGCCAGACGCTCCGCCCAGCCCGGTCCGGCATCCGTCACGCGCTTAGACGGTGTCAAAGGTCCGCTCCGGGGCGGGATCGGGCGCCTGCTCGCTGAGCACGCCGCCGGAAAGTCGCAGCACGCGGCAGGGCAGATCGCGGATCAGGCCGAGCGCATGGGTCGCGACCAGCACGCTGACCCCGACTTGATTGAAGCGCAGGAACAGTCGCATGACTTCCCGCGCCATGTCCGGATCGAGGTTGCCGGTGGGTTCGTCGGCCAGAAGCAGCGGCGGCTTGGCGACCACCGCCCGGGCGATGCCGACGCGCTGCTGCTCGCCGCCGGACAAGGTCGCAGGGTAGGCCTTCTCCTTGTGCAGCAGCCCGACCGCGTCGAGCGCGGCTCGCACGCGGCGGCCGATGTCGGCCCCGGATAAGCCGCGGATCAGCAAGGGCAGCGCCACATTGTCGAACACCGTGCGATCCGCGAGCAGGCTCGGGTTCTGGAAAATCATGCCGATGCAGCGGCGATAAGCGGCGATGCGACGCCCGCGGATCTCGGCCAGCTCGCGCCCGTCCACGCGGATGCGACCGCGCGAGGGTCGCGCCAGCAGCGCGATCAGGTTGAGCAGGGTGCTCTTGCCTGCGCCGGACGCGCCGGTGATGAAGGCCATCTCGCCCCGGGCCAGGGCAAAGCTCGTGTCGCTGAGCACCTCGGGGCCCTCGCCGTAGCGGTGGTGGACGTGCTCGAATACGATCATGGCGTCGGCGGCGCTCATGGACCGATCAAGGCCTGGACATAGGCGTCCGCATCGAAGGCTTCCAGATCCTCGATGCCCTCGCCGACGCCGATGAAACGGATGGGCAAGGCCAGACGCTTGGCGATCGCCAGCAGCACGCCGCCCTTGGCGGTGCCGTCGAGCTTGGTCATGGCGATCCCGGTCAGGCCGATCGCTTCGTGGAACTGCAGCGCCTGGTTGAGCGCGTTGCCGCCGGTGGTGGCGTCGACCACCATCAGGACTTCGTGCGGCGCGTACCGGTCGTGTTTTTGCACCACGCGTTTGATCTTGCGCAGTTCCTCCATCAAGTGCGCCTGCGTGTGCAGACGGCCGGCGGTGTCCGCGATGACGAGCTCGACGCCACGCGCCTTGGCCGCCGCGACTGCGTCGTAGATCACGGACGCGGAATCCGCGCCGGCGCCCTGCGCGATCAGCGGCACGCCGGCGCGTTGCGCCCAGGTGGCGAGCTGTTCCGCCGCCGCGGCGCGGAACGTATCACCGGCGGCGATCAGCACCTGCTTGCCTTCGCGTTTGTAGCGCGCGGCGAGCTTGCCGATGGTCGTGGTCTTGCCGACGCCGTTGACGCCGGCCACGAACAGCACAAAGGGTTTGACGTAGGGCGGGATGACCAGCGGTTTGGCCACCGGCCGCAGGATCTCCAGCAGACCGCGCGCGAGCGCCGCGCGCAACTGGGTTTCGTTCTTGATGCGCCCGGCCCGCAACTCGCGGCGCAGATGGTCGCAGAGCTGGTCGGTGGCTTCCACGCCGGCATCGGCCATGAGCAGCCGATCGCCGAGCTCGTCGACGGCCGACTCCGGCAGCTTGTCGGCCGTGAACAGTCGGCCGAGATCGTAGGTCAGCCAGGAATCGCCGCGGTTGAGACGCGCCCGCAAGCGCGCGAACACGCCGGCTTTCTCGCTCGATGAGTTCATGCGCGGGCGAGGATGCCGAACGCTTCGCCCGCCGCTTCCAGGGTGCGCTCGATTTCGCGCTCGCCGTGGGCGGCGGAGAGGAATCCGGCCTCGAACGCCGAAGGCGCCAGATACACGCCGCGTTCGAGCATGGCGTGAAAGAAGCGCTTGAAGCGCAGCGCGTCGCAGGCCATCACTTGCGCGTAGGAGCGGATCTCGCGTTCGGCCGTGAAGAACAGGCCGAACATGCTGCCGACCTGGGTGGTCGTGAAGGGCACACCCGCGGCGGCGGCGGCGCTGCGCAAGCCGTCGAGCAGCGTGCGCGTGTTCGTCTCCAGCCTTTCGTAAATCGCTCCGTCGTCCAGCGCGCGCAAGGTGGCCAGACCCGCGGCCATCGCCAAAGGGTTGCCGGAGAGCGTGCCGGCCTGGTAGACCGGCCCGACCGGCGCGAGGTTGTGCATGATTTCGCGGCGCCCGCCGAAGGCGCCGACCGGCAATCCGCCGCCGATGATCTTGCCGAGCGTGACGAGATCCGGCGCGATGCCGTAGCGCCCCGCAGCCGAGCGCGGATGGACCCGAAAGCCGGTCATCACTTCGTCGAAGATCAAGAGCGCGCCGTGACGCGTACATAGCTCGCGCAATCCCTGCAGGAAGCCGGCCACGGGGGGGACGCAATTCATGTTGCCGGCCACCGGCTCCACGATCACTGCGGCGATGCTGCCGGCGCGCGCCTCGAACAAGGTTTCGACCGAAGCGAGGTCGTTGTACGTCGCCGTGAGGGTGTGGCGCGCGAAATCGGCCGGCACGCCGGGCGAGGTCGGCACGCCCAGGGTCAGCGCGCCGGAGCCGGCTTTCACCAGCAAGCCGTCCGCATGGCCGTGATAGCAGCCTTCGAATTTGACGATGTCGTCGCGCCCGGTGTAACCGCGCGCCAGTCGCAGCGCGGACATGGTGGCCTCGGTGCCGGAATTGCACAGCCGCACCTGCTCCACGCCCGGCACGCGGGCGCACAGCAGTTCGGCCATCTCGATTTCCAGCTCGGTCGGCGCGCCGTAGCTCACGCCGAGTTCCGCTTGCGCGCGGAGTGCGGCGACCACCGCCGGGTGCTGATGGCCGAGGATCATCGGCCCCCAGGAGCCGACGTAATCGACGTATTCGCGGCCGTCGGCGTCGTAAAGATAGGCGCCGCGCGCGCGCGCGATGAAGCGCGGAACGCCGCCCACGGCGCGAAACGCGCGCACCGGCGAGTTGACGCCGCCCGGGATGGAGTTTTGGGCGCGTTCGAACAGCGCCTGTGAGCGGGCGTGGCTGGGCGGGGAATCCATGCACATAGTTTCCGGCTTTGGCCGGCGAGTTTCCACAAACTTCGCCGCCCGGCGACCGTCAGAATAGTTTGGCGTAGGCGCGGGCAGCGGCCTCCACCGCGCAGGGACGCGGGTCGCCGAACACGCCTTCGACCGCGGCGATCAGATCGGCGCCGGCGGCGATAAGCGGTGCGGCATTGGCCGGCGTAATGCCACCGATGGCGCACAGCGGCACGGAGAATTCGGCGCGTGCGGCCCGGAGCACTGCAATGTCGGCCGGCGGGGCCTGTGGTTTGGTGCGCGAATCGTAGAAGCGACCGAAGGCCAAGTAGTCGGCCCCGAGGGCCAGCGCGGCCCGCGCCCGCTCGAGACTGGGGCCGCAGGAGGCGCCGAGGAGCGCCTGCGGTCCGAGTTTGGTGCGCGCGTCGGCGATCGGAGCGTCGGTCGCGCCCAGGTGTACGCCGTCGGCACCCACTTCGGCGGCGAGCGATACATCGTCGTTGACGATCAAGCGAGTCGCGCTGCGCCGACACAGTTCGAGTAGCGCACGGGCCAGCGCCTGGCGCCGTTCGGGTGGGGAGCGTTTGTCGCGGTATTGAAGGAGGACCGCGCCGCCGCGCACCGCCGCCGCCGCCGCTGCAAGCAGGGCCTGCGGCTGAGCGCACAAGGCTTGGGGGGTAATGGCGTAAAGCCCGCGCAGCCTGGATTTCGCGCTCATGAATGGCGGTCGGGAATCAGGCGCCCGCGCCCGATCAGGATGGCGCGACGCAGGGCTTCCTGCGTCCAGCGTTGCGCCCGCTCCAGCGCCGTTTCGGGATCGAATCCCTGTGCCAGCAAAACGGCGATCGCGGAGGCAAGGGTGCATCCGGCGCCATGGAAACCGGCGGCCAGCCTCGGCCAGCGGTAGCGCTGCGGCGCCTGTCCCGGTCGGTACCAGGTATTCACCACCTCGGTTCCGGGTTCGTCGCCGCCGGTGACGAGCACGCTGGCGCAACCGTCGTCGAGCAGCATGCGTGCGCTTTCGTCGAGGGTTTGGAGACCGGTCAGACGGCGCGCCTCCGAGGCATTGGGCGTCAGCACGCTGACCAGAGGAAATAACGCCTGACGCAGGCTCGCGATCACGGATTCGGCGACCAGCGGTGCGCCACCACCGGCGCTCAACACCGGGTCACAGACCACGGGGACTTTGCAACGCTGGATCGCCTCCACGATGATCGGAACTTGTATCTCGCTGCCGATCAGGCCGAGCTTGATGGCTTGCGGCTGGCAGTCGCGCCATAGCCGTTCGAACTGTTCCGCAAGCAGTTCCGGGGCCGTCGGTATGACTCGCTGCACATTGAGCGTGTCCTGCACGGTCAGCGCGGTGACCAAGCACAGCGCATGTCCGCCGAACGCGGCGACCGTCTCGATATCGGCCTGCAGGCCGGCGCCGCCGCTGGGATCATGCCCGGAAAAGCAAAGGACGAGGCTACGCGAGGCCATGGATTCAGTGGATTCAGTGTATGCGGCGAGGATCCGCCTCGCAGTTATTCACATTCGCAGCGCAGCAAAAGCTGCACCCCGCATGGTTACGACATATTTCTGAAAAAATGCGGTAATAAATATACAAGATATTGATTTAAATAAAAAACTACTGTGGCTAGATTTTGTGCTCCGGCGGTCAAACCCGCGTCGCTACGTGATTCCAGAGCCTTGCTCCATGACTTGCTCACAATGTTATCCACATGTTTTGTGAGCGAGTCGAGTTTTATCATTGGAGACATGGCATTATGAAGAAATACTTAACTTGAATGATAAGATCGCAACGCAAGTGGGGAGCCGGGGTTCATGAACTTGGGGGATCTGCTTGCGTACCTGCGCGACGACCTGGTTCATGTCGGTTATACCTTGACTTTGCTCGCCCTGCTTGCGCGCGACGTGCTGTGGCTGCGTGTGCTGCTGGCGGCGGCCCAGGCCAATCTGAGCGCTTATTCGTATTACCGCGGCATCGAAAGCATTGCGCTGTGGAACGTGATCTTCGTCGGCATCAATCTGCTTTGGGCGGTCAGAATCTTGCGCGAACGGCGCGCCGTCGAACTGCCGGGTGAGCTGGCGGAAATCCACCAGCGCAGTTTCATGCCGCTATCGGCGGCGGAGTTCCTGCGCTTGTGGTCACAAGGCGAGCGCCGGGTTTTGCGCGATCAGCGGCTGACGCAGCAGGGGGCGCCGGTCGAGGCGCTCTACTTTCTGCTGCGCGGGACGGTGTGCGTGCGCGAGGCGCAGGTCGAGATCGCCTCGCTGGGCCGCGGCGACTTCGTCGGCGAGATGAGTCTGCTCACCGGCGGGGTGGCGACCGCCGATGCGCAGGCAGTCGGCGAGGTCGAACTGATGCGCTGGCCGACCGCGCAATTGCTCCGCCTGCGCGAACGAAATCCCGCACTGTGGACCAAAATCCAGAGCGTGCTGGGGCGCGACCTCGTGGCGAAAATTCAGCGTCACGCCGTCCAGCGTCCGGTGACCGCGACCTAAATGGGTTCGGTTCACGGCCCAGGAGCACGAACAACGGCAAGCGGCGCGGGCTAGTCTTGCGAGCCGCAGGAGCCGGCGACCGGCACCGGCAGCCCGAGGTGCTTCCATAGCCTGAACGTCGGTTCGGCCTGGTTCAGGGTGTAGAAATGCAGCCCTGGCGCTCCGCCGTCGAGCAGAACCCGACACAAGCGGGCGACGACTTCCAGCCCGAAATCGAGCAGCGCCGCAGGGTCGTTCTGAAACTGTTCCAGACGCAGGCGAATCCAGCGCGGGATTTCTGCGCCGCAGGCGGCGGAAAAACGCGCGAGCTGCGCGAAGTTGGTGATCGGCATGATCCCCGGCACGACGGGGATGGCGATGCCTGCAGCGACGCAGCGATCGAGAAAATCGAAGTAGGCATCGGCATTGAAGAAATACTGGGTCAAGGCGCGGTCCGCGCCGGCGGCGATCTTGCGCCGGAAGTTCTCGAAGTCCGTGTTCGGATCGGGAGCCTGCGGGTGCATCTCCGGATAAGCGGCCACCTCGATGCAGAACTGCGCGCCGCAGGTTTCACGGATGAAAGCCACCAGCTCGTTGGCGTAGCCGAATTCGCCCGGGGCCTGGGTGCCGGTCGTACCGGATGGCAGGTCGCCGCGCAGGGCGACGATGCGCCGGATGCCCGCCGCGCGGTAACGCGCGAGCTGCGCGGCGATGTTGGCGCGCGTGGCGCCCACGCAGGTCAGGTGCGGCGCGGCTTCGGCGCCGGTCTGTGCGACCACGCCCATGACGGTCTCGTAAGTCCCTTCCTGGGTACTGCCGCCCGCGCCATAGGTGACGGAGAAATAATCCGGACCCAAGGCCGCCAGCCGCGCGATCGTTGCCGGCAGCTTGCGCGCGCCTTCCGGCGTGCGCGGCGGGAACAGTTCGAAGGAAAACTGCAGACGCTGGGCGTTCATGCGGTCGGCGTGTGAGCGCGCGTGCGTCGTGGCGCGGTGACGGCGATGGACGTACGGCGCGCTCGTGATGCGAGCGGCTCTCAGTAGCGGTAATGCTCGGGTTTATACGGCCCTTCCACCGGCACGCCCAGGTATTTCGCCTGCTTCTCGGTGAGCAGGGTCAGGCGCACGCCGATCTTTTCCAGATGCAGGCGCGCGACTTCCTCGTCCAGCTTCTTCGGCAGGCGATAGACCGTTTTTTCGTAGCGGTCTTTGTTGGCCCACAGGTCGAGCTGGGCCAGCACCTGGTTGGAGAAGGAGTTGCTCATCACGAAGCTGGGATGGCCGTGGGCGCAGCCGAGGTTGAGCAAGCGGCCTTCGGCCAGCACGTAGATGCCGTGCCCGTCGGGGAAGACGTACTTGTCGAGCTGCGGCTTGATGTTCTCGCGCTTGATCTGCGGGTCGGCATTGAGGCGGTCCATCTGGATCTCGTTGTCGAAATGGCCGATGTTGCCGACCAGCGCGCCGTCCTTCATGGCCTGCATGTGCTCCAGGGTGATGACGTCGCAGTTGCCGGTGGCGGTGATGAAGATGTCGGCTGCGTGCACCACGTCTTCCAGCCGCACGACCTCGAAGCCTTCCATCGCGGCCTGCAGGGCGTTGATGGGATCGATCTCGGTGACGACCACGCGCGCGCCGAAGCCGCGCAGCGAGTGCGCGCTGCCCTTGCCCACGTCGCCATAGCCGCAGACCACGGCGAGCTTGCCGGCGATCATCAGATCGGTGGCGCGCTTGATGCCGTCGGCCAGCGATTCGCGGCAGCCGTAGAGGTTGTCGAACTTGGACTTGGTGACCGAGTCGTTGACGTTGATCGCCGGCACCAGGAGCTTGCCCGCTGCGGCCAGTTGATAGAGGCGATGCACGCCGGTGGTGGTTTCCTCGGACACGCCGCGCCAGTCGGCCGCCACTTTTTTCCAGAATCCGGGCCGCTCGCGCGCGGTGCGCTTGAGCAGGTTCTTGATGACTTGCTCTTCGTGACTGGTGGAGGGCGTGTCCACCCAGCGGTCGCCGTGCTCCATCTCGTAGCCTTTGTGGATCAGCAGGGTGACATCGCCGCCGTCGTCCACGACGAGCTCCGGTCCTTTCAGCCCGGGATGGGTAATGGCCTCCAGCGTGCAGTCCCAGTACTCTTCCAAAGTCTCGCCCTTCCAGGCGAACACGGGAATGCCGGCGCTGGCGATGGCCGCGGCGGCGTCGTCCTGGGTCGAGAAGATGTTGCAGCTCGCCCAGCGCACCGAGGCGCCGAGCGCGGTCAAGGTTTCGATGAGGACCGCGGTTTCCTTGGTCATGTGCAGCGAGCCGGTGACGCGCACGCCGGCCAGCGGCTTGGCCGGCGCGTACTTGGCGCGGATCGCCATCAGGCCGGGCATTTCCGCCTCGGCCATGCGGATGCGCTTGCGGCCGAGTTCGGCCAGCGCGAGGTCGCGGACTTTGAAATCCGCGGCGGTCTTGAGCGAGGCCACTTGTGCGTTCACGTCGATCTCCTTATGCGGCGGCGGCGGTCTTCAGGCCGGCATCGGCGGCGAGCGCGGCGGCTTTGTCGGTGCGTTCCCAGGTGAACGCGGTGAACGTTTCCCGCTTCTTCACCTTGCGGCCGTTCTCGGTTTCTTCGTACTCGTAGTTCATTTCCACCGGCTGGCGGCCGAAGTGACCGTAGGCGGCGGTGGCCTGGTACATGGGGTGCAGCAGGTCGAGCATGCGCGTGATGGCATAAGGGCGCAGGTCGAAGTGCCGGCGCACGAGCTGCTCGATCTTTTGGTCCGGGATTTTGCCGGTGCCAAAGGTGGTGACGTAAATGGAAGTCGGCTGCGCGACGCCGATGGCGTAGGAAATCTGGATCTCGCAGCGGTCCGCCAGCCCGGCGGCAACCACGTTCTTGGCCACGTAACGCGCCACATAGGCAGCACTGCGGTCGACTTTCGACGGATCCTTGCCGGAGAAGGCTCCGCCGCCGTGGCGCGCATAACCGCCGTAGGTGTCCACGATGATCTTGCGGCCGGTCAGACCGCAGTCGCCGACCGGGCCGCCGATGACGAAACTGCCGGTGGGATTGATGTGGATGGCGTCCTTGGGGCAATTCGCCAGCCAGTCGCGGGGCAGCACGTGCTTGATGATCAGCTCCATCACCGCTTCGCGGATGTCGGATTGCTTCACGTCCGGATCGTGCTGGGTGGAGAGCACGATGGCGTCGATGCCGACCGGCTTGCCGTCCTTGTAGCGCAGCGTGACCTGCGATTTGGCGTCCGGCCGCAGCCAGGGCAAGAGCTTGGACTTGCGCACTTCGGCCTGGCGCTCGACCAGGCGGTGGGCGTAGCAGATCGGCGCCGGCATCAGCACGTCCGTTTCGTTGCTGGCGTAGCCGAACATCAAGCCCTGGTCGCCCGCGCCTTGGTCTTCCGGCTTGGCCCGGTTCACGCCCTGGGCGATGTCCACGCTTTGCTTGCCGATGATGTTGAGCACGCCGCAGGTGGCCCCGTCGAAACCCACCCGCGAGGAGTCGTAACCGATGCCGGTGATGACCCTGCGCACCAGTTCCTCGAGGTCCACCCAGGCGCTGGTGGTGACCTCGCCGGCGATGATCGCCACGCCGGTCTTGACCAGCGTTTCGCAGGCCACGTGGGCGTGCTTGTCGCGCGCCAGGATCGCGTCCAGCACCGCGTCGGAGATCTGGTCGGCCATCTTGTCGGGATGGCCCTCGGAGACGGATTCGGAGGTGAACAGGTATTCGTGGGTCGACATCGACGGCTCTCTCATCTGTTTATACGGATAGGCGGATAGTCTAAGTGAAGCCGCCGCCGCGTGCACCTTTGGGCGGCCGTGCGCGGAACCGCCGGCTAAAATGCGCCGTCAGGATTTCAAGCTCAGGTGATTCACGGAGTTCGCGATGGTACAGACCGCCTCGACCATGTTGCCGCTGGGCACCTCCGCGCCCGCCTTCGCGTTGCCCGATACGATCAGCGGCCAGACCTTGAGCCTGGAACAGCTCAAGTCGGACAAAGCGACGGTGGTGATGTTCATCTGCAATCACTGTCCTTACGTCAAGCACGTGCAGCACGAGCTGGTGCGACTGGCCAGGGACTACCAGCCCAAGGGCGTGGCCTTCATTGCCATTTCCAGCAACGACGCGGAAAGCTATCCGGAAGATGCGCCGGACAAGATGAAGGAAGTCGCGCAGCGGCTGGGCTATCCCTTCCCCTATCTCTACGACGAGACGCAGGAAGTGGCGCGCGCCTACCAGGCGGCGTGCACGCCCGATTTCTACGTGTTCGACGGCGCGCTGCGACTGGTTTATCGCGGCCGGCTGGACGAATCCACGCCGGGCAACAACAAACCGGTGACCGGACGCGACCTGCGCGCGGCGCTCGAGGCGCTGCTCGCGGGCCAACCCGTACCGGCCGATCAAAAGCCCAGCCTGGGTTGCAACATCAAATTCCGGAAATGAGCGTTAGCCGCGGATCAAGGTGCCGACGCCTTCGTCGGTGAACAGCTCCAGCAGCACGGCGTGTTCCACGCGGCCGTCCACGATGACCGCCGACTTGACGCCCGAACGCACCGCGTCCAGCGCGCAGCGGACCTTGGGCAACATGCCGCCGCTGATGGTGCCGTCGGCGATCAGCGCGTCCACCTGGGCGCTCGTCAAGCCGGTCAAGACCGCGCCTTGCTTGTCCATCACGCCTTGCACGTTGGTGAGCAGCATCAGTTTTTCGGCGCCCAGCACCGCGGCGAGCTTGCCGGCCACCAGATCGGCGTTGATGTTGTAGGAAGCGCCGTCCGCGCCCACGCCGATCGGCGCGATGACCGGGATGAAGTCGTCGTCGTCCAGCACCTTCACCAGCGCCGGATCGATGGACTCGACTTCGCCGACGTGACCCAGGTCGATGATCTCCGGCGCGGAGGCCTCCGGCTTGTTGCTGTTCAGGACCATCTTGCGCGCGCGGATCAGCGCGCCGTCCTTGCCCGACAGCCCCACGGCCTTGCCGCCCTGCTGATTGATGAGGTTGACGATCTCCTTGTTGACCAGGCCGCCGAGCACCATCTGCACCACGTCCATGGTTTCCGCATCGGTCACGCGCATGCCCTCGACGAAGCGGCTCTCCTTGCCCAGCCGCGCGAGCAGGGCCCCGATCTGCGGGCCGCCGCCGTGCACGATCACCGGCTTCATGCCCACCGCCTTCATCAGCGCCACGTCGCGGGCGAACCCCTGTTTGAGGCGCGCCTCGGTCATGGCGTTGCCGCCGTACTTGATGACGATGGTCTTGCCCGCGTAGCGGCGGATGTAGGGCAAGGCCTCGGTGACGATGCGTGCGACCAGGACCGCGCGTTTGGAGTCGATCGGCATTTGGATGCGGCTTGCGGGCGGGCGGTGTGCGTTTTCCACGAGAACTCGCGCTTCAATGACGCCCGGTATGGCCGAAGCCACCGGCCCCGCGCGGGCTGGCGGCGAACTCGTCCACCAGCTCGAACTCCGCGCGCGCCACCGGCACGAACACGAGCTGGGCGATGCGCTCGCCGGGCTGTACGGTGAACGTTTCGCGCCCGCGGTTCCAGCACGACACCATCAGCTCGCCCTGGTAGTCGGAATCGATCAAACCCACCAGGTTGCCGAGCACGATCCCGTGCTTGTGGCCGAGCCCCGAGCGCGGCAGGATCACCGCGGCGAGCTGCGGATCGCCGATGTGGATGGCCAGCCCCGTGCCCAGCAGGGCCGTGGCGCCGGGCACGAGGCTCAGCGGCGCGTCCAGCATGGCGCGCAGATCGAGTCCCGCCGAACCTTCCGTGGCATAGGTGGGCAAAGGCCAGTCGCGGCCGATGCGCGGGTCGAGCACCTTGAGCTGGATGCGGTTCATGTCAGCGACTTCCCACCGAGGCGGATTTTTTCTCGCGCAGTCGTTGGGCGATGAGCGACGCGAGCTCGCGGGCCACCGCGAGCTTCGGGCCGGGCCCGAGTTTGCGTTCGCCGGCGTTCTTCCAGTAAACGTGCAGGGCGTTGTCCTCGGTTTCGAAGGCCTGGCCGTCGCCGACCCAGTTCGCGGCCACGAGATCGAGTTTTTTGCGCGTCAGTTTGTCCTGCGCATGCTGGGCGAGCTGTTCCGTTTCCGCGGCGAAGCCGACGATGAAGAGGTCCGGGAAACGCGCGCGCGCCTCGGCGAGAATGTCGGGATTGCGGGTCAGTCTGAGTTCCAGGGTCGCGGCGTTCTTCTTGATCTTCTGGGGCGCTGGCGCTTCCGGGCGGTAATCGGCAACCGCAGCGGCGCCCACGAGGAGTTCGGCGCCGGGCAGCGCCGCGAGCGTGGCGTCCAGCATCTGCTGTGCGGTCTCGACCGCGACGCGCCGCACGCCGGCGGGCGGCTCGAGCCCTGTTGGTCCGGACACCAGGGTGACCGTGGTGCCGAGTTCCGCCAGCGCTTGCGCCAGCGCGTACCCTTGTTTGCCGGAGGAGCGGTTGCCGATGAAACGCACCGGATCGATCGGTTCGCGGGTCGGGCCGGCGGTGACCACGGCGGTGACGCCGTGCAATGGCCGCGGTCCGGAACACGCGGCCAGCACTTCGTCCGCGATGCTCTCCGGCTCGGACATGCGGCCTTCGCCGCTTTCGCCGCAGGCCTGCGCGCCGGAGTCGGGGCCGAGCACGCGCAGCCCGCGCGCGCGCAACCGCGCCAGGTTGTCCTGGGTGGCGGGGTTGGCCCACATCAGCCGATTCATCGCGGGCGCGGCGAACATGGGCTTGTCGCTGGCCAGGCACAGCGTCGTCAACAAGTCGTCGGCCAGTCCGGTGGCGAGTCGCGCCAGAAAGTCGGCCGAGGCCGGCGCGATCAGGATGGCGTCCGGCCAGCGCGCCAGTTCGATGTGGCCCATGGCCGCCTCGGCCTGCGGATCCCACAGCTCGTCGCGCACCGGATGTCCGGTCAGGGCCTGGAAGGTGGTCGGGCCGACGAAGCGCTTCGCGGCCGCCGTCATCACCACCTGCACCTGGGCGCCGCGCTTGACCAGCGTCCGCGCCAGTTCGGCCGACTTATACGCGGCAATGCCGCCGGTGACTCCCAGCAAAATGCGCGGCGGCGCGGCGCCGGGCGTTCTCGTTTCCGACATGACAGGATTCTATCTTGCGTGACGGGTGCCCGCTCGGGCGCCGCGTTTGGTGCTAAGTTTGGACGTCTTCCCAAGGGAGTGCAGACATGGGCTGGATCGTTTTGGCGGTTGTGGCGGTGCTGCTCGTGTACCTGGTCTCGATCTACAACGGCCTGGTCACCTCGCGCAACGCCTACAAGAACGCGTTCGCGCAGATCGACGTGCAGCTGCAGCGGCGCTACGACCTGATCCCCAACCTGGTCGAGACCGCCAAGGGCTACCTCAAACACGAGCGCGAGACGCTGGAAGCGGTGGTGGCGGCCCGTGGTGCGGCCGTCGCGGGGCTGGCCGCGGCCAAGGCCAAGCCCGGCGATCCGCAGGCGATGCAGCAGCTCGGGGCCGCGGAAACCGCGCTCGGCGGCGCGCTCGGCCGCCTGATGATGGTGGCGGAGGCTTATCCCGACCTCAAGGCCAACCAGAACATGATGCAGCTGTCCGAGGAACTCACTTCGACGGAAAATCGCGTGGCCTTTGCGCGCCAGGCGTACAACGACGCGGTGATGTCCTACAACAACCGGCGCGAGGTGTTTCCCAACAGCTTCGTGGCCAACCTGTTCAACTTCGCAGCCGCCCAGCCCCTGGACATCGAAAAGCCCGAGGCGCGCCAGGCGCCGAAGGTATCGTTCACTTGATTCCTCTTTGAACGCGGCCGTCATCCGCGCCAGGAGTTGGCGGACCCCCGGCCGCGAGGACCGGTTCGAGTGAACTTTTTCGAGCAACAGGCTCAGGCGCGCCGCCGCTCCGCCGGGCTGGTGCTGCTGTTCTTGCTGGCGGTCGCGGCCATCGTCGCGGCGGTGGACCTGGTGGTATTGATCGCGGTGCGCGCCGGCAACCAGGCGCCGGACGGCGGCCCCGTCGCGGCGGCCCCGGTTCTGATCTGGACCTCGCTGATCGTCCTGACCGTGATCGGCCTGGCGAGCCTCTATCGCATCGCCGTGCTGGCCGCCGGCGGCGGCGTAGCCGTGGCGCGCGAGCTCGGCGCGACGCTGGTGCCGCCGGATACCGCGGACTTCAAGCACCGCAAGCTGCGCAACGTGGTGGAGGAGGTGGCGATCGCCTGCGGCGTGCCGGTGCCCCAGATCTACGTGTTGGAGCAGGAACCGGGGATCAACGCTTTCGCCGCGGGCTTCACTCCGGCCAACGCCGTCGTCACCGTCACCCGCGGCGCGCTGGACAAGCTGACCCGCGACGAGCTGCAGGGCGTGGTGGCGCACGAGTTTTCCCATATCCTCAATGGCGACATGCGGCTCAACCTCCGCCTGATGGGGATGATCTTCGGCATTCTGGTCCTGGCCTTGATCGCCCAACGGGTGCTGATCTATGGGCCGCGCGGCGGGCGCGACGACAAGGGCGCCGGCGCGGTCGTGATGATCGCTTTCGCCGTATTGGTGCTCGGCTACATCGGCGTGTTCTTCGGCCGGCTGATCAAGGCCAGCGTCTCGCGCGCGCGCGAGCTTCTGGCGGATTCCTCGGCCGTGCAGTTCACCCGGCAGACCGCGGGTATCGCCGGAGCCTTGAAAAAGCTCTACGCGCTCGAGGCCGGCTCGAAGCTGCAGGAATCCCACGCCGAAGAAGTCTCGCACATGCTGTTCGGCGACGGGGTCGGCTATTCCGCCCTGTTCGCCACGCATCCGCCGCTGCTCGAGCGGATCAAGCGGCTCGAGCCGGATTTCGATCCGCGCCAGCTCGAACCGCTGGCTCGGCGCTGGAATGCCTCCGATTACCGGCCCGAAGACGAAGAACGCGCGCCGCCGCCTTCGTTCGCCGCCCGCACCGCCCCCGTCACGCTGGCGCCGGCCCTGCTGGCCGCGACGGCGGGACAGCCGCAGCAGGCGCATTACGATGCCGCCGCCGCCCTGCACGCCGCCTTGCCGGAATCGCTGCTGGCGGCGGCGCGCGATCCCGAGCGAGCCGCCAGCCTGCTCTTTGCCCTGCTGCTCGAGCCGGCAGCCGAGGTGCGCCAAACCCAGCTTGCGCGCATCGTCCGGGATTATGGCGCGGCGCGCGCGAGCGAGGTCGCCGCGCTCTGGCCCAGGCTCTCGGAACTGCATCCCGCGCAGCGTCTGCCGCTGGCCTCCATCGCGCTGCCCAGCCTGCGCCGGCTGGCACGGCCGGAGCTGGCGCGCTTGCTCGAGACCCTCACCGCCTTGATCCAGGCCGACGGTCGCCTGGCCGTGTTCGAATACTGTCTGGCGCGCTTGCTGCGCATGCAGATCGGGGAAATCCTGCGGCCCGCCACCGCGCGGGTCGCCGGGATGCGCGCGCTCGCGGAACTGGCGGAACCGGTCGGTCTGACGCTGTCGGTGTTGGCGCATTTCGGTCAGCAGACCGACGCTCAGGCCGCCGCGCGCGCGTTCGCGGCGGGCGCGCAGCGGCTGGCCTTGCGGCCGCCGCCCGCCTTCGTTCCGCCGGCGGCGGATTGGGCGTCCCGCCTCGATGCCGCGCTCGGCGCCTTGGACGCGCTGCGCCCGGCCGACAAAGCCGCGCTGCTCGAAGCGCTCGCCGCGACCGTCGCCGCGGACGGCGCGGTCACGGTGGAGGAGGCCGAGCTGTTGCGCGCGATCTGCGCCTCGCTCCATTGTCCGCTGCCGCCCCTCCTGCAAGAATGAGGATCAAGGACTGGCCGGAAGACGAACGGCCGCGCGAGAAACTGCTGGCGCGCGGCGCGGCGGCGCTGTCCGATGCCGAATTGCTGGCGATCTTCCTGCGCACCGGCGTGGCCGGAAAATCCGCAGTGGACCTCGCGCGCGAACTGCTCGCCCGGTTCGGCGGCCTGCGCAAGCTGCTGTCCGCCGCTGAAGACGAGTTCTGCGCCGCCAAGGGATTGGGCCGCGCCAAGTACGTGCAGATGCAGGCGGTGCTGGAGATCGCGCGCCGTCACCTGGCCGAGGCGCTGCCGCGCAAAACGCCGCTGTCCGATCCCCGGGCCGCGCGCGCCTACCTGATCGGCCGCCTGCGCGATCTGGAACACGAGACGTTCGCCGCGGTGTTCCTGGACACGCAACACCGCGTGCTGGGTTTCGAGGTGCTGGCCACCGGCACGCTCAACGCCGCCAGCGTTTATCCGCGCGAAGTGGTCAAGACCGCCCTGCGTTACAACGCCGGCGCGGTGATCTTCGCCCACAACCATCCTTCCGGCGTGGCCGAGCCGAGCGCGGCCGACCGCGCCCTGACTCAACGGCTCAAGGATGCCCTGGCGCTGGTGGAGGTGCGCGTGCTCGACCATTTCGTCATCGGCGAGGGCGAACCCGCCTCGTTCGCCGAGCACGGCTGGCTGTAAAACCTGGTCCGGGCCGCATCCGCCTTGCCTTGGCCGGTACGCACCGCTATCATTCACGCCCTTTCGCGGAGCACTCGCGGATTGTCCCATGTCCAGAATCTGTCAAGTCACCGGCAAAAAGCCCCTGGTCGGCAACACCGTGTCGCACGCCAACAACAAGCGGCGGCGGCGCTTTTTGCCCAACCTGCACACCCACCGCTTCTGGCTGGAGAGCGAAAAGCGCTTCGTGAGCCTGCGCGTGTCCAAGCACGGACTGCGGGTCATCGACAAGAAGGGTCTGGACGCGGTGGTGGCCGAGCTGCGCGCCCGCGGCGAGAAGGTCTGAGGGACTCGGAGCGGCGGCATGGCCAAGAAAAAGGAACGCGAAAAGATCAAACTGGTGTCGACCGCCGACACCGGTTTTTACTACACCACGACCAAGAACAAGAAGAACACGCCGGACAAGCTGGAATTCAAGAAGTACGATCCGGTGGTGCGCAAGCACGTGCTGTTCAAGGAAGCCAAGATCAAATAGACCCGTGCGGCTTGCGCGCGGGCCCGCCTCGGCGGGCTTTCGTTTTTCCCGCCGTCGCGCGCTTTGCAGCGCAGCATGCTTTTGCAACACGAGCGGGCTAAAAATAAGCCCTGCCATGACCTGATCGGGCCGGAGGAGATGGACCGCCCAGCCGATGCCGGAATCCTGCGCCGCCAGGCGCTCGCCGACGCGCTCATTGCCGCGGGCGCGTTTTTCCATGGCCGCGGCTGGGTGCCGGCCACCGGCGGAAACTTTTCGGCGCGCCTGGCGTCGGATCAGGTATTGATCACGGCCTCCGGGGTGCACAAGGGCGAGCTGCAGCGCGAGGATTTCCTGGTCGTCGATCTGGAGGGACGATCGCAGTCGCGCGCGTCCAGGCCGTCCTACGAAACCGGTTTGCACGTGCAGCTCTACCGTTTCGATGCGGCGATCGGCGCGGTGCTCCACGTGCACACGGTGGCGAACACGGTTTTGTCCCGGGCGGCCTTGTCCAGGCGCGAGGAATGCGTGGTGCTGAGCGGATACGAATTGCTGAAGCTGCTGCCGGGTTCGCCGCCGCCCGACGCGGCCGTGGCGATCCCGGTATTCGACAACGACCAGGACATCGCGCGCCTGGCGGCGCGCGTGGAAGCGCGCCTGCGTTCGGCTGGCGCGGCGGCTTACCTGGTCGCCGGTCACGGGCTTTACGCCTGGGGCGAGAGCGTGGCGCAGGCGCGGCATCGCGTCGAAGCGCTGGAATTCATGTTCGAATGCGAATTGCGGAGCGGAGGGTTCAGACCATGAGCGAATTGCGCGTTTACGAAGAGTCCGGGCGGCCGCTGGCCCGCTACGCCGGTTTCGAGGAAATCCGCAGCCAGCTGGCCGGGATCGGCGTCCTGTTCGAGCGCTGGGCGGCCAGCCGCCAGCTCGATGCCCAGGCGACGCAGGACGAGGTGATCGAGGCTTACCGCGAATCGGTCAATCGTCTGATGAACCAGTACGGCTTCCGCTCGGTGGACGTGATCAGCATGAACGCCGATCACCCGCAGCGCGAGGCGCTGCGCGACAAATTCCTGCACGAGCATACGCACGAAGAATTCGAAGTGCGCTTCTTCGTCGAAGGCCAGGGCCTGTTCAACATCCGCGCCAACGGCCGCGTTTATAGCGTGCTGTGCCAGCAGGGCGATCTGATCTCCGTGCCGGCCCAGGTGCGCCACTGGTTCGACATGGGGCCGCGGCCGCACCTGAAGTGCATCCGGCTGTTCACCACGCCGGAAGGCTGGGTCGCGAACTACACCGGCGACAAGATCGCCGACCGCTTCCCGCGCCTGGAAGCGCCGCACTACCTGCCGCAGGCGGCATAAGCATAGGGCACGCGTGCACCCGGCCGGCGCAGGCGGGCCGCCCGTGCGCGCACGATGAATTCCGCCATGCCGATCCGAGCCATCGTGACGGACATCGAGGGCACCACCTCGTCGATCGACTTCGTCCACAAGACGCTTTTCCCCTACGCCAAGGCGCATCTGCGCGAATTCCTGCGGCAGTCTGCCGGCGCGCCCGAAGTGGCCGCCCTGCTGCACGAAACCGCGCGCCTGGAGGGCCGGCCGTTGACCTGGGAAGACGCCGCCGAGGTGCTCGCGCGCTGGATCGACGAAGACCGCAAGGCCACGCCGCTGAAAGCGCTGCAGGGCATGATCTGGGCGCAAGGCTATGCCGCCGGCGAACTGAAGGGCCACGTCTATCCCGACACGCCGGAATACCTGCGCCGCTGGCATGCGCAAGGCATGCGGCTCTACGTGTATTCCTCGGGTTCGGTGGAGGCGCAGAAGCTGATTTTCGGCCACACCGATTACGGCGACCTCACGCCGCTGTTCTCCGGCTATTTCGACACCCGCATCGGCGCCAAGCGCGAGCCGGAGTCCTACCGCGCGATCCTGCGCGAGATCGATCTGGCCGGCGAGGAGACCCTGTTTTTGTCCGATGTCGGCGCCGAACTCGAGGCCGCGCGCGCCGCGGGTCTGCGGACTTGCCAGCTCTTGCGCGCGGGCGACGGTGCCGTGGCGGCGCCCGCCCATCCGCATGCGCGGGATTTTTCCGAAGTGCCGGTCGATGCGTGCATCGCTTAACCCGATTCAAGGGATTTTTTCGCCCGGCTGCCAACACCAGTGCCAGGGTTCGTAGAGGAACCCATAGCGGTTTCCGCGCGGATAGGAAAGCGCAAAGCCGAATCGCGCGGCGTTGCCTTGCAGCCAGGCGAAGGCGGGCGTGTTCTCGAAATCCTCTGCGAGCGGCTCGCAGTCGCGCGTGCCGATGTCCACGGCGCGGCCGCTGTGGTGCTCGCTGCATCCGGGGGGTGCGTTGACGCCCAGCACCTCCTCGAGGCTGCGCCCCTGTTGGAGCTTGCGGCGGATCAGCGCAAACTGAAAATCGAAGCTGCGGAAGGCCGAGACCAACAGCAGCTCCACATCCTCGGCTTGCGCGGCGGCGCGCAGCGCCAGCCAGGCGCGCGCGGCCGCCGGCGCCAGGAACTTGTCGCGGCCGTCGCTGCCCAGTCCCACGCAGCGCAGGCTGCGCGCCTCCACGTGCAGCGGCAGGCCCCGCGTTTCCACCAGGTTCGCCGGTGCGCCCAGCGTGCGCAAAGCGGCGCGCACGCGCGCGGAATAGGACCGGCTCATCCGGCCGCCGCGCCCAGCCGCTCGCGCCAGCCGTAGGCGGGATCGCCGATCACCGCGAAGTTCGGGTTGATCAGCGAGTCCTTGCGGTTGTAACGCAGCGGCTGCCAGTCCGGCAAGGTCAGCACTTGCGCGCCGGCGCATTCGGCGATGCACTGGCCGGCGGCGGTGTCCCATTCCGAAGTGGGGCCGGTGCGCGGATAGAAATCGGCGCTGCCTTCCGCGACCAGGCAGAACTTGAGCGAACTGCCGCGGCTGAGCGCGTCGTGCGGCGGCAGGCGCGCGAGGAAGGCGTCGAGTGCCGCGTCGCGATGCGACTTGCTCACCACCAGCGCCGGGCGTTGCGGCGTGCGGCGCGTGCGGATCGCTTGGCGCTCGCCGTCGGCCTCGCGGAACGCCCCGACGCCGCGGGCCGCGAGATAGGAAAGCGCCAACGCCGGGGCGTGCACCACGCCCAGGGTGGGCAGCCCGTCCTCGACGAGCGCGATGTTGACGGTGAACTCGCCGTTGCGCTTGACGAATTCCTTGGTGCCGTCCAGCGGATCGACCAGCCAGTAGCGCGTCCAGCCGCGGCGCACGCCGTAGGGAATCTGCGCCGACTCTTCCGACAGGCAGGGCAGCCGGGGTTCGAGCGCCGCGAGCCTTTCGAGGATCAATCGATGCGCGGCGAGATCGGCCTGGGTCAGCGGCGTGTCGTCGTCTTTGCGCGTGACCGCGAAGTCGGAAGTGTTGTAGATCTCGAGGATGGCGCGGCCGGCTTCGTGCGCGATGTCGAGAACCTCGTCCAGCGCTGGCATCCGGGATTTCACGTCGGGCGTCTTGCGGTTTTTTCCCGACGTATGATAACCGCATGGCCCGCCAGGCTTGGGTGGATTGGTCGCGCACCGAACACGTGCTGCTGGACATGGACGGCACGGTGCTCGACCTCGCCTTCGACAATTATTTCTGGACCGAGCTGGTGCCCGCGCACTATGCACGGTCGCAAGCGCTGCCGCTGCCCGAGGCGCGCGCGCGGCTGGCGCCGCATTTTCGCGATCTGCGGGGTCGGTTGGAATGGTACTGCCTCGACCACTGGAGCCGACTCACCGGCCTGGATCTGCCGGCGCTCAAGGCCGAGGTGCGCGGCCGCATCGCGCCCTTGCCGGGCGCGCGGGAATTCCTCGAAGCGGTGCGCGCCAGCGGCCGCCGTCTGTGGCTGGTCACCAATGCCCACGACAAAAGCTGGCGGCTCAAGCTGGAGCACACCGGGCTCGGCGCGTTCTTCGAGCGCGTGATCTGCGCCCACGACCTCGGCTGTCCCAAGGAGGATCCCGCGTTCTGGCCGGCGCTGCGCGCGCGGCACCCTTTCGACCCGAGCCGCGCGCTGTTCGCCGACGACAGCCTGGCGGTGCTGGAGAATGCGCGCGCTTGCGATTTCGGTACGCTGCTCGCCATTCTTCGGCCGGACAGCAGGCAGCCGCGGCAGGCGATCGAGAACTTCGTGGCAGTGGACAGCCTGGCGCACTTGCTGCCAGTCGCATGACCGGCGACGCTCAGAGCCTGTGAAGAAATGCACGTCCTGTGCATTTCTTCCGTCGCAAGTCCGGTCCACGCCCGGACTTGCTCCCGCGAATCAAGCCCTTGCGGGCCTGATTCGCGTCCGACCCTCCTTGGCCGGCCTGAGAGCTTGAAAAAATCACAAGCTCTCAGCGTCGCCCGCGGTGCGCGCGCGCTCGCCCGCCAGCGCGCGTCTGAGGGGTGCGGCGTTCGCGGCGCATGCGCGTCGGTTCCACGTAGGTGGGCGGCATCAGCTCCGGAGTCAGCGGCTGCGTCGGAATGCGCTGGCCGATCAGCTTTTCGATGTCCGGCAGGGAATAGACATAGGTCTCGCAGCACAGCGAGATCGCGTCGCCCGCGGCGCCGGCGCGCGCGGTGCGACCGATGCGATGGACGTAATCCTCCGGATCCTGCGGCAAGTCGTAGTTGATGACGTGGGAAACGTCGGGAATGTGCAGGCCGCGCGCCGCGACGTCGGTGGCCACCAGCACCGGCAGTTTGCCGAGCTTGAACTCGCCCAGCAGCCGCTCGCGCTTGTTCTGCGGCACGTCGCCGGAGAGCAGCCCGGCCCGGTAGCCGTTGGCCGTGAGGGCCGCCGCCACTTCCTCGGCGCCGCGCTTGGTGTTGACGAAGATCAAGGTGCGGCGCGGCGCATAGTGGTGCAGAAGGCCGATCAGCAGCGGCAGCTTTTCCTCGTTGGCGACGTGGATCAGCGACTGGCGCACGCGCGCGGCCGTGACCTGTTCCGGTTCGATCTCGATGCGCCGCGGGTTGTTCATGTGCTCGTAGGCCAGCTCCAGCACGCGGTGCGAGAGCGTGGCCGAGAACAGGTAGTTTTGCCGCGCGCCGGGTTTGGGCATGCGCCGCAGCAGGTAACGGATGTCGGCGATGAAGCCGAGATCGAACATGCGGTCGGCTTCGTCCAGCACCAACACCTCGACGCCGTTGAGCCGGTATAAACCCTGCTTGAAGAAATCGATCATCCGCCCCGGCGTCCCGATGAGGATCTCGGGGCGCTCGGCCAAGGCCTGCTTCTGCGCCTCGTAGCCGGTGCCGCCGTAGATGCATGCCATGCGCAGGCCGCTGTATCTGCCCAGCGCTTTGGCGTCCTGATGGATTTGCAGGGCCAGCTCGCGCGTCGGCGCCAGAATGTAGGCGCGCGGCCGGCACACGTCGTCGGCGGGCACCAGCCGCGGCTGAGTCAGCAGGTGGTGAAAGGTCGCCAGTAGGAAGGCCGCGGTCTTGCCGGTGCCGGTCTGTGCCTGACCGGCGAGGTCGGCGCCTTCCAGCGCCAGGGGCAGGGTCGCGGCCTGGATCGGCGTGCAGTGAGAGAAGCCCAGCTCGGCCAGCGCCGTCTGCAGGGCGGGATGCAATGGAAGCTCGGAGAAAGGGACGTCACTCAAATGTCGCGCAGCGCCGGGCGAGGATGAGGCGGGTTCGGGCGAGGCTTGCATTTGCTCTTGAGTTGGATTGAAATAAGCCTAACCTGACGGCTGCGGCGCAGAGTATCGCGCAGCGACGCACGCCGACCCGCGAAACTCTTCCAGTATTTTAAGTCAGATCGACCCGGCATGCGCATTGATTCGCCGCGCGTGCATCCCAACCTTAGACGCACCGGCGCTGCGCGCGCCCAACTCAACCGGAGCCGCACATGAGCGAACACATCTCAGCCGTGACCGACGCCAGCTTCGAGCAGGACGTGCTCAAGAGCCCCTTGCCGGTGCTGGTCGATTTCTGGGCCGAGTGGTGCGGCCCATGCCGCATGATCGCGCCGGTGCTGGAGCAGCTCGCACAGGAAACGGCGGGCCGGCTCAAGGTCGTCAAGCTCAACGTCGACGAGAACCCCGAAACGCCGCCGAAATTTTCCATCCGCGGCATCCCCACCCTGATCCTGTTCAAGAACGGGCAAGCCGTCGCCACCCAGGTCGGGGCCGTGCACAAGGCGCAACTGGCGTCCTTCGTGCAGCCGCATCTGGCGACCGCCGCCTAAACTTCGCCGAACTTTTTCATGATCAAACATCGCCGCCGCCCGCAATATTCCAACGGTCACAACAACGGCCCGAACAACGGCAGCCCCAACGGCAACTACCTCGGCAACGCCCGCCCGCCCGCGGACGTGGACGAGGCGGAAGCCGAAACGGAAGCCGCCGAAGCCTCGGCAGACGCATTGCCGCCGGGCGCCACGCCGGTGGCGCGCAAGCGCGAACTGCCACCGGGCGCGGAAGAAGTGGTGGTAGAGGAGGAAAACGGCGGCGCTACCGTGGCCGCGGAGGCGGAAGCCAAACCGCAGGAGCCGCCCCGGGTCGTCCACATCGCCGAGCTCAAGCGCAAGAGCGCGGCCGAGCTGCTGGAAATGGCCGAAAGCCTGGGTCTGGAGAACATCGCTCGCGCCAAGAAGCAGGACGTGGTGTTCCAGCTCCTGCGCGCCGCCGCCCGGCGCGGCGACCACATCTACGCGGAAGGCGTGCTGGAAATCATGCCCGACGGTTACGGCTTTCTACGCGGACCCGATTCCAGCTATCTCGCCGGCCCCGACGACGTCTATATCTCGCCGAGCCAGATCCGTCGCTTCGCGCTGCGCACCGGCGACACCATCGCCGGCCGCGTGCGCCCGCCCAAGGACAACGAACGCTACTTCGCGCTGCTCAAGGTCGACACCCTCAACTACGAGCCGCCCGAGGTCAGTCGGAAGAAAGTCAGTTTCGAGAACCTCACGCCGCTGTTCGCCGAAGAGCGCTACAAGATGGAACGCGGCAACGGCACCACCGAGGACATCACCGCACGCGTCATCGACCTGATCGCGCCGTTCGGCAAAGGCCAGCGCGGCCTGATCGTGTCGCCGCCCAAGGCCGGCAAGACCATCATGCTGCAGAACATCGCCCAGTCGCTGGCCGCCAACTACCCGGACGTGTTCCTGATCGTGCTGTTGATCGACGAGCGCCCGGAGGAAGTCACCGACATGCAGCGCACGGTGCGCGGCGAGGTGGTGGCCTCCACCTTCGACGAGCCGGCCACCCGTCACGTCCAGGTCGCGGAAATGGTGATCGAGAAGGCCAAGCGCCTGGTCGAGCACAAGCGCGACGTGGTGATCCTGCTCGACTCGATCACGCGTCTGGCGCGCGCCTATAACACCGTGGCGCCATCGTCCGGCAAGGTGCTCACCGGCGGCGTGGACGCCAACGCCCTGCAGAAGCCCAAGCGCTTCTTCGGCGCCGCGCGCAACGTCGAAGAAGGCGGCTCGCTGACCATCATCGCCACCGCCCTGATCGACACCGGCTCGAAGATGGACGAGGTCATCTACGAGGAGTTCAAGGGCACCGGCAACATGGAAATCCACCTGGAGCGCCGCATCGCCGAGAAGCGCGTGTTCCCGGCGATCAACATCAACCGCTCCGGCACGCGCAAGGAAGAGCTGATGCTCGAGCCTGCCGAGCTGCAGAAAGTGTGGATCCTGCGCAAGCTGCTGCACCAGATGGACGAACTGGCGGCGATGGAACTGTTGTTCGATCGCATGCGCCAGACCAAGACCAACGCCGAGTTCTTCGACTCGATGAAACGCAATTAGGCGGCGATGGCGCGGCGCGGCGACCGCCGCGCGATGTGCGTTTCTTAGAGCCTGTGAAATGCACGTCTTGTGCATTTCTTCCGTCGCAAGTCCGGTCCACGGCCGGACTTGCTCCCGCGAATCAAGCTTCTGCGGGCCTGATTCGCGTCCGGCCACCCTTGGCCGGCCTGAGCGCTTGAAAAATTCACAAGCGCTCAGCCGCCGATCGACCGGTAGTAGTCCATCAGCACCTTCGCCACCTCCGGCCGGGAGAACTCGGGCGGCGGGGCGATGCCCTGGCCCAGCATCTGCCGCACCTTGGTGCCGGACAGGGTGATGAAATCCTCGGGCGTGTGGTCGGGGGCTTCGCGCATCATCACCACGCGGCCGAGCTTCTTGCTGAAGGCGGTGTTGTCGGCGCGGAAGATCTGAATCTGGAGCGCGCCCTTGGGCACTTTCGTGTCGAAGATGGTCTGCGCATCGAAGGGGCCGTAATAGTTGCCCACGCCGGCGTGATCGCGACCCACGATCAGGTAGTCCGCGCCCATGTTCTGGCGGAACACGGCGTGCAGCACCGCCTCGCGCGGACCCGCGTAGAGCATGTCGAAACCGTAGCCGGTGATCATCACCGAATTCTTCGGGAAGTAATGCTCGACCATGGTGCGGATGCAGGCATCGCGCACCGGCGCGGGGATGTCGCCTTCCTTGAGCTTGCCCAGCAGCATGTGGATGACGAGGCCGTCCGCCTTGAGCCGTTCCACCGCCATGCGACATAACTCCTCGTGCGCGCGGTGCATGGGATTGCGGGTCTGGAAGGCCACCACCTTCTTCCAGCCGCGCGCGGCGATCTCGTTGCGGATCTCCACTGCGGTGCGGAAGGTGTCGGGGAACTCGGACTGGAAATAGCTGAAGTTCAGCACCTCGATCGGCCCGGACAGCAGGGTGTTGCCGAGCGACAGGAAGGTGGCCACGCCGGGATGCTGGGCGTCCAGCGTGCCGAAGACCTGCTGGACGATGGTCTGAAGCTGCGCGTCGCTGACCGGTTCGACCGCCTGCACGTCCATCACGGCGAGCACCGGATGACCTTCGACGTTCGGGTCGCGCAGGGCCAGGCGCGTGCCCGGTTTGATTCCGGTTTCCCGAGTGAGGTTGACGATCGGCACCGGCCAGAACAGGCCCGAGGTCGTGTGCAGGTTTTCCGCCACCGACAGCGCGTCGGCCAGGTTCATGTAGCCGGTCAGCGGATTGAAATAGCCGGCCCCCAGCATCACCGCGTTGGCCGCGGCGGCGGAGTTGAGCAGCAGAGAGGGCAGGGTCTGCGCTTCTTGCGCAAGCGCCGCGCGCCGTGCGGGGTCGTGGACGAACCGGGGATTCAGTGCCGTCGAACCGTGGGGCTGGATCATCGCAGGTCTTCCTTTACGCCTTGCGCACGATGCCGCGCGCGTCGAGCAGCTCGAGCAGGGTTTGCACTTCCGCTTCCAGGGTGAGTTTGTGGGTTGGCAGCACCAGCTCGGGCTGGAGCGGTGGCTCGTAGGGATCGTCGATGCCGGTGAAGTTCTTGATCTGGCCGGCGCGCGCCTTCTTGTACAGGCCTTTCGGGTCGCGGCTTTCGGCGACTTCCAGCGGCGCGTCCACGAACACCTCGATGAAGTCCATGCCGGCGTCGGCGTGCAGCTTGCGCACCAGATCGCGGTCGGCGCGGTAGGGCGAGATGAAGCTGGTCAGCACGATCACGCCGGCATCCACGAACAGCTTGGCGACTTCGCCGATGCGGCGGATGTTCTCGGTGCGGTCCTCGGCGGAGAAGCCCAGATTCTTGTTGATGCCCATGCGCACGTTGTCGCCGTCCAGCCGGTAAGCGAGATGGCCGCGCTCGTAGAGCGCTTTCTCCAGCGCCACCGCGATCGTGCTCTTGCCCGAACCGGACAGGCCGGTGAACCAGATCGTCGCGCCTTTCTGGCGCAACAAGGCGGCGCGATCCGCGCGCGTCACCTCTCCTTCGTGCCAGTGGACGTTGGTCGCTTTCTGCTGGGTCATCGCTGCGGGTCCTCGTCGAAAACCGAAAAAACCTGCGGCACCGGCACCGCCCGCGCGGGGCCGGGCATTTGCGCTACCGTGGAAACGGCGCCGCGGGCGGCGGACGGCCGTGCGCGCATTATACGGCGCGACTACAAATGCAACCCGCACTCGGTCTTGGGCTTGCCCACCCAGCGCCCGCTGCGGCCCTCGCCTTTGACCGTGCAGTGCGTGCAGCCGATCGAGGAATAACCCTGCGCCACCAGCGGGTGGAACGGCAGGCGGTGCTCGCGGATGTAGGCGTCGCGCTGCTCGCGCGTCACGTCGATCATCGGATTGAACTTGATGATGCCGCGACGCTCCTCGAAGATCGACATGCTCGCGCGCTCGTCGGTTTGCCAACGCATCAGGCTGGACACCCACACGTGGTAGCGCGGCTTGATCGCGTCCAGCGGTTCGACCTTGTTGATGGTGCAGCACAAGTCGGGATCGCGCTGGTAGGTCTTGTCGTCCGTTGTGAACTGATGCTTCCAGTCCTCGGCTTTGAGATCGAACCCCTTGAGGCCGAACAACCGGGTGAGATAGTCGCGGTAGGCCAGCGTCTCCGGAAAGTGGTAGCCGGTGTCGATGAAGGCGATCGGCTGATCGGGCCGGATGCGCGAGATGATGTGCAGAAAGTACGCCGAAGTCGCGGCGAACGAAGAGGTGACCAGTACTTTGTCCGGTGCGAAGTCCTGGTACAAGCGACGCAGACGCTGCTCGAAGTCCAGCGGCGCATACCGCTCGTTGAGGTGGGCGATCGCTTCCGCGGACAGGCCGGCGCTATTGGACGGCCGCTCGCGCGCGGCCGCAGGCGTCCCTGCGGCCGAGAGCAGTTCGGATACCTGTGCGCTGGCGGCAGTGGCATTCATGGTTTGAGCGGCGGCTGCGCTTTAGGGGATCGGAGCGCAATTCTAGGGGCACGCACGGCGAGAATCAGGGGCGCGCCGGAAAGGATATAAGCAAATAACGTTCAATTTTTCTTCGCCGCTGCGTCGGTAGTCGGTGGCGCGCAGGCCGGATCGGAGGTGTACTGGCGCGCCGGATCGATGCGGGGAAGCTTTGCGAGTTCGCTCGGGCCCAGGACCAGCGGTGGGGTAAAACCCTGGCGTTTGCGCAGATCCACTTCGGTGTGCAGCCGCCGTTGCCCGAGGCATAAGTCCAACGCCACCAACGGACGATGTTCGATGCCGCCGTTGCGCAGGCGAATTTCCTGATCGCGCAGCACGCGCCGCGACAAACTCACACGCTGGCCCGGCAGCACGTCGCCATTGTCTACCGTGAAGCGCACCCAGGTCTGGCCGTCGCGGGTGAAGTATTTGATGTCCAACGCGTAGAGCGTGGTCCGCTCGAGCCGGCCGTCGAGCTGCGCCGTGACCACGATCGGCGTCGCATCCTCGATCTCGACACGCTCCAGACGGCCGAGTGGCGCCGGTGCGGCGGCGAACGCGGTCGCGCACCAGGGCAGCAGGCCGAGGACCCATCGATATCGCTTCATGCTCGGTGCTCCTCGCGTTCGATCGCGCGCGCGCCGATGTCGCGGCGGTAGTGCGCGCCGTCCCAGGTGATTTTAGCCACGGCGGCGTAGGCCGTGCCTTGCGCCGCGCGGGTGTTCGCGCCCAGTCCGCACACGCACAGCACGCGGCCGCCGCTGGTCACGATCTCGTCGCCGCGCTGTGCCGTGCCGGCGTGGAACACTTTCGCGCGCGGGCCGAAATCCGCATCCAGACCGCGGATGACATCGCCCTTGCGCACGGCACCGGGATAGCCGGCCGCGGCCATCACCACGCCCACCGCGACTTCGGGGCGCCAACGCACGGTCACCGCATCCGGTTCGCCGTCCACCGC
>JADGHB010000091.1 GCA_019689635.1 Nevskia sp. | reverse complement strand
GCGAGCCGGCGATTGAACAGGCCGAGCGCGCCGCTTCCCCAGGCCCAGCCCTCGCGGCCGAAGCTTTCGAGCTCGCGCTGGATTGCCAGCACCGCGGCTTCGGCGGCGTCGTGCTGGCGCTCGTGTTCGAGGGCCAGCGTCACGCTGACCAGCGTGCCCATCGCCGGAAACGCGCGCTTGAACAAGGGACGCGCCTGGCGGCGCAGCCAGCTTCTCATCTCGGATTTCGACAGGTGCCCGTCGCGCACGGGCCAGCTTAGCCCGCGCGCCGCGGCGAACGCCAGCGTTGCTCAGCGCCCTAGGCGTAGCGCCGGCGGTTCTGGCGGGTGCGCCACATCATCCAGATGCCGCTGATCGACAGTGCCAACGCTGCGAGACCGGCCGCGTCGATCACGTAAGGCCCGTAACGGCCGAACAGGCGCCCGCTGTGCGCGTCGATCAACACCTGTTCCAGCGGTACGCTCGGCCGCGCGTAAGGCAGCGTCGCCGCGCGCTGCGCAGAGGAAAGCGGTTCGGGTTGCGACCAGTGCACGGCGGCGTTCGCGGGCAAGGCGCTCCAGGTCTCGCCGTCGGCGGACTGATACAACGTGCCGCCTCCGTCGAGCGCCAGCGCACCCGAGCTCGTGACGCCGATGCGGAGGATGTGACCGACGGGCAGCATTGGCGCGCGCAGCTCATCGAGACGGCTACCGTCGGGTTTCAGCAGCACCAGGCTGTCCGCCGTGGCGACCGCCAGCACCGGCGGTACGGCACCGCTGGTGGCGCCGAAGCCGATGGGATTGGGGATGGCCGGCGACAGCGGCTTGCCGTCGAGCAGGGTCGCGTCGGGCGTCGTCGCCAGCCAGTGATCGCCCGCCGCGAGGTAGCCGTCGTGCGGCGGTTGCGCGTGCAGGCCGTACAGGGCCATCAGCCAGGACCAGCGCACGTGCACCGCGTCGAAGCCCCAGCTCGCGCTTTGGTTCAGCAGCACGCCGCTGACGCCGAGCCAGGCCATGAAGACGAAGGCGAACAAGCCGGCACGCCGGTGCCATTCGCGCAAGGTGAGGCTCAGGTTGCGCGCTGGCCGCGCCGGGGCGCGGTGCGCGTGGTGTGCGTGGTGCGCGTCCGCCGTGCGGCCGGCGGCGGGATGTGCGGCGGCGATGCTACGCCGTGCGCTGCGCTGCGGTTCGCCGACGGCGATCTGCGGTTCGGACATGGCGAGAGACTCCTCCTTCGCGGTGGCAATGATCCTGGTGTTCATGTTCTTCATGGCGCCAGTGCGTCGAGCTTCAGCGCCAGGCGCGCCATGCGCTGCATCATCAGCACCGAGAGAGTGGCGCCGGAGATGTTGGTGACACTGCGGTCGAGTTGGGCGCCGTTGAGCCGGGCGCCGTTGAGCTGGTTCAGGAACGAAGGCTGCGCCACCTGTCCGCCGCGCGATTCGCGGTACACCAGCACGCGTGCCCAGACGATCGCGCCATTCTGCACGGCGAAGCCGGCGGTGGTCGGTTGGTAGCCCTCCTTGCCCACATCGTCGAGGATCCAGACGCTGCGGCCGTTGGCGCGCCAATAGTGCAGGCGCGACTGCGGATAGGCGTGGCCGAACACCGAGCCGATCTGCGCCTGCAGGTTGGCGTCGAGATCCAGCAACTTGACCGGCGGCGTTGCGCCGCCGAAGGCCTGGGCGACGAAGGATTCCGGCGTCTGGTAGGTGGTCCAGACGCTGTCCATCGCCCGCGCGGCACGTCCGCCGAAGCCGTACAGCAACAGGGACAGCGTCGTGCGCAGGAAGGAGCGCCGGCCCATCGTTTCGAACGGGCCGGCGCAAGCGCTGGAAGGGTTTTCGGGTTCAGACATCGATCTCGGTGTCGGTGGTGGGCCAGGGGCAATCGGAGTCTCAGCGGGTCACGATCACGCGCTCGAACGGCGCCAGCGCGGCGATCAACTGGTTGCACACGTGGTAGGGCGTGTTGACGCGTTCGCAAGCGTTATAGGCCGCCTCGACCACCGCATTGAACTGCGTGAGGGTGATGTGCAGGTCCGAGTGGGCCGCGCTCATGCTGGCGCCTTGGTACTTCGCCGGGCCGCCGAGCACCATGGTTTCGAGTTGGGTGTTCAGCTCGATCTGGCGCTTCGGGTTGCCGAAACGTTCGAAGATCCAGTTGATGCGGTTGTCGAGCATGATGTAGTAGAACAAGGCCTCGACCCACTTGTGCACGCCTTCCTCGCCGCCGAATTTCGCCAGCGCGTCGCTGTCGATGCCGGGAATCGTCGGTGTCGTTCCCTTCGCAGTGGGGAAATCTTCCTTGTCGGCCAGAGCGGGCGCGGTAGCCGCGAGGGCGAGCACGCCGATGGCGAATGCTTGCAGGCCGGAACGGATCGGTTTCATGAATGCCTCCTTGGATGAGGGGTGGGTGGGTGCCTTGCGGCGGTTAGAAGTTGGCCTGTACCGACATGTAGACGCCGTTGTTGTGCGGGGCCAGCACGATCTGGCCGAGCATGGCGTAGGCGAACACGAAAGTCAGGTTCTTGTTCGGTGCGTAGGCGAAGAAGATGTCTTTCCAGTCGTTTTCATGCTGGCTGAGCGTGCCGGCCAGGTTCGAGACGGTGGATCCCGCGACCTGCTTGACGACCGGGATCGCGGCGACCAGGTTGAGCAGCCCGGTGACATTGGTATCGCCGAGGGTGATGTCGTGGAGATTGTTGCTGTGCATGGCGTACTCGGCGCCGAGCGCTGTTTGCTTGTTCAAGAGATAGGCGACTGAGAACTCGCCACGGAAGGTGCGCTTGTTGCCGTCGGGACCCCCGAAGCCGACCAGTCCGGTCTGGTTAGCCGAGGTATAGCGGCCGGTGGCGCTGATCAGCGTGGAGATCGGGAAGAAGATCTTGGTCGCTGAGATGTAGGCTTCAAAGTCCTTGCGCTTGCTCGCGCCCAGCGTGTGTAACAGTTCTTTGTTGGCGTTCCATTTGTAGAAACCGCCGATCGCCACCTGTGGGATCAGGTTGTCGGAGTTGTAGATCGCGTCACCGAATACGCGGATCTTGAGTCCAACCACATTCATGACCACCTGGGTGTTGAACGGTTCGATCCCGGTGTTGCCGAGTTGCCCGAGCTGCGATAACTGGCCCAGATAGCCGAGTTGAACCGGACTGAGCAACGAGAGTACCGGCTGCAATTTCTGCAACAAGGGATTGATGGTATCGGTCAGCAGGCCGACGGTGTCGTAGGTGCTGCCGGTCGGACCCGTGTCCCAGGCGTAGGAGAGCTCCACGCGGTCCCACAGGCCGACCAGAAGGCCGACCGAGTTTAGGGTGAAGCTCGGCAGGTTGGCGTAGGTGTAGTGCACGGTGGCGTTGATGCCGTCGCGGGTTTCCATACCGCCGATCGTGGCCCAGGGGTTGATGCCGCCACCGCTGGCGCCGTCGGTGATCACCGCGCCGTTGGTCAGCCACACCTTGCCGGTGTTGAGATTGAAGAAACCGGCCGATTCGGCGTTCGCGCAGTAAAGGCCGGCGACCGTCACCAGTGCAACCGCGATTCGCCCGCCCAGCCTGCTCCCTGATGCTTTCATTACTTTGCTCCTTACTTTGCTCCGATTGAGTCGTTCGTCACGCGAAAACTTCGCCCTGAGATCTTTGGTTTCGGCCATGCGGCGTTCTTCGTCGGCGCCGCGCGGCCAAAAAAAACGCCCACGCGCCCGGCCGCGGTGCCGGAAACGTGGACGTCGGTGTCCTCGCAGCGGTCGCCTTTGTCCGCTGCACCTGCCTGCGCCTGAAGATCGCGCAGGTACGAGGCGATAAAAGCAAGCGTCATGCCAGCGCGGTTTGACCTGCGCGATGCGAACGTCCCACGAAGGGGGAAGCGCCACGCGTGAACCATCGTCGGGCGCGCGCTCCGCAAGAGAGCGGGCGATGTAAACCTTTGGTGCGCCAGTCGCTGCTGCGCGGTGAGTTTTAGCGGCCCGGATCGAGCTGCGCGTCGCGGTAGGCGGTTCCGGCGTTGTACAGCTGGTCTTCGCGGCGGAAACGTTCGGCGTCGATCGGTACGGCCGGCACGTCGAGAATTCCCGGTGGGCGCTCCATCGCATCCGCGTGTTCCGGACGCCAGGGCATGAGATAAAGCCCGGTCTCAGACTCGCGTTCGCCGACGACGGTGGTACCGGGCACGGGAGTATTGGCCGTCGCCGTTTTGTCGGCGCGGGCGGAACTGGCCACAAGGATCAGCGCGGCGCAGAACAAACCAGCGTGCAACAAACTGCGGCACGACTCAGCGGATCCTTTCATACACCCCCTCGTTCTGTTCGCGTTTGGCGTAGTGGGCGGGGTCGAGTTCGGCGAGGGCCTGTGCGGAATGGCGGATGGCGGGATTCCACAGGC
>JADGHB010000040.1 GCA_019689635.1 Nevskia sp. | reverse complement strand
GCGCTACAAGTCGGCGCTGTCTTTCAGCCTCGGCTACACCTGGTTCTGGGGCGGCGGCGCGTACAACACGCTCTCCGACCGCGACTTCGCGCAGTTCTTTTTCAAATATCAGTTCTAGCTTGCAGGGGCCATCGATGCCCGACCGGACGCCACGCGCGTTGTCGCCGCGAATTCGCTTGCAAGCCAGGCGCGGCTGCGCTTTACTAAGCGAAGATCGCCGCACGGCGGCGCTGACAAGAAGCTGACAAGAACTTGCGGGCCGCTGGGCCCGCCCGGAAGGAGGGGAGCGATGCAGACCGTTCTGCGCTTAGGGATCGCACGGCTGATCCTGGCCATCGCAGGGCTGGGGTTGGTTTCCGGCAGTGCCTGGGCCATCCAGTTCGATTTGGGCACTTTTGGCGGCAACGACTTGAACGGTGTGCTCAACACCACCCTGACCGCCGGCATCGGCATCCGCATGCAGGGGCCCAGCGAAAATCTCGTCGGCAAGGGCAACATCAATCCCAACGTCTGCGGCGGGCCCAACGGGGCCTACCAGATCTGCCAGGGTTTGTTCCGGGATCAGATTTATCCCGCGCAGGTGCTGGTGGCCGCGCCGGGCACCGCCTCGATCAATGGCGACCAGGGCGACATCAACTACCGCAAATACCATCTGTTCCAGGCGCCCGCCAAAGTGACCTCGGACCTCACCCTGACCTGGGGGGACTTCGGCTTGTTCGGCCGCTTGCTGTATTTCTACGACTTCGTCAACAACGACTTCACCGAAACCCATCCCAACGAGATCACGCCCGCCAATCACCTGCAGGTCGGGCGCCATGTCGCTCCGCTTCCCGGAAGCCTGCTCGGCGCTTTGCAGGGGGTCTTGACCAATCCGGGTTGCCTGCTCAATCCGTTGGGGCCGGGCTGCTTGGTCAGCAATGTCTTGCAAGCGGCCTTGCTGAACAACCGGACTTACGGGCAACCCGACGGTAACGGCAACTTCGTGGTGTACGGGCCCGGCGGTTTCGTGCGCAGCAAGCGCACCGACGGCGCGATCTTGGAGCAGGCTGGGACCAACCTGCAGTATCTCGATGCCTATTTCTACGGCAAGATCCCAATTCCGTTTACCGAGAAGCACCTCTCGTTCAAGGTCGGACGTCAGCTCGTGAACTGGGGCGAGAGCACCACGTTGGCGATCAACAGTCTCAACCAGGCCAACCCGGTCAATGCCAACAACGTGTTCCGCATCGGCGGTCAAGTAGAGGAATTCTTCACCCCGATCAACATGGTGGATTTGAGCTTCGATCCTTTCGAAAACGCCACCCTCGAGGGCTTCTACCAGCTCGAATGGAAACCCGTGGAAGCGCAGACACCAGGTACTTATTTCTCCAGCCTGCCGATCGGGACCTACAACACCGGTTCATCCATCAACGCCAGCTTCGGCCAGGCCGCGCTCGATCCTTACATCTGCTATCCCAACAGCGACCAGACCTGCGGCACGCCGCAAGACATCCCGCTGGCCGGTATCACGAACAGTACTTCGACGATCAAGCGCCTGCCTGATCTCGACGCGCGGACCTGGGGGCAGTTCGGGGTCAAGTTCGACTACTACGCCGACTGGCTGAACAACGGCACCGACATCTCGCTCTATTACATGCGCTACAACTCGCGCCTGCCCTACGCGAGCTTCTTCGCCACCTATCCGAGCTGCGCGCGCGCGGCGGGCAATGCGCAACACCTCGACGCGACCGACCCGGTGACTTTCGTGCTCACCTGCCCGGACCTGCCGCTGTTCCATGCGCTACTGAATCCCGGCAGCGCCGCGTCCAATTTCGCCACCTCCGACACGCTGGGCATCGACACCGCGCGGATCATGCTGGAGTACCCGAACAAAATCGATCTGTACGGCATCAGCTTCAACACCACGGTCGGCGATTACTCGATCCAGGGCGAAGTCGCCTATCGCCCCAATCTGCCGCTGCAGATCGACACCCACGATCTGGCCTTTGCCGCTTTCGGACCTACGCTCACCAACTGCATGGATCACAGCAGCGGTTTGCTGGGGACCGGTTGCATCGGGTCGCACGGTGGCGTCGGCTTCACGCGCGACGGCGGCACCACGGTGTACGGTCCCAGCGACGTCAATACGCTCAGCCCCGACACTTTCGATCTGCTGATCGGTCACATCGACGGTTCCGCCCGTTCGTTCCCCAACTTCGTCATTCCCTATCGCGGCGGCACGATCGGCCAAAACCCGGCCTGCTATCCGCAGCCAGGCAGCGCGCTGGACAAGGCTTACGGGTTCGACAAGTTCAGCCATCCGTATTACCCGTACAACACCAGCAGCCCCTGCTACATCCGCGGCTACGAGCGCTTCCAGGTATTCCAGTTCAACCTCGGCTTCACCCGCGTGCTCGGCGCCACCGACAATCCCTTCGGCGCGAGCCAGGTGCTGCTGCTGGGCGAGTTCGGTCTGGAGTACGTGCCGTTCCTGCCGCCCCTGGATCGCTTGGTGCTGCAGGGACCGAACACCAACTACGGCCCGGTGGCCGGTGCCGACGGCTCCGGTGCCGACGGTTCGCGCATGTCCTGCGCCGGGGCCAGCGAGTGCTACAACGGTCCCGACGGTTTGCGCTTCAACCCGCATCAGCAGGACCCCGCCGGCTATCCGACCAGCGTGTCCTACGGCTACCGCATCATTTCCCAGATCCGCTACGAGAGCATTCTGCCGACCGTCAACTTCCGGCCGTTCTTCATCTGGAAGCAGGACATCGGCGGCATCTCGCCTGGGCCCGGCGGCAACTTCGTCAAGGGCAGCAAGGAGCTCGACAGCCTGTTCGAGTTCCAGTACAAACAGTCGCTGTCTTTCACGCTGGGCTACACCTGGTATTGGGGTGGGGGCGCCTACAACGTGCTCTCCGATCGCGACTTCGCCCAGTTCTTCCTGAAGTACCAGTTCTAGTCGGAGACCTCAGTCGCGATCCACGTCGGCGGCGATGACGGAGGCCCGGCCCGGCCGCTATAATGTTCGAGTTCCGACGCCGCCCGGCCCCGCGCCGGGCGCGCGTTGTCCGGCTTCCTTCATCTTCGAGAACTTCGCATGAGCAACGAAGGCGTGGATGGCGGCCGTCGCCGCTTCCTCACCGCCGCCACCAGCGTGGTCGGTGCCGCCGGCGCCGTCGCCGCCGTCTGGCCTTTTCTCGCTTCCCTCAAACCCAGCGCCAAGGCGCTGGCGCTCGGCGCGCCGGTCGCCGCCGACATCGGCAAGCTGGAAGAAGGCCAGCAGGTCATCTTCGTCTGGCAGGGCCTCAACATCTGGGTGCTGCGGCGTTCCAAGGACATGATCGCCAGCCTGTCCCAGGTCAGGCCGCGTCTGGCCGATCCCAACAGCGACTACTCCCAGCAGCCGGAGTATTGCAAGAACGAGCACCGTTCGATCAAGCCGGAATACCTGGTCATGAACGCCAAGTGCACGCACCTGGGCTGCATGCCGGAACTCAAGGCCCAGCACCCGGACGTGAGCGTGGATCCCGATTGGCTGGGCGGGTATCTGTGCCCCTGCCACGGCTCGCGCTATGACCTCTCCGGTCGCGTGTTCCAGAGCCAGCCGGCGCCGCTGAACATGATGGTGCCGCCGTACCGCTACGCCAGCGACACCATGATCATCATCGGCGAAGACCCCAAGAAGAGCTGACCCCATGCCGATCACGCCCAATCCCTACAAGACCACCGGCTTCCTCGGCTGGATCGACGACCGCTTCCCGCTGACCAAGCTGTGGAAGGACCATCTGTCCGAGTATTACGCGCCGAAGAATTTCAATTTCTGGTATTTCTTCGGCTCGCTCGCGCTGCTGGTGCTGGTCAATCAGTTGCTGACCGGCATCTTCCTCACCATGAACTACAAGCCGGCCGCCGACGCGGCGTTCGACTCCGTGCAGTACATCATGCGCGACGTGCCGTGGGGCTGGCTGCTGCGCTACATGCATGCCGCCGGCGCCTCGGCCTTCTTCATCGTCGTGTACCTGCACATGTTCCGCGGCATCCTCTACGGTTCGCACCGCAAGCCGCGCGAGCTGATCTGGATCTTCGGCACCCTGATTTTTCTGTGCCTGATGGCCGAAGCGTTCTGCGGCTACGTGCTGCCCTGGGGCAACATGTCTTATTGGGGCGCAGAGGTGATCATTTCGCTGTTCGGCACGATCCCATACGTAGGACATGCTCTGCAGGTCTGGATTCAGGGCGACTTTGCACCGGCCGACGCCACGCTCAACCGCCTGTTCTCGCTGCACGTCATCGCGCTGCCCTTCGTGCTGGTGGCGCTGGTGGTGCTACACCTCATGGCGCTGCACGAAGTCGGTTCCAACAATCCTGACGGCATCGAGATCAAGAAGAAGAAAGACCCCGCCACCGGCATCCCGCTGGACGGGATCCCGTTCCATCCGTACTACACGGTCAAGGATCTGGTCGGCGTGGGCGTCTTCCTGATCCTGTTTTCTGCGGTGATTTTCTTCGCCCCCACCGGCGCGAATCTGGTGTTGGAGAAACCCAACTTCATCCCCGCCGACCCGCAGGTGACGCCGCCGGAGATCACGCCGGCCTGGTACTTCGGGGTGTTCTACGCCATGCTGCGCGCGGTGCCAGCCTTCCTGCACACGCAGATCTGGGGCGTGCTGGTGATGTTCGGCGCGGTCGTGATCCTGTTCTTCCTGCCCTGGCTGGATCGCAGCCCGGTCAAGTCCATTCGCTACAAGGGCGCGTTGTTCAAGACTCTGGTGGTGCTGTTCGCGCTCGACTTCGTGCTGCTCAACTACCTGGGCATGCAGCCGGTGAATCCCACGCGCACGCTGATCGCGCGCTTCGGCACGATCTATTACTACTTCTTCTTCCTGGCCATGCCCTGGTACAGCCGCCTCGACAAGACCAAGCCGGAACCGGAACGGGTGACTTCATGATCCGCCTCCATCGCCTTGCTGCGGCGGCACTGATCGGCCTCGCCTTTGCCGCGCCGGCGCTCCACGCTCAAGAAACGGAGACGATGCCGTTTACCCCGCATACCGGCGATCTCAAGTCGCTACAGCGGGGCGCGCGCGACTTCATCAATTACTGCTCCGGCTGCCATTCGATGAAGTACTTGCGCTACAACCGCCTGGCGCAGGACCTCGGCATTCCGGAGGATTTGGTCAAGAAGAATTTGATCTTCACCGGAGCCAAGATCGGCGATGCGATCGAGACGGCGCTGCCGTCCAAGCTCGGAACCCAGTGGTTCGGTCGTGCGCCACCGGACCTTACGCTGGAGGCCGAGGCGCGGGGCGCCGACTGGATTTATTCCTACCTGCAGAGCTTCTATCTCGATCCGAGCCGGCCGCTCGGCGTCAATAACCCGTATCTGCCCAATCCGGCGATGCCCGCCGTGCTCGGCAGCTTGCAGGGTTGGCAGGTTCTGGAGAAGGCGGCACCTGGCGCTGAAGAAGCCGGCTTGCCACACTTCAAGACGGTCGTTCCCGGCCGCATGACCGCCGAGGAGTTTCGCGGTTTCGTCGCCGACCTCACCAATTTCATGGTCTACGCCGCCGAGCCGGTACGCGCCGAGCGCGTGCGCCTGGGCTGGAAGGTACTCGTCTATCTGGTGATCCTGACCGTGCTGTTCTACCTGTTGAAGAAGGAATTCTGGCGCGACGTCCATTGATGGACGTCCGGTCGGAGCACCGGCCGTCCATGGCCGGACTGTGCAAAAATGCACCTCGCGCCGAAGGACTCGGCGCGGGTTGGGGCGCACGCCCCTCCTATGACGTGGCTGGGTGGGAGTGGCATCAGCCGCGACCCGATCCCAGCGCAGAGACATCGTGGCATTGCGCAGCCGCACCAAACCGATCGATCAGCGCGTCAAACTGGCGGCGAACGCCGGTCTGACCCTTTACGTGGCACCGCGCTCGGTGTTGTCGGACTGGTTGCGCCTGGTGCTGGCGGAAAAAGAGGTCGAAGATGCACGGGTGGAAACCGTGCTCCCGGGTAAACCGCACGAGGATTTTCTGGTGCTCAATCCCGCCCATGTGCTGCCGGCGGCTTGCGATCGGGAAGGCGTGTGGCTCGGCGCGCGCGTCATCGCCGAGTATCTCGACGAACGCTATCCCCATCCGCCGCTCATGCCCGCCGCGCCGGCTGGGCGCGCGCGGGTGCGCATGGCGCTGGCGGCGTTCGAGCAGGAGCTGGTGCCGCTGTTGGATGGTCCGCCGAACGACCCGGTGAGAGGCGAACGGCTGCGGCGTCTGCGCGAGGCGGCACGGCGCATTCCCGCGCAGGGCTGGCTGCTCGGCCGCGAATACACCCTGGCCGACTGTGCCTGGGCTGCGCTACTGCACGGAATGGAGGCGCAAGGTTTCGCATCGTCGCCGGCCAACGAGGCGCTGACGCGCTACGCGGCGCGGCTGCGCGCGCGGCCGGCTTATCAGCGCTGCTTCGAACAGTGACGCCGATGGCCAGCTCGCGTTCGCGTCGTCCCTATCTGATCCGGGCCATCTACCAATGGGCGCTGGACAACGGCTACACGCCCTATCTGCTCGTCGCCGCCGATCAGCCCGGCGTCCAGGTGCCGCGCGCTTTCGTGCGCGAAGGGCGCATCGCCCTGGACATTGGCCCCCTGGCCGTGCGCGATCTGAACCTGGACACCGACCCGATTTTCTTCTCCGCGCGTTTCGGCGGCGTCGCCCACGACGTGCTGGTTCCCAGCGGCGCGGTGCTGGCGCTGTATGCGCGCGAGAACGGCGAGGGCATCGTCTTCGGCGAGCCCGAAGCCGCGCCCGCCGCGCTGCCGGGACCGCCGCCCGACAAGCCCGAGCCGCCCAAGCCTGGACGCCCCAAGCTGCGCGTGGTCAAAGGCTGAGCCGCATGCGGTTCGAACTCCTGCACAGCGACGGCGCGGCGCGGCGCGGGCGCCTGCATTGCCCGCGCGGGGTGGTCGAGACACCGGCTTTCATGCCGGTGGGGACCTACGGTACGGTCAAGGCGATGACCCCGGAAGAACTGCGCGCGGTGGGCGCGCAGATCGTGCTGGGCAACACCTTCCACCTGATGCTGCGTCCGGGCGCGGAACTCATCGCGCGCCTCGGCGGCCTGCACCGCTTCATGCACTGGGACGGGCCCATCCTCACCGACTCCGGCGGCTTCCAGGTGTGGAGCCTGGCCCGGCTGCGCAAGCTGTCCGAGGAAGGCGTGGAATTCGCCTCGCCGGTGGACGGCGCGCGCGTGTTCCTGTCGCCGGAGCGCTCGATCGAGGTGCAGCGGCTGCTGGGCGCGGACATCGCCATGCAGTTCGACGAATGCACGCCGTACCCGGCCACGCACGAGCAGGCGCGCGAATCGCTGCGCTTGTCCGCGCGCTGGGCGCGGCGCTGCCAGCGCGCGCACGCGGGCGCCGCAGGCGCCCTCTTCGGCATCGTGCAGGGCGGGATGTATCCCGAGCTGCGGGCGGAGTCGCTGGCCCGCTTGACGGAGATCGGTTTCGACGGCTACGCCCTAGGCGGTCTGTCGGTGGGCGAGAGCGCAGCCGAGCGGCTGCGCGTGCTCGACGCGATCGTGCCGGCCATGCCGGCCGCCGCACCGCGTTACCTGATGGGCGTGGGGACGCCGCGCGACCTGGTTGAGGCCTGCGCCCGCGGCGTGGATCTGTTCGACTGCGTGCTGCCCACGCGCAATGCGCGCAACGGCCATTTGTTCACGAGCCAGGGCGTGATCAAGATCCGCAACGCCGCACACCGCGAGGAAGAGTCTGCGCTCGATCCCGCCTGCGACTGCTACACCTGCCGCCATTACACGCGCGCCTATCTGCACCACCTCGACCGCTGCAACGAGATCCTCGGCAGCCGGCTCAACACCCTGCACAATCTGTACTACTACCAAAGGCTGATGGCCCGTGTGCGCGCGGCGATCGACGCGGGCCAGTTCGCCGCCTTCGAACGCGAGTTTCTGGCCGGACCTGAAGCGGAAGGGCTGCAACCCAAGGCGTAGCACCGAAAGCGGTCGGTGCCGGCGGTTGCGGGACGGGGAGGCGCGTGCTTCGTCCGGCGTGCGCGTCTGTCGGCAAAGCGTGTTACGGCCTGCCCGCGCGATTCGGCCCGCCGCCCCGCTTGTTTCAGCCGAGCAGCGGCGCGAGATCCTTCTCGATGCTCTCCGGAGTGTCGGTGGGCGCGTAGCGCCGGATCACTTTGCCGTTTCTGTCCACCAGGAACTTGGTGAAGTTCCACTTGATGAACTCGGTGCCGAGGAAGCCCTTCTCCTGGCTCTTGAGGAACTTGTACAAGGGATGGGCGTCCTCGCCGTTGACCTTGATCTTGGCGAACATCGGAAATTTGACGTCGTAGGTCAGCGAGCAGAACTCCTTGATCTGCTTTTCGTCGCCGGGTTCCTGGTGACCGAACTGGTCGCAGGGAAAACCGAGGATGACCAGGCCCTTGTCCTGGTATTTTTCATACAGCGCTTCCAGACCCTTGTACTGCGGCGTGAACCCGCACTTGCTGGCGACGTTGACGATCAGCAGCACCTTGCCCTTGTAGGCATCGAGTTTCTGCTGCGCGCCGTCGATGGTTTTGGCTTCGAAGTCGTAGATGGACTGCATGGCGTGCCCCCGTCGGAAACCGTGCGCTAGTATGCGCCGGCGTCCCGCACGGTGTCAGCACCAATCAGGTCCGGATGAGCCCCTCTAGCGGCTTGACCGCCGTGCTGTTCGGGAACACGCTCGGGGCAGGCAAGGACTCGAGATCGCGGCCGGCGTTTTAGAAATTCCTCGCGTCCAGCTTCATGTAGTCGGCACTGGAGTGACGCAGGTTCGCGCACAGCGTCGCCACCTGCGGCAGCAGGCGGGTGGCGAAGAACTGCGCGGTGGCGAGCTTGGTTTCGCGCAGGCCGGCGTCGGGGTGGTTGGCCGCGGCCTTGGCCATGCGCAGCCAGTTGTAGCCGAGATAAGTGAGGGCGAAGGCGCGCAGGAAATCCGCGGCACCGAAGCCGGCGTCGTTCGGGCAGGTCTTGTAAGACTCCTGCAGCCAGTGAGTGGTCGCCTCCAGCTCGTCCAGCGCCTGGCGCAAGGGCTTGGCGATGAAACCCAGCGGCGCGTCGCCGGTCGATTCCCCGCGCACCCTGGCGAAGAAGCGCTGCGGCAGCCGCCCGCCGTGCAGCATCAGTTTGCGGCGCACGAGATCCATGGCCTGGATGCCATTGGTGCCCTCGTAGAGCGCGAGGATCTTGGCGTCGCGCACGATCTGCTCGATGCCGTGTTCGCGGATGTAGCCGTGACCGCCATACACCTGCACGGCCAGCGAACCCAGCTCGAAGGCCGAATCCGTGCAGAAGGCCTTGACCAGCGGCGTGCACAGCTCGACCCAGTCCTGCGCCTGCTCGCGCACCGCGGCGTCGGGATGGCGGTGGGCGAGGTCCACGTGCAGCGCGGTCTCGTGGGCCATGACCCGCGCGCCTTCGGTGATCGCCTTCATGTACAGCAGCATGCGCCGCACGTCGGGATGGTGGACGATGGTCTCGCCGCCGTCGAAGGCCTTGCCCTGCTTGCGCTCGAGGGCGTAGCGGATGGCGTTCTGGGTGGCCAGCTCGCACAGGCCCAGGCCCTGGTAGCCGACCATGATGCGGGCCAGATTCATCATCACGAACATGTTCTGGATGCCGGTGTTCGGCGCGCCGACCATCCAGCCTCGCGCCCCCTCGAAGGCGAGCGAGCAGGTGCAGGAGCCGTGCATGCCCATCTTGTGCTCGATGGACGTGCAATGCACCCGGTTGCGCGCGCCCAGCGTGCCGTCCCGGTTCACCAGGAACTTCGGCACGACGAAGGTGGACAGGCCCTTTACGCCGGGCGGCGAATCCGGCAGACGCGCCAGCACGAAGTGGACGATGTTGTCGGCCATGCTGTGCTCGCCGGAGGTGATGAAGATCTTGGCGCCTTCCAAGGAAAACGTGCCGTCCGCATTGGGCGTGGCCTTGGTCTTCACCGCGGCGAGGTCCGAGCCGGCCTGCGGCTCGGTGAGGCACATCGTGCCCGTCCACTCGCCGGTGGCGAGCTTCGGCAGGTAGGTCCGCTTGATCTCGTCGTTGGCGCAGGCCAGCAGGGCCTCGAAGCAGTCCTGGGTGAGGCCCACGTACAACTCGAAGGCGACATTGGCCGAGCACACCATTTCGCCGATCACTTTCGAGGCGAGATAAGGCAAGCCCTGGCCTCCGAACTCGACCGGATTCGACAGGCCCACCCAGCCCGCTTGCCAGTAATTGCGGTACGCCTCGGCGAGCCCTTCCGGCACGCGCACCTCGCCGTTTTCCCAGCGGCAACCTTGCTCGTCGCATGTCTTGTTGAGCGGCGCGAGCTGTTCCTCGATGAAGCGCGCGGCTTCCTCGAAGATTCCGGAGAGCGTCTCGGGCGTGGCTTCTTCCCAGCCCGGCAGCCGGGCGAGTCGGCCCACACCCAGGACCTCGTTGAGGACGAAACCGATTTCGCGCAGCGGCGCTTGGTACGTGGCCATGAGCGGAGACGTCGTGTTAGTTTTGAAAATTGACCGGGCGCAAAAGGCTAACACAGCGCACCGGGCCGCGCGCCGGGCGGGAAGCTCCGATGCGGCGGCTATGTCATAATCGCCCGCTCATAAAAACGGGGTTTGCTCAAGTGCTGGACTTCCTGATTCCCGCCGCCCATGCGCAGCAGCAGGGCGCGCCGGGTGCGCCGAGCCTGCTCGCCAATCTGCTGCCGATCATCATCCTCATCCCGCTGTTCTACTTCCTGCTGATCCGCCCGCAAATGAAGCGCTCGCGCGAGACGCGCGAGATGCTCGCCAAGCTGGCCAAGGGCGACGAGGTGGTGACCGCCGGAGGACTGGCGGGCCGCATCACCGCCATCGGCGAATCCTACGTCACGCTGGAGGTCGCCGAGGGCGTGGAAGTCAAGGCGCAGAAGAGCGCGATCAGCAGCGTGCTGCCCAAAGGCACGCTGAAGACGCTCTGATCCGTCGCACGGTCCGCCGCCATGCACCCGTATCCCGTCTGGAAGACGTTGAGCCTGATCGTCGTGGTCCTCGTCGCCGCGTTCTACGCCCTGCCCAATCTCTACGGCGAAGCGCCGGCGGTGCAGATCGGCACCGTCAGCGGCGATGCGCTGCCCGCCGACTTCGCCGCGCAGGTGGACAAGGCGCTCGCCGCCGACCACATCGCCTACGCTTCCTCGCGGGCCGAGGGTAAGCAGTGGGTAGTGCGTTTCGGCGATCCCGAAACCCAGCTCAAGGCCGCCGACGCCCTCAAACGCGAGCTGGGCAGCGGCTATATCGTCGCCCTCAACCTCGCGTCCAAGACCCCGGCGTGGCTGGCCGCCATCGGCGCCAAGCCCATGCCCTTGGGCCTGGATCTGCGCGGCGGCGTGCACCTGCTGCTGCAGGTGGACATCGACGACGCGCGCAAGGCGGCGGTGCAGCGTTACCTCAACGATCTGCCGACTTTCCTGCGCCGTCAGGACATCCACTACAGCGGCCGCCGCGCCAGCGGCGACGCGGTGGTGCTGGAGTTCGCCACGCCGGCGCTGCGCGACCAGGCGCAGAAGGCGATCGCGGGCGAATACCGCGAGCTGGCGCTGAGCGTGCCCGCGAACGCCGCCGTGCCCACGCTGGAAGCGCGGTTGTCCGACACCGAGGCGCGGCGCATCGTCGATTACGCCGTGCAGCAGAACCTCATCACCCTGCGCAACCGCGTCAACGAGCTCGGCGTGGCCGAGCCGATCGTGCAGCGCCAGGGCGCCGACCGCATCGTGGTGGAGCTGCCCGGCGTGCAGGACCCGACCCACGTCAAGGAGCTGCTCGGCGCCACCGCCACGCTGGAATACCGCGCGGTGGACGAAACCCCCGGCGCCGCCGAGTCCGCGGCGCAGACCGGCATCGTGCCGCCGGACGACGAGCTGTTCTACACCCGCGAAGGTCATCGACCGATCCTGCTCAAGCGCGAGGTCATCGCCAGCGGCCCGCAACTGGTGGACGCGGCGCCGACGGTGGACCCGCAGTCCGGCACGCCGGCGGTGTCGGTGACGCTGGACGCCACCGGTGCCAAGAAGATGTTCGATTTCACCAGCCAGAACGTCGGGCATCTGATGGCCGTGCTGTACAAGGAAACGCGCATCGACACCACCTACAACGCCAAGGGCGAGGCGCTGCGCGAACGCCACGACGTGGCCGACGTGATCTCGGTGGCCACGGTGCGCGAGCCTTTCGGCAAGCGCTTCCAGACCACCGGCCTGACGCAGAAGGAGGCGCACGATCTGTCCGAGCTGCTCAAGGCGGGCGCGCTGGCCGCGCCGATCGAGATCGTCGAGGAGCGCACCATCGGCCCCAGCCTGGGCGCCGACAACATTCGTCGGGGCTGGCACGCGGCGGTGGCCGGTTTCGTGCTGGTCGTCGTCTTCATGGCGATCTACTACAACGTCTTCGGCCTGTTCGCCGACGTGGCGCTGCTGCTCAACGTGATCCTGATCGTCGGCGCGCTGTCCATCCTGCAGGCCACGCTGACCATGCCCGGCATCGCCGGCATCGTGCTGACCCTGGGCATGGCGGTGGATGCCAACGTGCTGATCAACGAACGCATCCGCGAGGAGCTGCGCCTGGGCCTGACGCCGCAGACGGCGATGGTGGCGGGCTACGAGCGCGCCTTCCTCACCATCGCCGACTCCAACGTGACCACCCTGATCGCCGCGCTGGTGCTCTACTTCCTCGGCAAGGGGCCGGTGCAGGGCTTCGCGGTGACGCTGATGATCGGCATCGCCAGCTCCATGTTCACCGCCATCGTCGGCACCCGCACGCTGGCGCATTACGTGTTCCGCGGGCGCAAGCTCAAAGATTTGCCGGTTTGAGCCGGCGGAGATCCCGCATGCGCATCTTTTCCAAAGTTCCGAACATCGATTTCATGGCCCAGCGCAAGCACGCGCTGATGCTCTCCGGCGTGCTGTCGGTGATCGCCCTGGCGCTGCTCGTGTTCCGCGGGCTCAACTTCGGCATCGACTTCCGCGGCGGCGTGCTGGTGGAGGTCAGCTATCCGCAGTCGGTGGCGCTGGACGAGGTGCGCGCCGAACTCAAGCAGGGCGGCTACGGCGACGCGGTGGTGCAGTATTTCGGCGGCACTTCCGACGTGCTGATCCGCCTGCCGGCGCCCAAGGACGAGGCGGTCGGCGGCGATGCGCAGAAGAAGACCACCGCGGTCTCGGCGCGCGTGCTGGAGACGCTGGGCGCCAAGGAGAAGGGCATCAGCCTGCGCCGCGTGGAGTTCGTCGGGCCGCAGGTCGGCCAGGAGCTGACCCAGGACGGCGCCATCGCCTTGCTCGCCGCCTTCGCCGGGATTTTCCTGTACGTGATGTTCCGTTTCGAGTGGAAGTTCTCGGCCGGCTCGATCGCCGCGCTGACCCACGACGCGATCATGACGCTGGGCTTCCTCTCGCTGGTGCGCGAGGAGTTCGACCTCACCGTGCTCGCCGGCGTGCTGGCGATGCTCGGCTATTCCAACAACGAGACCATCGTGATCTTCGACCGCGTGCGCGAAAACCTCATCAACCTGCGCAAGCGGCCGGTGCTGGAGATCATCAATCTGTCGATCAACCAGACTCTGCTGCGTTCCATCATCACGCACTTCACCGTGCTGATGGTGTTGTCCTGCCTGTTCTTCTTCGGCGGCAAGAGCGTGCACGGCTTCGCCGTGGCGATGATGGTCGGCGTGGTGGTGGCGACCTATTCCTCGATCTACATCTCCAGCGGCGTCACCGTGCTGCTCAACATCAAGCGCGAAGACCTGATCCCGCCCGAGGACCATGCCCTGACCGGGCGCAGCAAGGACGGCGCGGTGGTTTGAGCGGCGCCGAGGGTCCCAGGGGTCGGGGGCCGACGCCGCTGCCACGAAAGGCCGGTCGGAGCGGCCGGCGCGAGCCGCGCGGCGAGCTTCAGTTTTTCCTGAGCGCCGCAAAGCCCAGGAGCGCCACGCCCGCGCCGATGCCCAGATAACCGATCCACGGCGGCACGACTTTCTCCTGCTGGACCTTGGCCGACAGGTCGCCGAGCTTGAAGACCTCCTGCTCCTGGCGGTATTCGAACTTGCCGAGCGCTGCCGCCGCCCCCAGCGCGAGCAGCACCACGCCGATCAGAATCAGGACCATGCGCATCGATACTCTCCCATGTCCAAGTTTAACCGCGCAGCCACTGCGTGAGCTGCGGGTGCAGCCTGGGCCCCGCGGCCACCACGTTACCGGTGGCCAGCGGCTCGCCTTGGCCGTCGAGCTCGGCGACGATGCCGCCGGCCTCCTGGACCAGCAGCACGCCGGCGGCCATGTCCCAGGGCTTGAGCCCCAGCTCCCAGAAGCCGTCGAGCCGGCCGGCGGCGACATAGGCGAGGTCCAGCGCGGCGGAGCCCGCGCGGCGCACGCCCGCGGTGCGCTCGACGACCGCGCGCAGCATCGGCAAGTAGCGGTCGAGCAGCTCGGCGCGGATCGGCACGCCGGTGCCGATCAGCGCCGCGGTCGGATCGGAGAGCTGCGTCACCCGGATGCGGCGGTTGTTGAGCTGGCTGCCCGCGCCGCGGCTGGCGACGTACAGGTCGTTGGTGCAGGGCGCATAGATCGCGCCGTGCTGCAGCCGTCCCTTGACCTGCACCGCGATCGACACCGCGAAGTGCGGCAGACCGTGCAGGAAATTGGTGGTGCCGTCGAGCGGATCGACGATCCACAGCACCTCGTGTTCGCCCTGCGCGCCGCCCTCCTCGGCCAGGATGGCGTGCGCCGGGTAAGCCTTGCGGATGTGGCGTACGATCTCGGCCTCGGCGCCGCGGTCCACGTGGCTGACGAAGTCGTTGCGCGCGCTCTTGCGCTCGATCTGGACGGCGTCCACGCGGTCCAGATGGCGCAGGATGAAGTTGCCGGCCGCGCGCGCGGCGCTGACGGCGATGTTGAGCAGGGGATGCATGCCGGGCTGGGCAGCGGAAACGGAACCTAGAATATCACGCATGTCCGACCATCCTCCGCACCCCGCCGCCGCGCTGCAACGCGTCCGCATCGTGCTGGTGGAGCCGCAGCATCCCGGCAACATCGGCTCCTGCGCGCGCGCGATGAAAACCATGGGCTTGTCGCAGCTGGTGCTGGTTGCGCCGCGGCGCTTCCCCGACCCGCAGGCGCAGGCCATGGCGGTCGGCGCGGCCGACGTGCTCGAGCGCGCCAGGATCTGCGCCACGCTGGACGAAGCCTTGGCGGATTGCGCGCGCGTGGCAGCCACGACCGCCCGGGCGCGTCACATCCAGGCGCAGACCTTCGCCCCGCGCGAATGGGCGCAGCGGCTGTTCGCCGCCGGTTTGCCGACGGCGGCTCCGGTGGCACTGGTTTTCGGCCGCGAACGCAACGGTCTGGCCAACGAAGAGCTGGACCGCGCGCAGGAACTGATTACCATTCCGACCGCGCCGGACTACGGTTCGCTCAATCTCGCCGCCGCCGTGCAGATCCTGGCTTACGAACTGCATCTGGCGGCGGGTGGCGCGGTGGACGCGCCCGAACACCTGCCGGTGGATCAGACGGAGATGGAGCGCTTCTACGCGCACCTGGAGCGCGTGCTGCGGGCCACCGGCTTTTTGGATCCGGCCAACCCGAGATTGCTGCTGCGCCGCCTGCGGCGCCTGTATGCCCGCGCCGCGCCGGACGCCAACGAGATGAACATCTTGCGCGGGATCCTCACCTCCGTGGAGGAGGCGCTGGCGCGCAAATAGCATCCACCCGGCGCCGCGGAAAAAGGGCGTAAAATGGCTCTCGGATTCGCGACCAAAAGCCCGCATGCCTTTCGAGACCTGCCCGCACGAACGTTGTTGTCGCCGGACCTGAAGGTTTCCGGCGCCACGTTCATTTCGTCTGGGAGGTCTTATGTTCCGCCGTATCCGCGAAGACATCCGTTCCGTATTCGACCGCGATCCCGCCGCGCGCAACGCCTGGGAGGTGCTCACCTGCTATCCCGGCTTGCACGCGATCTGGGCGCACCGCGTGAGTCACTGGTTGTGGACTCACGGCCTGAAATGGCTGGCGCGGGCCAACTCGCAGCTCGCGCGCTGGCTCACCGGCATCGAGATCCATCCGGGGGCCAAAATCGGCCGGCGGTTTTTCATCGACCACGGCATGGGCGTGGTGGTGGGCGAGACCGCCGAGATCGGCGACGACGTGACGCTCTACCACGGCGTCACCTTGGGCGGCGTGTCCTGGAACAAGGGCAAGCGCCATCCCACCCTGGGCGACAACGTGGTGGTCGGCGCCGGGGCCAAAGTGCTGGGTCCGATCACCGTCGGCGAGAACGCGCGGGTGGGTTCCAACTCGGTGGTGGTCAAGGACGTGCCGCCCGGAGCCACCGTGGTGGGCATTCCCGCGCGGGTGGTGCAGGAAGCGCGCGCGCCTTCGGAGAAAGTGGTGCAGATCGCCCAGCGCCTGGGCTTCGACGCCTACGGCCTGACGCGCGACATGCCGGACCCGGTGGCCAACGCCATCGGCGCCCTGCTGGAACACATCCAGGTGCTGGACCAGCGTCTGGTGCAGGTGTGCCGGCTGCTGCACGAGATGGACTCGCGCATGCCGGAGCTGGAACTGTCGAAGCTCGAACTGCCGGAGTTCTGCGCCGAAGGCACCAAGACCGAAGCGGGGCAGCACGAACCGCCCGCGGAATCCCGGGCGCGCAACGCGGTCTGAGCTTGCGCCATGCCGATTTATTTCGACCACAACGCCACCACGCCGCTCGATCCGCGGGTGCTCGAGGCGATGCAAGCCTGTCTCGGCGGGCCTTACGGCAATGCCTCCAGCGTGCACCGCTACGGCCGCGCCGCGCGCGACGCGATCGAGGCGGCGCGCGCCCAGGTGGCAGCGCTCGTCGGCGCGCAACCGCAGGAGGTTTTCTTCACCTCCGGCGCCACGGAATCCAACAACCTCGCGCTGCAGGGCGCGCTCGCCACCGCGCCGGCCGCCGCGCGCCTGCTCTACGGCGCCACCGAACACCCTTCCGTGCTGGAAACGGCCGAAGCCCTGCGCGCCGCGGGCCGCGCCGTGGAAGTCGTCGCCGTCGGGCGCGATGGCCTGCTGGACTGGGCCGCCTACGAAACGCAGTTGTCGCGGGGGCCCGTGCGGCTCGTGGCCCTGATGCGCGCCAACAATGAAACCGGCGTGATCCAGGATGTGCCGCGCGCCGCACGGCTCGCGCACGCCCGCGGCGCGCTGTTGCACTGCGACGCGGTGCAGGCGGCGGGCAAGATCCCGGTCGATTTCGACGCGCTGGGCGCCGATTTGATGAGCCTGTCCGCGCACAAGATCTACGGTCCCAAGGGTGTGGGCGCGCTGGTCAAGCGCGCCGCAGTCGAACTCGCGCCCTTGCTCCACGGCGGCGGGCAGGAGCACGGCCTGCGACCCGGCACCGAGAACCTGCCCGCCATCGTCGGCTTCGGCGTGGCCGCCGAACTCGCGCGCGACGAACTCGAACGGCGCGCCGCCCACTGCCGCCGTCTGCGAGAAATGCTCGAAGCCGGCTTGCGCCGGCTCGGCGCGGTGACGATCTTCGGCGATTCCGCGCCGCGGCTGCCCAACACCGTGCAGTTCGCGCTCGCCGGCTGGGAGGGCGAGGCGCTGCTCATGGCGCTGGATCGCAAAGGCATCGCCGTCTCCAGCGGCTCGGCCTGTTCCAGCGGCAAGGGCGAGCCCAGCCACGTGCTGCTGGGCATGGGCTGGCCGCGCGAGCTCGCCTTTGGCGCGATCCGCGTGAGTCTGGGCCCCTCCAGCACGGAAAACGAAATCGCGCGCTTCCTCGCCGTGCTGTCCGAACTGCAAGCGCTGGGAGCGGCGGCCTGATGTCGGCGGTGATCGCTCCCGCGACGTCGCGCGCCGCGCGCACGATCTATCTCGATTACGCCGCGACCACGCCGCTGGCGCCGCAGGTGCTCGAGGCGATGCTGCCTTATCTGCGCGGCGGCGAATCCGATCCGTTGCTGTGGGCCAATCCCGCCTCGGCGCACGGCCCCGGCTACCGGGCGCGCGCGGCGGTGGAGCGGGCGCGCGCGCAGGTCGCCGCGCTGATCGGCGCGGACGCCACGGAGATCATCTTCACCTCCGGCGCGACCGAGTCCAACAATCTCGCAATCAAGGGCGCGCTGGAGTTCCACGGCGCACTGCGCGGCTCGCGCCGCGCGCATCTGGTCAGCTCGCGTACCGAGCACCGCTGCGTGCTCGACAGCTGCCGCTACCTGGAAACCCAGGGCGTGCGCGTGACTTATCTCAAGCCCGATGCGCTGGGGCGCATCGCCCCCGCGCAAGTGTTCGAGGCGCTCACGCCGGACACCGTGCTGGTCTCGCTGATGTGGGTCAACAACGAGATCGGCGTGGTTTACGACATTCCCGCCATCGCGCGCGGCCTGCGCGAGCGCGGCGTGCTGTTCCACGTCGATGCGGTGCAGGCCGCAGGCAAGCTGCCGATCGATCTGCGCGAGGTCCCGGTGGATCTGCTCTCGCTGTCCGCCCACAAGATCTATGGGCCCAAAGGGGTGGGGGCGCTGTACGTGCGGCGCAAGCCGCGCGCGCGGCTCGCCCCGCAGATGCACGGCGGCGGCCACGAGCAGGGCATGCGCTCCGGAACGCTCGCCACGCACCAGATCGTCGGCCTGGGCGCGGCCTGCGCCCTGGCCGCGCAAAGACTCGGCGAGGACGCCGTGCGGCTCGCGCAGTTGCGGGAGCGGCTCTGGCGACGACTTGCGAGCGCCTTGCCGGGCCTCCACCGCAACGGCGATCCGCAGGCCTGCGCGCCGCACCTGCTCAACGTGAGCTTCGAGGGCGTGGAAGGCGAGGCCTTGCGCGCGAGCTTGCCGGAGCTGGCGCTGTCCAGCGGCTCGGCCTGTTCCTCGGCGACCGCCGAACCGTCCTACGTGCTGCGCGCCTTGGGCCGCGACGACGAGCTGGCCAACGCCTCCCTGCGCTTTTCTTTCGGCCGCGCGACGAGCGTCGAGGAGATCGAATTCGCCGCGCAACGGGTGATCGAACAGGTGCGCTGGCTGCGCGAACTCTCGCCTTTCGGGAAGGACGGCTGATGCCGCTCGTCGAGGACAGCAATCCGTTCGCTTATCCGGCGCCGATCTGGACGCTCTTTCGCAGCACCCCGCGCGCGGGCGGCTTCGCGCCCGGCACGCCGGGCGTGGTGACCGGCGAGGCGCAAAGCAATGCCGCGCGCTCGCGGCTGCGCCTGCAACTGCGTTTCGAACGCGGCCGCGTGGCGGATGCGCGCTTCCGAGCCTACGGCTGTCCCACCAGCATCGCGGTGGGTGCCTGGCTTGCGGGCTGGGCGGTCGGCAAGGACGTGCGCGAACTCGCCGGCCTGAGCGCCGCGCGTCTGCGCAAGGAACTTGAAATCCCGGATCAGCGCGCCCATTGTGCGCTGCTGGGAGAGGACGCGCTGCGCGCAGTCCTCGACCGACTGCCGGAGGATCCATCGCCGTGAGCATTTCCCTGACCGAAGCCGCCGCTCGTCGCATCAAGGCCCAGCTCGCCCGGCGCGGGCATGGGATCGGGCTACGCCTGGGCGTGAAGAAGTCGGGCTGCTCCGGCTACGCCTACACGCTGGACTATGCCGACGAAGTCGCGGCGGACGAGGAGCGCTTCGAAGCGCACGGCGCGACCGTGGTGGTCAAACGCCAAGACCTGGCCTTGCTCGACGGCGTGACCCTGGACTACCAGCGCGAGGGTCTGAACGAGGCCTTCAAGTTCCACAATCCCAAGGTCAAGGCGACCTGCGGCTGCGGCGAAAGCTTCGCCGTCTGAGATTTTCCCAAAGAAAGTCTATCCGCGGTTTTTTTGGCCTCGCGGCACGGTCTTGCATTGCCGCAATCCCGTCCCGCTCGTTAAAATCCAACGCTTTGTAAGCGCATAATCACACCTCAGAACGGAATCCCCATGGCGGTCGAACGCACCTTGTCCATCATCAAACCCGATGCGGTAGCCAAAAACGTGATCGGCGAGATTTATACGCGCTTCGAGCGCGCCGGCCTGCGCATCGTCGCCGCGCGCATGAAGCACCTGACCCGCGCCGAGGCGGAGGGCTTCTATGCCGTGCACCGCGAGCGACCGTTCTTCAAGGCGCTGGTGGATTTCATGACCACCGGGCCGGTCATGATCCAGGTGCTGGAAGGCGAAGACGCCGTGGCGCGCCACCGCGAGCTGATGGGCGCCACCGACCCCAAGAAAGCCGCGCCCGGCACCATCCGCGCGGATTTCGCCCAGTCCATCGACGAAAACGCGGTGCACGGTTCCGACAGCCTGGAAAACGCAGCGAAAGAGATCGCCTATTTTTTCCGCCCCACCGAACTGTGTCCGCGTACCCGCTGATGGCGTTTCCATGACCGCCGCCGCGCCCGACCTCGCTGCCCCGCCGCCGGCGGCGGGCGCGCAGCCGCTCAACCTGTTCGGTTTCGACCGCGCCCGTCTGCGCGAGGAATTCGCGCGCCTGGGCGAGGCGGCCTACCGCGCCGACCAGGCGATGCTGTGGATCTACCGCCGCGGCGTGGCGGACTTCGCGCAGATGAGCAATCTATCCAGATCCTTGCGCGAACGTCTGGCCGAGCGCTTCGTGATCGCGCCGCCGCCGATGGTGGCCGAGCGGATTTCCGCCGACGGTACGCGCAAGTGGTTGCTGAACGTGGGCGGCGCGGCCCGCGGTCCGGCCGCCATCGAGACGGTTTACATTCCGGAGCGAGGGCGGGGGACGCTGTGCATCTCCTCGCAGGCCGGCTGCGCCATGGATTGCAGCTTCTGCGCCACCGGCGCGCAGGGCTTCGCGCGCAATCTGTCGGCCGCCGAGATCGTCGCCCAGGTGTGGTTCGCCGCCCGTGCCTTGGGCGCGGACTTCCAGAACGAGAAACTGATCTCCAACGTCGTGTTCATGGGCATGGGCGAGCCGCTGGCCAACTACGCCAACGTGCTCGCCGCGTTGCGCATCCTGCTCGACGATTTCGGCTTCGGCCTGTCCAAGCGCCGGGTGACGGTCTCGACCTCGGGTCTGGTGCCCTACATCGATCGCCTGCGCGAGGACTGCGACACCGCGCTGGCGGTTTCGCTGCATGCACCGGACGATGCCCTGCGCGACGAGCTGGTCCCGATCAACCGCAAGTACCCGCTGGCCGAGCTGATGGCGGCCTGCCGCCGCTATGTCGAGAGCAAGCCGCGCAAGGCCCACGTGCTGTTCGAGTACGTGATGCTCGACGGCGTCAACGACCGGCCCGAGCAGGCGCGCGCCCTGGCGCGGCTGCTCGCCGGCTTGCCGGCCAAGGTCAACCTGATTCCGTTCAACCCGTTTCCGCACACGCGCTATCGCCGTTCGCCGCCCGAGGCGATCGAGCGCTTCGCGGAGATCCTGCGCGGCAAGGACATCCTCACCACCGTGCGCCGCACGCGCGGAGACGACATTTCGGCGGCCTGCGGGCAACTGGCCGGGCAGATCGTCTCGCGCCAGAGCAAGCGGCTCGGAGAGATACCGGTGAAGGGGGTGGCGTGAACCCGCAGGCCTTAGTCCGCTCGCCGGTCGCATCCCCGCAAGCGGGGCCCCTGCTCTGCGGCTCGCGTCCATCCTGCGGGCAACTGGCCGGGCAGATCGTCTCGCGCCAGAGCAAGCGGCTCGGAGAGAT
>JADGHB010000090.1 GCA_019689635.1 Nevskia sp. | reverse complement strand
AAACAAAAACCCCGCCATGACGGCGGGGTCGAAAAGCACAGCTTTTGGAGCTTATTCGCTCGCGTTGGTGCGGATCTCGGCGCGGCGATTGAGCGCGCGGCCTTCGGCGGTGGTGTTGGGCGCGATCGGCTGACTCTCGCCATAGGCGAAGGTGCGGATGCGGTTGGCGTCCACGCCCTTGCGGATCAGGTATTCCTTGACCGCGTTGGCGCGCCGCTCGGACAAGGCCTGGTTGTAGGCCTCGGTGCCGATCCAGTCGGTGTGGCCGGCCACGTCCACCTTGAGCGTTGGGAACTTCTGCGCCAGCTCGTTGATGGTGGCGGCGTCGCTGTCCAGACTCGATTGCGCGTAGTCGGTGAGATCGGACTTGTCGAACGCGAAATGGATGTCCTCGAAACGGCGCGCGGGGTTTTCCACCATCGGCTTGGGCATCGGCTGGGGCGCGGGCGGAACCTCGACCGGCTTTTCTTCCGGCGCTGGCGCAGCGGCAGCGCCGAAGTGCAGCGGGATCACCAGGCCGACGCTGAGCACGCCCTCGTTGAATGGGCCCACGCCTTTGCCGGGGAACTTGGATCCGTCGGTGTCGGTGAAGCGGTAGCGCGCGTCGGCGCGCAGGCCGAGATTGACCTTGCCGATCTTGAAGTAGTGGATCGCACCCAGGCCGGCGCTGGCGAAAAAGGCGCTGTCGCGCTCCCCGGCGCTGTATTGCTTCTCCCAGGCGTTGCCCAGGCCGATCACCGCGTAAGGCGCGAAGGCGGGATTGCGCGAAAAGAAATATTGACCGTCGAGCTTGAGGCCATAGTCGCGCCAGCCGACCACGGTGGGAGCGCTCTTGTCCGGGCTGAAATACTCGCCGAAGCCGCCCAGCTCGAGGTTGAGCCAGCGGTTGATCGGCACGCCGCCGCCGAAATAACCGCCGAGACCGTCATCGGAGTGCCGGTGGCCCGAGGCCAGGATGTAGTCGAAGCTGGCACCAAGATAGGGCCACATCGCCACGTCGCCGTCGGGCGCGGCCGCCCACGTCGTTCCTGCCGCCAGCATTCCGAGCGCGCACAGGCCACGTCCAACGCTCTTCGTATTCATGTGTTGCCTTCCCTGACCGACAACTCCCACCGGCCGAAGCCTAGGCTCGTTATTATAAGCGGGTCAAGAAAAAAAACCGACGCCGCGCCGGCGGCTTTCGGGAACGGCCCGCATGCGCGAATTTCTGCTGTCCTACGGTTTGTTCCTGGCCAAGACCGCGACCCTGGTCGCCGCCCTAGGCCTGCTGCTGGCGCTGGTCACCGCCTCGATCCGAGCGCTGCGTCACGAAAGCGGCGAGCGCCTGGAGATCCGTAATCTCAACGAGCGGCTGCGCGAACTGACCGAGGCCCTCAACCGCGAACTGCTGGACCCGGCCGCCCGCCGGCGCGAGCACCGGCGTCTGCGACGCGAACACCAGGCGCGACGCAAGGGCGCGGCCAAAGCGCGCCCGCGGGTGTTCGTGCTCGACTTCCACGGCGATCTCGAAGCCAGCCGCGTTTCCACGCTGCGCGAGGAAATCAGCGCGCTGCTGCAGGTGGCGCGACCGCAACACGACGAAGTCCTGCTGCGGCTGGAAAGCGCCGGCGGCGCCGTACCGGGCTACGGCCTGGCCGCGTCGCAGTTGCAGCGCATCCGTGACCGCGGACTGGCGCTCACGGTGGCGATCGACAAGGTGGCCGCCAGCGGCGGTTATCTGATGGCCTGCGTGGCCGAACGCATCCTCGCCGCGCCGTTCGCCATCGTCGGCTCGATCGGCGTGGTCGGCCAGTTGCCGAACTTCAATCGCTGGCTGCGCGAACACCATATCGACTACGAGCTGCACACCGCCGGAGAATACAAGCGCACGCTCACGCTGTTCGGCGAGAACACCGAAGCCGCGCGCGCCAAATTCCGCGAGGAGCTGGAGCAGGTCCACGGCCTGTTCAAGGACTTCGTGGCGCAACGCCGCCCGGCGCTGGAACTGGCGCGCGTGGCCACCGGCGAATACTGGTACGGCACGCAGGCGCTGGCCTTGAGACTGGTGGACGAGCTGGCGACCAGCGACGATTATCTCCTGCGGCGCGCGCAGGAGGCCGACGTGTACGAACTGCACTTCCGCCGGCGTCGCAGCCTGCGCGAGCAGCTTCTGGCCAACCTGACGAAACTGCGCGCCCGCAGCCTGCCGCTGCCGCCGGCGCGCCCATGAACACCAAGGAGGTCTCATGCAACTGAGCAGCCGCAGCTTCCGCAATAACGGCGTGATCCCCGGACGCTGTGCCTTTGCGGTCAAAGATCCGGTGCACCATCTGCGCTTGTCCGAAAACCGCAATCCCGAACTGCACTGGCGCGGCGTGCCGGAGGGCACCCGCAGCCTGGTGTTGTTGTGCACCGACGGCGACGCGCCCAACCCCAAACCGGAGGGCATCAACACCGAGGGCGTCACGCTCGCCGCGAGCCTGCCGCGCGGGGAATTCGTCCACTGGGTGATGGTCGACATCCCGCCGCAGACGCGGGAAATCGCCGAGGGCGCGTGCAGTCAGGGCGTGATCCCGCATGGCAAACGCAACCCGCCGGGCCCGCCCGGCAGCCGCCAGGGCGTGAACGATTACACCGCCTGGTTCGCGGGCGACAAAGACATGGCAGGCCCGTATTTCGGCTACGACGGTCCCTGTCCGCCGTGGAACGATCGCCGCGTGCACCATTATCGTTTCCAGCTCATCGCGACCGACCTGGAGCGCTGCCCGGTGGACGGCGAGTTCACCGCGGCGGACGTGCGCAAGGCGCTGGAAAATCATGTGCTGGCCAGCGCTTCCCTGGTCGGCCGCTATACGCTCAACCCCGCGCTGCGGCTGCGGTGAACGACGGACACGAAACTCGGCGGGCGCCGCGCGGTCAATAAACGCGTCGCTCCCGGCGGCTCACTTCAATGATAAGGATGATTCGTCCATGCCTCGTCCCTCCTTCTTGAAAACCACCGCGATCGCCGCCGGCGCCGCGCTCGCCGCGACCACCGCCACCCTGGTGCTGACCACCAGCTCGCCGACGCCGGTGCAGGCCGATATCCCGGCGCCGATGCTGGCGCCGAGCGCGCCCGGCCAGGTGCCTTCGCTGGCGCCGATGCTCAAAAACGTGCTGCCGGCAGTGGTCAACATCGCGGTCAGCAGCAAGGTGCAGATCCAGAATCCGCTGCTCAACGATCCGTTCTTCCGGCGCTTTTTCAACATCCCCGACCAGCCGCAGGAGCGCGAGGAGCAGGCCATCGGCTCGGGCGTGATCGTGGACGCCACCAAGGGCTACATCCTCACCAACAACCACGTGGTGGCGCAGGCCGACAAGGTGGTGGTGCGGCTCAACGACGACCGCCAGTTCGACGCCAAGATCATCGGCACCGATCCGCAGACCGATCTCGCCGTGCTCCAGATCAAAGCCGACAAGCTCACCGCGCTGCCGCTGGGCGATTCCGACAAGCTGCAGGTCGGCGATTTCGTGGTCGCCATCGGCAGTCCTTTCAACCTGCGCCAGACCGTCACCTCGGGCATCGTCAGCGGCCTCGGCCGTACCACCGACATGGACGACGGCAGCTACCAGGATTTCATCCAGACCGACGCCTCGATCAATCCCGGCAACTCCGGCGGCGCGCTGGTCGATCTGCGCGGCGAACTGGTCGGCATCAACAGCCAGATCCTGTCCAGCTCCGGCGGCAGCATCGGCATCGGCTTTGCCATTCCCATCAACCTGGCCAAGAGCGTGATGAGCCAGCTCATCGCCTACGGCAAGGTCGAGCGCGGCCGCATCGGTATCGTCGGCCAGGATCTCACGCCCGAGCTGGCCAAGGCCTTGGGCCTCAAGATCGAACACGGCGCGCTGGTGTCGCGCGTGCTGCCGGGCTCGCCGGCCGCCCATGCCGGCTTGAAGGCCGAAGACGTGATCGTCGAAGCCAACGGCAAACCGATCAACGACATGCTCGAACTGCGCAACCTGGTCGGCCTGCTGCGCGTCGGCGACAAGGTCGATCTCAAAGTGCTGCGCGACGGCGCGACGCGCCAGTTCACCGTGGTCGTCGGCAAGAACGTCGGCGAGAAGACCTCGGGCACGGCGCTGAGCGCCAAGCTGCAAGGCGCGACTTTCGGCCCCTCGCAGGACAGCGACACCAAGGGCGTGCAAGTGCTGAGCGTGGAACCCGGCTCGCCGGCGGCAGAAGCCGGTTTGCGGCCCGGCGACATCATTCTTTCGGTCAACCACCACAGCATCAACTCGGTGGACGATCTGCGCAAGTACGCCGGCGACAAGGAAGCGCAGTTGCTGCTGTACCTCCGTCGCGGCGACGGCGCGCTGTTCCTCTTGCTCCAGTAACAACGGCCGCCGCCCCGGCGCCCCCCCCCCCCGCGCGGCGGTGTCGAGCGCCGCGGTCGGCACCACCCCCGGGGCGCAAGCGTGACCACGCACACGCCC
>JADGHB010000039.1 GCA_019689635.1 Nevskia sp. | reverse complement strand
CGCCATGGCCTTTTCGACGGTCGTGGAGCTGATCAACCTGCGCATTCGCCAACGCGCCGCGTCCTCTGCGAAATAGCCGGCCCTCGCTCGCTAACACCCCGCGCTTTGCGCGGGGCCCGGCACGCGGCTCGGGCCGGTTCCGCCATGGCCTTTTCGACGGTCGTGGAGCTGATCAACCTGCGCATTCGCCAACGCGCCGCGTCCTCTGCGAAATAGCCGGCCCTCGCTCGCTAACACCCCGCGCTTTGCGCGGGGCCCGGCACGCGGCTCGGGCCGTACCGTTACGAAATCGCTGGAGCCGGCGCGGGTTGTGTGGCGTGCGGCGTATCGGCGCGCGACCGCAGCCGGTAAAATGCGCGCATGCTGCGAATCCCCGAAGCCGATCCGGCACTCGCGCGCCTGGTCGCCGCGCTGAACCCCGCGCAGCGCGAGGCGGTGACGGCGCCGCCGGAGCATCGCCTGGTGCTGGCCGGCGCGGGTTCCGGCAAGACCCGCGTGCTGACGCACCGCATCGCCTGGCTGGTGGCCGCAGAGAACGTCTCGCCGCATTCGATCCTGGCGGTGACCTTCACCAACAAAGCGGCGGCGGAAATGCGCACGCGCCTCGAACAGCTGCTGAACGTGCCGGTGCGTGCGCTATGGGTCGGTACCTTCCACGGCACCGCGCACCGCATGCTGCGCCTGCATTGGAAAGAGGCGCGTCTGCCGCAGAACTTCCAGATCCTCGACGCCGACGATCAGCAGCGCCTGGTGCGGCGCGTGCTGCGCGCGCTGGAACTGCCGGAGGACCGCTGGCCGCCCAAGACCGTCACCGCCTTCATCAATGCGCGCAAGGAGGAGGGCCAGCGGCCGGAGGCGTTGCAGGACACCGGCGACTACGCGCAGCGCCAGCTCGCGCGGATTTACACGGCTTACCAGCAGCAATGCGAGACCGCCGGCCTGGTGGATTTCGCCGAGCTGCTGCTGCGCGCCTACGAGCTGACCCGCGATCACGCCGAGATCCAGGCGCACTACCGCGCGCGTTTCCGCCACATCCTGGTGGACGAGTTTCAGGACACCAACCGCCTGCAGTACGAGTGGCTGCGCGCGCTCGCCGGCGAGCGCGGCGTGCTGTTCGCGGTCGGCGACGACGACCAGAGCATCTATTCCTGGCGCGGCGCGCGGGTCGAGAACATGCAGCGGCTGACCCGCGATTTCCCCGGCGCGCAGGTGATCCGTCTGGAGCAGAACTACCGTTCCACCGGCACCATCCTCAAAGCCGCCAACCAGCTCATCGCCAAGAACCGCGGCCGGCTGGGCAAGAATCTGTGGACCGAAGCCGGCGAGGGCGCGCCGATCGCCCTGTACGCCGCGTTCAACGAGTACGACGAGGCCGATTTCGTGGCCACGCGCATGCGCGAGCACCTGGACGCCGGCGCGCGCCACGGCGACCTCGCCGTGCTGTACCGCGTCTCCGCGCAATCGCGCGTGCTGGAAGAAACGCTGATCCGCGAGCGCATTCCCTACCGCATCTACGGCGGCCTGCGCTTCTTCGAGCGCATGGAGATCAAGGACGCGCTGGCCTATCTGCGTCTGATCGCCGCGCGCGAGGACGACGCCGCGTTCGAACGCGCGGTCAACACGCCGCCGTGCGGCATCGGCGCCACCACCATGGAGCGGCTGCGCGAGCTGGCGCGCGCGCGCCAGGTGCCGCTGTGGCAGGCGGCGGCCAGCGGCGCTGCCGCGCTCGGCCGCGGCGCGTCCGCGTTGCGGCAGTTTCAGGAGCGCATCGAGCGCCTGGCGGCGGAGCTCGCCGGTTTGCCCTTGTCGGCGCAGGTGGAACAGGCGATCGAGCGCTCCGGCTTGCGCGAGCACTATCGAAAAGAGAAGGGGGAACAGGCCGAATCGCGCCTGGAAAACCTCGACGAACTGATCAACGCGGCTCGCGGTTTCGAACACTCGGCCGATGACGAAGCGCTCGATCCGCTGAACCGCTTTCTCGCCCATGCCGCGCTGGAGGCAGGCGAGCAGCAAGCCGGCGCAGGCGAGGACGGGGTGCAATTGATGACCCTGCACGCGGCCAAGGGGCTCGAGTTTCCAGTCGTGTTTTTGGTCGGCATGGAAAACGGTCTGTTTCCGCACCAGCGCGCGGTCGAGGAAGGTCATCTGGAGGAGGAGCGGCGCCTGTGCTACGTGGGGATCACCCGCGCGCAACGCCAGCTCTATCTCTCCTACGCCGAAGTGCGCCGGCTACACGGGGCCGAACAGATCGGCTCGCCTTCGGCGTTCCTCAAGGAAATCCCGGCGGAGTGCCTGGTCGAGCTGCGCCCCCACCCTGGCTCGTCGCGCGCAGTTTACGCGCCGCCATCCGGGCGCGGCCCTGGCGGCGGCCGCCGTGCGGGCGAGCCCTGGGCGCGCGAGCGCGCCGCGTCGCCGTCCTGGGCCGGACCGGCGCAGGAAAGCGGCATCGGCGGCTACCGGCTCGGCGCGCGCGTGCGCCACGCCAAGTTCGGCGAAGGCACCATTCTGTCCTTCGACGGCGACGGCGAACGCACGCGCGTGGAGATCCGGTTTCGCGACGCCGGCACCAAGTGGCTGATGCTGTCCTACGCCAACTTGCAGCCGGTCTGAAATCGGGCTTTCAACCCGAATTCACCTTGATCAGCAGGCCCTTGATGCCGTTTTCGTCCAGGCGTTCCAGGATTTCCTGGGCTTGTTCGAGGCTGTTCTCCGGGCCGATGCGCACGCGATACCAGGTGTCGGTCTGGTCGATGGTGACCTGTTCGACCCTGGATTCCACGCCCAGCAGGGCGAGCTTGGCGCGTCCGCTGTCCGCTTCCTCGCGCGTGCGGTAGGCGCCGACCTGAATCAGATACTGACCGGGTGCGGCGATCTCCGGCGTGGTCGGCTTTCCGGCCTTGGCCGAAGCGGCGGCGTCCTCCCGCGGAATCACCACCTCGTAGCTCGGCAGCAGTTCGTAGAAAGAAAAACGCGAACGCTGCTTGGGCGGCAGCGGAATCGGCTTTTGCGGCGCGTTCTTGGCCTGCGGCGCCGCCGCCGCGGACTGCGGCACGGGTTTCGGCGAGCGCCCGATCCAGACTAGGACGGCGACCGCCAGACCGAGCGCCAGTCCGAGCAGACCCCAGCTCCAGCCGGGCAGGCCGCCGCGTCCGCGGCGCGTCGCGGCGCTGCGCGCGGGGCTGCGGTGGCGCGCGTAATCCTTGGCCATCACATTTTCTCGGGCGCGGACACGCCGAGCAGCGCAAGGCCGTTGCGCAACACCTGCCGGGTGGCGGCCGCCAAGGCCAGACGCGCGTGACGCAGCGCGTCCTCCTCGACCAGGAAGGGACAGGCGCCGTACCACTGGTGCAGCGCGTCGGCGACTTCGCGCAAGTAGAACGTCAGCAGGTGGGGCGCATAGCCTTCCGCCGCGCTGTTCAGGGTTTCGGGATAGCGCTCCAGGGCCGCCAGCAGCGTCTTCTCGGTCGGGTCGGTGAGACGGTCGAGCGTGGTCAGACCCGCGCGCGGGTCGTGCGACAGGCCGCGCTCCGCCGCCTGACGGAACACCGACTCGATCCGCGCGTGCGCGTACTGCACGTAGTACACCGGATTGTCGTTGGAGTGCGCGCGCGCCAGCTCCAGGTCGAACTCCAGGTGCTGGTCGTGCGAACGCGAGAGATAGAAAAAGCGCGTGGCGTCACGGCCGACCTCGCCGATCAGTTCTTCCAGCGTCACGAAATTGCCGCTGCGCTTGCCCATGCGTCCGGAAGACAGGGTGACGAACTGGATCAACTGCACCTGCAGCGCATCGCGGCGACCGGTGAGCGCGGCGATCGCCGCCTGCACCCGCGCGACGTAGCCGTGATGATCGGCGCCCCACACGTCGAGCAGCCGCGGCCAGCCGCGCGCGAGTTTGTCGGCGTGATAGGCGAGGTCGTTGCAGAAATAGGTGGCGGTGCCGTCGCGTTTGCGCAGGACGCGCGGCTTGTCGTCGCCGAAGCGCACGGCGTCGAACCACAGCGCGCCGTCTTGTTCGTAGACGCAGCCGGCGGCGCGCAACTGGGCGATGGCGCGCTCCACGGCGCCGGATTCCACCACCGCGCGCTCCGACTGCCAGCTGTCGAAGCGCACGCCGAGCTGCTCCAGCGTGGCGCGGATGCGCGCGAGCTGATCCGCGAGCGCGCTGTCGCGGATCGTCGCATAAGCTTGCGGCAAGCGCGTCTTGAGCAGCTCGATGAGGGCGTCGAGATAGCGTTCCTGCTGTTGTTTGACCGCTGCCGCCTCGGCCTCGGCGGCGTTTTCGGCCAGCGGCGGATCGGGCGGCAGTTCGATGCCGTCCTGCGCCAGCCGGAAGGCGCTGGTACCGTGCGCCGCGCGCAGTTTCTCGGCGGTGGCGCGCAGATAGTCGCCGGGATAGCCGCGGCGGGGGAAGGAAAACCACAGCGCGCCGCACAGCTCCAAGTAGCGCGCCCAGACGCTCACCGCCAGCACGTCCACCTGGCGGCCGGCGTCGTTGACGTAGTACTCGCGCTCGACCTGCCAGCCCCCGGCTTCGAGCACGTTGGCGAGCGCGTCGCCGTACACCGCGTTGCGGCCGTGGCCGACGTGCAGCGGGCCGGTCGGATTGGCCGAAACGAACTCCAGCAGCAGCCGGCCGCGCGCGGCCGCCGGCTGGCGGCCGTAGGCGGCGCCGCGTTCGAGGATCTCCGCGACCACGCGCTGCAGCGCCGCCGGCGCGAGGAAGAAGTTGATGAAGCCCGGCCCGGCGACCTCGACCTTGTCGAACAGCTCGCTTTTCGGCAGCGCGCGCGCCAGCGCTTCGGCAAGCTGGCGCGGCGGGCGGTTCAGCGGACGCGCCAGCGTCAGCGCCAGATTGGTGGCGAGGTCGCCGTGGCGCGGGTCCTTGGTGGACTCGAGCAGGATCGGCGTTTCGCTCGCGCGCGCGGCCTCGGCTTGGGGCAGGACGTCGGCGAGCGCGGCACGCAGCAGGCTTTGCAGTTGGGATTTCATCGGCGGCGGATTCTAACAGTCGCCTGCCGTGCGGGTTCAAAAAAGATCCGCCGGGTCCACGTCCAGCGACCAACGCACGCGGTGCGCGCCGGGCAGTTCTTCGAGCGCCGTTGCCCAGCCGGCGAGCAAGCGCTGCAGCCGCGCGCGCGAGCGGCTGCGCAACAGCAGTTGTGCGCGGTGATGGCCGGCGCGACGCGCCATGCCGGCGGGCGCCGGGCCCAAAGCCTCGACGTCCTTGTCCTGCGGCAGGGCCGCGCGCGCGGCGTGCAGAAACGCAAGCGCCGCGCCTTCGTGTCGGGCTTCGGCGCGCAGCAAGGCCAGGTGCGCGTAAGGCGGCAGGCCGTAGTGGCGGCGCTCCTCCAGCAAGGCCGCGCTGAAGGCCGGATAACCCTGTTCGACCAGCAGGCGCAGCAGGGGATGATCGGCCTGATGGGTTTGCAGCAGCACCTCGCCGGCCTGGCCGGCGCGACCGACGCGGCCGGCCACCTGCGTCACCAGTTGGCCCATGCGTTCCAGCGCGCGGAAATCGCTGCCGTAGAGCGCCTGGTCCACGCCGAGCACGCCGGCGAAGCTCAGGTTGGCGAAGTCGTGGCCCTTGGCCAGCACCTGGGTGCCGACCAGGATGCGAATGCGGTTTTCGCGCACGTCTTCGAGCAGGCGCGCCAGTTCGCCGGCGCGCGCCAGGCGGTCGGAGTCGACGCGCTCCACGCGATATTCGGGGAAACGCAGACGCAGCAGTTCCTCGATGCGCTCGGTGCCTTGGCCCACCGGCAGCAAGGCCTTGCCGCCGCAATCCGGACATGCCGACGGCAGCGGCCGGCTTCGACCGCAGTGATGACAGACCAGCCGTGCGCGGGCGCGGTGCAGTACCAGACGCGCGTCGCAGTCGGGACAGCCCGCCGCCCAGCCGCAGGCATGGCACAACAGCACGGGCGCGTAACCGCGGCGGTTGAGAAACAGCAGGGCTTGCCCACCGGCGGCGAGATGTCGCGCGCAGGCGTCCAGCAGCGGTTCGGCCACGCCCTGATGCAGCTTCTGTCCACGCAGATCGACCACGCCGATGCGCGGCGCCGCCGTGGCGTGCACGCGCTGGCCCAGACGCAGATGCAGATAGCGGCCGCTGGCGGCGTTGTGCAGGCTTTCCAGCGAAGGCGTGGCGCTGCCCAGCAGCGCCGGGATCCGGTGCAGCCGCGCGCGCACCAGGGCGAGGTCGCGCCCGGAATAGCGCAAACCCTCCTGCTGCTTGTAGGAGACGTCGTGCTCTTCGTCCACCACGATCAGTCCCAGCCGCGGCAGCGGCACGAACACTGCCGAGCGGGTGCCGACCACGATATCGACCCGTCCCGCCGCCGCGGCGAGCCAGACTCGCGCACGCTCGGCTTCGCCCATGCCGGAGTGATAGCTCGCCACGCGCGCGCCGAAGCGTGCGGCGAAGCGTTCGGCGAGCTGTGGCGTCAAGCCGATCTCCGGCGCCAGCGCCAGCACCTGTTCTCCGCGCGCCAGGCTGCGCGCGGCCAGTTGCAGGTAGATTTCGGTCTTGCCGCTGCCCGTGACGCCCTCCAGCAGAGCCGCATGGAAGCCGGCTTCCGCTCGCTGAAGACGTTCCACGGCCAGCGCTTGTTCCGCGGTCAGCGCGGGCGCTGGCGCGACGGGCGGCGGCGGTGGCTCGCACGCTTCGACCCAGCCTGCGGCCAGGGCCCGGTGCAGCGCTTGCGCGGCCGTCGCCGCGTGGGGCAGGAGTTTTTCCCGCGGCACTGGCCCGCGACTCAGCGCTTCGAGCAGCATGCGTTGCACGCGCGCCCGCTTTGGGAGTTGGTCGAGCGCCGCGCGACCGGTGTCGGTGAGGCGCAAGCAGGACGGCGGGACTGCGGCCGGCGCGAGACCGCGACGCAGCGGCCCCGGCACTGCCGTGGCGAAGACTTCGCCCAACGGATGCTGGTAGTAATCGGCCGCCCAGCGGCACAGGGCCAGCAAGCGGTCGTCGAGCAGCGGCGCCGCGTCCAGCACCTCGATGAGCGGTTTGTATTCGCGCTGGGCGGGGGCTTCGCGCGGCGGCGCTGCGACCCAGGCGATCTCCTCGCGCCGGCCGAAGGGCACGCGCACCCGCATCCCAGGCACGATCCGTTCGGCCTGTTCGGCATCCACGGTGTAATCGAACAGCCGGCGCGGGCGGGCGGCGACGGCCACGGCGACGAGCTTCAAGGCGAGTCCGGACGAAGCGCTTTCGGGTTGTGGATAATTATGTGGACAGATGTCCGCCGCAGGGGATTGCGAGCAGGCCACCACGGCGGCGCAGCGGCGTTCGGACGGCAAACAAAAATTAAAATTATTTCAGATCAGCAAGTTGAGAGATGTTTTACAGAATCCCCCTGCATTTTAACTTGACGGCTGTCGGTTTTTGCGACTCCCGCCGTTTGTGTATAAGAAATCGCCATCCGCTCTCTTGAAGCGATCTTTCAGCGCCCGTTTTCGCGGTTGGCCTCGGCCCGCGACATGCCGTGGCGGTGCAGTTTGCGGTACAAGGTCTTGCGGCTCATGTTGAGCCGGGCCGCGGTGACGCTGATGTTCCAGTGACAGGCGTCCAGCACGCGCCGCAAGGCCTCGCGTTCGGCGGCTGCCAGCACATCGCCTTCGTCGTCGGCTTGCGTCGCAGGGGTTTGCTGCGCCGCCGGCGTTTCCGCCGCAGCGCGGGCCGAGGCCGGCGGGCGTAACCAGTCCTCGTTGAGATCGGCGCAGGTCAGTCGCGGGCCCTCGGCCAGCGCGAGCATGGTGCGCAGGACGTTGCGCAGCTCGCGCAGGTTGCCCGGCCAGGAATGACGCAACAGGCGCTGCAGCAGGGCCTCCTCGATCTCCACCGGCCCGCGATCGCCGGCCTCGAGCCGCAGCAGGTGGCGGATCACCGCAGCCGTGTCGCTGCGCTCGCGCAGCGGCGGCATGCGCAGCGACAGGCCATTGAGGCGGTAGTAGAGATCCTCGCGGAAGCTGCCTTCGCGCACGCGCTGGGCCAGATCGCGGTGGGTGGCGCTGATCAGGTGGATGTCCACGGGGATCGGTTTGCTGCCTCCCAGCGGCAGCACCTCGCGATCCTCGACCACCGACAGCAGGCGCGTCTGCAAGGGCAGCGGGATATCGCCGATCTCGTCCAGGAACAGAGTGCCCCCGTTGGCCTGGACGATGAGGCCGGTATGGCCTTCGCGCGTGGCGCCGGTGAAAGCGCCGGGACGGTAACCGAACAGCTCGCTTTCGATCAGGGTTTCCGGGATCGCGGCGCAATTCACGGTGACGAAGGGCTTGTTGGCGCGCTTGCTCGCCTGATGAATGGCTTTGGCCAGATAGCCTTTGCCGGTGCCGGTTTCGCCCAACAGCAGAATCGGGATGTTGCGATCCAGCACGCGCCGGACCACCCGCAGGTTGTCGGCGATCAGCGGATCGCCGAACTCCAGCCCGTAGAAGGCGTCGCCGGTCGGCACCGGCGCATCGCCGGCGCGCGCCACCACGGGCGTGGCGGAGAGCGCCGTGCTCGGCCGATCCGGCGGCTGCAGCGCGCCCCACAGCGGTTCGCGCCCGAGTTTGAGGCGCAGCGGCTCGCAGCGGAACGGCCGGCGCAGCGCCAGCGTCAGCAAATGGCCCAGGCCGTTTTCGAACAGCTCGTCCACCGAACGTTGGCACAGCGCGGCGTGGTCGGGCAGGCCGAGCTGCTCCAGCGCGATGCGGTTGGCGCCGACCACCCGGCCGTCCTGGTCGAAGGCGATGAGGCCTTCGTAAGGCGAATTCACGAACTGCGCATGCCGGTGGAAACGCAGCAGGTAATAGCGATGGCCTTCGTCCAGCAGCAGGCGGTTCTCGATGTTCTGCGCGCCGATCTTGGCCAGCGTGAGGGTATGGGCCTGCGCCTCGGCGGTGCGGCCGGAGATGTCCAGCGCCGCGATCAACTCGCCGCGCGGGTTGAAGATCGGTGCCGCGGAACAGGTCAGCTCGCTATTCTGTGCCAGGAAATGTTCCTCGCGGTGCACGACCAGCGCGCGCTGCTCGACCAGGCAGGTGCCCATGCCGTTGGTGCCCTGCTCGCGCTCGCTCCAGATCGCCCCTTCGCGCAGGCCGCTGCGCTTGGCTTGCGCGGTGAAGCCGGGTTCGCCGACGTAGTGCACGATCACGCCATCGCGATCGGTCAGCACGATCCCGTAGTCGGTGTGCGACATATGCCGACACAGGCCGATCATCTCGATGCGCGCGATCTGCAGGAGCGGGCCGAGCTGCTCGCGCCGCATCTGCAGCTCGCCGCGTTCGACGACCGTGGGTCGCCGGACTTGCTGCGGATCGAGTGCGTGGCGCTGCAGGCAGCGGCTCCACGAATGCCGGATCAGCGGCGCGATCTCGCGATGCGCGATGCCGCCGCGGACCACCGACTCCACCAGCTTGGCGTGTCGCACGCCGTTCGGGTTCGTCAGCATGTTCTCCTCCGATCCGCCACCCGTCTTTGCGCAAGGTCTGCGCTCCGGGTGCTCGTGTTTCGCACTTTCGCCGGGCGGTCGCCGCTTCGTCGAGCACAGCGCCTTTCCCTGGCCGCATGACTAGCCTACTGCCGATCGCGGGCGGAAGGAAGTGCGCGAAGCGCGCCACGGGGGTCTCCACGGCCCGCGAAGGCGCTTCGTCAAGCCGCCGATAGGGTGTCCAATAACGTCAGCAGTCGATTCAAGGCACCGCGGTTGGCGTCCACCGCGGCGCGTCCGGCGGCTCCCATGCGCGCGCGGCGCGCCGGGTCGCCGAACAGAGCCAGCGTTTCATGCGCGAGCGCGGTACCGTCGGCGACTTCGACCGCGGCGCCGGAGGCGAGCAGCAATTCCCGCGCGGCCTGGAAGTTGTGCATGTGCGGGCCGAACAGCACTGGCAGGGAAAGCGCCGCCGGTTCCAGCACATTGTGGCCGCCCACCGGGACCAGCGAGCCGCCGACGAAGGCGACATCGGCGGCGGCGAGATAGGCGTACATCTCGCCCATGCTGTCGCCCAAGAGAACCGCGCACGCAGTTCCGGACGCGCAACGCGGGAAAGACGGCGCGCTGCGGCGCACGAGATCGAAACCCGCGTTTCTGACGAGCTGCGCGACGGCCTCGAAACGTTGCGGATGGCGCGGAACCAGGATCAGCAGCGCGTCCGGCCGCTGCTCCACGATCTTGCGATGCGCCGCGAGCGCGGCCTGTTCTTCGCCCTCGTGCGTGCTCGCCGCGATCCACACCGGCCGGCCGGAGCCCAGTTGGGTCCGCCACTGCTGTCCGGCAGCGACTTGAGCCGGCGGCACCTGAAGATCGAACTTGAGATTGCCGATGGCGCTGACCCGCGCTGCCCCCAGGCTGCGGAAGCGCTGCGCATCCGCTTCGCTCTGCGCGGCGACCCAGGCGCAATCGGCCAGCACGCCGGCGAAGAATGTCCGCAGGCGCGAATAGCCGCGCAAGGAGCGCGGCGACAGGCGCGCGTTGGCGACCACCAGCGGGATGCCGCGGGCGGAAGCGGCGCGGAACAGATTCGGCCACAGCTCGGTTTCCATGACCACGATCAGCCGCGGCCGTACCCGGTCGAGGAAACGCGCCACCGCGTGCGGCAGGTCGTAGGGTGCGTACGAGTGCCGCACCCGCGCGCCGAACGCCGCGCTCGCGCGCGCCGAGCCGGTGGGCGTGGTCGTGGTGAGCCACAGCCGCCCTTGGCCGTGGCGTTCGATCAGGCGTTCGATCAAAGGCGCGGCGGCCAGCGTTTCGCCGACCGACACGGCGTGCACCCAAACCGCCACGCCGTCCGGAGCCGGGGGCACGTGTCCGAAGCGTTCGGCGATGCGCGCGCGGTATTCGGGCTGCCGGCGGCCTTTCCACCACAGGCGCAACAGCGCCAGAGGCGCGGCGAGATACAGCAGTCCGGAATAGATCGTGCGCATCGCGCGAGGCTAGCGTGGCGGGCGCAGCGGGTAAACTGAGGCGATGGATGCGAGCTTGAGGCCGCCGCTGCCGCTGCGGCCGGTTCCGAGGCGGCTCTACGCGCCGCGGTGGTGGCCCGCCTGGTTGGGGCTGGGCCTGCTGCGTCTGCTGGCGCTGCTGCCGGTGCCGCTGCTGCGCGTTCTGGGGGCAGGCCTGGGCGAGTTGTTTCATGCCTTGGTGCCCAGCCGCCGGCGCATCGTGCGCATCAATCTGCGCCTGTGCTTTCCCGAGCTCGGCGAGGCGGCGCGCCGCCGTCTGGCGCGCGCGCATTTCCGTGCCCTGGGCATGGGGTTTGCCGAGCTGCTGCTCGCCTGGTTCGCCTCCGACCGGAGACTGCGGCGCATCGCGGACTACTCGGGGCTCGAGCATCTGCGTGCGGCCGCGGCCAGCGGTCAGGGCGTGCTGTTACTGACCGGCCATTTCACCACCATGGAGCTGGGCTGCCGGCTGGTGGGACTGGCGGGCTTCCCGTTCCACGGCATGTACCGGCGCGCCGACAATCCTTTCGCCGAGTACTGGATGGTGCGCCTGCGCGAGGCGCGGCTGGGCTTGCCGATGGTGCCCAAGGAAGACCTCAAGGCGATCGTGCGCCTGCTGCGCGCCGGCGGGCTCGTGTGGTACGGACCGGACCAGACGCTGGAAGCCGGCAGCTCGGCCTACGTGGAGTTCTTCGGCCAGCCCGCCTTGACCTTGACCGCCACCTCGCGCCTGGCGCAGATGGGCCGCGCTCGGGTGTTGCCGTATTTCCCGCAGCGCGTGGGCGGTCGCTATCGCGTGGTGTTCCGCCCGGCGCTGGAAAACTTTCCCGGCGGCGACGAGGTGGCCGATGCGCGGCGCGTCAATGCCCTCCTGGAGGACGCCATCCGCGCGGTGCCGGAGCAGTATTTCTGGGTGCATCGCCGCTTCAAGGACGGTCCGCCGGGCCGGCGCGATCCCTATGCCCGCTGAGGCGCGCGCGCCGCGGCTGTCGGCGGTGCTGATCACCCGCGACGCGCAAGCGCATCTGCGCGAATGTCTGGCCTCGCTGTCCTTTTGCGACGAGATCGTGGTGCTGGATTCCGGTTCACGCGATGCCACGCTCGAGCTGGCCCGCGAGTTTGGCGCGCGCGTCCACGAAACCGCCGACTGGCCGGGTTTCGGTGCGCAAAAGAACCGCGCGGCTGCCCTGGCGCGCGGCGACTGGATTCTCTCGATCGATGCCGACGAAGTCGTGACGCCGGAGTTGCGCGCGGAAATCCAGGCGGTGCTGGCGGCGCCGGCCGCCACGGCCTACGCGCTGCCGCGGCGCTCCAGCTTCTGCGGTCACTGGATGCGTCACGGCGGCTGGTGGCCGGACTACGTGACGCGCCTGTTCCGCGCCGGCCGCGCGCGCTTTTCCGACGACCGGGTGCACGAACGCCTGATCGTGGACGGCACGATTGCGCGCCTGCGCGCGCCGCTGTTGCACTACACCTACGACACGCTGGAGCAGGCGCTGGACAAGCTCAATCGCTACTCCACCCTCGGCGCGGAACAGGCGCACGCCCGTGGCCGCCGCGCCACGCCGCTGACCGCCGTGCTGCGCGGCGCCTGGGCGTTCTTCCGCACCTATGTCTTGCAGCGCGGGTTTCTCGACGGCCGGGCCGGGCTGATGCTGGCGTCCTACAACGCCCACGGCACTTATTACCGTTACTTGAAGCTGTGGCTTTTGGGGCGCAGATCCGCTTCAAAGCAGTGAGGCGAGCGTTTCTTGCACGCGCGCCACGCCGACCGTGTTGGGACGGTTGCGGTCGATGGTCTGGTCGTCCCCCGAAGTCAGCCAGTATTGGTTGGCGCCGATCGCGCCGGTGAGCGCCGGCAGGGTGGGTCCGTAGAGCGTCACCTGCGGCGTGCCGAGCGCTGCGGCGAGGTGGGCCAGGCCGGTGTCCACGCCCACGCAGACTCGCGCGTGCGCGATCCAGCCGGCTAGTTCGGTCAGGGACAGCCTGGGCAGCACCAGCCCTGCGCAGCTCGCGGCGATCGCCTGAGCTTCGGCGCGTTCGGTGTCGTTGCCCCAGGGCAGGGCCACCCGCAGCCCGCGCGCCGCCAGCCAGCGGCCGAGATCCTGCCAGCATGCGAGCCGCCAGCGCTTACTGGGCCAGGTGGTGCCGTGCAGCAGCAGGGCGTAAGGCGCGGCGATCCCCGGCGCCGGGAAACGGTCGCGCTTGAGGCCGTAGTCGGGCGGCGTTTGCGGGAGCGGGTAGTCGAGTGCGGCGGCAAACAGACGGCGCAGGCGATCGACGGCGTGCGCGCGCTCGTGCGAAGGCACCGCGTAGCGGCGCTGGTAAAAGATCGCGGCGAGCGGCTCGCGCGCGCTGTAGCGGTCCGGGCCGGCCCGCGGGCCGCGTGCCTGATAGGCGAGCCAGGCGCTTTTCATCAGACCCTGGGCGTCGAGCACCAGATCGTAGGGCTGTGACCGCAGTTCCGCGCGCAATCGCCGCCATTCGTCGCCGAAGATGCCGCGCAGCGGAGTGCGCCGCCAGCCGCGCAGATCGCAGGCGATGGTCCGCGCCACCGCCGGGTGCCAGGCGGGGATCTCGGCGAAAGCCCGCTCGACCAGCCAGTCGCAGGATAGCGCAGCGCGAGCCCGCGCCGCATCGCTCAGCGCCGGCAGCGCATGGACGAGGTCGCCGAGCGAGGAAGTTTTGACCAGCAGCAGGCGCATGCGCGAGGCAGCAGGCGGGGGGACGGGCTGATATATTAATTTCAACGACGATGCTTCACGTTCGCATGTCCGACGAGGGATCCCCCGTGAACAGCCCATTGCGCCGCGCCGCGGCGATCTTGCTTCTGGCGCTCGGCGCCGCACTCCCCGCTTTCGCGACCGCGCCGACCGTGCAGGAAGCGCAGACCCTGATGAGCAAAGGCGACTATGCCGGCGCGCTGGGCCTGCTCGACGCCTACCTGGCTCATACGCCGCAGGACGCCGAGGCGCGCTTCACGCGCGGCCTGGCGCTGGTCAAACTCGACCGCATCGACGAGGCGATCACGGTCTTTTCCGACCTGACTCGCGACTACCCCAAGCTGCCCGAGCCGTACAACAACCTCGCCGTCCTCTACGCGCAGAAAGGCGAGTACGAAAAAGCGCGCGACGCGCTGGAAGCCGCGCTCGCCACCCACCCGGCCTACGCCACCGCCCACGAGAATCTCGGCGACATCTACGCCGCGCTGGCCGCCGCGGCCTACAACCGCGCCTTGCAGCTCGATCAAGACAACCCGACGGTGCGCCAGAAGTTGGCGCTGATCAATCAGCTCACCAATATTCCCGGTGGCGTCGCCGCGACGGCCGGCACGCCGCCGGCCCCCGCCGCGCCAGCGGCCGAAGCCCCGCCTCCTCCGCCGCCCGTGGCCGAAGCTGCGCCGCCGAGTCCGCCGGCTGTCGCGCCGCCTGCCGCGCCACCTGCCGCGGTCCAGCCGCCTCCGGCCGAAGCGGCTACGGCCGCGCTCCCGCCGCCGGCGCCTTCGGTGGCGCAGACCGCGCCGCCGCCTGCGGCGCCTGAGGCGCAAGCGGCGGTTTCGGCACCGGCGCCCGCACCGGCCGTTCCCGCGCCCGCAGAAGCTGTCGCCAACACAGCACCGGCCGCCGGGGACGATCAGGCGATCCTGGAGGTCGTCAACGCCTGGGCGCAGGCCTGGTCGATGCAGGACCCCAAGACCTATCTGTCGTTCTATGCCGACGACTTCAAACCCGAAGGTGGCGTCAGTCGTGCGGCTTGGGAAGCGCAGCGCCGCGAGCGCCTGACCGCGCCCTCGCATATCAGCGTCACCGTGCTCGAGCCTCGAATCAGCCACGTGGGCGCGCATCGCGTCGACGTCCGCTTCGTCCAGGACTATTCCTCCGGCAGCTTCTCCGACCGGGTCGACAAGACTCTGGAGCTCTCCGACCGCTCCGGCGCCTGGAAAATCGTCCGCGAAATCGTGCACTGATGGCGTTTGCGCCAGCCCGCGCGCCGCGCTTCGAGCCGCAGCGCTGGCGTGCGCGCGTTTGTGCGGTGCTGTTCGCGCTCGGCTGGCCGGCGCTGGCGGCCGCGGCCGATGGGCCGGAGCGACAGTTGCTCGAGGCGGTGCAGGCGCTGCAGCAGGGCGACAGCCGCGCGGCGCTGGAGCAACTCGAGCAGCTGGTGCATCGCGAGCCGCGCTTCCGCCTGGCGCAACTGCTCTACGGCGAAGTGCTCGCCGCGCGCTCCGGCGTGGCGGTCGCCGATCCCCTCATCGACCGAAACGACCCGCACGTCCGCGCGCTGCTGCAGGAACTGCATGCGCGCCTGGCGGCGGCCGGCGACCAGGCGCCTCCGCCCGAGGCCCTGCCGGATGCGATCCTGCGGCTGTCCGCGCGTCATCGCTACGCGGTCGTGGTGGATCTGCCGCATGCGCGGCTCTACGTGCTGAAAAATAACGGTGGAACGCTCGCCCGGGCCGGCGATTATTACGTCTCGCTGGCCAAGCACGGCTATGGCAAGCGCAGCGCCGGCGACCTGCGCACGCCGGTGGGCGTGTACCGCGTCACCGGCTTCAAGCCAGGCCGCGAGCTGCCGGCGTTCTACGGGGCCGGTGCCTTTCCGCTGAATTATCCCAACGGCTGGGACCGGCTACACGGCCGCGACGGCGACGGCATCTGGCTGCACGGCGTGCCGCGCGAGGTTTACGCGCGCCCGCCGCGCGCCAGCGAGGGCTGCGTGGTGCTGGCCAACGACGATCTGCTGGCGCTCAAACCCGTGTTGCTCGCCGACGACACGCCGGTGGTGCTCGGCGACGAGCTCCAATGGCGCGATGCCGCCACGCTCGCGCAGGAAACCGAAGCGCTGGAACGTCTGATCGAAGACTGGCGCGCGAGTCTCGCGGCGCGCGACGCGCGGCGCTACGCCGCGTTCTACGCCGAGGATTTCCGCGACGGCCGCGGCCTCGACAAGGCGGGTTTCGTGGCCGCTCAGCGCCGCTTTGTGGACACGCGGCGGCGCCTCAAAGTCCGCGTGCGCGATCTCGATCTGTTCCGTTATCCCGGAGAGCGCGGCCTGGTGCTGGCGCGGTTCGTCGAGGAAGTCGGCAGCGGACGCCGCCGGCGACTCATCCGCAAGGAGCAGTACTGGCGGCGCGAGCCCGACGGACGCTGGCTGATCGTGTGCGAGGAAAACCCTGCGCCGCAGCCTTCCGCGCGGCCGGCGCGCCTGCGCACCGCGCTGGCGACAAGCGCAGAATAGGGGCAAGTCCGAACCGCGCCACCGACTTGGCCCGCACTCCCCACCGCCGTATTCCCGACAGCGCCGAGGCGACCGAAGCGCATACGCCGCTGCGCGTCGGCCATACGCTGGCCACGCTGTGGCCGTACCTGGCCGAGTTCCCGGGCCGGGTCGCCCTGGCTCTGTCCTTCCTGGTCGCCGCCAAACTGGCGGCCGTGTGGCTGCCGCAAGTGCTCAAGCACCTGGTCAACGACCTGACGCCGCGCCAGGGCGTGGTGTTGACCGTGCCGCTGGGCTTGCTGCTGGCCTACGGCGCGCTGCGCTTCGTCAACGTGCTGAGCGGAGAGCTGCGCGACGTCGCCTTCGGCCGCGTCACCGACCGCGCCCAGCGCCGCGCGGCGCTGCGCGTGTTCGCTCACCTGCACTGCCTGGATCTCGACTTTCACTTGACGCGCCGCACCGGCGGTCTGGCGCGCGACATCGAGCGCGGCGTGGACGGCATCAGCTTCCTTTTGCGCTTCACCCTGTTCAACATCCTGCCGACCCTGCTGGAGATCGCGCTGGTCGCGGGCATCCTGTGGCAGCAGTACGACGTCCGCTTCGCGCTGATCGCCTTCTTCTCGGTGGCGGTCTACATCGTCTTTTCGGTGTGGGTGACGGAATGGCGCACCGCCTTCGTGCGCGCCGCCAACGCCATGGATTCCCGGGCCAACACCCGCGCCATCGACAGCCTGCTCAACTACGAGACGGTCAAGTACTTCGGCAACGACGCCTACGAGTCGCGCCGCTACGACGAGAGTCTCGCCGCCTGGGAGCAGGCGTCCGCCAAGAACCGCCGTTCGCTGTCCCTGCTCAACAGCGGACAGGCACTGATCGTCGCCGGCAGCATCACCGCGATGATGTGGCTGGCGGCGCAGCAAGTGGCGCAGCAGCGCATGAACGTCGGCGATTTCGTCGCCGTCAACGCCTACATGGTGCAGTTGTTCGTGCCGCTCAACTTTCTGGGTTTCGTGTACCGCGAAATCCGCCGCGCGCTGGTGGACATGCAAAAGATGTTCGGCCTGCTCGAGCAGCGGCCCAAGGTCGCCGACGCCCCGGGTGCCAGGCCGCTTGCCGCGCGCCGCGCGCGAGTGACGTTCGAGCGCGTGAGCTTCGGCTACCGGCGCACCCGCCGCATCCTCGAGGAGATCAGCTTCGAGATTCCCGAAGGCAAGAAAGTCGCCGTGGTCGGCGCCAGCGGCGCCGGCAAGTCCACGCTCGCGCGGCTGCTGTTCCGCTTCTACGATCCCGACGAGGGCCGCGTGTGCATCGATGGACACGATCTGCGCAGCGTCACGCTGGACAGCGTGCGCGCGCTGATCGGCGTGGTGCCGCAGGACACCGTGCTGTTCAACGACACCATCGAATACAACATCGCCTACGGCCGCCCGGGCGCCACGCGCGCGCAGATCGAGCGCGCCGCGCGGCTCGCGCATCTGGACGGCTTCATCGCGCAGTTGCCGGAAGGCTACGACACCCTGGTCGGCGAGCGCGGGCTCAAAGTCTCCGGGGGCGAGAAGCAGCGCATCGCCATCGCCCGCGCGCTGCTCAAGGATCCGCCGATCCTGATCCTTGATGAGGCCACCTCCTCGCTCGACTCGGCCGCCGAAGCGGCGATTCTGGAGGCGCTGCGGCAGGCCGCGGAGCACCGCACGGTGCTCGCCATCGCGCACCGGCTGTCCACCATCACCGATGCCGACGAGATCCTGGTGCTGGAACGCGGCCGCATCGTCGAACGCGGCAGCCACGCCGCCTTGCTGGCGCGCGAGGGCGCTTACGCGCGACTGTGGCAGATGCAGTTGCGCGAGGACGCCGCGCCGGCCTCGCCGCCGGCGGAAGTCGCCGCCGCGTGAACCGCGCTTCCTCCCTACGCGGTTTTGGTCTAATTTGGCGTCGTCGAAAAACCGTTCCGCGGACCGCCATGCCAGGCTTCGCCAAGCCGCACTTCGCAGAAAAGCTTTACGCGCGCTTGGTCACGCCGGAGCTGGAGCGGTGGGTCGCAAGCATCCCCAAGCCGGTGGGCAGCTACGGCTACGATCCGTGGGGCTACAACGAAGACCGCTTCAAGCTCGCCTTGGGCGTCGCGAAGTGGCTTTATGATCGTTATTTCCGCGTCACCGCGCACGGCCTGGAGCACGTGCCGAAAACCGGCCGGCTGCTGGTGGTGGCCAACCACAGCGGCCAGTTGCCGATGGACGGCGTGCTGCTGGGCGTGGCGCTGGCGACCAACCCCCACGGGCCGCGCCTGGCGCGCGCCATGATCGAGCGCTTCTTCCCCACCGTGCCGTGGATCGGCAACTACCTCAACGCGCTGGGCGGCGTGATCGGCGACCCGCTCAATTGCAGCAAGATGCTGGAGTTGGAGGAGGCGATCATCGTCTTCCCGGAAGGGGTGCGCGGGTCCGGCAAGCTCTACAAACACCGCTACCAGCTGCAGCGCTTCGGCGCCGGCTTCATGCACCTGGCGATGAACCACCAGGCGCCGATCGTGCCGGTGGGCATCGTCGGCTGCGAGGAAACCATGCCGGCGATCGCCAATCTCCGGCCGCTGGCCCGCTGGCTCGGTCTCCCTTATCTGCCCGTGGCGCCGCCGGTCCCGCTGCCGGCACGGGTGGTTCTCAACTTCGGCGCGCCGCGGTCCTTCGCGCCGGCGGCGAGCGAGGCCGAGGTCAACGAACGGGTCGAGGAAGTGAAAGCGCAGATCCGCGCCCTGATCGACGCGGGTCTCAAACAGCGCAAGAGCGTGTTCTGATGGCCGTCGCAAGCGAACAACGCAAAAAAACCGTTCTGGTGACCGGCGCCGCCGGTTCTTTGGCGCGACGTGTGATCGGTCGCCTGCACGGACCTTACCGGGTGATCGCCGTGGACTTCCGTCAAAAAGTGGAAACCGACGCCGGCATTCCCAGTTACCGGGTCGAATACCACAAGCGCGGTTTCGAAGACATCTTCCTGGCGCACCCGATCGACGCGGTGATCCACATCGGCCGCTTCTTCCCGCACGAGAAGACCCGCGACCTGCGCTACAACGCCAATGTGCTCGGCACCAAGCACCTGCTCGATCTCGCGCGCAAATACGGCGTCGGTCAGGTGCTGATTCATTCCACTTATTTCGTCTACGGCGCCTCGCCCTACAATCCGGCGCTGCTGGACGAGGACGCGCCGCTCAAGGCCAGCGAGGTGACGCAGGACCTGGTGGATGCGGTCGAGGTCGAAAGCCTGGCCAACATCTACCTGTGGAAGTACCCGCAGCTCAACATCACCATCCTGCGGCCGTGCAACGTGCTCGGTCCCGGCGTGCGCAACAGCATGTCGTTGCTGCTGTCGCGGCGGCTGGCGCCGGTGCTGGTGGGCTTCGCGCCGCTGATGCAGTTCCTGCACGTGGAAGACATGGCGGCGGCGATCGAGTGCGCCTTCCAAGGCAACCGTCCGGGCATCTACAACGTCGCGCCGGAGGACTACGTGCCCTACCCGCAGGCGGTCGAGGAATGCGGCTGTCGCAAGCTGCCGATTCCCTCGATCCCGCCCTCGCTGCCGCGCGCGATCAGCCGCACGCTCAACTGGAACGCGTTCTTCCCGCCGTACCTGGTCAACTATTTCAAGTATCCGGTGATCCTCGACGGCCGCCTGTTCCGCACCACTTTCGGCTGGAAGCCCAAGCGCACGCTCAACGACATCTTCAGCTACTACCGCAAGCAGAAGCTGGCGTTGGCCAGTCCATGAACGATAGTCTGCGCCAATGCCACGGCTACGAAGATTTCATTGGGCCGGATGCGCGCGCGCCGCTAATATTGACTTGGCACCCACAAGACGAGGAAGACCCATGAAAACCTACGCCACTCAGATCGATCTTCCGGCACAAGCGCGCAGCCAGGCGGTGGCGCTGCTCAACCAGCAACTCGCCGACACGCTGGATCTGTTCACTCAGGTCAAGCAGGCGCACTGGAACGTCAAGGGCATGCACTTCATCGCCCTGCACGAGCTATTCGACCGGCTCGCCGAGGAAGCGGAAGGCTACACCGACGACCTCGCCGAACGCGCCACGGCATTGGGCGGAGTCGCGCAGGGCACGGCGCGTGTCGCGGCCAAGGTTTCGCGCCTGCCCGAGATCGCCATCGAAGGCCTGGACGGCAAGGCGGCGGTCAAGGCATTGGCGGAACGCTACGCGGCGCTCGCCGCGAGCACGCGCGCGGCCATCGAGGCCGCAAACCGGCTCGGCGATGCCAGCACCGCGGATTTGTTCACCGAGATCTCGCGCGGCCTGGACAAGAGCCTGTGGTTGCTGGAGGCGCATCTGCAAGCCTGACCACGGCTTACAATGCGCGGCCGATCTCCGTGGATACGCCGCCTTGAGCCCGACTTCCAGCGAAGCGCCTCGACCCCAGGCCCTTGCCCGCGCTGCGGCGTGCGCGGCCGAGGCAAACCCCGCCGCGCCGGTGCTGCTGTCGGTGCGCCACCTGCGGCTCGATCTCCGCCCGCGCGGCTGGTGGCCTTTCCGGCGGCCGCGTGGGCGGCTGATCGACGATCTGCACCTCGATCTGCGCGCCGGCGAAGCGCTGGCGGTGGTCGGCGAAAGCGATCGCGAGCTGAGCGCCCTGTTCCATCTCATGGCCGGCGCCCGGCTGCCGACGTCCGGCTCCATCCGCTATTTCGACCCGGCGAAAAGCGCGCGCGCGCCCGCGCAGGAGCTGAGCGCGCTGCCGCCGGGCGCGCGCTCGCGGCTGCGCGACGAGATTCGCCTGATCGCGCCGCCGGTTCTGACCGGCCGCCACGGACGCCGGCGCCTGGCCGAGTTTCTCGGAACGGGGCGCTCCGATGATTCCGCCGCGACTCGCGCGCAGCGGGTCGGCCTGGATGACGCTCTGCTCGGATGCCGGCTGCGCGAGCTCGATGCCGAGTCGCTGCGCCGCGCCGCCTTGGCGCGCGCGCTGATCGTGCCGCCGCGCGTGCTGCTCTGCGACGGCCTGTTCGAAGACCTGGACGACGGGGCGCGCGCCCGGCTCGCCGAGCTTCTGCGCGGCTTGCAGCAGGAGTTCGGTTTCGCGCTCGTGTTCGGCAGCTCGCGACTGGGCGACGCGGCCGCCGCGGCGGGCCGCACCTTGGTCCTTTATCGCGGTCGGGTGATGGAACAGGCCGCCACCGCCGACCTGCTGCACGAGCCCAAGCATCCCTACACGCGCTCCTTGCTCGAGGCCCAGACGGCTGGCGCGATGAGGCCCCGGCGGCCGGCGCCGCACGGCGATGATGCACCGGTGATGGGGTGCGTGTTTCACCCGCGCTGCGCGCTGCGCGAGGCGGCCTGCGTGCGCTCGGTGCCGCATCTGCGCAAGACCGGCGCCGAGCATTACGCCGCCTGCCACTTCGTCGGCGCCGTCGAGGCGATGCCGCGCTGATGCGTTATCTTTGTGGCGCCCCGCGCCTTGGCGCGTCCTGACAGAAGGCTTTTGGAGGGTCCGTCATGTCCATGCCAAAGATTTTGCTTTGCACCGCCTTGGCCATGCTCGCCGCCGGCCCGGCGGCCGCGGCTCTGGCGCCGGGCAGCCTCGCGCCGGACTTCACGGCCCAGGCTTCCCTCGGCGGCAAGGTGTTCACCTTCCGCCTCGCCGAGGCGCTGAAGAAAGGTCCCGTGGTGCTGTATTTCTATCCCGCGGCCTTCACCCCCGGCTGCACGGTCGAAGCGCACGACTTCGCCGCGGCCATGGATCAGTTCGAGGCGCTGGGCGCCACGGTGATCGGCGTTTCGCACGACGACATCGCCACGCTGAACAAGTTTTCGGTGAGCGAATGCCGCAGCAAGTTCGCGGTGGCGGCCGACACCGACCAGAAGATCATGAAGGCCTACGATGCGGTGCTGCCGATCAAGCCGAGCTACGCCAACCGCACTTCCTACGTGATCGCGCCCGACGGAAAAATCCTCTACACCTACACCAATCTCAAGCCCGACCAGCACGTCGCCAACACGCTCGCCGCGTTGAAGCAGTGGCGCGCGCAGCAGCCCGCGCAATGATCGGCGCGGCATAAAAAAGACGCCGGCACATGGCCGGCGTCGGATTCTGCACGCGGTGCCATTCCACGCGGCGCAGAGCTTTAATGCGCGCTGGCGATGGACAGACCCTTGAGCAGGTTGAGCGCCTCGTACAACTCGTAGTCGCTGAGCTCCAGGTGCTGGTCGTCTTTGGCGATGTCGGCCTGGTCCTTGGCGGCGCTGGAATCGGCGCCGTTCTTGGCATCAGGGTTGTCGAGTCGGTTCTTGAGATCGGCTTCCTTGATGAAGCCGTCGAGGTTCGGGCCGTCGAGCTTGCTGACCTTGACCGGCTGGATCGGGACGTCGGGCGTGATGCCCTCGGCCTGGATCGAACGGCCGGACGGTGTGTAGTAGCGCGCGGTGGTGAGCTTGATCGCGCCGCCGTCGGCCAGCGGCAGC
>JADGHB010000089.1 GCA_019689635.1 Nevskia sp. | reverse complement strand
GCGTTCGCCTCCGACCATCTCGATCTGCCGCGCAACGGCAGTTACACCGAATACGCGGACCTGCACCGGCCGTATGCGATGTGGAACGTCTACGCCGCGCCGGAGTTCTCGCTCGTGCCGCTCACGCACTGCTTTCCCATCGCCGGCTGCGTGGCCTACCGCGGTTACTACGAACTGGCGCGGGCGCAGGCGGAAGCGCGGCGCCTGCAGGCGGCGGGTTACGAAACCGACCTCAGCGGCGTGCCGGCGTATTCCACGCTGGGCTGGTTCGACGATCCCATCCTCAACACCATGCTGCGCTGGGACGACGATACGCTGGCGGCGACCCTCTTTCACGAACTCGCGCACCAGAAGCTCTACCTGCCCGGCGATACCGCGTTCAACGAATCCTTCGCGACCTTCGTTCAGGAGCAAGGCCTGCGCGAATGGCGCGCGGCGCGCGGATTGCCGCCCGGCGATGACGCCGCGCAGCGGCGCGAGGATCAGTTCACCGCGCTCGTGCTCGACGCGCGTTCGCGCCTGGCCGCGCTCTACGCGCAGCGACTGCCGCCGGAAGAAATGCGCCAACGCAAGGCGGCCGAGATCGAGACCCTGCGCGCGGACTATCGCGCCCTGCGCGATCGGCAATGGGCCGGCGTGCCCGCGGCGGCGATCGCCGGTTACGATGCCTGGATGAGCACCCCGATCAACAACGCCAAGCTGCTGCCTTTCGGCCTTTACCACCAATGGGTCCCGGCCTTCGCCGCGCTGTTTGGCGACTGCCACGGCGACTGGCCGCGCTTCTTCGCCGCGGTGAAAAAACTCTCGCGTCTCGACCCGAAGGCGCGCGACGCGCGACTGGCCGCATTCGCGCCTGCGGCGCCCTCCGGCTCATGACGCGCATTTATCTGCCGGAACCGCTGGAGGTGGACGCTCGCCTGCGTCTGCCGACGGCGGCCGCGCATCACGTCGCCCAGGTGTTGCGGCTCAAGCGCGGCGCGCTGCTGACGCTGTTCAACGGCGCCGGCGGCGAGTACCAGGCGGTGGTCGAAGCGGTGGAACGCGGCGGCGTATGGGTGCGCGTGGAAAGCTTTGGCGAGATCGAGCGCGAGTCCACCCTGCGGGTGACGCTGGCGCAGTGCGTGTCCAAAGGCGAGCGCATGGATTACGCGATCCAGAAAGCGGTCGAATTGGGCGTGGCGGCGATCGTGCCGCTGCTTTCCACGCGCAGCGTGGTGCGCCTGTCCGGTGAACGTTGGGAGAAGAAGCTCGAGCATTGGCGCGGGGTGATCGTCGCGGCCTGCGAACAGTGCGGACGCAATCGTCTGCCGGAGCTGATGCCGGTGCAGACGCTCGACGCCTGGCTGGACCGTGCGCCCGTCGGCTTGCGGCTGGTGCTGGCGCCGCAAGCGCAGGGCCGCGGCCTGGGCGCTCTGCCCACGCCGGCCGCGCCGCTGACGCTGCTGGTCGGCCCCGAAGGCGGCCTCGAACCCTCCGAGCTGGAACTGGCCCAGCGGCACGGTTTCCTGCCGCTGCGCCTCGGGCCGCGGGTGCTGCGCACCGAAACCGCCGGCGTTGCCGCGCTGGCCGCGTTTCAGGCACTCTGGGGGGACCTCGCCTGAAGCCCGCGTCCATGAACCAGACCCTGATCGTCAACGCCACGCTCGTCAACGAAGGCCGCCGCTTCGCCGCGGACCTGCTGATCCGCGGCGCGCGCATCGAGCGCATCGCGGCCCGGATTTCGGCACCCGCCGGCGCGCAGGTGGTCGACGCGCAAGGCAAGCTCCTGCTGCCCGGGCTGATCGACGATCAGGTGCACTTCCGCGAGCCCGGCCTCACGCACAAGGGCGATCTCGCCAGCGAATCCGCGGCGGCGGTGGCCGGCGGCACGACCAGCTTCTTCGACATGCCCAATGTCGTGCCGCAGACGGTGACGCGCGAACGTCTCGCGGAGAAATACGCGCTGGCACAGAACCGCTGCCATGCCAATTACGCCTTCTACTTCGGCGCCACCAACGACAACCTTGCCGAGATCGAGGCCCTCGTGCCCGGCAGCACGCCGGCGCTCAAGGTGTTCATGGGCGCCTCCACCGGCAACATGCTGGTGGACGATCCGGTCGTGCTGGACAGGATTTTCGCGCGCAGCCCGGTGCCCGTGCTCACGCACTGCGAGGACACGCCGACCATCAAGGCCAACGAGGCGGCGGCCCGCGCGAAGTACGGCGAGGACGTGCCTTTCGCCGAGCATCCGCGCATCCGCTCGGCCGAGGCTTGTTACCGATCCACCGCACTCGCCGTGAGCCTGGCCAGGAAGCACGGCACCCGGCTGCACGTGCTGCACCTGACCACGGCGCGCGAACTGGAATTCTTCGCGCCCGGTCCGGTGGAGAGCAAGCAGATCACGGTCGAGGCCTGCGTGCATCACCTGTATTTCGACGAAGCGCGCTATGCCGACCTCGGCGCCAGGCTCAAATGCAATCCGGCGGTCAAGACCGCCGCCGACCGCGCCGCGCTGGTCGCCGCGGTGCGCGAAGGCCGCATCGACATCGTCGCCACCGATCACGCGCCGCATACGCGCGAGGAAAAAGCGCAGAGCTATTTCAAGGCGCCGGCCGGATTGCCGCTGGTCCAGCACGCGCTGCTGATCCTGCTGGAGCTGGTGCAGCGCGGCGAGCTGAGTCTGGAGACGGTGGTGCAGCGCGCCTGCCACGCGCCCGCGTTGCGCTTTGGCGTCGTCGAGCGCGGCTTTCTGCGCGAAGGCTATTGCGCCGATCTGGTGCTGGTCGATCCGGCCGCGACCACGGTCGTCACTCCGGAATCCCTGCGCTACAAGTGCGGCTGGTCGCCGTTCGAAGGGCATCGCTTTCCGGCGCGCATCGACACGACCTGGGTCAACGGCCAGGTCGCGTACACGCAGGGGCAGGTGCAGCCGGGTGCGCATGGACGTCGGCTCGAATTCAAACCCTGAGGCTTTGCCGCGTTTTGCCGACGTACAAGCGGCGGCGGCACGCATCCGCGCGCAGGTGCGGCGCACGCCGGTGCTGAACGATCCCGATTTCGATGCGCAGTTGGGCTGCGAAGTCCATTTCAAGTGCGAGAACCTCCAGTACGGCGGCGCTTTCAAACTGCGCGGCGCGACCAACGCGGTGCTCAGCCTCACCGACGCGCAGGCGCGGCGGGGCGTGGTCACGCACTCCTCGGGCAATCACGGCGCGGCGCTGGCCCGGGCGGCGCGACGGCGCGCCATCGCTTGCCACGTGGTCGTGCCGCAAGGCGCCGTCGCCGCCAAGCTGCGCAACATGGAAGCGCAGGGTGCGATCCTGCACTTCTGCGCGCCGACCATGGCCGCCCGCGAGGCGACGACCACGCGCGTGCTGGCCGAGACCGGCGGCGTGCTGGTGCCGCCCTTCGACGATGCGGACGTGATCGCCGGGCAGGGCACTGCGGCGCTGGAGCTGGTCGAGGATGTGCCCGGGCTCACCGCGCTGATCGCGCCGGTCGGTGGCGGCGGGCTGCTGGCCGGCACTGCGCTGGTCGGCCGCGCGCAAGCGCCGCCCCTGCGCGTGTTCGGTGCCGAGCCGGCCGGGGCGGCCGATGCGGCGGCTTCTCTGGCGCGCGGCGCGCGGGTGACGGACCGGGTGCCGCACACCATCGCCGACGGCCTGCGCGCCACGCTCGGCGTGCGCAATTTCGCTCTCATCGCGCGCCATGTCGAAGCGATCTGGACGGTGAGCGAGGAGGCCATCGTTGCCGCCCAGCACCGGATGTGGGAACAGTTCAAGCTGCTGATCGAGCCTTCGTCCGCCGTGGCGGTGGCGGCGCTGCTGCAACAGCGCGCCGCAGTGCGCGGTCAGCGTGTAGGTCTCATCCTGACCGGCGGCAACGTGGATCTGGAGGCCGTGCCTTTGCGGCGGCGCTTGACAGAACCTGGCTAGTTGATGCGCGGCAACGTTGCCCGGTAGGCCTTGATTTGCGGCAGGACGGCTTGCCAGCGCGCCAGACTTTCCGGGGGCCAGTACTGGCTGCGATCGTAATATTCCGCCACTGCGGATACGCCGGGCGGAATGACGACCCACGGCTGCTTCGAAGCGGTATAGATGTGGATGTCCGGCGCAAGCAGGTCGGGGTTGTCCAGCGTGCCGACCCGGACAAAGCGCAACACCGGTCCGGCCCCGCCGTAATGGCTCCACAGCGCGATGCGGCAGCGGGGACAGCGCGCGATCTTCTGGCCCAGGCCGCTCAGCGACGGCGTGTCGATCAACTCCGGCTCGCCGGCGAGTACCGTCACCCGGTCGCTTTCGATCAGCGCGTTCAATGCGAACGCCGTGCCGGTCTCGCGCTGGCACCAGCGACAGTGGCAGCAGTGCACGAACAGCGGCGGCGTCTCCATCCGATAGCGAACGTAGCGGCAGTCGCAACCTCCTTCGGCGGGGAAGGCCTCGGGCGGATTCATCGCTCGCTCCCGCGATCCACTGGGCGCATGTCGGTCTCCTCGAAAATGGAAATCTCGGCCACGCCGACGCTCCATTGGGACACGCCGTGGCCGTCGGTTGCAAAAGATCGGCGCGGCCGGAGCGACGGCGAGGATTTACGATAACGCTTTCCGGGGAGCGCTGCCGATGGCGGAGAAACGACGCTGCACCTGGGCGGGCGACGACTCGCTCATGCAGGCTTACCACGACCGCGAATGGGGGCGGCCGCAGCACGACGAGCGTGCGCTGTTCGAGTT
>JADGHB010000015.1 GCA_019689635.1 Nevskia sp. | reverse complement strand
CCCGGCGATGCAATGCGCCTCGCCGCTGGTGCGGTTGAGCCCGTAGGCGAGCGCCGCATTGAAATAGACCTGGATCAGAATCGGCACGGCCAGCAGCGCAATGACCAGCGGCTGCACAGACCAGCACCCATAGCGTGAGATAGCGCTCGAACGCCCCCAAGCTCGCGCGCGTCTCGCCGGTCGTGGAGACCGAGGTCATCGCGATGTGCGGCCGATGTCGCGTAGGCGCTGCTGCAGCGTCAGTTTGTCGAGCGACTCGAACGGCAGGCTGGTGAACAACTCGATGCGCCGGCGCAGGGTGATGAAGGCGTCGAGAAACGCCTTGCGTTTGTCCTCCGCGGAGCCCTCCGCGGCAGCCGGATCGGGCACGCCCCAGTGCGCCGTCAGCGGCTGGCCGGGCCAGTACGGGCAAGGTTCGCCCGCCGCCTGGTCGCACACGGTGAAGACGAAATCCAGGGGCGGCGCGTCGGGTGCGGCGAATTCGTCCCAGTGCTTGCTGCGCAGTCCCGTGGTGGGAATGCCATGCTGGGTGAGCAGCTCCAGCGCCAGCGGATGCACCGCGCCTTTGGGATGGCTGCCGGCGGAGTAGGCGCGGAAGCGGCCGTTGCGGTTGGCGAGGTGGTTGAGGATCGCTTCGGCCAGGATCGAGCGCGCCGAATTGCCGGTGCACAGGAACAGCACATGGTAGGTATTCATTGCCATGACCTACGGAGCGAGGACGGCGAGAGGGACGTGGAAGCGTTTCATGCACGGCTCCTCTGGATGCGTTTGGTTCGGTGCGCCGATGTGGGTGCGCGACGGGCGGCGGTCGCCCGCGGCGTGCAGGCCGGTGTGGCGCAGGCGCCGGCCGAATCGGCGCAGCAGTTCTCGGTGAGGTAGGCGAGCAGCGCGTTCATCGTCGCGTAGTTCGCCGTGTAGATGAGAAAGCGGCCCTCCTGGCGCGCCGCGACCAGATCCGCATGCGCCAGCTCTTTCAAGTGGAAAGACAGGGTCGCCGGGGGTACGCCGAGCGCCTCGGCCAGGCGCCCGGCGGCGAGTCCGGCCGATCCCGCCTTGACCAGGCGCCGGAACAAGGCCAGGCGCGTGTCCTGCGCCAGCGCGGCGAGCGCCCGCAGCGCTTTCGTAGATTCCATATTTTTACAATTATCAAAATATGGAAGGGCCGTCAATCCCGGTCGCGGCTCAACCCTGTTCCTGCGCAGCGGTCGGCGGCCGGCGCATGAACCACAGGATCAACAGCAGCGCGGGCAGACCGACCGCCGCGGTGTAAACGAAGAAGGCGGGATAGCCGAAGGCGTCCACGATGTTCCCCCACCAGCCGGCCAGACTCTTGGCCGGCAGGCTCCACAGGGTTCCGAACAGCGCGTACTGGGTGGCGGTGTAGGCCGCGTTGGTGAGCGAGGACAGATAGGCGATGAACGCCGCGCCGGCGATCCCGTTGCCGAAGTTGTCCAGGCTGATCGCCGCGGCCAGCCACCACACGCTGGGCTTGAGGCCGGCGAGGTAGGCGTAGAACAGATTGGCCGCGGTGAGCAGCAGGCCGCCGACCAGCAGCGTGCGGTACACGCCCAGCCGTGCCACCAGCACGCCGGCGCACAGCGCGCCGCACAGCGTCATCAGCACGCCGTAAACCTTGGACACGGTGGCGATCTGGTCGAGCGTGAAGCCCAGGTCCAGGTAGAAGGTGTTCGCCGCCACGCCCATGGTCATGTAGTTGAGTCGATAACCGACGATCAGGCCGATGATCGGCAGCGCGCCGCGCAGGCCGTGGCGCGCGATGAAGTCCACGAAGGGGCAGACCACCGCGCCGATCAGCCAGGCGGCGGACTGGCGCAGCGCCGCCGGCCAGTGCGCGCTGCGCTCGAGGAAATCGATCACGCGCTGCTCCTGCGCCAGCGTGGCGCGGTCGATCGCCGCCGGCGGTTCGCGGATCAGTAGCACCGTCACCGGTCCCACGCCGAGCAGCAGCGCCATCAAACCGTACGCGGCCGTCCAGCCGTAAGCGGAGGCGGCGTACAGCGCGCCCGCGCCGGCGGTGATCAGCGCCAGCTGGTAGCCGACTTGGTAGGAGGCGGCCATCGCGCCTTGCAGTGCCGCGTCCGCCGCCTCGATGCGGTAGGCGTCGATGGCGATGTCCTGGGTGGCGGCGAAGAACGCGGTGAGGATGGCCAGCCAGGCCATGCGCGCAGTGGCCGTGGCCGGGTCGGCGACGGCCATCAGCAAAAGCCCGACGACGATGCCGGCCTGCGAGAGCAGCATCCAGCTCCGGCGCCGTCCGAGCGGGCTCAGCGCCGGCAAGGCCCAGCGATCGACCAGCGGCGACCAGAAGAACTTCAGCGAGTACGCCAGGCCCACCCAACTGAAATAGCCGATGGTGCTGCGATCGAGGTGCGCCTGACGCAGGCGCGCCGACAGCGTGCCCAGCACCAGCAAAAACGGCAGGCCCGAGGAATAACCCAGGAACAACATGATGCGCACCGGCGCATGGCGGTACGCGGCCAGCGCCGCTCGCCAGCCGCGCTGCGTCGCCGTGGGCAGCGCGGCGCTCAAAGCGCGTAGTCCACGATCAGCGGTGCATGGTCGGAGAAGCGTGTGCCCTTGTACACCGAGGCGGCACGGACCGCGCCCCGCAGACTCGGCGTGATCACCTGGTAGTCGATGCGCCAGCCGACGTTTTTCGCATAGGCCTGTCCGCGGTTGGACCACCAGGTATAGGCTTCGCCCTCCGCATCCGGGTGCAGCGCGCGATAGGCGTCCACCCAGCCCAAGCCGGCCGGGACGGGGCCGAACACGCGGTCTAGCCAGGCGCGCTCGTGGGGCAGGAAGCCGGAGTTTTTCTGGTTGCTGCGCCAGTTCTTCAGATCCTTCCTGGTGTGCGCGATGTTCCAGTCTCCGCAGATCACATAGTCGCGGCCATTGCCGATCCATTCGCGCAGCTTGGGCAGGAAGAATTCCAGGAAACGATCCTTGCTCGCCTGGCGTTCGGGGCCGGCCGAACCCGAAGGCACATAAAGCGAGACGATCGACAAATTGCCGTAGCGCAACTCCAGATAACGGCCTTCGTCGTCGAATTCCCGTTCGCCGAGCCGGTCGAGCACCGCCTCCGGCGCCTGGCGCGCAAACAGCGCCACGCCGGCGTAACCTTTCTTCTGCGCGGGGTTGAAGTACGCGTGCCAACCCTTGGGCGAGAACGCTGCATCGGCTTGGAGATCGTCCGTCTGAGCCTTGATCTCCTGCAGGCACAGGAAATCGCCGCCGCTCTTCGCCAGCCAGTCGAACAGGCCCTTCCTGGCCGCGGAGCGGATGCCGTTGACGTTGAGCGTCATGATTCGCATGGGCGGGCGCCGGGTTAAGCTTTTGCGGAAGCCCTACCTTAGCAGAGCCCGTCGCATCGACCGATCCCGGACTTCCTCCACAAATGCACGACTACCAGAACTCCTTCCTCGACCTCGCGCTGCGCTACGAGGTGCTGCGCTTCGGTCGCTTCACCCTCAAGTCCGGGCGGGTCAGCCCGTACTTCTTCAACCTGGGTCGCATCGGCAGCGGCGCGGGTCTGCGCGAGCTGGGCCGCGCCTATGCCGGGGCGATCCTCGCGCACGACCTGGACTTCGACCTGCTGTTCGGCCCTGCCTACAAGGGCATTCCCCTGGCCGCAGCGACGGCCATCGCGCTGGCGGATCCCGCGCTGCCGGGCGGCGCGCGCGACCTGCCCTACGCCTACAACCGCAAGGAGGCCAAGGACCACGGCGAGGGCGGTCGGCTGGTGGGCGCGGAGGTCGCGGGCCGGCGTGTGCTGATCGTGGACGACGTGCTGACCGCCGGCACCGCCCTGCGCGAGTCGCACGCGCTATTGCGCGCCGCCGGTGCCGTACCGATCGCGGCAATCATTGCCCTGGATCGTCAGGAAGTCGGCCCCGACGGCCGCGCGGCAACCGCGGAACTCTCTGAGCAGCTTGGCATTTCCGTCATTCCCCTGGTCACGGTACGAGACTTGCTCGAATACTTGACGAAGCGGGGCGGGATGGCGGGGACGGTAGCTGCCATTCAGGATTATCAAAAGCGCTATGGCGTTCCGGCCTAGGGGGACCCGCCCGGCTTCTTTTCGATGGCTGGGTGCAGCTTGCGGTGCAGGCGCGAAGGGTTCGCGGATAAGTTCTCGGATTAGAAGAATCATGCGGGGCGGCTTCAGGCTGGTTCTCTGTGCGGCGGGATTGGCGGCGGCCGCGCATGCGCAAGCGCCGCCCAAGGGCAGCATCGTGTGCTGGACCGACGATCGCGGCGCGCGCGCCTGCGGCGACCACGTGCCGTCGCAGTACGCCGACCGGCCGCGCGAGATCTACGATGCGCGCGGGGTGCTGTTGCAGACCCTGCCGGGCGCCGCAACGCCGGAGCAGCAGGCCGAGGCCGCGCGCCGCGCGCAGGAACAGGCGCAGGCCGCGCAGCAGGCGCGCCACGACACCTATCTTTTGCAGACCTACCGCAGCGTCGCCGACCTGCAGGCCGAGCGCGACGCCCGGCTGGACGCGCTCAACACCCGCCTGCGCCTAGCCGAGCAAGCGCTGGCCGATGGCGCCTCGACGCTGCAAGAACTGCGTCGCCGCGCCGACGAAGCGCGCGCGGCGGGGCAGTCGCCAGCGCCCGAACTGCAAAAACAAATCCAGGACTACCAGGAGGCCGACTCCGACAACCGCGCCGCGGTCGCCCAGCTCCGGCGCGAGCGCGAGACCACCGCGGCGAAATACGACGAGGACATTCGCCGGTACCTGCAACTGCGCGGCAGCCCGGCTGCGGCGCCTCCCTGACCGACGGCCGTCGATTCCCGATCCGGCAGGAATCGCGGAGAATGGACGCCGATGTCCATCGACGCCGCATCCGCCCAGCTCTATCTCGCCTCGCGTTCACCGCGCCGCGCCGAACTTCTGCGCCAGCTCGGCCTGCGCTTCGAGACCTTGCCCGTGGAAGTCGTGGAAACGCCCGCGCCGGGCCAGACGCCGGCGGACTACGCCCTGGCCACGGCGCTGGCCAAGGCGCTCGCCGCCGCCCGCTCGGCCCCGCGCGCGCTGCCGGTGCTGGGCGCCGACACCGATGTGGCGCTGGACGGCGAGATCCTCGGCAAGCCGCGCGACCGTGCGCAGGGGTTGGCCATGCTCGAGCGCCTGTCCGGCCGCGTACACGAGGTGTACAGCGCCGTGGCCGTGGTCGCGGGCGGGCGGCGCGAAAGCGCGCTGTCGGTGACACGCGTGCATTTCGGCCCGATTCGTGCTGAGGAGGCCGAAGCGTATTGGGACAGCGGCGAGCCCGCCGACAAGGCCGGCGCTTACGCGATCCAGGGCTACGCCGCGCGCTGGGTCAAGACGATCGAGGGCAGCTACAGCGGCGTGGTCGGTCTGCCCCTGTACGAGACGGTCGCGCTGCTGGAACGCTTCGGGGTGAAGGTTTTTCCGAGGCCCGTTCCGTGAGCACCGAAATCCTGGTCAACATCGGCGCGCAGGAGACGCGCGTGGCGCTGGTCGAAGGCGGCGCCGCGCAGGAGATCCACGTGCAGCGCACCGCCCGGCACGGCCTGGTCGGCAATATCTACAAAGGCGAAGTCAAGCGCGTGCTGCCCGGCATGCAGGCCGCCTTCGTCGAAATCGGCCTGGAGCGCACCGCCTTCCTGCACGTCGCCGACATGGTCAATGGCGAGTCCGCCGGCGCGCTGCCGGCGGTCGAGCGCCTGCTGCACGAAGGCCAGGAAGTCCTGGTGCAGGTGCTCAAGGATCCGCTCGGCAGCAAGGGCGCGCGCCTGACCACGCTGCTGTCGATCCCTTCGCGTTACCTGGTGCTGATGCCGCACGACAAGCGCCTGGGCGTGTCGGTCAAGATCGAGGACGAAGGCGAACGCGCGCGCCTCAAGGCGCTGCTGGAGACCTTGGTGCCGCAGGTCGCTCCCCAGTTCCTCGAAGGAAGCTGCGGGGTGATCGCGCGCACCGCGGCGGAAGGCGCCGACGAGGCCGCGCTCCGTCAGGACCTGCTATTCCTGACCCGCCTGTGGCAGGCGGTGCAGGCCCAGGCGCAGCAGGCCAGGCCGGGGCAGCTGGTGCACGGCGACCTGCCGCTGTCCATGCGCGTGCTGCGCGACCTGCTGTCGCCGTCGGTGGAACGCGTGCGCATCGACAACGCCGAGGAAGCGCGCCGCGTGCAGCAGTTCGCGCAGGTGTTCGTGCCGGAGGCGGCCGCCCGCATCGAGGCCTACGTCAACCCCGCCCCGATCTTCGACCTGTACGGCGTGGAGGACGAACTCAACCGCGCGCTGGAACGCAAGGTCGAGCTCAAGTCCGGCGGGCATTTGATCATCGACCAGACCGAGGCGATGACCACCATCGACGTCAACACCGGCGGCTTCACCGGGCATCGCAATCTGGAAGAGACGATCCTCAAGACCAACCTCGACGCCGCCGCCGCCATCGCGCGCCAGCTGCGCCTGCGCAACCTGGGCGGCATCATCATCATCGACTTCATCGACATGAAGAGCGAGGAACACCGCGCTCAGGTGTTACGCACGCTGGAACGCGAAGTCGCGCGCGATCCGGCGCGCACGCGCATCTATCCGTTCTCCGAGCTGGGGCTGGTGCAGATGACGCGCAAGCGCACGCGCGAAAGCCTGGGCCACATCCTGTGCCAGCCCTGCCCCGTCTGCGGCGGGCGCGGCTGCGTCAAGACCGTGGAGACCGTCAGCCACGAGATCACGCGCGAGATCCAGCGCGCCGCGCGCCAGTACGAGTCCCGGTCCTTCCTGGTGCTGGCCTCGCCGGCGGTGATCGCCTACCTCCAGGAAGAACAGTCCTGCGGCCTCGCCGAGCTGGAGGCCGCGCTCAAGCGGCCGATCAAGCTGCAGGCCGAGGCGTATTACCCGCAGGAGCTGTTCGACGTGGTGCCCGTCTGATGGCGCCGCACCGGGCGAGCGCCTGATGCAATCCGGCCGTCGTCGCTGGTGGACGTTCGCCGTCAGCACGCTCGCCGCGCTGCTGGTGCTGGCGGCGAGCGTCAGCCTGCTGTTCCGGCTGGCGGTGGAAGCCGTGCCCGGTTATCGCCTCAAGCTGCAGGACTGGGTGACGCAGGCGGTGGGCGTGCCGGTGCGCATCGCGGCCGTGGGCCTCACCTGGCGCGGGCTGCGGCCGAGCCTGGACCTTTCCGACGTCGCCCTGCTCGACGCCGGCGGCACGCCCCGGCTGCAACTCAAGCGCCTGCGCCTGGGATTCGGCCTCGGTCATCTGCTCGCGGCGGATTTCATGCCGAGCACGGCCGAAATCTACGGCCTGCAGTTCGCAGTCGAAATCGACGCGCAGGGCCACTGGACCTTGCACGGACTGGGCCTGAGCTCGGCCGGCGGCGCGCCGTTTTCGCAGCAGGCCGGGCATTTCGAACGGCTGGCGGTGTACGACGCCCAAGTGCTGCTGCGTGCGCCGCTGCTCGGCGAGGCGCCGCTGCGCTTCGACCTCGACCAGGCCATCCTGCAGCGCGCCGGCACCGTCACGCGCTTGCGGGCGCGCATCCGGCCGCCCGCCTCGCTCGCCGGCGTGGCGCAGCTCGCGGCCGACGTCGGCGGCGACTGGGGCGAGCCGCAAAGCTGGCAGGGCGAGTGGTCGGCGACGCTGGACGGCTTGCGCGGCTGGCCCGGTCTCGAGCGCCACCTGGCTGCCGGCGTGCGATTGAAGTTGAGCGATGCGCGCATGCAGGCGAGCGGTCGCATCGAATCCGGCCGCTTCGATCGGATCGAGGCGCAACTGCAGGTGGCCGCCGCCGAGGCGCTGCACGGCGCGACGGTGCGCGCGCAGGTGGCGCCGCTCGTCGTTTCGGTCCTCGCCCGGCCGGATGCCAGCGGCTGGCAGGTGGAGCTGCGCCGTCTGGCGCTCGGCGCCGGCGCACTGCGCGCACCGACGCGCGGCATCCTGCACTTCGCGCCCCGGCCGCAGGGCTACGCCCTCGACGCGCAGCTGGAGGCGGTGCCGCTGTCCGCGCTCGCGCCCTGGCTTGCGGTCTGGAAAGTGCCGGCGGAGGCCGGAGCGCGCGTGGCGGATCTGCGCGGCGAGATGCCGGAGCTGACGCTGCATTACGAACATGCCGCAAGCGCCGCCGATCGCTACAGCCTGCGCGCCAGGCTGGCCGGCGCGGGCCTGGCTTCTTCGGCCGACGAGAACGGCCTCGCCGATCTCGACGCCTGGCTCACCGCCGACCAGGACGGCGGCGCACTCACCCTCGACCGCAGCGCGCTCACGCTGCGCCTGCCGCACTGGTTCGCGCATCCGCTGCCGATCGAGGCGCTGTCCGGCGAGCTCGACTGGCAGCACGACGCGCAAGGCTGGCGCCTGAGCGCGCCGCAGTTCGAATGGCACGCGCTCGACAGCCGCGGCCGGGGCACGATGACGCTGTGGCTGCCGAGCGACGCCTCGCGCTCGCCGGAGCTGTCGCTGCAAAGCGATTTCGCCGCCGATTCGGTGGCGCCATTCGAGAGCAACCTGCCGCTGACCTGGGGCGCCAAGACGCGCGCCTGGCTCGCCCGTTCCCTACACGAGGCGCGCGTGACCGCCGGCCATCTCGACGTCGCCGGGCCGCTGGCGGACTTCCCCTACGTCGAGCAGGCCGACGGCCGCTGGGCGCTGGATCTCGCCGTGACCGACGCCGCGCTCGACTACGCGCCGCGCTGGCCGCCGCTGCAGCGTCTGCAGGCGCTGCTCAAGTTTCGCGGTCACGGCCTGCAGATCGACGCCCGCGGGGCGCAATTCGGCGGCCTGACGCTGGACCGCGCGCAGGCGCAGATCCCCGACTTCCGCACGCCCCAGCTCGCCGTGGACGGCCGCGTGCACGGCGATGCCGCGCGTTATTACGCCGTGCTGCGCGCGAGCCCCTTGGCGGACCGGCTTTCCGGCCTCCTGCAGCAGACCGATGCCAGCGGCCCGGCGGCGGCGAAACTGCATCTGCAGCTACCGCTGGATCAGGATGACCCGCCGGTGACGGCGACGGGCGAGGTGCAGCTCGAAGGTCTCACCGTGCGCGTGCGCGGCATCGACCCGCCCGTGCAGGCGCTCACCGGCACGCTGCGCTTCGGCGACCAGGGCGTGGACGCCGACGCGCTCGAAGCGAGCCTGGATCGCACCGCGCTTACCGCCTCGATCCACCCCGAACCGCACAGCCCCGACGGCGTGCTGAGCGTGGCATTCACGGCGCCGGTGGCGCCCGACGACGGCCTGTTCGCCGCCTACGTGCCCGATTTCCTGCGCGCGCGGTTGTCGGGTGCCGCGGACTGGCGGGCGCGACTGCCCTTTTCCGGGCCGCAGGCCGGCATCCTGACCCTGGAAAGCGATCTGCTGGGCCTGAGCAGCGGATTGCCGCCGCCGCTGGACAAGAGCGCCGCCGAGCCTTTGCCCTTGCAGGTGACGGTCAACGGCCGCGGTTCCGGCGCGCCATTGATGGTGAAGATCGACGCCGACGATCGGGCACACCTCACCCTGCGCTTCGCGCGCGCGGGCGAGACCGCGGAGCTGCGCGCGGCGGACGTCCTGCTGGGCGCCGGGGCGGCGCCGGAAGCGAAAAACGACGGAATTTATGTCTCCGGCGCGCCGGAGACGTTCGAGCCCTTGCCCTGGCTGGCCTTGCTCGATCGCCTGCCGGCGTCGGGAAGCGCGCTGACCTTCCGCGGCGCGGACCTGACGCCGCAAGAATTGCGCATCGGCCGCGCGGCGCTACGGCCCGCGCACCTGCAGGTGGCGCCCGCCCCCGGCGGCTTAAGCATCCTGCTCGACGGCGAGGGCGCGCAGGGCCGCATCGATTGGCAGCGCGCCACCGCTTCCGATCCCGGCCTGATCCGTGCGCAGCTCGCGCGCCTGGCGTTCCGGCCCTTGGCGGCAGCGAACGAGGCGGCCGCAGCCGAAACCGCTCCCAGCCCGGCCGAACCCTTCGATCCGCGCCGCGCGCCGTTGCTGGATCTTTCCTGCGCGGCGCTCGAAATCGGCGACGTCGATCTCGGTCGCTTCGTCTTCAAGAGTGCGCGCATCCCCGATGGCCAGGCCCTGGAGACATTCTCGCTCGACCACGGTGACCTCATCGCCACGGCCCACGGCGCCTGGCACCGCGGCGGCGGGAATTCCTCCGCGCAGTTCGATTTCGACTTCAGGAGCCCGAAAGTGGGGGCCGTGCTGCGCGCCTTCGGCTACGCGCCCAACCTGGAGGCCCAGCGCAGCCGGTTCGAAGGCGCGCTGTCCTGGCCGCAGAATCCCGACGGGCTGGCGCTGGCACAGGCGCAGGGCACGGTCAGGCTGGAGGTCGAGAAAGGCACGCTCAGGGCGGTGGAACCCGGTGCCGGGCGCGTGCTCGGCCTGCTCAATCTCTACGCGCTGCCGCGGCGACTGACGTTCGACTTCCGGGACGTGGTGTCCAAGGGTCTGTCCTTCGATACGCTCACCGGCAGCTTCAAGCTCGCCGACGGCCAGGCCCAGACCGACGACCTCGAAATCGTCGCGCCGTCCATGAAGATGGAAATGCGCGGCCGCATCGGTCTGGCGACACGGGACTACGACCAGCACGTCACGGTCTATCCCGACGTGTCCACCGCGGTGACCGTCGGCGCCACCTTGCTCGGCGGGCCGATCGGCGGCGGCGTGGCCCTGCTGGCGCAGGAGATCTTCAACAAGCCATTCAGCAAGCTCAGCCGCTTCAGCTACCACGTCACCGGAAGCTGGGACAACCCGCAGATCAAGCCGGCCGCCGTGCAGCCGGCGCCTTCGGGCGAGTCATCCGCGCCTTTGCCGGCGGGCAGTTGAACATCGGGCCGTCGCTTGCACCGCGCGAAAAGCTCGGGGCGTGCTGGCGCTTTGCGAGAGTCTGTGAAAATCTGTTTAAAAAATTCCCTCGAGGAGCGATGGTCTTGATGAACGAAGACCCGAACCCGCGCGTCGCCGCGATCCAGATGACCAGCGTGGCCGAGCGCGACGCCAATCTGGCCGCCGCGCGCCGCGCACTGGAACAAGCCGCGGCTCAAGGCGCGCTGCTCGCCGCGCTGCCGGAAAACTTCGCCTGCATGGGGCGGCGCGAAACCGACAAGCTCGCGCTCGCGGAAGACGATGGCCGCGGACCGATCCAGGATTTCCTCGCCGCCACGGCGCGCGAGCTGAAACTGTGGATCGTCGCCGGCACCGTGCCGCTCAGGGTCGGCGGCGACGTCTCGCGCGTGTGGCCCGCCTGCCTGGTTTACGACGCGTACGGCCGGCGCGCGGCGCGCTACGACAAGATCCATCTTTTCGACGTCGAAGTGCCGGGCGGCGAACGCTACCGCGAATCGGCCACCATCGCCGCCGGCGATCCGGCGCAGGCCGTGGTGGTCGAGACGCCCGCCGGCAAGCTGGGGCTTTCCGTGTGCTACGACTTGCGCTTTCCCGAGCTGTACCGGCGGCTGGCGGCGGCCGGCGCGGAACTGCTGTGCGTTCCCGCAGCCTTCACCGTGCCCACCGGCCGCGCCCACTGGGAGACGCTGCTGCGCGCGCGGGCGATCGAGAACCAGTGCTTCGTGCTCGCGCCCGCGCAGTGCGGCACGCATCCCAGCGGCCGCGCCACTTACGGCCACAGCCTGATCGTGGATCCCTGGGGCGAGATCCTCGCGCGGCTGTCGGACGCGCCCGGTCTGGCGCTGGCCGCGCTGGCGCGTGAACGTCTGCGCCAGGTGCGCTCGAGCTTCCCCGCGCTGACGCACCGCCGCTTGTAAGAAACCGGCTTACGGCAGCAACGCGTACACCGCCACGGCGGCGATCAGCAGGAACGGCAGCGAGATGCGGTGGAACTCGCGGTAAATCGCGCCGCCGCCCGCCAGGCGCAGCGCGATGAGATTGGCCAGCGAGCCGATCGCCAGCCCGAAACCGCCGACGTTGACGCCATAAGCCAGCGCGGGCAGGGCCACGCCGTCGCGCGCCAGCAAGATCGCCGCCGGCACGTTGCTGATGCCCTGGGCGACGATCACGCCCGACCAGTAGGCCGCCCAGGCTTGCGCCAGCGGCAGGCGCGCCAGCACCGCCGCGACCGGCGGCAGCGCAGCGAGGGCGCCGAGCGCGAGAAACATCAGCGCGATCACCGCCAGCAGGCTCCAGTCCGCCTCGGCCAGCGCACGGCGAGCGAAGCCCGCGGCCAGCACCACCACCGCGACCGCCGCCGGCAGCGCCCAATGAACATGCAGGGCGAGCAGGAACAAGGCGAGCCCCAGCGCGCCGAAGGCGAGCAGGCCGATGTCGCGTCGCGCGCTGGCCTCGTCGAGCCGGAGCTGCACCGGCCGACGCGGAAACGCCAGGAAAATGGCGGCGCACAGCAGCGCGAAGAGCAGCGCCGTGGCCGGCAGCATCTGTGCGATGAAGGCGGGCATGCCGAGTCCCGAGCGGTGCCACAGAAACAGGTTCTGCGGATTGCCGACCGGCGTGAGCATGGAGCCGGCATTGACCGCCAGCGCCTCGAAGATCACCAGGCGCGACAGCGGCACGGCCGCGACGCGCGCGATGGAGACCGTCAGCGGCACGACCAGGAACAGCGTCACGTCGTTGGTCAGCACCGTGGACAACGCGGCCGACAGACTCGCCAAAGCCAGGGCCAGGCCGCGCAGGCTACGGATGCGGTCGACGATGAGGATGGCCGCGTGCTGCAAATATCCGCTGTGCTCGATGGCGCGGGTCAACACCAGCAAGCCGGCCAGCGCTTCCAGCGTGGACCAGTCCGGCAGCCGGAGCCAGTCGCGCGCGGGCAGCGGCGCGAGCAATAGCAGCAAGGGCGTCAGCAGCGCCAGCGCCGCCAGGACCGGATCGCGGCGTAGCGCGGCGGCGAGCCGCAGCCGCAGTGCCGGACGGCGCGCGGCCGCCTCTTCGGTCGACGGCATCGGTTGGGAAAGCCTCGGCTTGGCTTGCGCAAGCCGGGCCGGGCCTGCGCAGTCGCGCTAGCGTATCATGCTCACGATGGCGCTTTGCCATGGGCTTGAAGCGGCGCATTCGCGCCGCAATCATCTTTCCATCCGCTTCTTTACCAGGCCATGACCGATACGCTGGAACTCGCCCGTCGCAGCCTGCTCGAGCCCGCCGAGCTGGACGAAGCCCGCATCGAGCGGGTGCTGTCCTTGTTGATGAAACCCGGCATCGACGGCGCGGATCTCTACTTTCAGCAGGCGCAGACCGAGAGCTGGTTCTTCGAGGACGGCATCGTCAAGTCCGGCAGCCATCATCGCGAGCAGGGCGTGGGACTGCGCGCGCTGGCCGGCGAGAAACAGGGTTTTGCCTACAGCGACGAGCTGCAGTTGCCGGCGCTGACCGAGGCGGCCGGCGCAGCGACCGCGATCGTGCGCCAGGGACAGAGCGGAGCGCTCGCCGCGCGCCGCAGGGTGACTGCCGCGCCACGCTATGCCGGCGTCGATCCACTGGACTCGCTGCCGGTGGACAAGAAGCTGGAACTGCTCAAACGCGCAGACGCCGCGGCGCGCGCCGCCGATCGGCGCGTCACCCAGGTGATGGTCTCGCTCGCCGCCAGCCATGAAGTGGTGCTGATCGCTGCCGCCGACGGAACCTTCGCCGCGGACGTGCGACCGCTGGTGCGCATGAGCGTGACGGTGATCGCGGAGCAGGACGGCCGGCGCGAGCAGGGCAGCAGCGGAGGCGGCGGCCGTGGCACGTATGAGGATTTTTTCGCCGGCGACGCGCCGGAGCGCTTGGCGCGCGAGGCGGTGCGCCAGGCGCTGGTCGCGCTTGAGGCGCTGCCGGCGCCGGCCGGGGTAATGACGGTGGTGCTCGGTCCGGGCTGGCCCGGCATCCTTCTGCACGAGGCGGTGGGCCACGGCCTGGAAGGCGATTTCAATCGCAAGGGCACTTCGGCGTATAGCGGACGCATCGGCGAGAAGGTGGCCAGCGAACTATGCACGGTCGTGGACGACGGCACCCTGGTCAAGCGCCGCGGTTCGCTGACGCTCGACGACGAAGGCACCCCCACGCAATGCACCACGCTGATCGAGGAGGGCGTGCTGCGCGGTTATCTGCAGGACAAGCTCAACGCACGGCTGATGGGCATGCGCCCGACCGGCAACGGCCGCCGCGAATCCTTCGCGCACTTGCCGATGCCGCGCATGACCAACACCTATCTGCTGCCCGGTCCGCACGACCCCGCCGAAATCCTGGCCTCGGTCGAGCGCGGACTGTATGCGGTGAACTTCGGCGGCGGGCAGGTGGACATCACCAACGGCAACTTCGTGTTCTCCGCCACCGAGGCGTACTTGATCGAACGCGGCAAGATCACGCACCCGGTGAAAGGCGCCACCTTGATCGGCAACGGACCGGAGGTGCTCACGCGCGTGTCCATGCTCGGCCACGATCTCAAGCTGGACCCCGGTATCGGCGTGTGCGGCAAGGACGGACAGAGCGTGCCGGTCGGCGTGGGCATGCCCACGGTCAAGATCGACGCCATCACCGTCGGCGGCACGCAGGCTTAGCGCACCGTCAGCAAGCCCGCATTCAGGTTCCGCGATGCAGGCTGAACGCGGCTGCCGGTTCGGGGTCTCATCGAAGTCCCAACGCGGAACCGATCGCAAGGAGAACGACGATGTCCATCCAAGTTCGCAGAAGCCTGGCCGCCGCCGTGCTTGCCGCGGCCCTGGCGCTGCCGCTGTGGGCGGGAGCGCAGGATCAGACCCAGACGACGAATCCAGCGCCGGCGTCCTCGGCGCCGCAGCAGGGGTCGGCCTCGAACGGCCAGGTCGGGCCGCAGACCTACACCATGGAGGAGACGCTCGACGCGGCCAAGAAATTCTTTGGCGGCACGAGCGAGGGTCTGGCCAAGGCCATCGAGAAAGCGTTCAAGGATCTGGGCCAGCCCAACGCCTACATCGTCGGCAACGAAGGCTCCGGCGCGGTGGTGGTCGGTCTGCGCTACGGCGAAGGCACGCTCTATTACAAAGGCGGCGGCTCGATGAAGGTGTACTGGCAGGGGCCGTCGGTGGGTTGGGATTTCGGCGGCAATGCCTCCAAGGTGTTCACCTTGGTCTACAACCTGCACTGGACGCGCGACCTGTTCCAGCGCTTCCCCGGGGTGGATGGCAGTCTTTATCTCGTCGCCGGTGTCGGCCTCAACTACCAGCGCGCCGACGGCATCACGCTGGCGCCGATCCGCACCGGCGTGGGCCTGCGCGCCGGCGCCAATGTCGGCTACTTGAGCTACACGGAAAAACCCACCTGGGTGCCGTTCTGAGGTCTTTCAAGCGTTCGCGGCGGTTTCCGCCGCCGCCACCTCGGGCGTGCGGAAGCCGCATTTGAGCCCCCAGAAATAAAACGCCAGCGCCACCGCGGCGACGACGGCCAAATCCCAGCCGAAAGGAATCCAGTCGCGCCCGCCGAAGCGCGCGCTGCCGCAATACGACAGCGCGGCGATCGCCGGCAGATAGGCGATCAGCCAGGCGGCCCCGGCGAGGGCGTCGCGGAAACCGCGCCAGCCGCCGCGCCGCTGGTAGTAGAAATACACCGGCAGGGCCACGAGCATGAGCAGGATGATCTCGCCGGTGCGCGGCCAGCGCGCCCAGTACAGCAGTTCGGTGGAAAACACGAAGGCCAGGAGCGCGAACAGCGCCAGCGCGGGCAGGCGCAACGGCCGCTGCAGTCCCGGCGCGGTGCGCCGCAGCACCATCGCGCTGACCGGGCCGGTGAGGTAGGAGATGATGGTCGCCACCGAAATCACCTCCGCCAGCGCCGCCCAGCCGCGGAAGAAAAACATGAACAGGTACGACACCGCGAGGTTGAGCCACATCGCCGGCCGCGGCACGCCGAAACGCGGATGCACGCGGCCCAGCACTTCCGGCAGCGAGCCGTTTTTTTCCATCGCGTAGATCATGCGCGCGGTGGTCGCGGTGTAGGTGATGCCGGTGCCGGAAGGGCTCAAGAAGGCGTCGCCGTAGAGCAGCAAGGCCAGCCAGTTGAGGTTGAGCGCCAGCGCGAGCTGGGCGAACGGCGAGCTGTATTCCAGCGCCGCCCAGCCGCCGCGGGCCAGCGCCTGCGGTTCCACGGCGCCGAGGAAGGCGCACTGCAGCAGCAGGTACACCACGGTGGCCAGGAAGATCGAGCCGAGCATGCCGAAGGGCACGCTGCGTCCCGGGTGGCGCGCTTCCCCGGCGAGGTTGACCGGACTCTGGAAGCCGTTGTAGCTGAACACGATGCCGCTGATCGCCACCGCGGTCAGCACCGCCGAGAAATTGATCGCATGTCCGCCGCCGTGCGCGCCGACGTGGAAGTTCTCGGGGTGGAAGGCGGTGGCCATCAGCGCGAGCGCGGTGGCGGCCGGCACGATCAGCTTGACCAGGGTGATGGCGCTGTTGGCGCGCGCAAAGAGTTTCACGCTCCAGAAATTCAGCAGGAAATAGACGATCACCAGCGCCGCGGCGATCGCCAGTCCCGGCGGCGTCAGACTGTGATCCTGATAAAGCGCCTGCGCCCAGGCCCAGGGCCAGCTCGACATGTACTGCACCGAGGCTTCCGCCTCGACCGGGATCACCGAGACGATGGCGATCCAGTTGGCCCAGGCGGCGATGAAGCCGACCAGCGAGCCATGCGAATAATGTCCGTAGCGCACCATGCCGCCGGATTCCGGAAACATGGCGCCCAGCTCGGCGTAGGTCAGGGCGATGGCGAGGACGATCGCCGCGCCGATCACCCAGGCCCACACCGCGCCCGGGCCGGCGAGCTGCGCCGCGCGCCAGGCGCCGAACAGCCAGCCGGAGCCGATGATCGAACCCAGGCCGGTGAACATCAGCGCCAGCGCGCCGACCTCGCGGCGGATCGCGGGGTCCCCCGTCATGCTTGGCTCCCTTGAAGACAAGGACCGATGATGCCGGTCGGCGCGGCGTTTGTCAGCTCAGTGCACGGGCGCAGCGTCGCAGCAGCTCGTTCACATCGGCGGCGTCGTGGTAGAGGCCAAAGCCGATGCGCAGGCGGTCTTCGCGGTAATCGGTGACGACATTGTGCGCCGCCAGACGCTCATGCAGCGCGCCTGCCTGCGGATGGCGGAAGCTCAGGAAATTCCCGCGCGGCAGGCCGGGCGGCGGCATCAGCCGCGGGCTCGCGAGCGCGTCGAGCTTGAGGCTTCCCAGACCTTCGAGGAACCGGCGTTGCAGGGCCTCGACGTGCGCGTGGATGGTGACGGGAGCGAGCCCTTCGGCCGCCAGCCAGTCCAGCACCGCGACCAGCCGGTACAGCCCCACCGGATCGTAGGTGCCGCCCATGAAGCGCCGTCCGCCCGCATCGTAGGGGATCGCATCCGCGCCTCGGCTCAAGGCCGAAAAACCGGCAAACCAGCCGGTGTCGACCGGCCGCAAGGCATAGCCGTCCGGGCAGTGCATGAAACAACAGCCTTCGCCGGCCATCGCGTACTTGTACCCGCCGGCGAGATAGAAGCTGCGCGTCGCCAGCGTCGTCAGCTCCGTGGGCACCGCCATGAAGCCGTGATAGCCGTCGATGACGACGAACGTTTCCGGATCGCGCACCGCGCCCACCAGGCCCGCGAGGTCGGTCAGCAAAAAGCCGCTGTTGAAGAAGCACTGACTGAAATAGACCAGATCGTGACCGCCGCGCGCGCCAGCCGCCGCAAAGCGCTCGGCAAACGTCGCGAACGGTTCGACGGGCACGCGCTCGGCGGTCGCCAGGCCCGCTTCCTCCCAGCGGCGTAGCTGACGCGCAAAACTGTGGAACTCGCCGTCCGTCGTGAGGATGCGCGCCGGGCGGCGTTCGATGCAGGAGAAAAGCCGCATCACCAGCTCGTGCGTGCTCGGCGCGAATGCCAGCGTGCGCGGATCGGGCAGGGCGAGCAGGCGCGCGACTTGCGCCTGCGCGCGCGGCAGGAGTGCGCCGAAGACGTGGTCCCACTTGTCGTCCATCCAGCGCGCGGCGTCGAGCCAGGCTTGCGTCTGCGCCGCAAAACTCACGTCCGGCCAGGGATGGTGGCTGTGCGCGCAGGCGTGCAGCCGCTCCGGCGCCGCGCCGAGGAAGCGCGAGAAATGCGCTTTGTACGAAGGCGCGTTCACGCCAGTTTCTTGACGAAATGGAACGAGGTGACGAAGAAGCCGGCGCGGAAATAGAAACGGTGCGCGCGTTGGCGCTGCGTGCCGGAATCGAGCGCCAGCGTGTCGCACGCAAGCTCGCGGGCGCGGGTTTCCAGCCAGGCGAGCAGGGCGCGGCCGACGCCGCGCGCGCGCCAGACTTCGTCGGTGACCAGGTCGTCCACGTACAGCTCGCGCCGGCTGGAGGTCTTGACCAGCAAGCGCCAGACCGCCACGCCGAGGACGGTTTCACCCTCGGCGGCGACGGCCATGCGCCCGCCGCTCGCGAATACGCGAAGCAGCTCGGCGGCGTAATCGGCCGTCAACTGCGGTCGCAACTGGCGGTGGACGGGTTCGGCGCGCGCGAGCCAAGCGGGCTCGCTCACGCGCCCTTCGGCGTCGGTGATCTCGTGAATGTCCATGGCGCGGCGCGCGTCCTGCGGCTTGTGCGCGCCACTGTAGCAGAGCGCCGGCCAGGGCTAGGCCGACCGCTTAGGGTGCTTGCGCTGCGGCTCGGAGCCGAAGTTCTGGCGCAGCGTCTCCTCCACGGTGCGGCCCGGTTTCCAGGGATGACCCAGGCGCTGTTCGATGTGGCTGCGGATCAGCTGGCGGACGACTTGCGAGGGCGTCTGGTCTTCGCGCGCGCACAGCTCCTCGAAGACCGCCTTCTTGCGCGGGTCGATCAAGATCGTCAGCCGGGCGGTGCGGTGTTCCGGCGTCATGAGCGGTTTGCGGTTCGCATCGGTTGCACACCTGATGTTAATACCATTAACATACGACGCTCAAGGGCCGCCGGGCCTTGCGAGCGTTCTTCTTCAAACCTCAGGTGGTCGGATCATTGAGCGTGGCGACGGCTGCGATGCTGGCGGTCCCGCCGCTGTGGCTGGCGATCGGCGCCGCCGGCCTGTTGCGGCCGCGCAGCCTGCGCCTGTCCGCGCTGTGGCTGTTTCCGCTAGGCGCCGCGGCCGCCTTCGTCCTCGCCGCTGCCAGCCTCGCGGAGCTTGCCGAGCCGGCGCAGTCGCTCGTTCTGCCGCTGGGCCTGCCGGACCTGCCCTTCCACCTGCGACTGGATCCGCTGGCGCGCTTCTTCCTGTTCCTGCTCGGCGCCGCCGCCGGCGGCGTGTCGCTGTTCGCGGCGGGCTATTTCCGCAAAGGCGAAGGCACCGCACCGGGTCTGTTGTGCCTGCAATACCACGTCTTCCTCGCCGGCATGGCCATGGTGCTGCTGGCCGACGACGCCTATCTGTTCATGGTGGCCTGGGAAGTCATGGCGCTGTCCTCGTTTTTTCTGGTCACCACCCAGCATCGAATCGCCGCCATCCGCAGTGCCGGCTTTCTCTATCTGCTGCTCGCCCACCTCGGGGCGATCTCGATCCTGCTGTGTTTCGGCGTGCTGCAGGGCGGAGGCTGGCAGTTCACCTTCGACGCGATGCGCCAGGCGCACCTGGCGACGCCGTGGAGCAGCGTCGCCTTCGGTCTCGCGGTGCTGGGCTTCGGCGCCAAGGCGGGCCTGGTGCCGGTGCACGTGTGGCTGCCGGAGGCGCATCCGGCCGCGCCCTCGCCGGTGTCGGCGCTGATGAGCGGGGTGATGCTCAAGACCGCAGTCTACGGCCTGCTGCGCGTGAGCCTCGACCTCTTGCCGCAGCCGCAGTGGTGGTGGGGGCTGGCGTTGCTCGGCCTGGGCCTGTTCGGCGCCTTGTTCGGGGTGATCTTCGCCGCGGTGCAGACCGACATGAAGCGGCTTTTGGCGTATTCCTCGATCGAAAACCTCGGCATCATCTTCGGCGGCCTGGGTCTGGTGCTGCTGTTCGCCGCGTCCGGCCACCCGCTGATGGCGGCGCTGGCGCTCTCCGCCACGCTGTACCACTGCCTCAACCACGCGTTCTTCAAGAGCCTGCTGTTCCTGGCCACGGGCGCGGTGCTGCACGCCACCGGCGAACGCAGCCTCGGCAAGCTCGGCGGCTTGATCCATCGCATGCCGTGGGTGGCGTGGCTGGCGCTGATCGGGACCTTGGCCATCGCCGGACTGCCGCCGCTGAACGGTTTCGTCTCGGAGTGGCTGCTGCTGCAGGCCTTCCTGTTCACGCCGCAGTTGCCGCAACCCTTCGTCAACATGCTGGTGCCGCTGGGCGCGGCCGCACTGGTGCTGAGCGCCGCGCTCGCCGCCTACGTGATGGTCAAGTTCTACGGCGTGATCTTTCTCGGCCAGCCGCGCGAGCCGGCGCTGGCGCGGGCTCATGACTGCGGGCGGCTGGAGCGTATCGGCCTGAGCTGGCTGGCCGCCGGCTGCATCGCGCTGGGCCTGTTGCCGGTGCCCATGCTCGCGTTGCTCGACGCCGTGGTGCGCCAGCTTCTCGGCACGGGGCTCGGCACGCTGGCGCCGTGGTGGCGGCTGGCGCCGGTGGCGGTCGAGCGCGCGAGCTACAGCCCGCCGCTGTTTCTCCTGGTCGGCGGCGCGGTGACGCTCGGCGCGGCCTGGCTGGTCCACCGGCTGTACCACGGCCGGGTGCGGCGCGCCGCGGCCTGGGACTGCGGCTTTCCGCTGCAGAATGCGCGCATGCAGGACACCGCGGAAGGTTTCGGCCAGCCGATCCGCCAGATCTTCGAGCCGTACTTCCGCATGCAGCGCGAGCTGCCGGCCCCGGACGATCCGCGTCCGGCCTATCGGGTGACGGTGGAAGACCGCTTCTGGGGCGCGCTGTATCTGCCCGCGGCGGCCGCGGCGCAGGCCACGGCGCGGCTCGTCGGCAAGCTCCAGCAGGGCCGCATCGCGGTCTATCTGCTGTACAGCTTCGTCACTCTGCTGGCCCTGCTGGTGTTCGTGCTGTGAACGCCGCGAATCTCCTCGCCCAGATCGTTGTCGTGGCGCTGGCGGTCGCGGCCGCACCGCTGTTCATGGCCTGGGTCGGCCAGTGCCGCGCCTGGCTCGCCAACCGCCGCGGCCCGGGCTTGCTGCAGCCGTACCGCGTGCTGCGCAAGCTGTTCCACAAGGACGCGGTGCTCGCCACCCGCGCCTCGTCCTTGTTCCGCATCGCGCCCTACGTGCAGTTCGGGGCGATGGCCTGCGCCGCGGCCATCATCCCGCTGCTCGGCACGGACCTGCCCTTCGCCACCGCCGCGGACGCCATCGCGCTGGTCGGACTGTTCGCGGTGGCGCGCGTGTTCCTGGCGCTGGCGGCGATGGACATCGGCACCGCCTTCGGTTCGCTGGGCGCGCGGCGCGAAATGCTGGTGGGATTTCTGGCCGAGCCGGCGTTGCTGATGGTGTTCTTCACCGCCTCCTTGATCGCCCACGGCACCGCGCTGCCGGCGATGGCTACGGCGATCACTGGCCATCCGCTGGCGATCTATCCCAGCCTGGCCTTCGCAGCGGTGGCGTTCCTGATGGTGTTGCTGGCCGAAAACGCGCGCATCCCCGTGGACAACCCGGCGACGCACCTGGAACTGACGATGATCCACGAGGCGATGGTGCTGGAATACTCGGCCCGGCATCTCGCGCTGATCGAGTGGTCGGCGGCGCTCAAGCTGTTCAACTATTGCGCCATCGGCTTCGCGCTGTTCCTGCCCTGGGGGCTGCCGGACCGCGTAGGCTCCGGGATGCTGGCGGCCCTGCCCGTGGTCGCGCTCAAGTTCGCCGCCGCCGGAGCCGGCCTCGCGCTGCTGGAGACGGTGAGCGCCAAGATGCGCATCTTCCGCGCGCCGGAGTTCCTCGCCACCGCGTTCCTGCTCGCGGTGCTGGGGCTTTTGGTGCGGCTGCTGCTGGGGAGCTGAGCATGACCCACCTGCCGTGGTCCGCCCAGTTCATCCATCTCGCCGCCGCGGTGCTGCTGCTGCTGTCCTTCGCCATGCTCACGCAGCGGCGCATCCTCAGCCTGCTCGACCTGTTCGCCACCCAGGGCGCGGTGCTGGCCGCTTCCACCGCCATCGTGGCGTATAGCAGCGGCCGTGCGGAGCTTTACTATTCCGCGGCCTTGACCTTCGCGCTCAAGGTGCTGCTGTTGCCCTACATCCTGCATCGCTTGCTGCGGCGGCTGAATGTGCGCTGGGAAGCCGAACCGCTGCTCAACGTGCCGACCACGCTGCTGGTCGGCCTGCTGCTGGTGATCTTCGCCTTCGCCCTGGCGCAGCCGATCTCGCAGCTGGCCACCACCCTGACGCGCAGCACCCTGGGCATCGCCATCGCGGTCGTGATGCTGTCGCTGTTGATGATGATCACGCGGCGCAAGGCGGTGTCGCAGGTGGTCGGTTTCCTGGCGCTGGAGAACGGCCTGTTTTTCGCCGCCACCAGCGCCACCTACGGCATGCCGATGGTGGTGGAGCTGGGCATTGCGCTCGACGTGCTGGTCGGCGTGCTGATCCTCGGCGTGTTCTTCTTCCAGATCCGCGAACAGTTCGACAGCCTCGACCTGCGCCATCTCGAAGCGCTCAAGGAGGAATGATTGGAACTCCCGATCCTGCTCGTTCTGCCCCTGTTCGGCGCCCTGCTGCTGGCGGTATTCGGGGCCTGGCGCCGCGCCGGCGAGATCAACGTCGCGGTGAGCCTCGCCACGTTCGTGGCCAGCGCGCTGCTCACGCTGCGCGTGATCCGCTCGGGCCCGTTCACCGCGCTCGGCGAGCAGTTCTTCGTCGATCCGTTCAACGTCTTTCTGGTCGCGCTGACCGCCTTCGTCAGCTTCACCACCGCGCTGTTCTCGCGCCCCTATATGCGCATCGAGGCCGAGCACGGCCGCGTCAACGCAAGACGCCTGCGTCTGTATCACGCCATGTACCAGTCGTTCGTCTTCACCATGCTGCTGGCGCTGTGCACCAACAATCTCGGCATCCTGTGGGTGGCGATGGAAGGCGCCACGCTCGCCACCGTGCTGCTGGTGTCGCTGTACCGCACGCCCGCAAGCCTGGAAGCGGCGTGGAAATACTTCATCCTGTGCGGCGTGGGGATCGCCCAGGCGCTGTTCGGCACCATCCTCCTCTACCTCGCGGCGGAGAAGGCGCTGGGCGCCGGGGGCGTGCAGGCCCTGCTGTGGACGCATCTCGACCAGGTCAAATCCCAGCTCGAACCCACCGTGCTCGGCTTGGCGTTCGTGTTCCTTCTCGTGGGCTATGGCACCAAGGCCGGGCTGGCGCCGGTGCACAACTGGCTGCCGGACGCGCACGCCGAAGGCCCCACGCCGATCTCCGCGGTGCTGTCCGGACTGTTGCTCAACGTGGCGCTCTACGCCATCGTGCGCAGCAAGGTCCTGGTGGAAGGCGCGCTGCACAACTCGCTCGCCGGGCATTTGCTGATGGGCTTCGGACTGGTGTCGGTGGTGGTGGGCGCCTTCTCGCTGTGGCGGCAGAAGGACATCAAGCGCCTGTTCGCCTACTCCTCGATCGAGCACATGGGCCTCGCCGCCTTCGCCTTCGGCCTCGGCGGACCGGTGGCGAACTTCGCCGCGCTGCTGCACATGACCGTGCACTCGCTGACCAAATCCTCGATTTTCTTCGCCGCCGGCCACGCCGCGCAGAAAGCCGGCAGCCAGTGGATCGACCAGATCAGCGGCCTGCTGTTGCGCTCGCCGCGCCTGGGCTGGGGCCTGATGCTCGGTTCGCTGGCGATCCTCGGCATGCCGCCGTTCGGCGTGTTCGCCAGCGAATTCCTGATCCTGACCACGGCGATGAAACAAAGTCCCTGGGCGACGCCGATCCTGCTCTCGGCGCTGGGCATGGCCTTCGCCGCGATCTTCCTGCGCGTGCAGGGCATGGTGTTCGGCGACAGCCGACTGCCGCGCCTGCCGCATCCGCCCGCGCTGCTGCCGGTGTTCGTGCACCTGGCGCTGGTCCTGCTGCTGGGCCTGTACATCCCGCCGCCGCTCGCCGAGTGGTATCGGCTCGCGGCCCGGTTCATCGGGTGAAACGCGATGGTTTCTTCCGCCGCCCGCTTCAGTCCCCTGCCCGGCGCCGTGCCGGCAGGGCTGACCGACCTCGAAGCGGGCGAACTGCGCGCCTTCTGCGAACGGCGGCGGGCCGAGGGCGCGTCGCTGATGGCGTTATGGGCGAGTGACGAACGCGACCGCGTCGGCGGTTTCCGCCTCCATCTCGCCTTCCTCGACGATCGGGGCTTGCAGGTGGCGCGTGTGGCGCTGGCCGAAAGCGCGCCGGAGTACCCCGATCTCTCCGATCTGTTTCCCGCCGCCGCGCGCATGCAACGGGCGGCTTCCGATCTCACCGGGGTGCGCGCGCTCGGCGGAGATCCGCGGCCCTGGCTGCGCCACGCGGCCTGGCCGGCGGACTGGTTTCCGCTGCGCCGCGACGCGCCGGCGCCCGCGCCGCGTGAACCGCAGCCCGAGGTTTACGATTTCGTCGCGGTGGCCGGCGACGGCGTGCACGAAATTCCGGTCGGTCCGGTGCACGCGGGCATCATCGAGCCGGGACATTTCCGCTTCTCGGTGGTGGGCGAGAAAGTGCTGCGGCTGGAGGAGCGGCTCGGCTACACGCACAAGGGCATCGAAAAGCGTTTCGAGTCGCTGTCGCTGACCGAGGGCGCGCGCCTGGCGGCGCGCGTCTCGGGCGACTCCGCCGCGGCCTACGCTTGGGCCTACTGCATGGCGCTGGAGAGTCTGTGCAGAGTCGCTCCGCCGCCGCGCGCGCTCTGGTTGCGCGCGCTGCTTGTGGAGCGCGAGCGCATCGCCAACCACCTCGGCGATCTCGGCGCGCTGGGCAACGACGCCGGTTTCGCCTTCGGCCTGGCCCAGTTCTCGCGCCTCAAGGAACAGGTGCTGCGCGCCAACCATGCGGCCTTCGGCGCGCGTTATCCCTTCGACTACATCGTTCCCGGCGGCGTGGCGCGCGATCTCGACGAGGCGCAGTGGCAGACGCTGTGGACGCAGCTGCTGCCCTTGCAGGACGAGGCCCGCCGCCTGCGCGCCATCTACGACGACCACGGCGGTTTGCAGGACCGCTTCACCGGCTGTGGCCGCATCAGCCCGGAGCTGGCCGTGCGCCTGGGCCTGGTGGGGCTGGCCGCGCGCGCCAGCGGCCAGACGCGCGATTTGCGCTGCGATTTTCCCTGCGCGCCTTACGACCGACTGGCGGTGAACCGGATCACGCACCTTGGCGGCGACGTGGCGGCGCGCGTGGCGGTGCGTTTCGACGAGCTCTTCGAATCGCTGCGGCTGTGCCGCGCCATCCTCGAGCACCTGCCCGACGGCGCGGTGCGCGCGGAGCTGCCGCCGGCGGCGACCGACCGGCCGGGCTGCGGCGCGGTGGAAGGCTGGCGCGGCCCGGTGCTGGTGGCGCTGGAAGCCGGTCCCGACGGACGCATCCGGCGCTGCCATCCGCACGATCCCTCCTGGCAGAACTGGCCGGCGCTGGAATACGCGGTGATCGGCAACATCGTCCCCGACTTCCCGCTGATCAACAAATCCTTCAACCTGTCCTACAGCGGACACGATCGGTGAGCGCGCCATGCTGAAGACTCTGATGCAGATCGGGCGCGTCGGCGTGGTGAGCGAAGCGCCGCCGGCGCCGGACCCGGCGTTGCGACTGGCCCAGGCGCTGCGCAAAGAGATCGCGCGCGTCTTCGGCCGCGCGCTCGCCATCCGCCAGGTGGACGCCGGCTCCTGCAACGGCTGCGAGCTGGAGATCCACGCGCTCAACAATCCCTATTACAATCTCGAAGGGCTGGGCATCAAGTTCGTCGCCAGCCCGAGACACGCCGACCTGCTGCTGGTCACCGGTCCGGTCAGCCGCCACATGGAAATCGCTCTCAAGCGTACTTACGAGGCAATGCCGGAGCCGAAATGGGTGATCGCGGCCGGCGACTGCGGCTGTAACGGCGGCATCTTCGGCGAGAGTTATGCGAGCCGCGGACCGGTGGCCCGCGTCATTCCGGTCGATGTCCAGGTGCCCGGCTGTCCGCCCGAACCGCTGGCTTTGCTGCGCGGCATCCTCACGCTGGTGAGCGCGGCGGCGGACACCGGCGGCTGAGCGCAGGATCCCGGCCGCACCGTTACACGCTGCCATGTGGTCGCAAACGACGCTGACCGTCGCCACCCAGGGGCGCGGCTTTCGGGAAATCACCGCCGAGGTCGCGCAGCGGGTGCGCGCCGCGGGCTTGCGCCTCGGTCTGTGCCATTTGTTCCTGCGCCACACCAGCGCCAGCCTGTGCATCACGGAAAATGCCGACCCGCAGGTGCGCGCGGACCTGGAGCGCTTCGCCTGCCGCGTGGCGCCCGATGGCGATCCGCTGTTCGTCCACCGCAGCGAAGGCCCCGACGACATGCCCGCGCACGTGCGCAACCTGCTGGCCGGTTATCAGCTCAGCGTGCCGGTGGGCGAGGGGCGACTGCTGCTCGGCACCTGGCAGGGGATTTACGTCTGGGAGCACCGCCACGGCGAGCACCGCCGCGAAGTCGTGCTCACGCTCTACGGCGAACGCTGAGCGATCCTCAAAACAGCTTCGGCAGCAGCCATCCGGTGCGCGCCCGGTACGCCGCCCATTCGGGATGGCGCGACAGGCTGGCTTCCTTCAGGGTCATGTTGACCGCGAACAGGCCCAGCCACACCCAGGCGAGCACCACGAAAGGCAGCCAGTGCCAGACCATCAGCGCGAAGCTGCCGTAGATCATCATCTCGCCGAGATAGTTGGGGTGGCGGACGTAGCGGAACATGCCGTCGGTGATGAGCCCGCGCTTGAGCCGCAGGGTGAAATATTTCTGCGCGTCGGCGGCGATCATGATCGCGCAGCCCAGGATGCACAGCGAAATGCACAAGGCAAACCAGACGTGGTCCGGCAGCGGGTAGTGCGGCTGTGAGACGCCGGAGATCAAAAGCCAGCCAAACACCCAGTACCAGCCGAGCACGCCGAGGAAAGCGTTGATGCCGCCACCGATGGTGATGCGCCGCTGCCAGTTGGGATCGGGGAAGGCGAGATCCTTGACGATCCACACCAGGCCGTAAGACCCGTGCAGCGCGAGATAGATCCAGGCCGCCACCGTGGTGTTGTGATACCACGCCATGAGCAGGCCGAGGAAGAAGAACGTGCCGGCTTTCTGGACATCGATCACCCAGGCAAACTTCCACGGCCGCGGTCCGCCGCCGAAATCGCACACCAGCCAGTCGGTGAAGCGCCGCATGGCCTGCGCCCAGCCGGGCGCGGGGCGCACGGTCGTGGTGTTGATCGTGGCCATGAGCCGGTCCTCGCGATCGAAAAGCGCGTTTTTTCTTGCCACACGCTACCCTAAATGCGGGCGCGCCGGAAGACTCGGCCGTTCGCCAGCCAACCAACACTCGCCAAGGGGAGAGCGATGTTCAAGGAATACGCCCATTACGACGCCACCGGTCTGGCCGAGCTGGTGGCCCGGCGCGAGGTGACGCCCGCCGAACTGCTGGAAGCGGCGATCGCCCGCGCCGAAGCGGTGAATCCCAAAATCAACGCCATCGTCCGGCCGCTGTACGAACGGGCGCGCGCGCGCATCGGCCAGCCGCTGGTCGGGCCGTTCGCCGGCGTGCCGTTCCTCATCAAGGACCTGCTCGCCGATCTCGCCGGCGAGCCGACCAGCGCGGCGAGCCGCTATTTCGAGAACTACCGTCCGGCTCGGGACTACGAGCTGGTGCGCCGCTACCAGGCGGCGGGTCTGGTGATCTTCGGCAAGACCAACACCCCCGAGCTGGGCGTGACGCCTTACACCGAACCGCGCCTGTTCGGTCCCGCGCGCAATCCCTGGAATCTGGAGCGCACCCCCGGCGGTTCTTCGGGCGGCTCGGCCGCCGCGGTGGCCGCGGGCATCGTGCCCATGGCGCACGGCAACGACGGCGGCGGATCGATCCGCATTCCCGCTTCTTGCTGCGGTCTGGTGGGCTTGAAGCCCACGCGCGGCCGCATCCCGACCGGCCCGCTGCGCGGCGACCTCTGGCACGGCTGGGTGTGCGACCACGTGCTCACGCGCAGCGTGCGCGACTGCGCGGCGGCCCTGGATGCCACCGCCGGCCCCGACGCCGGCGCGCCGCACTTCGCGCCGCCGCCGCCGCAGCCGTTCCTGGAAACGATGCGACGGCCGCCGCGCAAGCTGCGCATCGCCTATACGGCGCGGCCGCTGGTCGGCACGCAGATGCACGCGGAATGCGCCGCCGGGCTGGAAGCCTGCGTCGCGTTGCTGCGCGATCTGGGCCACGAAGTGACGGAGGCCGCGCCGCCGGTCCCGCGCGAGGCGTTCATCGTCGCCTTCGGGCGGCTGGTGGCCGGCGAAACCGCGGCGGATTTGGCCGCCGGCGCGGCGCTGGTGGGACACCGCGTGCGCGCCGCCGACATCGAGCCGGCCACGCGCGCGCTGGTCCGCATCGGTCGCGCGGTCAACGCCGAGGAAGTCGGCCTGGCGCTGCGCACGCTGGCGCAGATCACGCGCGACATCGGCCGCTGGTTCGAAAGCTACGATGCGTTGCTGACGCCGACCCTGGGCCGTCCGCCGTTCCCGATCGGCGAGCTGCAACCGCGCGGACTCGACGCGCTCAAGATCTGGCTGACCAACCATCTACCGATCGGCGGCCTGGCCAAGAGCGCGCGCGAAATGCTGGCCTTCGCCGCCCGGACCTTCGACTGGATCCCCAATACCGCGGTGTTCAACGTCACCGGCCAGCCGTCGATCTCGCTGCCGCTGCACTGGAGCGCGGACGGCCTGCCGGTGGGCATGATGTTGACCGCGCGCTTCGCCGAGGACGCGCTGCTCTTGCAGCTCGCCGCCCAGCTCGAACAGGCGCGGCCCTGGCAGGACCGACGCCCGCCGCTTTGATTTGAAACACCTCCTTCAGGCGCGGGGATCGAAGGAAGGGAAGCGCGCGCGCAGTTCCTCGTAAGCGCGCCGCTGCGCTTCGTCGCGCGCGGGCGGGGCGACGACGCTGACCGTCACGATCTCGTCGCCCGGCACGGGCCCCGGCAGGCCGCGCCCTTTGAGCCGCAGCTTGCGGCCGGTGTGCGTGCCGGCCGGCAGCGTCAGTTCCACGGGACCGCCCAGCGTGGGCACCGGCACTTTGGCGCCGAGCGCGGCTTCCCACGGCGCGACCGGCAGCTCGTAATGGATGTCGCGGCCTTCCGCGCGGAACCGCGGGTGCGGCGTGAATTCCACTTCCAGCAGCAGATCGCCGCCGCCGCGACCCTGGCCCGCGAGGCGGATGGTCTGGCCGGCCACGATGCCTTTGGGGATGCGCACCTCCAGCGTGCGGCCGTCCACGCCGATCTGGCGCCGCGTGCCGTGGAAGGAATCCTCCAGCGCGATGGCGATGCGCGCGCGCTGGGCGGGCGCCTGGCCGCGGAAAGGTCCGCCGTAGGGTTCTTCCTCCACGGTGTCGAAACCGCCGAAGCCGCCCAGGCCGCCGCCGAACAGGCTTGCGAAGAACTCCGAGAAGCCGCCGGCCTGCGCGCCGGCACCGCGCCGGACGCCGGAAGTGCCGAAGTCGAAATGCCAGCCCGGCGGCGGCGTGAAGCGCTCGCCCGCCCGCCAGTTGGCGCCCAGCTGGTCGTAGGCCTGACGTTTCTTGGGATCGGACAGGACCTCGTGGGCTTCGTTGATTTCCTTGAATCGCTCCTCGGCGTTCTTCGCCTTGTTCTTGTCCGGATGGAATTCGCGCGCCAGCTTGCGATAGGCGCGCTTGATCTCTTCCGCGCTGGCGGTGCGCGGCACGCCGAGGATCTTGTAATAGTCCTTGTATTCCATAGGCCGAAGCTCGCGGCGAAAACAACAAGGCGAAAACAAACGGGGCGCGCGAGCGCCCCGTCAGCTTACCGCGGTGCGATGCACCGGGGCACCGCTCACGCGCACGATACCGTGTGGCGCGAGGCGCGCTGCGGCGCTGGGTGCTTCACTGGGTGACCGTGATCTTGCGCGGCTGGGCCGCCGGGCGCTTGGGGATCACGATCTCCAGCACGCCGTTGGCGCCCTTGGCGGAGACCGCCTCGGCGTCCACCGTGTCCGGCAGGCTGAAGCGCCGGAAGAAACGGCCCGATGCGCGCTCGGTGCGCATCGCCTCCACGCCGTTCTGGTTCACCGTCTTCTCGCGCGTGCCGGACAACGTGAGCACGCCGTTCTCCAGCGTGACTTCGATGGCCTTGGGATCCACGCCCGGCACGTCGGCATAGAGCACGAACTTGTCGGCGTATTCCTCGATGTCCACTGCCGGCGCCCACTCGGCGGTGGCGCCGCTGGATTCGTCCGCGCCCACGGCGCGCTCGAAGAAGCGGTTGACTTCGTTGATCAGATCCCGGTGCAGCGCCCAGGGTTCGTAACGCATTAAAGTCGCCATGCTTGCCTCCTTCAATCGTCTTGGCCGGTGGCCTTCGCTGTCCCGATCTGGGGGCGCATGGCGATCGTTCAAGAGGTTCGATGCGCGGTGCCCGCGTGCCGCGGCCACTCCCTCGTGCCAGACTATTCTTTCGTGCCGCGCAGCCGACGGCGCCGTTGCGTCGCAGGCGCGGCGCCGACGCCGAAGACCCCTTGAGGAGGAAAATCGCCGATGGTTCATTTCCTGCCTGCGCCCTTGCTGGGCGGCGCGATGGCCGCACTGCTGGTGCTCAATACCCTGATCTGGATGTTTCCGGTGTATGGCGCCCGCTGCTCAAGCTGTTGGCGCCCACACGGCGCGCGCGCGAGCGCGCGGCGCAGTGGGTCGCGGCGGCGGCTCAGACCTGGGCCACGATCAACGTCTGGCTGGGCGATCGCTTGCTGCCCACGCGCTGGGAGCTGCGCGGCGCATCGGCGCTGGACCGCAACGGCCAATACCTGGTGTGCGCCAATCACCAGAGCTGGAACGACATCTACGCCTTGCTCAAGTTGTTCGACCGGCGCGCGCCGTTCTTCAAGTTCTTCCTCAAGCGCGAGCTGTTCTGGGTGCCGGTGCTGGGTCTGGCGTGGTGGGGCCTGGATTATCCCTTCATGCAGCGCTACTCGGCCGCCAAGCTCGCGCGCCATCCCGAACTGCGCGGGCGCGACCTCGAGACCACGCGCCGCGCCTGCGAGCGCTACCGCAACATGCCGGTCACCATCCTCAACTTCCTCGAAGGCACGCGTTTCACCCGCGCCAAACATGACCGCCAGGATTCGCCCTACCGTTACCTGCTCAGGCCCAAGGCCGGAGGTCTGGCGCTGGCGCTGGCCGCGCTGGGCGAGAAGATCAACCACCTGCTGGACGTGACCATCGTCTATCCCGAAGGGGCCAAAGGCTTCTGGGACTTCCTGGCCGGGCGCGTGCGGCGCGTGATCGTGGAAGTGCGCAGCCTCACCATCCCGCACGAGTTCTATGCCGGCAGTTACGAAAACGATCCCGTTTTCCGTCAGCGCTTCCAGGACTGGGTGGCGCAACTCTGGGCGGACAAGGACCGCCGCATCGGCGAGCTGCTGGCCGAGGCGGGCGCGGCTTGAGATCTCACGGCAGCGCCGTCGCCCGAAGATCGGCGAGCAAGCCCGACAGCGTCGCGCGCGCCGCGGGCAGGTGTTCGCGCCAGTCGCGCGCGGCTTGCAGCAGCGCATCCGGCCGGCTCAGGCGCGCGGCCACGCGCGCGAAGGCGCGCTCCAGGCCGGCTTCCTCGCGATAGGACCACAACCAGCGCTCGAACGCCGCCGCGTCCGGCGGCGCCAGGCGCAAGGCGAGGAACGCCTCGCTCGCGGCGGCCACCTCGCGGGCCGCGCGCCGTGCGAAGTCGGCCAGCGGTTCGGCGCTGTAGCACGGCCAGTCGCAGGCCAGGGCGTGATCGTAGATCAGGTCGAGCACGATGCCGGCGTAGCGGCGTGCACCCGGCGCGAAGCGGACGCGCGCCGCACGCACGCAGGGATGGGCGTCGGTGAGGGCGTCGATGCGCCGGTGCAGCCGGATCGAGCGTTCCAGGGCCGGCGCGAAGCGTCCCTCCAGCCGGCCGCGCACGCCATCGCCGAGCACGGCACCGGCCAGCGGCAGCCGCGCTCGATCGGCGAGCCACAAATGGGCGAGGTAATTCATCCGCTCCGGCGCCAGCCGCGGCCGGCCAGGGCGATCGCCGGCAAGGCGAGGAGCTGTGCGCCGAGCGCCACGATCACCAGCGCCAGGATCGAGCGATCGTAGAGCGCGCCGAGCGCGGCGCTGCCGACGAACCAGGCGATTCCGAACACCGCGGTGAACAAGCCGTAGGCGCGCGCCCGTCGATGCGTGGGCACCAGATGCGCCACCGCCGCGGACATCGTCGCTTCGTGCACGCCCAATCCCAGGCCCCACAGCAGCGTGCCGAGCACGGCGAGCCGCGGGCCGCCGAGAAACGAAAGCGGCGCGAACGGTGCGGTGAGGAGGATCGCGGGCAACAGCACGATCAACCCCCGGCGGTCGAAGAGCTTGCCGATGCCGGCCGAACCGAGACCGGCCGCGCCCATCGCCGCCGCGTAAAACACCGGCACCCAGGCGGCGGGGACGATGGCGGCGCGCGCGAAGTGGTAGGACACCAGAGCGAAATCGGCGAACCCGAAGGCGACCAGCGCCGCGCCCAGGCAATACCACCAGAACGCGCGCCCCAGACCGTCGTGGCCTGCCGCGGCGCTGCTCGGCGCCGGTGGTAGCGCGCCGGCTTTGGGGTAACGCCGGTGCAGGCCGTAGACCAGGAGCAGAGTCGTCGCCGCGGGCACGGCGAGCCAGGCGAACGCCAGCCGGTAATCGTGGTGCAGAGCCAGGACGGCCGCCGCGATGAGTGGACCCGCCATGGCGCCGGTCTGGTCGAGCAACTCGTGCAGGCCGAAGGCCCAGCCCTGGCCGATGTGTTCGCCGGCGCGCGAGAGCATCACGTCGCGCGGCGGATTGCGGATCGCCTTGCCCACGCGTTCGGTGACGATCAGCGCCGCGGCGGCGGGCCAGGACGCGGTCAGCGCCAGCAGCGGCACCGCACCCATCTGCACGGTGTAGCCGAACAGAGTGATCGGCCAGTACCAGCGGCTCTTGTCCGCCCAGGTGCCGGAAGCCAGGCGCAGGGTGTAGCCGAGCAGCTCGGCGACGCCCGCGACCAGGCCCACGGCCAGGCCGCTGGCGCCGAGCGTGGCGAGGTAGGGGCCGGCGATCGCGCGCATGCCCTCGTAAGTCATGTCGGCGAACAGGCTGACGATGCCGAAGGCGACCACGAAGGCCAGCCCGCTGCGGGCATCGAAAGCGGCGGCGGATGCGTTGCGGTCGCTGCGGCTCACCTTGGGGCTCGCTGATCGATTCGGGCTTGCGCGGTCTGAGGACCGGCGGGCGCACAATGAAAACCCGGCCGCGCGCAGGCAGTGTTATAGCATGGCCCTGTCACACCGCGGCTCGCCCATTCGTCTATGGGGCATGCCCGACGCAGGAGGATCGAGATGTTCGCCCGTTTGCTGAAAGGATGGCTGCGCAAGAAGCTCGCAGCCTTCGAGCGCGAGTACGCCTACGATGCGAGCTATCTGCACGAAGTACTGGACACCGATCCGGAGGCGCTGCTGCGCTTCTCCAAAGTGATGGGCCTGTCGCGCTACCGCAAGCGCGTGTCCCGCGATGCCTGGTACGCGGCCAAGCTCGCCGGCACGCTGGGCGAGGACTGCGGCCCGTGCACGCAGCTCGTCGTGACGATGGCGGAACGCGAGGGCGTGGCGCCGGCGGTGATCCGCGCGGTGCTCGCCGGCGAGGAGGCGGGGATGAGCGAGGATGCGCGGCTCGGCTGGCGTTTCGCGCGCGCTGCGCTCGCCCACGACCCGGCCGCCGATGATTTGCGCGAGCAGGTGCTGTCGCGCTGGGGCCGGCAGGGCTTGCTGTCGCTCGCCCTTGCCCTGACCGCCTCGCGCCTGTATCCCACCCTGAAATACGCGCTCGGCCACGGCCAGGCTTGCGTGCGCGTCGCGGTGGCCGGTCAGCCGGTCGCGGTCGCGCAGCCCGTCACGGCTTGAAGGAAACAGCCGTGCAGGCCGACGAAGCCGCGGCGAGCTTCGAGCCGCACCGCGGGGCGCTGCGCGGCCTGGCTTACCGCATGCTCGGTTCGCTCGCCGAAGCCGAGGACGCGGTGCAGGACGCCTGGCTGCGCTGGCAGGCGGCCGACCGTTCGGCGGTGCGCCAGCCACGCGCCTTCCTGATCCGCACCGTCGCGCGCTTGTGCCTGGACCGGCTCAAGGCGGCGCAGGCGCAGCGCGAGACCTACGTCGGACCCTGGCTGCCGGAGCCGGTGCTGGACGACGAAGTGCTGACGCCGGAGGTGGCAAGCGAGCTGGCCGACGACGTGTCCTATGCGCTGATGCTGGCGCTGGAGCGCTTGTCGCCGCTGGAGCGCGCGGCTTTCCTGCTGCACGACGTGTTCGATGTGGAGTTCGGCGAAATCGCCGAGACGCTGGGACGCACGCCCGCCGCCTGTCGCCAGCTCGCCGCCCGCGCCCGCGAGCACCTGCGTGCCGCGCGGCCGCGTTTTCGCCCGTCCGCGCAGGAGCGCAGCCGCGTTCTTCAGGCCTTCGTCGGCGCCGTCGCCCGCGGCGATCTCGCGTCGCTCACCGAAGTGCTCGCCGCGGACGCCGTGCTCTACGCCGACGGCGGCGGCAAAACCGCCGCGGCGCGGCGGCCGATCGCCGGCGGCGCGCGCATCGCGGAATTCCTGCTCGCCGTGCAGCGTCGCGCGCCGCGCGACCTGCGTTTCCGGCCCGCGGCCATCAACGGCCTGCCGGGCCTGGTGCTCAGCGTGCCAGGCCGCGTGATCCAGACCATGGCCTTCGAGGTGCGCGAAGGCCGCATCGCGGCGATCTACGTCGTGCGCAATCCCGACAAGCTCAAGCACTTGGATTCCTAAACGCAATCCCAGACGAAGCGGCCGATGCCCTCCGCCGCGAGTTCGATGCGGTCGCCGGCAACGAGCGGGCCCACGCCCTTGGGCGTGCCGGTGTAGAGGAGATCGCCGGACCGCAGCCGCCAGGTCTGCGACAGGACGTGGATCTGCCGCGCGACCGGGTACCGCATCTCGCGCGTGCGGCCGTGCTGGCGCAGCGCGCCGTTGACGTGGCAGGTGAATTCCAGCGCCTGCAAATCCTGGCCGCGATACGGCACGAATTCGCCCAGCGGCGCGGCGCCGTCGAAGGCTTTGGCCAGTTCCCAGGGTGCGCCCCGGTTCTTGAGCGCGGTCTGCACCTCGCGCAGGGTGAGGTCGATCCCGAGCGTCAAGGCGCTCACGCACGCCATGGCGCGCTCGACGGGGATTGCCTGGCCCGGCGCGAGGGCGTCGAGCCAATCCCCGCCGAGCCGTACCACCAGCTCCGCCTCGTGATGCACCGCGCCGCGCCCGCGCGGCAGCGGGATCGGTTCGCCCACCGGCACGATGCAGCTGGCCGGCTTCATGAACACCACCAGGTCTGCGTCGTGCCCGAGGTGCGCGAGCTCGGCGACGTGCTCCGCGTAGTTCTTGCCGATGCAAAAAATGCGCGGGTCGGCCATGTGAGCGCTTAAATCCGCTCCTGGATGCCGAAATCGGCGAAGCCTTTCTTACGGAAGTTCTCGCGGAACATGTCGCGCAGCTTGAGCGCGGCGGCGTCGTAGGCGGCCTTGTCCGCCCAGCCGTTGCGCGGGTTGAGCATGTCGCTCGGCACGCCGGGGCAGGACTTGGGCATCTTGAGCTTGAAGACGGGATGCATTTCGTACTCGACCTTGCCGGGGTCGAGGTCGCCGTTGAAGGCGGCGTTGAGCAGGGTGCGGGTCATGCGGATGGAGATGCGTTGGCCGACGCCGTAGGGTCCGCCCTGCCAGCCGGTGTTGAGCAGGATGCAGCGCGCCTGGTGCTTCTTCATCTTCTCGGCGAGCAGCCTGGCATAGACGTTGGGCTTGTGCGCCATGAACGGGCCGCCGAAGCAGGCGGAAAAGGTCGGCGTGGGTTCGGTAACGCCGACTTCGGTGCCGGCCACGCGCGCCGTGAAACCGGACACGAAGTGGTACATCACGTCCTCGGGTTCCAGCACCGCGATCGGCGGCAGCACGCCAAAGGCGTCGGCGGTGAGCAGCACGATGGTCTGCGGGTGCGGGCCGCGGCCGTTGGGCATGACATTGGGATTGGCATCGAGCGGATAGGAGAAGCGCGTGTTCTCGGCGATGGAGGCGTCGGCCAGGTCCAGTTCCTGGGGATCGCAGTCCTGCATGCGCTTGCCCGGCAGCGGCGGCACGTTCTCGATGATGGTGCCGGGTTTGGACAAGGCCGCGGCGATGATCGGTTCGGCGTCCTTGTCGAGATTGATGAGCTTGGCGTAGCAGCCGTCCTCGAGATTGCACAGGCCGTTGTCGGACCAGATGGTCTCGTCGTCGCCGATCAACCGGCGCGCGGGATCGGCCGACAGCGTGGTCTTGCCCGTGCCGGACAGGCCGAACAGGATCGCGCCATCGCCCTGGGGTCCGACGTTGGCCGAGCAGTGCATGGGCAGACGGCCTTCCAGCGGGAGCAGGAAATTGCCGACGGTGAAGATGGTCTTTTTGACCACGCCGCAGTAGTCGGCGCGGCCGGCGACGAGGCAGATCCGGTGGCGCGTGTCGATGACGATGGCGGCCTCGGAGCGGCAGCCGTCGCGCGCGGGCTCGCACACGAAGGAGGGCACGTTGAGCATGGTCCAGCGCCGCCCGGCGACGTCCTTCACGCCCACGAGGTTCTTGGGGAACATGTTGTGGGCGAACATCGCGTGGGTGGCGTATTCGCCCACGAAACGGTAGGGCACCGCGAACTCCGGGTCGGAGCCCATGAACACGTCCTGCACGTACAGCGTGGCTTGCCGGGCATTGAGATGCTCGACCACGCGCTTGAGCAGGCCTTGGTACTGATCGGGATCGTAGGGATTGAGATCGGCCTTGAACCAGATCTGATCTTTCACCTCGGGCCAGGCCACGGCATAGGTGTCCTTGGTGCGCCGGCCGGTGCAGTCGGGATCGGTGTAATAGACCAGCGGCCCGTTGACGCCCAGCCTGGTGGGATAGGCCTTCGGCTCGTCGGAAGGCCCGCCGCGGCGCACGCGGCCGCGGTCGTTGTCGATGGCCGCGTAGAACAGTTCCTGCTTGCTCAGGTTGTAGCGGTAATTGACGGTTTTGAGGCCCAGCAGGGTTTCCAGTTCGGCGGCGTAGGTCGGGAACGGAGGTTTTCGAGTGTCCATGACGGGCGTGCTTGGTGGGGGAAAAAGCGGGCGGCCGCGGGCCGAGGCGGGCATTTTACTGGAACTGCACCCCCGTAAAAAAACAGCGGCGGACCGAAGTCCGCCGCCGTATCGTTTCTGAATGCCGCTGTTTCAGGGTTGCAACCGGGCTTTTAACCAGCCTTTTCTGCGGCGCAGGGCGAGCAGGGTCGGCAGGCCGATCAGCAGGACGGGGTCGAAGGCGCCGCCGTGGCTCGTGATGGTGGTCGTGGTGCTGCCGCCCGAGCCTCCACCGCTGCTGCCGCCGTTGTTCACGGTGAAACTCACCGGAATGATCTGGCCGTTGCGCAGGATGAACTGCTGCAGCGGCGGCTTGGTGGGTGCCGGGCCCGAGCACGGTGGCGGGCCGGGGATCGGCGGCGCCACCGGCGAGGCGTTTGACCACACTGTGACGCCCGCCAGCGCGTCGATCAAGCCGGCGCCGCTGTCGCAGTCGAAGCCGCTGCCGATCGGACCGAGTACGTCGTTGATCTGCTGCGGGCTGTTGAAGAAGGTGTTGGTGTTCAGCGAGCGCGACACCACGTCATGCGCCGTGCCCATCAGCGTCTGGCGGATCTCCTCCTCCGACAGCCGGCTGCCGTGGGCGACGATGTTCTCGTCCATCAGCAGGATGCCGGCGCCGGCGGCGTGGGGCGCGGCGGCGGAGGTGCCGAAGAAGTTCGGGAAGCCGTCGCCGTCGGTGTCGGCGCCGAACTGGCCCTGGAACGTGTTGGCGATGTCCCCGCCATCGGGTGCGGTGACGTCCGGCTTGGTGCGCAGAATGGGTGCACTCAGGCGGTTGCCGGAGGTGTCGAACAGGATGGGCGTGCCGCCGGCGGAGGAGAAGAACTCCAGCCGCGCGGGATTGATGCCGAAGGCTGGGGTGCGATCGTACTTGGCCGCGCCCACCGCGATGGCGTGCTCGGCGTTGGCGTGGCCGAAGATCGTGGAGCTGAGCGTGTCGTACTGCGGCGGGATGTACATCGCGCCGGTGAACTCGACGAACTTCACCCGGCTCGGGTTGGGCCCGGCGAAGTTGACGATGGCGATGTAGAAATTGGTGGTCTTGACCGCCTGGCCGCAGGGGTCCAGACCGATCAGGGTCAGATCGTTGACGAAGCCGAAGAGCTCCACCGGCTGGCCGGTGACGAAGTTGTCGTCGAAGCTGCCGGCGACCAGGCAGTAGTTCTCGTCCAGCAGATAAATGTCCATGTCGGTCTGCGGGCCGGAGCATCCGCTGCCGCCGAACAGCGTGCAGGCGCTCTGGGCGAAATCCGGGTCGTCCCATTGGAAAGAGAGGATCACCTCGTCGCCGGGCGGAATTTCCACCGGCAGCAGCGGCGAGGTTCCGCCGCTACTCGAAGTGAAGCCCTGCATGACGCTGCCGCCGAAGAGATTGTTGATCGCCGGAATCTGGTTGGGTTTCAGCGTGGCGGGGTTGAAGGGCGCGTCGTAGGACTGGCGCGCCTCGTTGCCGGCCGAGGAGAAATGGGTGGTGTGGAAATTAGTTTGATTGTACTCAATGATCTGCGCCAGCCAGCCGTCCTGGAACATCGGCTCGTCGAAATACTGCACGTCGTCCACCTGCACCGGGATGCCGACAATGCCGGAGATCAGGATGTAGATCGCGAAGTCGAGCTCGCTGTTGAATGCCGTGAAAAAGGAGATGGGAGCGCCGGGCGCCACGTCGTGAACGATCTGGGCCATGGCACGCCCCTCGTCCTCGCCACCGGGGCAGAAATCCACAATGTCGAAGGTCTCGCTGGCCGGCGGCAGGTCGCCGTTGGCGATGTCGGTCGCCATGCCGCCCAGGCAGTTGAAGCTGTCCGAAAACACGCTCACGCCGCGGATGTTGAGATACCCGCCATACAGTCCCAGGAATGCCGGCACGTCGCTGCCGTCGATGCCGAACTGGCTGCGTGCGGCCTCGCTGTTCTGGGCGCGGTCGCCCTGGCTGGTCACCGTTCCGGCGTTGGCCTGACTGAAGCTCGCGCGCGCGGCGCGCAGGCTGGCGAGCTGGGCCGCCTGCGGCAGGGAATCGATGGGCAGCAGGCCGCCGACGACGAGGGAATCGGCGAGGATTTGCTCCGCCTGCTGCTGGGCCTGGTCGAAAGGCGCCGGCAGCGGGGTGTTGTAGATGTCCTTGAGCCCCAGGGCTTCGAGATCCGCGCGCAGTTGCGCGCCGCTGGACACGGCCAGCGCGTCGATCGAAACGTAGTAGTTGCCGCTGCTTCGGTCTTCCACCACGTTGACCGAGTCGGTCTTGGGCACGAACAGCGGCCCGCCGGCGCCGGTCTGTTTGAAGTTCAGGTATTCCTGGTTGAGCAGCGTGAGGTTGAAGGTCAGCTTGGATTGTGCGCCGTTCTTGCCGCCGTTGGCGTCGAACCACTGTGCCTTGGCTGCCGACACCACGTTGCGCGGCAGGTTCGGATAAGTGACGAACCGTCCGGCGCTGGGGTCATCGGTCTGGGCGAGCGCCGACCCGGCAACGGAAAGGGCGGCCAGGCTCGCCGCAATGAAGCTGCTGGTGAATCTCATAGGCTCCCACTCCTATGTCTAGAAACTGGTCCTGCAGCCGCAAGCGGCCGTCAGGTCGGTGCGATGCGAATCGAGCTGCGAGTGCGGCGGCGGAACTCCCCACGACTCCCCGAAGTGCCACCGCCATCCTAAGTCCTAAGGCGCGCGCGGCGCAACGTGGCGGCTGCGGAAAATCTTGACCACAGCCCGCTTCTCGCCAAATGCGTCACATTGGCCGCATTCGAGGGGCGAGCTTCCATTCAGGAAGGCGTGGCGACGGTTTCCGGCAGCTTGAAGCCGGCCACCGATTCGCGCAGCTTGGCGGACAGTTCGTTCAGCTCGCCGGTGGCCTGGGCGGTGCGGTTGGCCGAGGCGGAGGTCTGCACGGCGATTTCGCGCACGCCTTGCATGATGCCGGCGGCTTTGGTGGCTTCCGCCGACTGGGCGCGCACGGCGAGCGCGATGTCCTGGATCGATTTGGCCACTTCCAGCGAGGAAGATTCGATGCGCGTCAGCGCCTGGCCGGCCTCCTCCGCCGACTGGGCGCCGGTGACCACGTTGGCGGTGGAGCGTTCCATCGAGGTGACGGCTTCCTGGGTGTCGGCCTGAATGGTCTTGACCAGGTTCTCGATCTGGCGCGTGGCGGAGGCGGCGCGCTCGGCCAGACGCTGCACTTCGTCGGCGACCACCGCAAAGCCGCGCCCGGCCTCGCCGGCCATCGCGGCCTGGATCGAGGCGTTGAGCGCCAGCGTGTTGGTCTGCTCGGCGATGTCGTTGATGAACTCGATGATGTTGCCGATCTCCTGGGACGATTCGCCCAGGCGCTTGATGCGTTTGGCGGTGTCCTGGATCTGTTCGCGCAGTGCGGCCATGCTCTGGATGGTGCGGCCGACGGTCGCGGCGCCGTTGTGGGCGGTCTGCACCGAACCCTGCGCTTGCTGCGCGATCTTCTCGGCGCGAGCGGCCACGTCCTGCAACTGCTGGCTGGTGGCCGTGATGGCGTTGGCGGCGACGGCGATCTCGCGCGCCTGGCGGTCGGAGGCCTGACTCATGCGCACGGCGCTGTCCCGGGTGCCGGCGGCCGCCTGGGCGACCTGTTCCGAGGTCTGGTTGATGGTACCGACCAGGCCGCGCAGGGTTTGCACCGTGTAGTTGATCGAGTCCGCGATGGCGCCGGTGAAGTCCTCGGTGACGGTCACGTCTACGGTGAGGTCGCCGTTGGCCAGGTTGGTGATCTCGTCGAGGAGATTGAGGATCGCCTGCTGCTGGCGCGCTTCGTGTTCCGCGGTACGGCGCATGCGGGCTCGCACGTCGGCGATGTTGAGCAGCACGAAGGCGGCGAGCGCCACGATCGCCAGCGCCACCGCCAGGTAGATCACGATTGGCAGAATCACGTACTTGACGCGCGTATCGCGCAGCTTCTGCTGCAGCGCGTCGGCGGTGGCGATCACGTCGGTGGAGCGCGCGCGCAACTGGCCCGCGGCGGTCTGCAGCTTGTCCACCGCGTCGGCGTTTTCCAGCACGGTCGCGGCGGCCTGCGCCAGCGGATCGAACTTCTGTTTCACCTGCTGGACCTGGCCGGCGATGCTGTTGTCGCCGAGCAGGATGTCGTTGTTGTGGGCGAAAGTCTTGGCCTCGGCGTCGAGCTGGGCCGCGCTGGCCTTGGCGTCGCGGCCGCGGCTGAGCACGCGGCGTGCCAGTTCGGCCATGTGTTCGAGTCGCACCAGCTGGCCCGAGACGAGGAACAACTGACCGGCCCCGGCGCCGCGTTGCCCCAGGCGTTCGGCGATCTGTTCGTAGTCGCGGTACAGCCCGGTGTCCTGCGTGGGATCGTCCGAAGTGTGGATGGCGGCGGCGATGGCGCGCGTGGCCTCGGCGGTCACGTCGAAGGCCTTCTCGCCGGCCAGCACCGCGCTGACGGTCTGGCGCATCTGCTTCCATGCGGCGGCGGTGGCCTGCACCTGGGGCTGCACGGCGGACGGCGCCGGCGGGATGCCGGCGTCGGCGTCGCCCTGGGCCAGGGCGCGCACTTCGGCCTCGATGTTGTCCGCGGAAGCGGACAAGGTGGTGAAGTCCGGCGCCACGCCGTGGGTGGCGTCCTCGCCGACCTTGACCACGCTGTTGACGTCCTGCGAAATCGAGCGTGCCAGGTCGATCCAGGTATCCTCCCGGTGGGTCCGGCTCTGGATGAGGTAGAACCCGACGAGCGCGACCAGCAGCGAAACCACGGCCGCGCCCAGCAAGGCATAGTCGCGCCGCCGGATGCGGGCTTGTCCCGCGGCGGAAGTCTCTTCGGCCATTCTCGCTCCCGTTAATGTTTTGAAAAAGTGCGTCCCGGCACTTTTTCATGGTCGCCGGCAAAAAACGTGGTTTTTACCGGCTCCCGCGAACCGAGCACCAACACGCTCGGTTCGCGTTGGCACATCCCGATGCCAAGACTTTCACTTCGTTGAATCAACTTATCCCGCCAGCACGCTTCTGACTTTGTCGATCAACTCGGCGTCCTTCACCGGCTTGACGATGTATTCCCGCGCGCCCTGGCGCAGCGCCCACACGCGGTCGGTTTCCTGGCTTTTGCTGCTGACCACGATGATCGGGATGCGGGCCGTGGCCGGGTCGCGCGACAGCGTGCGCGTGGCCTGGAAGCCATTGATGCCCGGCATCACCACGTCCATCACGATGCAGTCGGGCCGTTCGGATTTGGCCAGCGCCAGCGCGTCGCTGCCGGTGGCGGCCTCGATCACCTGATGTCCGGCCCGGACCAGCACTTGCTTGAGATATTCCTTGTCGGTCGGCGAGTCGTCGACCACCAGCACCCGTGCCATGCTTCGCTCTCCCTCGAATCGGTGCGCGTGGTTTCTACTTATCGGCGCAGCGCACCCTAATATAAACCATGCCGCCGCGGCGGGATTCCCCGGATCTGGCGCCGGACCTAGCGAGTGCCGCACCAGACCCGCACGACCCGTCCGCGCAGCCGCCAGCCGGCGAACGGCGTGTTGCGGCCACTGGAGCGCAGCCGTTCCGGCGCCAGAGTGAAGGGAGTCTGGGGATCGATCAGCGCCACGTCGGCGGGCTGCCCCACCGCCAGGCTGCCGCCCGGGATACCCAGCACGGTCGCCGGACCGTGGGCCAGCCGCTGGGCCGCCTGCAAGGGCGTCAACAGGCCTTCCTCGACCAGCCGCAGGGTCAGCGGCAGCAGGGTCTCCAGCGCGGAGATCCCCGGCTCGGTCAGCGGGAACGGATTGGTCTTGGCGTCGGCCTCGTGCGGCTGGTGATCCGAACAGATCGCCTCGATCAGCCCGGTGCGCACCGCCTCGCGCAGCGCCTGGCGATCGGTTTCCGAGCGCAGCGGCGGCAGCACGTGCGCCTGGGCGTCGAAACCGTCGATCGCCTCCTCGGTGAGGAACAGCTGGTGCGCGGCCACGTCGCCCGACACTGGCAGGCCGCGCGCGCGGGCCGATTCCAGCAGCGCCACGCCGCGCGCCGAGGACAGACGGCCGAAATGCACCCGCGCGCCGGTGTCCTCCACCAGCGAGATCCACAGGCGCATGGCGACGGTTTCCGCCGCCACCGGAATCGCCGGCAGGCCCAGGCGCGTGGCGACCGGTCCTTCGTGCGCGCAGCCGCCTTGGGCGAGCGAGGCGTCCAGCGGCACCACGTGCACGGTCAGTCCGAGGCTCGAGGCGTATTCCAGGGCGCGGCGCGCGATGCGCGTGCTCGCCACCGGGGCGAGCGCATTGGACACGCCCACGCAACCGGCCTGCTTGAGCGCGCTCATCTCCGACAGCGCCTCGCCCTCCAGCCCGCGGGTGAGCGCGCCGAGCATGTAGACGTAGGCGCCGGCGGCGGCTTTGGCGATGCGGTTGACGCGCACCACCACGGCGGCGTTGTCGATCACCGGGCGCGTGTCCGGCGGCAGGCACAGCGCGGTGATGCCGGCGGCGAGCGCGGCAGGCGTTTCGCTGGCCATCGTCGCCTTGTGGGTGGCGCCGGGCTCGCGCAGCCGCGCGCACAGGTCGATCGCGCCGGGCAGCGCCCACAGTCCGCGCGCCTCGATGGTCTCGTCGTAGGCGGCCAGCGGCGCCTCGCGGCCGCAGTAATCGATGCGTCCCGCGCGCAAACCCAGATAGCCGGTGCCGTCGAAGCCGCTGGCCGGATCGAGCAGGCGGGCGTTCTCGATCAGGACGCTCTCGGTCGCGCGCGTCACCGCCGTCTCCGGCGCGGCGCGGCGGGGGCGCCGGCTGCGCGCCCGGCTCGCCGCGGTCGGGCGGCGGGCGTCGCCGCCGGCTGCGAGTCCTCGTCCAAGCGCGAGGGCTCGCCCAGGATCATGGCCATCACCGCCATCCTCACGGCCACGCCGTGCTCGACCTGTTCGAGGATGCGCGAGCGCGGATCGCCGTAGGCGATGTCGCCTTCGATCTCCACGCCGCGGTTGATGGGGCCGGGATGCATGATGAGGGCGCCGGGCGCGAGCCGCTCCAGCCGCTCGCGGGTCAGGCCGAAGTCGCGGTGGAACTCGGCGGTCGAAGGGAGGAAGGCGCCGACCATGCGCTCCTTCTGCAGACGCAGCAGGATCACCACCTCGACGCCGTCCAGTCCGGCGTCGAGCTGGTGGAACACGCGCACGCCCAGCGCCTCGATGCCGGCCGGCATCAGCGGACGCGGCGCCACCACGCGGATCTCGCGGGCGCCCAAGGTCCGCAGGGCGTGGATGTCCGAGCGCGCCACCCGCGAGTGCAGGATGTCGCCGACGATCGCCGCCTTGAGCTGCGAAAAATCCCGTCGCGGTCCGAGGTGGCGCCGGATGGTGTACATGTCGAGCAGCGCCTGCGTGGGGTGGGCGTGGCAGCCGTCGCCGGCGTTGAGGATGGCCACGCCCGGCGCGGCGTGCGCGGCGAAGAAATGGGCCGCGCCCGAAGCCTCGTGACGCACCACGAACAGATCCACGCCCATGGCTTCCAGCGTCTTGAGCGTGTCGAGCAGGGTCTCGCCCTTGGACGTGGAGCTGGCGTTGACGTGGAGATTGATCACGTCGGCGGACAGGCGCTTGGCCGCCAGCTCGAAAGTCGTGCGGGTGCGCGTGGACGGCTCGAAGAACAGGTTCACCACCGTTTTGCCGTGCAAAAGCGGTAGCTTCTCGCGGCGTGCACCCGGCGCCGCGGCATAGGATTCGGCGCGGTCGAGGATCTCGATCAGCAGTTCGCGCGGCAGGCCTTCGACGGTCAGCAGATGGCGCAGACGGCCGTGCGCGTCGAGTTGAGGATCGGGCCGAGCGGCGTTCATGCGGCACCCGGCGGCGGGGACGCGCGGGCGGACCCGTCGTTCAGCCACTGTTCGAGGATCAGCCGCGCGGCCATGGCGTCGCGGTCCCCGCGCTTGAGGCGCCGTCCGATGCGGCCGGTCGCGCGCGCGGCGCGCAGTTCCTCGGCGGCGGCGCGCGAGGACAGACGCTCGTCGCACAGGTGTACCGGCAGGCGGAAGCGCCGCCCCAAGGCCTGGGCGAAAGCGCGCGCCTGGATCGCGAGCGGCGGCTCGTGGCCTTCCAGATCCAACGGCAGGCCCACCACGCAGGCGGCCGGACGCCATTCGTCCACCAGCTTTGCGAGGGCCCGCCAGTCGGGCTGGGCGGCGTTGGCGATCGCCGGTAGCGGCCTCGCGCTGCGGGTCAGATCGTCGCCCACGGCCGCGCCGATCCGGCGGGTCCCGTAATCGAACGCAAGATAGACGGAATGATTTCCGGGCGCGGCCGTCGGTCCCGGCGCTCCCATCAGGCGTGGCCGGCCATGCTCGCGAGCTGACGGACGTCGAGGCCGATCAGCTTGGTGGCCGCCAGCCAGCGCTCTTCGGCGGGCATGCCGAACAGGACCGTGCGGTCCACCGGCGTGTTGAGCCAGGCGTTGTTCATGATTTCGCTTTCGAGCTGGCCTTCGCCCCAGCCGGCGTAGCCCAGCGTGACGATGTAGCGGCTCGGTCCCGCGCCGCGGGCGATGGCGTCGAGGATGTCGCGCGAGGTGGTGATGTAGAGGCCTTCGTCGATCTGCAGCGTCGATTCCCAGTCGCCGGGCGCGTCGTGCACCACGAAGCCGCGTTCCGGTTGCACCGGGCCGCCCCAGTACACGATCGGGTCGCCGCGCAGCGCGCCGTGTTCCAGGCCCATCTGGTCGAGCAGGTCGGAGAGCTTGAGATTGGTCGGCCGGTTGATGATCAGCCCCAGCGCGCCTTTTTCGGAATGTTCGCACAGCAGGGTGACGGAATGGCTGAAATTGCTGTCTTCCAGCCCCGGCATGGCCACGAGGAATTGATTGCTGAGATAGCGTTCATCGGCCATGCGCCTAGTATCCGGCGCACCGCGACCGCATGCAAGGGCCGCGCGGTGGCGCCGCCTCAGGATTTCAGGCGACGTTCCAGCGCTGCGATGGCCTGGTCGCCGATGTCGGTGCCGCAGGCCGCGTCGATCTCGCGCGCGCAGGTGGGGCTGGTGACGTTGATTTCGGTGAGGCACTCGCCGATCACGTCCAGGCCGACGAACCACAGGCCGCGGCGCTTGAGTTCGGGGCCGACGGCCGCGGCGATCTCCCGGTCGCGCGCGGTGAGCGGCCGCGCCTCGCCGCGCCCGCCGGCGGCGAGGTTGGCGCGCGTCTCGCCGGTCTGGGGAATGCGCGCCAGGCAGTAGGGCACCGGCTCGCCGTCGATCAGCAGGATGCGCTTGTCGCCCTCCACCACGGCCGGCTGATACTGCTGGGCCACGATGGTGCGTCGGCCGCCGGCGGTGAGCTGTTCGATCACCGAACCGAGGTTGAGGCCGGAGGCGTCCACCCGGAACACGCCCGCGCCGCCCATGCCGTCCACCGGTTTGTAGATCACGTCGTGATACTCGCGGTGGAAAGCGCGCAGCCGCGCCGGATCGCGGGCGACCAGCGTCGGCGGGCATAGTTGCGGAAACCAGGCGGTGAACAGTTTCTCGTTGCAGTCGCGCAGACTGGCCGGCTTGTTCAGCACCAGCGCCCCGGCGGCCTCCGCGCGTTCCAGCAGGTAAGTGGCGGCGATGTATTCCAGGTCGAACGGCGGATCCTTGCGCATCAGGATGGCGTCGAAGGTGCCGAGCGCGGTGTCCTGCGGCTCGCTTTCGAACGCATGCCAGCGCTGCGGGTCGTCGTACACGGCGAGCCGCCGCGCGCGGCCGTAGGCCACGCCGTCGCGCAGCCACAGATCGCCCAGCTCGAGATAGTGGAGCTCGAAGCCGCGTCGCTGCGCCGCCAGCAGCAGGGCGAGCGTGGTGTCTTTGTGGGGTTTGATGGACCCGATCGGGTCCATGACCACGGCCAGCTTGCGCATCGGACTCAAGCCGCCGCGACGGCGACCGTCACCCCCGGCTCCCGTTCCTGGGCCGCGGCGATTTCGCGCGCCGCGGCGAGCAGCGCCAGCCGGGCGACCACCCCGTAGGCGTAGAAACGGTTGGGGCGCGCGTCGGGGGCTTTGGTGCAATCCGGGTGACTGCACGCCTCGGCGAAGGCCAGCGGGCGGAATTCCGCGCCCGGCGCATTGAGGTTCTCGATGTTGCTGCGGCCGCTATGCACGCGGTAGAAGCCGCCGACCACGTAGCGGTCGATCATGTACACCACGGGCTCGGCGGTGTAGCCGTCGCTGGCCTCGGCGGGCGGGTCGCCGGGCCAGGGCTGTTCCACCCAGCGCTCGAAGGTGTACACCCCTTCCTGGATGATGGCCCCGGTCACTTCGCGGCCTTCCTTGGTCGCCGCCATTTTTTTGCGCGCGTCGCGGTTCAGATGGCGCACCTCGTCCGGGCTTTTCACCGTCATCACGCCCATGCCGTAGGTGCCGGCGTCGGCCTTGACGATGACGAAGGGCTCCTCGGTGACGCCGTATTCGGCGTACTTGGCGCGGATGTCCTCCAGCAGCAGCGCGACGTTGGCGGCCAGACATTCCTCGCCTTCGCGCTTCATGAAGTTGATCTGGCCGCAGTTGCGCGACAGCGGTTCCACCAGCCACGGATCGATGCCGAGCAAGGCGCCGAACTCGGCGGCGACTTCGTGATAGATCGCGAAATGGCGCGACTTGAGGCGGTTGCTCCAGCCCAGGGCCAGCGGCGGGATCACCGGCTGGCGCAGGTTTTCCAGGATCGCCGGGCGGCCGCCGGAAAGATCGTTGTTCAGCAGCACCAGGCAAGGCGAAAAGCCCTCCACCTTGACGCGCTCGCCCTCGCGCACGATCGGTTCGAGTTTCAGCCTGCGGCCGGAGGGCAGCGCGAGCGTTTCCGGCGCCTTGAGTTCGGGTCGCAGCGACCCGATGCGAACCTTGTAGCCGGCGTGTTCGATCAGGCTCTGCAGCACCGCCACGTTTTCCAGATAGTGGCGGTTGCGGGTGTGGTTTTCGGGCACCAGCAGCACCCCGCAGGCGCTGGGCATGATCCGGGTCAGCGCCGCCTGGATGGCCTGCACGCACAGCGCTTCGAAGGCCGGATTGAGGTTGTTGAAACCGGCCGGGAACAGGTTGGTATCCACCGGCGCCAGCTTGAAGCCCGCGTTGCGCAGGTCCACCGAGCCGTAGAAGGGCGGGGCGCTGCGCTGCCATTGCGCGCGGAACCAGGCTTCGATGTCCGCCGCGCGATCCAGCAGGCGCTGCTCGAAGGACAGCAGCGGTCCGGTCTGCGCGGTGGTGAGATTGGGGACGGGATCGGGCATGGCGCCTTCCTCATTGTGTCACCGCTAGGGTAACCGATTCACGGGGGCGCGGCAGCGCCGCGCATAGGCAGCCCGGCGCGAGTGTGCTAAAAAGTAAGCACGATAGAAGTCCTCCGCCTGTCGCCCGCCGGGACCCTCGCGCGCGGTGCGCGCGGTGCGGGGAGCCACGAGAGGGGGCCATGTCCGCAGTCGCAGCCGAAGCCAGCGCCGCCGCAGCGGCGAAAATCATGGTTATCGACGACAGCCCGACCATCCGCAAGACTGCGGAGACGCTGCTGGTCAAGGAAGGCTATTCCGTCATCACCGCCGCCGACGGTTTCGAGGCGCTGGCCAAGGTCGCCGATTACGAGCCGGACCTCATCTTCATCGACATCATGATGCCGCGCCTGGACGGCTATCAGGCCTGCGCGCTGATCAAGAACAACGCGCGCTACGCCAAGACGCCGGTGATCATGCTTTCTTCCAAGGACGGATTGTTCGACCGTGCGCGGGGGCGCATCGTGGGCTCCGACGAATACCTGACCAAGCCCTTCACCAAGGACGAGCTGCTCGGCGCGGTCCGCGCCCATCTCGCCCAGCGCAGCGCCTGAACCGCGCGCGATCAAGGATGAACGCCGTCGCCCCGGAACTGGCCGCCTTGAGCGGGCAGCCCTATGAGCTGCTCTACGCGCTGGAGCGGCGTCTGCGCACCGCGCGGCTGGATCTCGCCGCCGGCTCGGCCCAGGCCTGGAGCGGGCTCGCGTTCCGCCTGCGCGACTGGTGGCTGGTGACGCCGCGCGCGGACGTGCGCGAAGTCATCACGCCGCCCGCGACCACCCGCGTGCCGGGGGCCAAGCCGTTTTTGCTCGGCATCGCCAACGTGCGCGGCAACCTGCTGCCGGTGAACGACCTCGCTCAGTGGCTGGGTCTGCCGCGCGAAGCCGAACACCGCGCGCAGCGCGTGCTGGTGTTCAACTCCGAACGCGTGCCGGTCGGTTTCCTGGTGGACGAAGTCCTCGGCAACCGCCAGTTCGCGCCGGCCGACCAGCGCCCCGAATGGGTCGCGGAAGCGGGGCCGCTGAAACCCTATTTGCTCGGCGCCTTCTCGCGCGAAGGCCGGCGCTGGCTGGCGCTGTCGCTGCACAAGCTCGTGCGCAGCCCCGAGTTTCTCGACGCCGGAGCCTGACGTGGTCGGCGAACGCCCGCAGATGGTCGACGGCCTGCACTGGCTGCGCGGCGAACTCGAGCTGGCCCTGGGCCGCGTGCGCGCGGCGCTCGAGCAACATCTCGAAAATCCGCAGGACGCCCAGCTTCTCGCGGGCGCCACCGAAGAGCTGCACCAGGTGCGCGGCACCCTGGGCATGATCCAGTGCCACGGCGCGGCTTTGCTGGCGGAGGAGATGCTGCAGCTGCTGCGCGAGCTGGCGTCGCGTCCGCCGGCGGACGAAGCTTATACGGCGCTGTCGGGCGCCAGCTTGCAACTGTCCGACTATCTCGATCTGCTGACCCAGGGCGAGGCCGACCGTGCGGTGCTGTTGCAGCCGGTCATCAACGAGCTGCGGCTGGCGCGCGGCAAGCCCTTGCTGACCGAGGCCGAGCTGTTCGCCGCCCAGGTGCGCGCGCTGCGCGCGCCCGCGCCGGCCGAGGCGCTGCCGCCATCGGGCGCGACCGAGGCGGCCCAGAGCATCGCCCGGCGCGAGCTGACCGCGTTCCAGAGCGCCTTCCTGCAGTGGTTCCGTGGCGCCGCGGCCGAAGCGGGCATGACGCGCATGGGCGAGATCGCCGACCGTCTGGCGGTCAACGCCGGCGCGCCGCGCCTGCGCGAGATGTGGGCCGGTTACGCGACGCTCGCCGAGTGCCTGCGCGCCGCGCCGCAGACCGACTCGCTGGATCTCAAGCGTCTGTTCGGACGTGCCGGCAGCCAGCTCAAGCGGCTGGCCGAGGCCGGCGAGGCGTCCGCCACCGCGGAGGTCGGCGACGTGCCGGAACTGCTGCTGTTCTACATCGTGCGCGCGCCGCGGCACGGCACGCGCGCCCGCGCCATCATCGAAGAACGCAACCTGGCCGCGCTGTTGCCGCCGCCGGACGAACTGGACGCGCTGCGCCACCGCCTGCGCGCGCCCAACACCTCGATCCTGGCGCGCGTGAGCGAGGAGATCCGCCGCGATTTCGCTCGGGTCAAGGATCACATCGACCTGGCCGTGCGCACCGGCGGGCGTGCGGCGATCGACCTCGCCGCGACCCGCGCCAATCTGCAACGTCTGGCCAACACGCTCGGGGCCCTGGGGCTGCCGGCGCCGCAGCAGGCCTTGCTCAACCAGGCCCAGGTTCTGGAGCAGACCCCGGCCGAGGCCGCGGCCTGGATGGAGATCGCCACGCGCATCCTGCGCGTGGAGCACAGTCTGGAAGAAGCGCTGTTCCGCACCCTCGGCCGCAAGCGCGCGGACGATGCGCGCAGCTACGCCGAACTCGCCGCCCAGACGCCGCCGGGCCGCGATCTGCGCGAGAGCGTCAAGGCGGGTCTGCGCGAAGCCTTGGTGGATTTCGCGCGCTTGAAAGCGGCCGTGGACGATTTTCTGAAGCGGGGCGACCCCACCGCGCTGGAGGAAGCCCCGGGTCTGACCGGCCGGGTGGCGGCCGTGCTCCTGGTGCTGGACCGGCCGCGCGCCAGCCAGTTGCTGCGGCGCCTGGAGCACTATCTCAAACTCGGCGTGCTGACCCGGCCGCAGACGCCGCGCGTCGAGTTCGAGCGCTTCGCGGACGCGGTGTCCTGCCTGGAACTGTACCTCGAGGCGCTACGCGACGAGTTGCCAATGGCCCCGCGCCGGCTCGCGGAGTTCGAGCAGTACCTCGCGCGCCTGGATTTCAGCCCCGCGCCCGCCGCTGGGCCCGGCGCGGCACCCGCCCCGGTTTCCGCCCCCGATGTGCCCAAGCCGGTCTCGGCCGCTCCTGCGCCAGGGCCGAGTCCGGCGCCGGTCGTGGCGGCGGCCCAAGGCGTCGATCCCGAAATCCGCGAGATCTTCGCCGAGGAAGCGGGCGAGGTGCTGGCCGAGCTGCAGCGGCTGTGGCCGGCGCTCAAACGCGATCCGGGCGAGCGCACGGCGCTGGCCGAAATCCGCCGCGCGTTCCACACGCTCAAAGGCAGCGGGCGCATGGCCGGCGCCTTGCGCATCGGCGAATTCGGCCAAGCGGTCGAGGCGCTGCTCAACCGCTGCCTGGAGAGCGGCGCGCCGCCGCGCGCGCCCGTGCTGCAGGCGGTGGAGCAGGCGGTGGGCCTGCTGCCGGGACTGATCGCCAATTTCCGTGGAGAAGGCGGCGAAGACCCGGCGGTGGCCGCGCTCATCGAACGCGCCCAGGCGCTGGCCGCGCCCGGACGGGCGGGCGAGCCCGACATGCTGGCCGTGTTCCGCGAGGACGCGCGCGAGCGCCTGGGTTTCGTGCGGCGCTGGCTGGAGGCCCAGAACCTGGGCGAAGCCGATTTCGCGGTCGAGCCGGAAGTGGTGCGCGCCTTCCACACCTTGCGCGGCAGCGCCGCGGTCGTGCACGCCGAAGGGCTGCGCCGGCTGGCGGAGGCGATGGAGGACTATCTGAACGGCCTGCGCCTGTCCGGCGCGCGGCTCACGCCACCGGCCTTGTCGTTGATCGCCGACGCGCTGGTGGCGCTGCACGGCTGGCTCGATTCGCCGGCGGTCACGGAAGCCGGCAAGAACGAGGTCGAATCCTGGCGTTCGCGCATCGCGGGTCTGCGCAGCGCCGCGGTCGCCGCCGCGCCACGCCCCGTCGTGGACGAGGCCTTCGCCCTGCACGCGCTCGAGCTGTTGCAGGCGCAGGAGGGCCGCGCGCGTGCCTGGTCGCGGAACGAGACGGAAACCGGGGTCGATCCCGCCACCGCGCTGGCCGCCGGCTTCAGCGAGCTGGCGCTCGCCGCCGGCCGCGCCAACTGCGAGCCGCTCGCGGCCTCGGCCGCCCTGCTGGCGGAGCGTCTCGACGCCTGGCGCGATCATGCGGCGCCGGACGCCGCGTTCTTCGCCGCGCTCTTCGAGCGCATCGAAGGGCTTTATCGGCAGCTCGACGCCTATCGCGAGGCCGCGCCGGTGCCCGCCGCCGAGGCGCCGGAATTACCGTCACCCCCGTCGCTGCCGCCGCAAGAAGCCGCGACGCAAACGCCGCCGCCGGAAATCGAAGCGTTCGAAGCGTTTCCCGAGCCTGCCGCGAAGCCCGACCAGGTCGAAACGCAGGCACCGGTATCTGCGGCGGAACCCGAAGTGTTCGCGCCCTCGCCGCCGCCTGCCCTCAGGTCCGCTGCGACGGAGCAAGCTCCCGCCGCGCCGCAGCCGGCGCCGGCACGCCGGCTGGACGAAGAGCTGATCGACGTGTTCGCCGCCGAGGCGGCGGAACTGCTCGAGCAGCTCGAGCGCAACTTCGAAGCCTGGCGCGGCGGCGAGGAAGGCGAGGCGCTGCGCGAACTGCAGCGCGCCCTGCACACGCTCAAGGGCGGCGCGCGCATGGCCGGCCTCGAGGCGATGGGCGATCTGACCCACGAGCTGGAAAGCGAAGTCAACCGGGCGGCGGCGACGGGCGAGTTTCCCGATGCTACGGCGTTCGCGCAGATGCGCGGCGCCCTGGAACGTCTGCAGACCATGCACGACCAGATCCGCCGCGGTCAAGCCGAGCTGTTGGCCGCGCCGCTCGCGCCGTTGCCGGAAGCCCAGCCGGCGCCCGCGCCGCCCGCGCCGCTCGCCGGGGGCTGGGCGCCCGAGCTGTTCTGGCGGCCGGAAGAAGAAACGGCGGGTTTCGCCGCCGCGCGGCGGGAGACGGCGCGCGTACCGGTGGAGGCGCTCGACGCCATGCTCAACCAGGCCGGCGAGATCTCGATCTACCGCTCGCGCCTGGAGGAACGCAACGCCAGCCTGCGCGCCCAGCTCCTGGAAGTGACCCAGACGATCGCCCGCATCCGCGAGCAGCTGCGCCAGCTCGACATCGAGACCGAGGCGCAGATCGCCGCGCGCGGGCTCACGCCGGGCGGCACGCAGGCCGACCGCTACGCTCAGGACTTCGATCCGCTGGAGATGGACCGCTACTCGCGCATGCAGGAGCTGTCGCGCGCGCTGGCCGAATCCGTCGGCGACCTCGCCGCGCTGCAGGCGACGATGAGCGATGCGGTGGCCGAGACCGACACCTTGCTGCTGCAGCAGAGCCGCGTGACCAGCGAAGTGCAACAGGGCCTGATGGGCGCGCTGATGGTGCCGTTCTCGCGCGAGGCGCAGCGCCTGATCCGCGTGGTGCGTCAGACCGCCCAGGAATGCGGCAAGCAGGCGGAAGTGCAGTTCGCCGGCATCGAGGCCGAACTCGACCGCAACGTGCTGGAGCGCGTCCTGGCGCCGCTGGAACACTTGCTGCGCAACGCGGTGGTGCACGGCATCGAGGATCCCGCCGAGCGCGCCATGAGCGGCAAGCCGGTGGTCGGTCAGGTGCACGTGCGACTGGCGCGCGAGAGCGCGCAGGTGCTGGTGGAAGTCGCCGACGACGGCCGCGGGCTGGACTTCGCCGCGATCCGCGCCAAGGCCGTGGAGCGCGGACTCATGCGCCCCGAAGCGCAGCTGTCCGACGACGAGCTCGCGCGCTTCATCTTCGAGCCCGGATTCAGCACCGCGCGCAGCCTCACCCAGCACGCCGGGCGCGGGATCGGGATGGACGTGGTGGCCGCCGAGGTCAAGCAGCTCGGCGGCACGCTGGAACTGCGTTCGGAAACCGGCAAAGGCACGCGCTTCCTGCTGCGCCTGCCGCTGACGCTGGCGGTGAGCCAGGCGCTGCTGGTCGGCGTGGGCGCGGAGGTTTATGCGCTGCCGCTGCCTTCGATCGAGGGCATCGGCCGCATCCCGCGCGCCGAACTGCACGATTACTATCGCGAGGACGGCCCGCTGTACGCCTACGGCGGACGCGGTTACCGCGTGCGCCATCTGGGCGCTTACGTCGGGCTGCCTTACGCGCACGATCCGCAGGCGCGCACCGTGACCGCCATCCTGGTGCGCCTGGGCGAAGGCCTGGGCGCCGGCGAGCGGCGTGTGGCGCTGGTGGTGGACGAACTGCTGGGCAACCGCGAGATCGTGTCCAAGGCGATCGGACCCCAGATCGCCGCGGTGCCGGGCGTATCCGGCGCGACGATTCTCGCCGACGGTCGCGTGGTCCTGATCCTGGACGTGCCCACCCTGGTCTCCGAGCGGGCGCGGCGCGCGGCGCTGGCCCAAGCCGCCGGACGCGCTACGGCACCGGCACCGGCGCAGGCGCCGGCGCAGACGACGGTGATGGTGGTGGACGATTCCATCACCATGCGGCGCGTGGCGGAACGCCTGCTCGCGCGCCACGGTTACCGCGTGGTGACCGCCAAAGACGGTCTCGACGCGATGGCGCTGTTGCAGACCGAGACGCCGCAGGTGGTGCTGCTGGACATCGAGATGCCGCGCGCCGACGGCTTCGAGGTCGCCGCCTTCATGCGCAACACGCCGCGTCTCAAAGACGTGCCGATCGTCGTCATCACCTCGCGCTCGGGCGAAAAACACCGCAGCCGCGCGCAAAGCCTGGGCGTGGCGCGCTACCTGATCAAGCCCTATCAGGAAGAGCAGTTGCTCGCCGAGATCCGCGCGGTGCAGGCCGTGCATTGACCCCTCACCATGGACGACCGCGCGCCCGACCAGCTCTACGCCGTGCTCATCGCCCTGCAGGGCGACACCCTGCTGCTGCCCAACCTGGCGGTGACCGAAGTGGTGTCGACCGAAGGTCTGCGGCGGCCCTCGGGTTGCGCGCCGTGGCTGGCCGGTCTGCTGGCCTGGCAGGGGCGCGAGTTGCCGGTGGCGCGTTTCGAGCTGCTCAACAACGGGGCCGCCGCGCCCGATCACCGCCGCACGCGCGTGGTCATCGTCAATGCCGTGACGGCACGCATCGAGGGCGGCCATTACGGGCTCATCGCCGAGGGTCACCCGCACCTCGTCACTTTGAACCGCGCGGCGCTGCGTCCGGCCGAACGGCGGCCGCAGGACTCCAGCGAACTGGTCCTCGCGCGCGTGCGCGTGGCGAGCCAGGAAGCGGCGATTCCCAACCTGGAAAAGCTCGAAGAGGCGCTGGCCGGCGCGCTGGCCGCTCACGGGCCTGGCACCGAAAGCACGGCTTGAAACGACGGATGTGGAATCTGTGGTCGATTCCGTCCTGCGGCACACTAGGCCGATGGACGACCAGAAATCGGCAAGCTGGCTGCCGCCGGGCCAGGCGGCGACGGAGAAATTCCCGGTGGTGGGCGAAGCCGCGCCGGCGCCGGGTCTGGACGCGCGCGACTGGCGCCTGACGGTGGACGGCCTGGTCGCGCGACCGCTGACCCTCTCCCTCGACGAAATCTTGCGGCTCGCCCGGCGCGAACGAGTGGCGGACCTCCATTGCGTCACCGGCTGGTCGCGGCGGGCGGTCCGTCTGCGCGGCCTGCCGCTCGCCGAGCTGCTCGAGCGCGCCGAGGTACAGGCCGCCGCGCGCTACGTGCGCTTCGTGGCCCACAGCGCTCGGGCGCACGACACTTCGCTGCCGCTCGAGCTCGCGCTGAGCGATACCTGGCTGGTGCACGCGCTGGACGGCGCGCCGCTGGCGCCCGAACACGGCGCGCCCTTGCGCACGGTCACGCCGGGCCGCTATTTCTACAAAAGTCTCAAGTGGCTGGTGCGCATCGAGCTTTTGGCCGAGGATCGGCTCGGTTACTGGGAGCGCGAAAGCGCCTATCACAACGAAGCCGATCCCTGGCGCGAACAGCGTTTCGACGCGGCGCGCACCGCGAGCGCCGAGGAGGTGCGTGCGCTGCGTGCGGCGCGGGATTTTTCGCCGTGGCGCGGACGCGTGGTGCTGCGCGCCCGACTCGGCGGCTGGCAGCCGCACGCGCTCGATCTGCGCGGGGTGCAGCTCAAATACTGCTCGCTGCGCCGCGCGCGCCTGGCCGGGGCGGACTTCTCCGGCGCCAATCTGTCCTTGTCGAACCTCGAAGGCGCCGATCTGCGCGGTTGCGATTTTTCCGGCGCCGATCTGGAGGGTGCGAGCTTCGCGGGCGCCGATCTGCGCGGGGCGCGCATCGTCGATGCCACGCTGACCGCCACGCGCTTCTTCCGCGATTTCGGCGGCGGCCGCCGGCTCGCCGCGCGGGTGGAAGGCTTGCAGCTCGCGCGCGTCAGCGGCTTGCTCGAAGACCAGGCCGCGTTCCTGCGCAGCCACGGCGTGGCCGAGGCATGAGGCGTTCTGTGTCAGCGTATTGTGGAATCCGCGCGGTCTCATGTCTGTGTCGACTCGCGCCGCCATGAAAAGCCGCGCCTGGCTCACGCGCTATGCCTGGCTGTCGGTGGGCGCGGCGACTGGCGTGCTCGGGCTCAAACTTGCGGCCTGGAGACTGACCGGCTCCGTCGGGCTGCTGTCCGACGCGCTGGAGACGCTGACCAACCTCGGCGGCGCGCTGATGGCGCTGCTCATGCTGCGGCTGGCGGCGCAACCGCCCGACGCAGAGCACGCCTACGGTCACGACAAGGCCGAGTATTTCTCCTCCGGCTTCGAGGGCATGCTGATCTTTCTCGCCGCCGGCTTGATCGTGGTCGAGGCGCTCCCGCGCTTGTTCGCGCCGCGCGCGCTGGAACAGACCGGCGCGGGTCTGGCGATCGCCGCGCTCGCCAGCCTCGTCAACTTCGCCTGCGCGCGCGTGCTGGCGAGCGCCGGCAAGCGCCATCACTCGATCACCCTGATCGCGGACTCGCGCCATCTCATGGCCGACGTGTGGACCACGGCGGGCGTGATCGCGGGCGTCGGCCTGGTGGCGCTCACCGGCGCGTGGTGGCTGGACCCGCTGGTGGCGCTGGCGGTGGCGCTCAACGTGCTGTGGGAGGGCTACCGGCTGATCCGCGAATCGGCGCAGGGCTTGATGGACACTGCCTTGCCGGACGAAGAGCAGCAGCGCTTGCGCGAGGTGCTGGAGGAGTTTCGGGCGGAGGGCGCGCGGCAAGGGACGGCCATCGGCTTTCACGCTCTGCGCACGCGCCGCTCGGCGGCGCGGCGCTTCGCCGATTTCCACGTGCTGGTGCCGGGTGACTGGACGGTGCAACGCGGCCACGATCTGGTGGAGCGCCTGGAGCGGCGGCTGGCCGAAGTGCTGCCGCGGTTGACGGCGGTGATCCATCTGGAGCCGGCCGAGGATCCCGCGTCCTACGAGGACCAGGATTTCGAGCGCCACTTCGAACCGCCGCCGCCCTCACAGCCGGGGCGGAAACCGCACTAGCACGGCGCACCGACGAGGCTTGGCTAGCGCGGTCCTACCGAGGCGTTCAGAATTGGAGCAGCGGCGGAGGGCGCCATGAGGCCATCGAGCGGCTGGGAACCAGCGTACCGACGGCGCTCGCCGTACGCCACGCTCGGCGGCACCGCATCCGCGCACGAGGCTTTGACAAAAGGCCCTCAACAAAGGCCCGAAACCAAAGGCGATCCACGATGGACGAGATGGACACCTTGATCAACGCGTTTTACCGCCGCGCCTTGAGCGGCGAGTGGCGCGGCTATCGCCGGGAAGCGCTGGAATTGCTGCGCCAGGGATTCGACGCCGAGGGCGCCGCCTGGTGGACGCGCAGCCGCAAGGCCGAGGCCGAGGCCGGCGAACTGACCCAGGTTCCCTTCAACTTCACCTCGCCGCTCAAGCTGGCGCGGCTGCCGCCGCCCGAGACCGGCGACGAGGCGGTGACCGAGATGGGCGGCGCCGCTGTCGCGCTGGTCTATGCCCCCGCCCGCAGCGGCTTGCTGCACACGCTGGCGCTGGAGTTTCCGCAGCCGCCGACGGCGCAGACCCGAGCGCGGTTCGCGCGCGCCGGTGCGCATCTGTGCGAGGCCTCGGCGCTGTGCCTGCACCAGTTCATCCAGCGCGACGACTGGCTGCACGCCATGGGACGGGCCAACCGCGGCGCCGCCGCCCTGGTGGACGCCGAGGGCACGCTGTACGCGACCAGCGATCGCTTCCGCGCCCTGCTGGACGAGCTCGCCGCCGGCGCCGAAACCTGGCGGCTGCCGTTTCCCCTGCCGCGCCATGCGCTGGGCGAGCGCGGCGGCGAGTTCAGCGCGGGCGAGCTCCACCTGCGGGTGGAACCCTGCGGTAGCTGGTATCTGGTCTACGCGCGCAAGCCCTTGCCCCTGGATCAGCTCTCGCCGCGCGAGCAGGAGATCGCACGCGCGCTTTCGCACGGCAAGACGCTCAAGTCGATCGCCCGCCAGTACGGGATCGCCGTCTCGACCGTGGCCAACCACACCACGCGCATCTACCGCAAGCTCGCGATCTACCGCCGCGAGGATTTGATCGGACTGCTGCGCGGCGGCACCGGCGGGCACTGAGGGGTTCCTCCATGCCACCGTTTTGCGATTACGAATACGACGTCTGCTGCATCGACACCGAGCAGGTGCGAACCGGCCTGGCCTGCGCCTACCTGCTGCGCAGCGGCGAACGCTACGCCTTCGTCGACTGCGGCACTTCGCTGTCCGTGCCGGGGCTGCTGGACGTGCTGGCGCACAAGGGCATCGCTCCGGAGCAGGTCGCCTACGTCATGCCCACCCACGTGCACCTCGACCACGCCGGCGGCGCCGGCGCGCTGATGCGCGCGCTGCCCAAGGCGCAACTGATCGCCCATCCGCGCGCCGCGCGACACCTGATCGATCCCAGCAAGCTGATCGAAGGCGCGGCGGCGGTGTACGGCGCGCAGAACCTGACCCGGATGTACGGCGCAATCCTGCCGGTGCCGGAGTCGCGCGTGCAGGTGGCCGACGACGGCTTCACGCTCGACTTCGCGGGCCGCGAGCTGGTGTTCTACGACGCGCCCGGCCATGCGCGCCACCACTACGTGATCTGGGACGCGGCCAGCCGCGGGATTTTTTCCGGCGACGTGTTCGGCATTTCTTACCGCGAGTTCGACGGTCCCGAGGGCCCCTATCTGTTCCCGACCACCACCCCGGTGCAGTTCGAGCCGGAAGCCTGGCTCGCCACGCTCGACCGTCTGCTCGCGCTCGATCCGGCCTGGGTCTATCTCACCCATTTCGGCCGCCTCGGCGAGGTGCCGCGGCTGGCGCGCGAGCTCAAGCGCGGGCTTGTGGCCTATCAGCGCATCGCGCGGCGTCATGCCGACGCGCCCGACCGCCACGCGCGCATCCGCGCCGAGCTGACCGAGCACGCCCTGCACGAGCTCGCGGCCTTGGACTGCCCGCTGTCCGTGGCCCAGGCGCAGCGCCTGCTGGAGTTCGACATGGAGCTCAACACGCAGGGGTTGGAAGTATGGCTCGACCGCGACAGCAAGACGAAAAAGAAAGGAGCGCCAGCATGAACGGTGCGGACGAACGGGTTCATTACCGCGCGTGCAACCTGTGCGAGGCGATGTGCGGGATCGAAGTGCGGGTGCAGGGCGGGGCGATCGCCGCGATCCGTGGCGACGCGGCCGATCCGCTGTCGCGCGGCCATGTCTGTCCCAAGGCGGTGGCGCTCAAGGACATCCATTCCGATCCCGACCGCCTGCGCCGGCCGCTCAGGCGCAAGGGCGGCGACTGGGAGGAAATCGGCTGGGAGGAAGCCTTCGATCTGGTTGCCGAGCGCATCCGGGAGCTCCAGGCTCGGCACGGTCGCGACGCGCTCGCGGTCTATCTCGGCAACCCGACGGTGCACAACTACGGCAACCTCACCCACGGCCCGGCCTTCCTGCGCCTGCTCAAGACGCACAACCGCTACTCCGCGACTTCGGTGGACCAGCTCCCGCATCAGCTCGTGGCGCTGTGGATGTACGGTCACCAGTTCCTGCTGCCGATTCCGGATCTCGACCGCACGCAATTCTTCCTGGTGCTCGGCGCCAATCCGATGGCTTCCAACGGCAGCCTGATGACCGTGCCCGACTTTCCCGGCCGGCTCGCGGCGCTCAAGGCGCGCGGCGGCAAGATGATCGTGATCGATCCGCGTCGCAGCGAGACCGCGCGAGTCGCCGACGAACATCACTTCATCCGTCCCGGGACCGACGCGGCGCTGCTCTTGGCGCTGCTCAAGGTGATTTTCGACGAAGGTCTGGCCCAACCCGGCCGGCTCGCGGAATTCAGCGACGGACTCGAGACGGTGCGCGCGGCGCTCGCGGCGTTCACCCCGCAGCGGGCGGCGCGTGCCACCGGCATCGCCGCGGAAACGATCGTGCGCCTGGCGCGCGAGCTGGCGGCGGCGGAACGCGCTGCCGTGTACGGACGCGTCGGCCTGTCCACTCAGCGCTTCGGCACGCTGTGCCAGTGGGCCATCCAGTTGCTGAACCTGGTCACCGGCAACCTCGACCGCGCCGGCGGCACGCGGGTCACGCAACCGGCGGTCGATCTCATCGGCGCGCGGCTGGTGGGGCCCGGGCATTACGGGCGCTGGAAGAGCCGCGTGCGCGGCTTGCCGGAATTCGCCGGCGAGCTGCCCGTGGCCGCGCTCGCCGAGGAGATCGAGACGCCGGGGGCCGGACAGGTGCGGGCGCTGCTGACGGTGGCCGGCAACCCGGTGCTGTCCACGCCCAACGGCCCGCGCCTGGAGCGCGCCTTGGGCCGGCTGGCGTTCATGGTCTCGATCGATTTCTATCTCAACGAGACCACGCGCCACGCCCACGTCATCCTGCCGCCCACCAGCGCGCTGGAGCACGATCACTACGATCTGATCTTCCATGCGCTGGCGGTGCGCAATACCGCGCGCTACAGCCCGGCGCTGTTCGCCAAACCCGCGGGCGCCAAGCACGACTGGGAGATCCTCTACGAACTGGGCCGACGTTTGACCGAGGACCGCCGCGTGCGGGCGCGGCTGCGGCTGCGGCCCGACCAGCTCATCGACATCGCCCTGCAACACGGGCCTTACGGCGCCTTGCGAAAAATGCCGCAAGCCGCGGTCGTCGCCAAGGTCGTTGCGCAGGCCGCGGTGGCGCGCCTGGCGCCCAGGCTCGCGGAACTGCCGGACAGGCTGCTCGGCGCGGCTCGGAAATTCCTGCCGCGGGCGAGCGCCGCGCCGGCGCTGTCGATCGCCGCGCTGAAAGCGCATCCGCACGGCGTGGATCTCGGCCCGCTGCAACCCGCGTTCCCGCAGCGACTGTGGACGAAAAATAAGCGCATCCGCTGTGCGGTGCCGGAGCTGCTCGCCGAGCTGCCGCGCGCCGAGCGCGAGCTGCTCGATGCGCCCGAGGCCGACGGCCAGTTGCGCCTCATCGGCCGCCGCCACGTGCGCAGCAACAATTCCTGGATGCACAATTCCGAGCGCCTGGTCAAAGGCAAACCGCGCCACCAGTTGCTCATGCATCCGGAAGACCTCGCCGCGCGCGGGATCGCGGACGGCGCGCGCGTGCAGCTGTCCTCGCGGACGGGGAGCGTGGAGGTCGAAGTGCGGGCCAGCGAGGAGATGATGCGCGGCGTGGTCAGCCTGCCGCACGGTTACGGCCATCACCGCCCCGGCACGCGCCTGCGCGTTGCCAAGGCCCATGCCGGCGCCAGCATCAACGACGTCACCGACGAAGCCTGGCTCGACACGCTGTCCGGCAACGCCGCGCTCAACGGCGTGCCGGTGCGCGTGGAGGCAGCGTAACGCCTTTCATCGCGCTCTTACGCGCATGGGGTATTTGTGCAAAAATGCTTGCCCATAGACAGGCGCACTCGCTCTCTTTTTGACCAGCCATGAACCATCCCGTCGATCACGTGCGCGCTAACTACGAAGCTTTCAAAAAAAAGCTTCCCGAACTTCTGGCGAAGTATCCGGGAAAGTTTGCCCTGATGCGGGACGAAAACATTGTCGAGATTTTCGATACCGCAGCCGACGCGGCAAAAGCCGGTAAGGCCCTTTATGCAGATGGCCGTTACTCGATCCAGGAAATCACCGGCACGCCGGTGAATCTCGGATTCTTCTCGTATGCCGTGCATTAGCGGGAAATTCGATCCGCAGCTTGGCATCCTCGTACTTGCCGGTGTCTTGCCGCCAGGCTCTCTTCAGCAGAGGCGGGCGAATCTGCAGATCCGATCATGGCCGGCACTAATAGACACGGGCGCAAGTCATACCTGCATTTCGCAAGCGATCGTGAACGACCTTGGCTTAGCACCAGTCGGCATGGCAGAGGTTTCAGGAGTTCATGGAGCACAATCCGTGCCTCGATTCCTTATCGATCTCGCGATCAATTTTGGAGCCGCTGTCTTTGGGATGCCCAATTTGTCCGTCACCCAGTTTGAGATAGACGGTGCGGCTCCATTCCAGATCCTGATTGGCAGGGATGTGCTGTGTATGGGAGCGCTCACCATTTCACACGACGGACATTACACATTCTGCTTGTAGAGAATGGTTGCGGAGCGATCCTGAAAGTGCGGCACGAATGAAAAAGTGTGGAGTTCTGGATCAGTCCGAATCGCGCTTCTTCATTCATGCTTCACTGGTAGTGGCCGCTAGCTTCTTGTCCGCCTGCGGCGATCTCGGCTACTACGTCCATCTGGCGCACGGCGAATACGCGCTGCTCGCCGCGCGCGAGCCGATCGCGGAGGTCGTCGCCGATCCGCATGTCGATGCGCAGTTGAAGGCGCGCCTGGAACAGGCGGAGCGCGCGCGTGCGTTCGCCTCCGACCATCTCGATCTGCCGCGCAACGGCAGTTACACCGAATACGCGGACCTGCACCGGCCGTATGCGATGTGGAACGTCTACGCCGCG
>JADGHB010000014.1 GCA_019689635.1 Nevskia sp. | reverse complement strand
CAGCGGCCCGGACGAGGGAGCGGCTTCTCGAAAGCGGGCGCCGGTTCAGGCGAAGAGCCGGCGGGTCTTGTGCAGGGCGCGTTCGAGCTGTTCCAGGTCGTCGGAGCCGTTGTACAGCGCCAGGGAGGCGCGCACGGTGGCGGGAACGCCGAAGCGCTGCATGAGCGGCATGGTGCAGTGATGGCCGGTGCGCACGGCCACGCCCTGCTGGTCCAGCGCGGCGCCGATGTCCTGCGGGTGGGCGCAGTCCATGACGAAAGACAGGATGCCGGCCTTGCCCGGCGCGGTGCCGATCAGCCGCAGGCCCGGGACCGATGCGAGTCGCGCGGTGGCCTCCTCCAGCAGCCGATGCTCGTGCGCCTCGATGTTCTCCAGGCCGATGCCGGCGACATAGTCCAGCGCCGCAGCTAGGCCGATGGCGCCCGCGATGTGCGGCGTGCCGGCCTCGAATTTGTACGGCACCTCGTTCCAGGTGCTGCCCTCGAAACTCACGCTGCGGATCATGTCGCCGCCGCCGTGCCAGGGCTCCATGGCCTCCAGGCGTTCGCGTTTGGCGTACAGCACGCCGAAACCGGTCGGGCCGTAGAGCTTGTGCGCGGAAAAGGCGTAGAAGTCCGCGCCCAGCGCGCGCAGGTCGAGCGGCAGGTGCGCCACCGCTTGCGCGCCGTCGATCAAGACCGGCAGGCCGCGCGCTTGCACCTCGCGCACCATCGCCACCACGGGGTTGACGGTGCCCAGCGTGTTGGAAACGTGCGCGAACGCGACCAGCCGGGTGCGCGGCGTGAGCTTGGCGCGCCAGTCTTCGAGATCCAGCCGGCCGTCGTCCTCGATGCGGGCGGCGACGACGCGCGCTCCCGCGCGCGCGGCGACGAGCTGCCAGGGCACGATATTGGAGTGGTGCTCCAGCTCGGTGAGCAGGATTTCGTCGCCGGGCTTGAGCCGCGGCAGCAGGAAGGCGTAGGCCACGAGGTTGATGCCCTCGGTGGCGCCGCGGGTGAAGACGATCTCCTCGCGCGCGACGCCGAAGAACGCGGCGATGCGGTCGCGCGCGCCTTCGTAGGCGATCGTGGCGCGCTCGGCCAGGTCGTGGACCGCGCGGTGCACGTTGGAATTCCGATGCCGGTAGTAGTCGTCCAGCGCGCGCAGCACGCTTTCCGGTTTCTGGGTCGTGGCGGCGTTGTCGAGATAGGCCAGACGCCCGCCGCGCACGGGTTCGGCGAGAATGGGGAAATCGGCGCGGATGCGCGCAAGCTCGTAAGAGGCAGGCGCCGGAGACCGGGAGGGCTGCGTCGCGTTCATGGCTCGAGCGCCGTCTCCGCCGGCGGCGGATAGCCCAGCAGCAGCGCCGCGCGATCGCGCAGCGCCGGCCACGCGATGCGATCCAGGACTTCCAGCGCGAAGGCCCGCCGCAGCAATGCGCGTGCGTCGGAATCGGCGATGCCCCGGCTGCGCAGGTAGGCCAGCGCCGTTTCGTCGAGCTGACCGACGGTGGCGCCATGCGCGCATTTGACGTCGTCGGCGTAGATTTCCAGCTCCGGCTTGGCGTCTACCTCCGCGCGCGGCGCCAGCAGCAGGTTGGCGACGCGCTGTTCGGAGTCGGTTTTCTGCGCGCCAGGCGAGACGACGATCTTGCCGTTGAACACGGCGCGGGATTTTTCGCCGACGATGCCTTTGAACAGCTCGCGCGAGCGGCCGTGGGGCGCGGCGTGGACGATGCGCGTGTGATTGTCCAGGTGCGCTCCGGCAGCCGGCTGGTAGAAGCCGGCGAGCTCGACTTCCGCGCCCGGTTCGGCCAGCTCGAGGTTGAGATCGTGGCGCGCCAGACCGCAGCCGCGGTCGAGGCATACGATGTCGATGCGGGCGTCGCGCGCCAGACGCGCGTCCATCCGTGAGATCAGCTGGCTGCCCGCGGCCTCGTCCTGCAAACGATAGAGCCTGAGCCGGCTGCCGGGCGCGAGCCGGATGTCGAAGGTTTGCGTCACCAGCCGGTCGCCGCCGGCCGCGCCGCGGAACTCCACCAGCAGCACGGCTTCGGCGGCCTGGCCCAGATGGATGCGGTGGCGCTGGTGCGTCATCGCCGCTTGCGGGTTGGCGGCACCGGCGAGGATCAGGTGCAGCGGTCGCGCCAGGCGCGCGTGCGGGCCGAGTGCGAGGTTCAAGCCCGGCGTCGCAAAGGCGGCGTTGAGCGCGTCCACGCCGGTTGCGCCGGGCGTTTCCGTTTGGACCAGGGCGCTCAGCTCGTCGGCGGTGCTGGCGTTCCGGTCCAGTTCGCCGTTGACGTAGACCAGCCGGTCACTGCGCGGCAGCAGCGCGTCTTGCAGCGCCACGGCGGTTCGACGAGCGGGCTCGAAGCTGCGCTCGGCGAGCGCGGAAAGATCGGTGTAGCGCCAGTCTTCCAGCTTGCGCGTGGGGAAGCCCAGGCGCAGGAATTCTTCCAGTTTCGCGCGCCGCGCGCGGCGCTGCGCGGCGGGCCATGCGGCCGCGCAGCGCTCGAAGACTTGCGCGTACGAGGCGACGCTCATGTTCAGGCCGCCTCGAGCCAGCCGTAGCCCTTTTCTTCCAGCTCGCGCGCGAGCTCCGGCCCGCCGCTCTTGACGATGCGGCCGCCGGCCAGCACGTGCACGAAGTCCGGCTGCACGTAGTCGAGCAGGCGCTGGTAATGCGTCACCAGCACGAAGGCGCGTTGCGGCGCGCGCAAGCGGTTGATGCCTTCGGCCACCACTTTGAGCGCATCGATGTCCAGACCCGAGTCCGTCTCGTCGAGGATCGCGAGCCTGGGCTGCAGCACGAGCATCTGCAGGATCTCGTTGCGCTTCTTTTCGCCGCCGGAGAAGCCTTCGTTGACGCCGCGCGAGAGCATCTTGGGGTCGATCCCCATAACGCGCGCGCACTCGCGCACCCAGACCAGGAAGTCGGTGGCGTCGATCTCCGGCGCGCCGCGATGCTTGCGCTGCGCGTTGAGCGCCGCCTTGAGCAGGGTCAGATTGCTGACGCCGGGGATTTCCACGGGATACTGGAAGCCGAGGAACAGGCCTTCGCAGGCGCGCGCTTCCGGCGGCAGTTCCAGCAGGTTTTTGCCCTCGAAGCGTACCGTGCCTTGCGTGACCGCGTAGCCTTCGCGGCCGGCCAGTACGTGGGCGAGGGTGGATTTGCCGGAGCCGTTCGGCCCCATGATGGCGTGCACTTCGCCGGCCCGGACCGTGAGGTCCAGGCCTTTGAGGATGTCCTTGCCTGCGACTGTGGCGTGGAGGTTTCTGATCTCTAGCATTTCATTAAGAACCTGACTCAACCCACTGCGCCTTCAAGGGAAACCGCCAGCAATTTTCCCGCCTCGACGGCGAATTCCATCGGCAGCTCCTTGAACACTTCCTTGCAGAAGCCGTTGACGATCATGGACACGGCTTCCTCCTCGGAAATGCCGCGCGCCCGGCAGTAATAGAGCTGGTCCTCGGCGATCTTGCTGGTGGTGGCCTCGTGTTCCAGCCGCGCGGTCGGGTTGCGCACTTCGGTGTAGGGAAACGTGTGCGCGCCGCAGCGATCGCCGATCAGCAGCGAATCGCAGCGCGTGTGGTTACGCGCGTTCTCGGCGGTTTCCAGCACGCGCACCAGGCCGCGGTAGGACTGCTGGCCGTAGCCGGCCGAAATCCCCTTGGAGACGATGGTCGAGCGCGTGTTTTTGCCGACGTGGATCATCTTGGTGCCGGTGTCGGCCTGCTGGCGGTTGTTGGTGACGGCGACCGAGTAGAACTCGCCGACCGAATCGTCGCCGCGCAGGATGCAGCTCGGATACTTCCAGGTGATGGCCGAGCCGGTCTCGACCTGAGTCCAGGAAATCCGGGAGCGCTTGCCGCGGCAATCGCCGCGCTTGGTGACGAAGTTGTAGATGCCGCCGCGGCCTTGCTCGTCGCCCGGATACCAGTTCTGCACCGTCGAATACTTGATCTGCGCGTCGTCGAGCGCCACCAGCTCCACCACGGCGGCGTGGAGTTGGTTTTCGTCGCGCTGGGGAGCGGTGCAACCTTCGAGGTAGCTGACGTAAGCGCCATCCTCGGCGATGATGAGCGTGCGCTCGAACTGGCCGGTGTTGCGCTCGTTGATGCGGAAATAGGTGGACAGTTCCATCGGGCAGCGCACGCCCTTGGGCACGTAGACGAAGCTGCCGTCGGTGAACACCGCGGAGTTGAGCGCGGCGTAGAAGTTGTCGCCGAAGGGCACCACGCTGCCGAGGTATTTCTTCACCAGCTCGGGGTATTCCTGCACCGCCTCGGAGATCGGGCAGAAGATCACGCCGGCCTCGGCGAGCTTTTGTTTGAAAGTGGTCGCCACGGAAACGCTGTCGAACACCACGTCGACCGCGACCGGACTGGCCACGCCGGCGAGCATTTCCTGCTCTTTGAGCGGGATGCCGAGTTTCTGGTAAGTCTCCAAGAGCTTGGGATCGACCTCGTCCAGCGACTTGGGACGCTGGGCCAGCGACTTGGGGCGCGAGAAGTAGGAGATGGCCTGAAAGTCGATCGGCGGGTAGTGGACGTGCGCCCACTTCGGCTCTTCCATCGTCAGCCAGCGGCGATAGGCCTTGAGCCGGAAGTCCAGCAGCCATTGCGGCTCGCGTTTGTTCGCCGAGATCAGGCGGATGACGTCCTCCGACAGGCCCGGCGGCACGGTCTCGGATTCGATGGCGGTCACGAAGCCGGCGCGGTATTCGCGCCGACGCATCAGTTCGCGGAGGTCTTCGGGTTGCGTGGCCATGAGTGTAAACGTCGCTCGTTCAGTGGCGCGCGGGCAGGCTGCGCACGAAGCTCAGCGGCTGGACGTCGCGGCGGTGCGCGTGGGCGCTCTTGAGCGCCGCCGCCATGTGCTCCAGGGTGACCGCTTCCAGCGCCTGGCGGATCGCCGTGTCGATCAGCCGCCAGTTGGCGCGCACCGCGCAATGCGGCTCGATCGCGCAGTCGCCGCTGTGGATCGCGCACTGGGTCAGCGCGATCGGTCCTTCCAGCGCGGCGACCACGTCGGCCACGGTGATGCGCGCGGGCGCGCGGGCCAGCCGGTAACCGCCCTGCGCGCCGCGGGCGGATTCCAGCAATCCGGCGCGGGCCAACTGGCGCAGCAGCTTGGACACCGTCGGCACCGACAGATGGGTGGCGGCCGCCAGCGCTTGCGCGTTGCGCAACGCCTGGGGTTCGGCGGCCAGGGTGGCCATCACCACCGTGCCGTAGTCGGTCAGCTTGCCGAGCTTGAACATGGATCAAATCAGACCTAAACGGTATGGATTGAAAGTCTAGCCGATTCGACGGCGATGCGCCATGCGGACGCGGCGCTTGGAGACCGGGCGCGGGGACGGTATAAGCTGCGCATCGCGTCGGGCTTTTGGGAAGTCATGGGCAAAGCTGCGCTGCTGCCGTCCTCGCGCTATTACGCCTTCGCTGCGGTGGTGGCGTTCTTTTTGGCCGCGCTGGGCGCCGGTCTAGTCGATCGGCACTGGCTGATCCCGGCCGCGGTCGCGGGTTTTCTAGTCGCGGTGGGCGTCTACGATTTGGTGCAGCCGCTCCACTCGCTGCGCCGCAACTATCCGCTGCTGGCGCACATCCGTTTCTTGATCGAATTCATCCGGCCGGAAATCCGCCAATACCTGCTGGAATCCGACACGGAGGCGGTGCCGTACTCGCGCGCGCAACGGTCGCTGGTCTATCAGCGCGCCAAGAACGTCGAGGACAAGCGACCGTTCGGCAGCGAGCTCGATCTTTACGCTTCCGGTTACGAATGGGTCAACCATTCATTGCAGCCGCTCAAGATCGAACACTGCGATTTTCGGGTGCGTATCGGCGGGCGCGATTGCACGCAACCCTACGAGGCCTCGCTGCTCAACATCTCGGCGATGAGCTTCGGCGCGCTTTCCGCCAACGCCATCCGCGCCCTCAACAAGGGTGCCAGGCTCGGCGGCTTCGCCCACGACACCGGCGAAGGCTCGATCAGTCCCTACCACCGCGAGCACGGTGGCGACCTGATCTGGGAGATCGGCAGTGGCTACTTCGGCTGCCGCACGCCGGACGGCCGCTTCGACGAAGCGCGTTTCGTCGAACAGGCCTGCGACCCCCAAGTCAAGATGATCGAGATCAAGCTGTCGCAGGGCGCCAAGCCCGGTCATGGTGGCGTGCTGCCGGGCGCGAAAGTCTCGCCGGAGATCGCGGCCACGCGCGGCGTGCCGGTGGGCGTGGACTGCGTTTCACCGGCGCGGCACTCGGCGTTCTCCACGCCGCTCGAGCTGCTGCAATTCATCGCGCGCCTGCGTGAGCGCTGCGGCGGCAAGCCGGTGGGCTTCAAATTCGCGCTCGGCCATCCCTGGGAGTTCTTCGCCATCTGCAAGGCCATGCTGGAATCGGACCTGGCGCCCGACTTCATCGTGGTGGACGGCGGGGAAGGCGGCACCGGCGCCGCGCCGCTGGAGTTCGCGGATCACGTCGGCACGCCGCTGCAGGAAGCCTTGTTGCTGGTGCACAACACGCTGGTCGGCCTGAACCTGCGCGATCGGCTGCGCCTGGGCGCGAGCGGCAAGCTGATCTCCGGCTTCGACCTCGCGCGCACTCTGGCGCTGGGTGCCGACTGGTGCAACGTCGCGCGCGGTTTCATGTTCGCCCTGGGTTGCGTGCAGTCCCAGTCCTGCCATACCGACCGCTGCCCCACGGGAATCACCACCCAGGACCGCTTGCGCCAACGCGCACTGGTGGTGGAGGACAAGGCGCAGCGCGTGTACCACTTTCACCGCAACACCCTGCGCGCGCTGGGCGAGCTGACCGGCGCGGCGGGTTTGAGTCACCCCGGTCAGTTTCGTCCGCAGCACATCGTGCGCCGCGTTTCCGGCAACGAGATCCGCCTGCTGGCCAACCTCTACAAGTTCCACGAGCCGGGTGAACTGTTGCGCAATCCCCAAGCGCACGCCGTCTATCAACTGTACTGGCCCATGGCTTCCAGCCGCAGTTTCCAGGCACAGTGAATGTCCCGCCCTGGTGACGGACCCCATACCCGGATGGTGTGAAAACGCCAATGAGATCGAGCGACTTCGATTGGGATGTGCGCGAACCTTACTGCGAGCGCGTGGTGGTTGAGGCTTCCGACCTCGATCGGTTCGGGCATACCAACAACGTGGTTTATCTGTCCTGGCTGGAGCGCGTGGCCTGGGCGCACTCGGTGAGCCTGGGGCTGGACTTCGCCGCCTACGAGCGGCTGGGCTGCGGTTGCGTGGCGCGGCGCCACGAGCTGGACTACCTGGCGCCGACTTTTGCCGGCGACGAGCTGTGGCTGGGCACCTGGATCATCGAAAACGACGGTCGCCTGGCGATGTGGCGCGGCTATCAGATCATCCGCGCCGGCGACGGCAAAACCGTGCTGCGCGGGCGCACCCAGTGGGTTTGCGTGGACATGAAATCCGGCAAGCCGCGCCGGCAGCCGCCGGAATTCCTGCGAGCCTACCGCGCTGCGGAGCCGGCGGCATGAACCGCGTCGAAACGGCCGGGCCGGGCCGCGGCAACAGGGAGGTTTCCGTGAACCGGATCGAAATCGAATATTGCACGCAATGTCGATGGGTGAGGCGTCGCGCTTGGACGTTGACTGAATGTCAACGTCCGCGACGCCGAACGCCCGGCCAAGGACGGCCGGGCCGGGCCGCGGCAACAGGGAGGTTTCCGTGAACCGGATCGAAATCGAATATTGCACGCAATGTCGATGGCTACTGCGCGCCGCCTGGATCGCCCAGGAACTGCTGACCACGTTCCCCGAGGAGTTGCAGGAAGTCGCGCTCAAACCGGGCAAGGGCGGCGTGTTCGCGGTGCGGCTTTGCGGCGAAACCCTCGCCGATCGCACGCGCGACGGCGGGTTCCCCGATCTGGCGAGACTCAAGCAGCAGGTGCGCGACCGCATCGCGCCGCAGCGCGATCTCGGTCACAGCGACCGCAAATAATCAGTCCCTCAGCCACACCAGCCGCGGCGGCTGGCCGAGCTCGCCGACCACGATGGCGTTTTGATCGAACTCGCGTCCCAAGGATTGCGCCGCGCCGGCGGGCGGATCGCACAGGAAGAATCCGTCTTCGTCCGGCCACGCCCCCTGCGGGTCCCGGTTGCGGCTGGGCAGGACGCGGATGCGCGCCTCGGCGAGCCGCTTCGCCAGACGCGCCAGCCGTGCCGCGTTGTCTTCCGCGGTCAACAGTTGCGATTGCGGATTGCAGGGCGTGAGGATCGCCCAGTGCGCGCGCACGCCGGCTTCCGCGCGCAGGCGGCGGTCGGCCGCTTCGTCGTAGGCGCCGATGCGCAGAATCACTTCGCCGCGCGCAAGCCGCGCGCAATACTGGGTGCGCAGGTAAGCCGCTTCAAGCTCGGCGCGCGAGGCGCTCACGTCGCCGCCGCCCGCCGCAGCAAATCCTCGAACAGCAGCGCCAGCAGCGGGAGCTGGTCGGTCAGCGTGTGGCCAGAGTCGAGCAGATGGAGCGCCGCGCGATGTTTCTGCGCGAAGCGCAGCGCGCGTTCGTAGGGCACGAGCTCGTCGCGCCAGCCGTGCACCACGCAGGCGAGCGCCGGGATGCCCGCGGGTTCTTCGTCGAAGCCGGGGAAGTACAGGGCCGGCGCCATCAGCAACAGGGCTCGTGGCTTGAGCGCGGCGCAGGCCATGGCCGAGACGTAGCCGCCGAGACTGGAACCGACCAGCACCAGGGCTTGGCGCGCCTGCGGAGCGAGCGCGAGCAGGTGGCGCACGCGCTCGTGCGGATCGCGCGTGTGGCTATAATCCGGGCTCAAGACTTCGTAGCCGAGTGCGCGCGCGATCGGCGCGAGATGGCTGATCTTCGTGCCCCAGGGACCGCTTTCTTGGCCATGAGCGAAACACACGAGCTTGTCCGGCACCATCCGCGCGCTCCACGAAATCCTGTTCGCGGGGCATGGTAGCCAAACTCCGTTCGCGCCGGCAGCGCGAGCCGCTGGACGTGCGCCTGAGCTTGCGCTTCAGGTTCGGCGATGCGCCGGCCGACGAGGTGACGGTCATGGACGACCGTCGCGTGCCCATGGTGGGCAGCGTGCTCGAGAACCGCGACCGCATTCTGCGCGCCTTCGCCCAGACCTTGGTGCGCGTGAGCCTGCGTCAGCCCAAGGTGATCCGCGAACTGTTTCCCCTGCCGCGCAAGCCCTCGGACCGGAGCCGCGGCCGGTGAAATATCTGCTGATGCTCGACCTGGCCTTGGCGGCCTTCGGCCTGGCGCTGAGCCTGAGCATGGGCTATGTCGCGCTGGTTTACGGGCTCTACTCGCAGGCCACCCCGAGCATCGTCGCGGGCGCCGGTCGGGTATTGACCGTCACCGCCTGCTTCCTGGCGCTGACCTGCGCCGCGGGCGTGGCCGCCTATGGCGTGTGGCGGCGGCGGGCGTGGCGCTGGCCGATGCAACTGGCTTTCATCGCGCTGTTGCCGGTGCTGTTGTTCGTCGTGCGCGCGCAGCTCAAGCCGTGAACGAGCGTCTGCCGCAGCGCCGCGAGTGGCTGGGTCTGGTGCCGGTCGTCGCCGGTCTGTGGTGGCTCTTGGCCGGGCAGGGGCTCGCCTGGTTTCTGTGGACGCTGGTGCCCGGACTGCTCTTGATCGGCGCCGGCGTCGCCCTGCTCCTGTGGCCGGGCGACGACAAGCATACCCATTACCTGGCGCTCGGCGGGCTGCTCGGCGTCGTGGTGAGCCTGCCCGCGATTTTCGTCGGCGGTCTGGGTACCGCCGTGGTCGGTCTGCTGCTGTCGCTCCTTGCGTATCTGATTGCGGGCTATTGCGCATTGCGCACGGCACCCGAAACGGATGTGCCGCGCCCGCCGATGACCACCTCGGCGTATGCCAAGACTGCGCTCGACGAAGCGCTGCTGGGTTATTTCCTGTTCGCCGCGCGCCTGCCGGATGGCGCGGCGGCGCAACGCGTCCTCGAGGAGGCGGCGCGTGCGGAGTCGGTGTTGCGCGAGCGCGGCTGGCTGGAGCATCCGGAACTTTTTCATGCGACGCCGGAAGCGCCCGCGGATGCGAGCCTCGGCGACGCGCGCAGCTTCCATCGCGAATTTCAACGCCTGCGCTTTGCCAGCGGTTTCGTACCGCAGCCGGTTCTGCCCGGCGTGGAGCGCTGGAGCGCCGCGCTGCGCAACCGCGAATGCCGTGCCTGGCTGCTGCGCCAGGACGAGCCCGGGCGCCCATGGCTGCTGTGCATCCACGGTTATCGCATGGGCTGGCCGTGGGTGGACTTCCACCTGTTTCCGCCGGCCACGCTGCACGACGAGCTGGGGCTGAACCTGCTGCTGCCGGTGTTGCCGCTGCACGGACCGCGCCGCCGCGGCTGGCACAGCGGCGACGGTTATCTCGACGGCGATCCGATCGATCTGCTGCACGCGCAGAGCCAGGCGCTCTGGGATCTGCGGCGCTGTCTCGCCTGGATCCGCGCTCAGGATCCGGGCGCGCGGATCGGCGTGCTCGGCTACAGCCTCGGCGGCTACAACGCCGCGCTGCTGGCGGCTTACGACGGCGGGCTCGATTTCGTGGTCGCCGGCATTCCGGTGGTGGATTTCGCCGGACTTCTATGGCGTCACCTGCCGGCGGCGCACCGCCAGTACTTCGCCGCGCACGGGTTCGACGAGGCGCGTTATCGCGAACTGCTGCACGTGGTCTCGCCGCTGGCGCGAGTCCCGCAGCTGGCTCCGGAACGGCGTCACGTCTTCGCCGGCAGCGCCGACACCGTGGCGCCGCCCGCCCAGGCGCTGGCCCTGGCGCGCCACTGGGGCACCGAGGTGCGTTGGTATCCCGGCGGTCATCTGAGCTTTCGCGGCGAGCCGGCGGTGGAGTCCTGCATCCGGGAGGCGATGGAGGGAGCGGGCTGGAGGCTGGGGGAGGCCGTATAAGCCGGGCTAAACTGCCCTATCGAGTTTGGTATCGAGCCCATGAAAAAAACCTGCATCAGCGGCAGCGGCCTGTTCACCCCGGCCGAATCGATCAGCAACGACGAACTGGTGGCGGCGTACAACGCTTATGCCGAGCGTTACAACGCCGAGCACGCGGCGGAGATCGCCGCCGGCACGACGAACGCCCTGCCCCCTTCCAGCAGCGAATTCATCGTCAAGGCTTCCGGCATCAAGGCGCGTTACACGGTGGACAAGGCCGGGGTGCTCGATCCTTCCTGCATGCGTCCGCGCATCCGCAAGCGCGGCGAGGACGAGCCGGCCTTGATGGTGGAGATGGGACTGGCCGCCGCGCAACAGGCGCTGGCCAGCGCGGGTCGGGCGGCGTCCGAAGTGGATGCGGTGCTGGTCGCCTGCTCCAACATGCAGCGCCCTTATCCGGCGATGGCGGTGGAGTTGCAATACCGTCTGGGCGCGCGCGGTTACGCCTATGACATGAACGTGGCCTGCGCCTCGGCCGCTTTCGGCGTGCAGGCGGCGGTGGACGCCTGTGCGCGCGGCTCGGCGCGCGCGGTGCTGGTGGTCAGCCCGGAGATCTGCACCGGGCATCTCAACTTCCGCAATCGCGACTGCCATTTCATCTTTGGCGATGCCGCCACGGCGCTGTTGATCGAGCCCTTGGACGAAGCGCGCGGCGCCGAGCGCTTCGAGGTGCTGGGCACGCGGCTGGCGACGCAATTCTCCAACAACATTCGCAACGACTTCGGCTTCCTCAATCCCTGCGAACAGCCGCCGCGGCGCTGGGACGAAGTGCTGTTTCGCCAGGAGGGCCGCAAGGTGTTCAAGGAGGTGGTGCCGCTGGTGTCCGATCTGCTGCTCGCCCATCTGTCCGACCTCGGCATCCAGCCCGCGGCGGTCAAGCGTTTCTGGCTGCACCAGGCCAACTTGTCGATGAACCAGCTGATCGCCCGACGCGTGCTCGGCCGCGAACCGAGCGCGCAAGAGGCGCCGGTGATCCTGGACGAATACGCCAACACCAGCTCGGCCGGTTCGGTGATCGCCTTCCACAAGTACCATCGTGATCTCGCGCCCGGCGACATCGGCGTGCTGTGCGCCTTCGGGGCCGGCTATTCGGCCGGCAGCGTGGTGCTGCGGCGGCTGTAGAACGTTTCATACAGCGTCCTGCGCCACGCCCGGTGTCAAATCTCTGTCATGTGTTGCTTATAGCCTGATTTGCGGATTAAATCGTCGCCGTATGGGCATGAGCCACAAACGCATTCTGGTGGTCGAGGATGAGGCAGCGATCCGCGACATGCTGCGCTTCGCGCTGGAGCGGGCGGAATTCAGCGTCGCTACCGCGGCCGACGTGCCCGAGGCGCGGTTGAAGATCGCCGAGCAGCGCCCGGACCTGATCCTGCTCGACTGGATGATGCCCGGCGTCTCCGGGCTGGAGTTCACGCGCGAGCTCAAGTCCTCGCCCACCACGCACGATCTGCCCATCATCATGGTCACCGCGCGCGGCGAGGAAGAAGACAAGGTGCGCGGCCTCAACCTGGGCTGCGACGATTATCTGTCCAAGCCGTTTTCCGTCGCGGAGCTGGTGGCGCGCATCCAGGCGGTGCTGCGGCGCACGCTGCCCGGTGGCGTGAACGAGACGATGTCGGTCGCCGGCCTACAGGTGGACGCCGCCAGCCAGCGCGTCACCGCCAAGGGCACCCCGGTGCATCTGGGGCCGACCGAATACCGCCTGCTGCATTTCTTCGTCAGCCATCCGGAGCGCGTTTACACCCGCGAACAGGTGCTGGACCGCGTGTGGGGCCAGAACGTCTATGTCGAGGAGCGCACGGTGGACGTGCACATCCGCCGGTTGCGCAAGGCGCTGGCGCCGTTCGGTTATGACGCGATGATCCAGACCGTGCGCGGGACCGGTTATCGCTTCTCGGAAAAAATCTAGGAGCCGGATGCATCCCGCCCTGCGCCGCGAGCTGTTCGGGGCGCTGCTGTGGGCCGCGCTCGGCGCGCTGGGCGGTTACTGGCTGGGCGGGGCGTGGATCGGTCTCGCGGCGGCTCTGGCACTGCGTCTGGGGCTGTACATCCGTTATCTCGCCGGACTGCGCGCCTGGCTGGATCAGCCCAAGCGCCGCGACCTGCCGCTCGCCGGCGGCGTCTGGGGCGAGGTCTTCGACGGCCTGCTGAACCTGCAAAAGCGCAACCGCAAGCGCAAGAAAAAACTGGCGGCGATCCTCGCCGAGTTCCAGGCCTCGACCGAGGCGCTGCCGGACGGCGCGGTGGTGCTGGGCCCCAGCGGCGAGATCGTGTGGTTCAACGCGGCGGCACAGGCGCTGCTCGGACTGCGCCTGCCGCAGGATCTGGGTCTGCGCGTGGCCAACCTGGTGCGCGTGCCGGTGTTCACGGAATACTTCGCTCGCGAGGATTACGGCGGCGAAGTGGAAGGCCCCTCGCCGTTGAATCCGGACAGCACGCTGTCCTACCGCATCATCCCCTACGGGGCCGGTCAGCGCCTGCTGATCGTGCGCGACGTGTCGGAACTCAAGCGCTTGGAGACGGCCCGGCGCGACTTCGTGGCCAATGCCAGCCACGAGCTGCGCACGCCCTTGACCGTGCTGCGCGGCTATCTCGATGCGCTGGAGCCCGAGACCCGTCAAGGCGCGGCGCTCGCCGCCTGGCACGCCCCGCTGTCGGAGATGCGCAACCAGGCGGCGCGCATGGAGGCGCTGATCCACGACCTGCTCAAGCTGGCGCGGCTGGAATCCGACGTGATCCAGACGCGCCAGGACCTGCTGGACGTGCCGCGCATGCTGGAGCGCGTCCTGGAAGAGGCCAAGGCGATGTCCAAGGGCCAGCACCGCTTCGAGTTCGAGGCGCAGCCCGATCTCAAGCTGTTCGGCCGCGAAAGCGAGGTGCAGAGCATCTTCGGCAACCTGGTGGCCAACGCGGTGCAGTACACACCGGCCGGCGGCATCGTCCGCATCCGCTGGTGGGGCGACGACCAGGGTGCCCATTTTTCGGTCGCCGATACCGGCATCGGCATCGCCGAGAAGGACATTCCGCGCATCACCGAGCGGTTCTACCGGGTGGATGCGGCGCGCTCGCGCGCCGGCGGCGGCACCGGCCTGGGATTGTCGATCGTCAAGCACGCCCTGGAGCGCCACGAGGGGCGCCTGCAGATCGAAAGCGAGCTGGGCGTCGGCAGCACCTTCACTTGCCACTTTCCTCCGCATCGGGTCCACCGCGGCGAAGCGCGCAGCGAGCGGTACAGCACCGCGCATTGACCGGCCGCTGAAAAACCCTGGCCGGGCTTTTGGGGGAAGGCCCGCCGCCCAAACGATGCGCGCGTCATAAATCCTTCACCGGTTTTTCATCGACGTAACACACGCGGCTTCCAGAATTCGCGTCGTTTCCTGTTGCAAATATCGGGATTCGTCGCAGCGCGGGTGGCGGCCGTACCGTCGCACTCGTGCGGCGCCGAAGGATCGGGCCGATCCGCATAACGAGCCACGGTCAACGACATCGAAATTTCCAACCACCGGGAGATGCGTGTGAACAAACTGCTTCGAAACAGCGTCCTCGCCGCGTTCATCGGCGCGGGAATCGGCGTCGCGCAGGCGGCGGACGACGCGAGCACCAACTTGAGCGGCAGAATCTATTGGGACTTCTCGGACAAGACGATCAAGAAGGACGGTGTCAACCAGCCGGGCAGCGGTTATGGCTTCGACGTCACGCGCTTTTACCTGGGCGTGGACCACAAATTCGACGACACCTGGCTGCTGGATCTGACCACCGACTTCAGCTACGACAGCGCGCACGGCAAGACCGATCTCTTCGTCAAGAAGGCGTTCATCGAGGGCAACTTCGATCCGCTGTTCAAGCTGCGCCTGGGCTCCGCCGACATGCCGTGGATTCCTTATGTCGAGGATGCTTACGGGTTCCGTTACGTCGAAAAAACCATCATCGATCGCTTCGGCTTCGGCAACTCGGCCGACTGGGGCGCGCATGCGCAGGGCAAACAAGGCATCTTCGACTACCAGCTCTCGGCGGTGAACGGCGCCGGTTTCAGCAACGTTTCCGGCCGCAGCAAACGCATCGACTACGAAGCTCGCCTCGGTCTCCATCCGCTGGAGGGGATGATCCTGGCCGCCGGGCTGTACAACGGCAAACTGGGCCAGAGCCAGGAAGGCACCAACGCCCCGCACACCAACACTCGTTACGACGCCCTGCTGGCCTACGTCGGTCACGGCGCGCGCGCCGGGTTCGAATATTTCCAGTCGAAGAATCCCAAGGCGGCGAACATCATCGGAACCGAGGACAAGGCTGACGGTTACTCGGTGTTCGCGAGCTACGAGGTGTACAAGCCGGTCACCGTGTTCGGCCGCTACGACTGGACCAAGCTGAGCAAGGACGTGGATCCTTCCAAGAAGGACACCTATTTCAATGTCGGCGCCGAGTATGCCGTGCGCAAGGGCGTGCGCTTCTCGCTGGTGTACAAATGGGATCGGGTCAAGGACAACATGACCCAAACCAAGACCGACGAAATCGGCCTGTTCAGCGAAGTCCGGTTCTGAAGGTCTCATCCATGCACGACGCGCCCCGGCCACCGTGGCCGGGGCGTACTTTTCACGCCGGTTGACGCTCGATCCGGCCGGCTCGACAATCCCCTCGCCAGCGATCCGCGGTTTTTGGCTGATGCGCACGCCCAGCATGGACAAACCACCTTACAAACAGCACATCTCCAGCCAGTTCAACGCGGAGCTCGAAGAGGTGCGCCAGCGCGTGCTGGCCATGGGCGGACTGGTCGAGCAGCAGATCGTGGACGCCACGCGCGCGCTGATGGAGGCCGACGGCGTGCTGGGCGAGGAAGTGTCGCGCAACGACTACAAGGTCAACCGGCAGGAAGTGCTGATCGACGAGGAATGCAGCGGCATCCTCGCGCGGCGCCAGCCCACCGCCGGCGATCTGCGGCTGGTGTACGCCATCATCAAGACCATCACCGATCTCGAGCGCATCGGCGACGAGGCGGAAAAAATCGCGCGCATGGCGGTGGATTTGGCCAGTCAGGAACGGCTCGGAGGCGCGCTGGTCGAAGTCGGGCATCTCTCGCGCCGTGTCTCGCAGATGGTGCACGATGCGCTGGACGCCTTTGCCCGCATGGACACCGATGCGGCACTGGCCGTGGCGCGCGAGGACGTCAACGTCGATCGCGAATACGAGGCGCTGATCCGCCAGTGCATCACCTTCATGATGGAGGATCCGCGCACCATCCGCCGGGTGATGGACATCATCTGGTCGGTGCGTTCGCTGGAGCGCATCGGCGATCACGCGCGCAACATCGCCGAGTACGTGATCTATTTCGTCAAGGGCAAGGACGTGCGCCACATCGGCCTGGAAGCGATGGAGCGCGAGGTTCACGCGGCCCGGTAACCGCGCGACACTGCCGCGGAAGTTTTCCGGTCTCGGTCTGCGCTCAACCCGGACGGTCATCCGGAAAACTGGCGAGCGCAAAGTGCTTTAACATGCGCCGGCGATGGCGCGATCCCGCAAGACCTCCCGCGATCCCGACCTGCGTCGCTGGCTGCTGACCGGCACGCTGGTCGCGCTCGGCCTCGCGCTGCTGGCGTTCGCGGTCTATCTCCTGCGGCTGGACGCGGAAGTACAGCGCGAGTTCGCGGCCGTGCGCTGGGTGCTCCCGGCGCAGGTCTATGCGGCGCCCCTGGAAATTTATCCCGGTGCGCCGCTGTCGATCGGCGATTTGCGTCGCGAACTCGACCGCCTCGGTTACCGCGAGGCCAGCGAGCTGCTGGGCCCGGGAACCTACGTCGCGGCCAGGAACGATCTGCGCATCGATACGCGGCGTTTCGCGTTCTGGGACGGGGTGCAGGAGGAAAACCGCATCGAGGTGCGCGGCGATGCGCAGGGCATCGGTACCATCCGCGTCCTCGGCAGCACCCAGACGCTGGATCTGGTGCGCTTCGACCCCCTGCTGATCGGCAGCATCTACCCCAGCCACGGCGGCGAAGACCGCGTGCTGGTGCGCTTGAACGAAGTGCCGCCGCTGCTGCCCCAGACCGTGATCCTGGTCGAAGACCGGAACTTCTATCGCCACATCGGCGTCAGCTTGCGCGGCATCCTGCGCGCGGCCCTGGCCAATCTGCGCGCCGGCCACACCGTGCAGGGCGCCAGCACCATCACCCAGCAGCTCGTGCGCAACTTCTTCCTCACCCCGGCGCAGACCTTGCACCGCAAGCTGCGCGAGGCGCTGATGGCGATCCTGCTGGAGCGCCACGTCGGCAAGGACGAAATCCTCGAGGCCTACCTCAACGAAGTGGCGCTGGGCCAGGACGGACCGCGCGCGATCCACGGCTTCGGGCTGGCGAGCCATTTCTACTTCAACAAGCCGCTGAACGAGTTGCAGCCGCACGAAATCGCCACGCTGGTGGCGATCGTCAAGGGCCCCAGCTATTACAACCCGCGGCGCTATCCGCAGCGCGTACTGGAGCGCCGCAACCTGATCCTGAAAATGATGGCCGACGCCGGCCTGTTGCGCGCGGATCAATACCAGCGCGAAGTCGCGGAGCCGCTCGGCGTCAGCCGCGGCGGCAGCGGCGGCGCGGTGCGTTATCCGGCCTTCGTCGATCTGGTGCGGCGGCAGCTCGCCGGACTCTATCCGGAAGAGGCCCTCACCAGCGAGGGGCTGCGCATTTTCACCACTCTGGACCCGCGGGTACAGAGCGATCTGGAAAACCGCATCCAGACCGATCTGCCCGAAATCGAGAAAGCGCACCGTATGGCGCCCGGCACGCTGGAAGCGGCCGGGGTGGTGACCAGCGTGGAGGGCGGGGAAGTGCTGGCGGTGGTCGGCGGACGCGACGTGGGCTACGCCGGTTTCAACCGCGCCATCGACACGCGCCGCCCGATCGGCTCGCTGGCCAAACCGTTTCTGTACCTGAGCGCGCTGGAGCAGCCGCAACAATACACGCTGGACACCCCGCTCGACGACCAGCCGGTCGCGCTCAAGCTGCCCAACGGCCGGGTGTGGGAGCCGAAGAACTACGACCGCCAGCTCCACGGGCAGATGCCCCTGTACCAGGCCCTGGCGCACAGCTACAACCTGCCGACCGTGCGCTTGGGGCTCAACGTGGGCGTGGACCGGGTGCGCGACACGTTCGCGCGCGCCGGCTTCGACGACGTGCCGGCGGTTCCGTCGATCTTTCTCGGCGCGATCGACATGTCGCCGCTGGACGTGGCGCAGATCTATTCCACGCTCGCCGCCGGCGGTTTTCGCACGCCGCTGCTGGCGATCCGCGCGGTGCTCACTCAGGAGGGCAAACCGCTGTCGCGCTATCCCTTCAAGATCGAGCGCACGCTGCCGGAAGGGCCGGTCTATCTCACCACCTGGGCGATGGAGCAGGTCATCGCGCAGGGCACGGCGCGCTGGGCCAGCTCGGTGCTGCCGCCCGGCCAGGTGTACGCGGGCAAAACCGGCACCACCGAGGACTTCCGCGATAGCTGGTTCGCCGGCTTCGGCGCCGACCGCGTGGCCGCGATCTGGGTCGGCCGCGACGACAACAAGCCGACCGGCCTGGAAGGCGCGACCGGCGCGCTGCGCATCTGGGCGCGTTTGATGCGCGATCTCCACGCGCGCGGGCTGGATCCCACGCCGCCGGCCGATGTCGAAGACGCGCTGATCGATCCCGCCAGCGGCTTGCTCGCCGACGCCGGCTGCGCGGACGCGCAGGCGCTGCCCTTCCTGCGCGGCTCGGCGCCCCAGCAGTACGCGCCCTGCGCGAATGCGGCACAATCCTCCTCGCCGCTGAACTGGTTCGAGAAGCTGTTCAAGAAATGAGACGCAAGTTTTCGGCTCTGGCCTTGGCCCTGCTGCTCGCCGCCTGCGCCACCGAACAGGGGCGGGTCAGCACGACCACGGTCCAGCCGCCGGTGACCACCACTCCCGACGCGGGCGCGATCCTGCCGGGTGCCGGCATCGTGGGGGCGCCCGGCATCACGCGCCCGTCTCCCGCACTGCCCAACTATCCCAAGAGCATCCAGGATTCCGGCGCGACGCCGGGGGTGCTCGCGCTCTACCGCCAGGCGCAGGAGGCGCGCGCGGCAGGCCACGCCGATCAGGCCGAGGCCGCGCTCGAGCGCGCGCTGCACCTCGATCCGCGCAATCCCTTCGTCTGGCAGGCGCTGGCCGACGCGCATCTGGCGCTCAACCAGGCCGACCAGGCCGAGGCGGCGGCGCAGAAATCCACCAGCCTGGCGCACGGCAATCCCTACGTCGAAGCCGGCAACTGGCGGCTGATCGCCGCCGCCCGCCAGGCCCGCGGGGACAGCGACGGCGCCCTGCAGGCGCAGGCCCGCGCGGACGATATCGCCCGCGCGCTGGCCAAGACGCCGTGACGCCAGCCGCCAGGCACAGCCCATGAACGCCACGAGTGCCGGCGAGCTGCTCGGCGCCGGCGGACCTTTCGTCCGACGGCTGCCCGGTTTCAAACCGCGCGCGGTCCAGATCCAGATGGCCGAGGCGGTCGAACAGACGCTGGCCGAGCGCGGCGCGCTGGTCGTGGAAGCGGGCACGGGCACCGGCAAAACCTATGCTTATCTGGTGCCGGCGCTGCGCTCTGGCCTGCGCGTGGTGGTTTCCACCGGCACCAAGAATCTCCAGGATCAGCTTTTCTTCCGCGACCTGCCGCAGGTGCGCGAGATCCTGGGTGCTCCCGCGCGGGTGAGCTTGCTCAAGGGTCGTTCCAACTATCTCTGCCTGTACCGCTTGCACAAGGCTCAACGCGACGCGCGCCTTGCCACGCGGGCGGGGCCGCTCGAAGCCGTCGCCGAGTGGTCGCGGCGCACCGAGCACGGCGAGCTGGCCGAACTCGGCCCGGCGGCCGCCGACCACCCGCTGCTGCCCTTCATCACCTCCACCGCCGACAACTGCCTGGGCAGCCGCTGTCCGGACTTCGCCGCCTGCCACGTGATCAAGGCGCGGCGCGCGGCCGCGGCGGCGGATCTGGTGGTGGTCAACCATCATTTGTTGCTGGCCGATTTCCGGCTCAAGGAGGAAGGCTACGGCGTGCTGCCCGGCGCCGACGCGGTGATCGTGGACGAGGCGCACCAGTTGCCGGAGCTGGCGGTGCAGTTTTTCGGCGAGCGGCTGTCCACCCGCCAGCTCGCCGACCTGGCGCGCGACGCGGCCGCCGAACTCGCGGAATTCCGCGACATGCCGCAGGCGCGTGCGGCGGTCCAGGCCTTGGCCGATGCCGCCGCCGAGCTGGAGCCGCCGCTGGCGCAAGTCTCCGGGCGCCTGCCTTACGCCGAATTCCGCGCGCGCGACGGAATCGCGGAGCTGCTGCGCGCCGTGCGCGAAGCGCTGGCGCAATGCGCGCACGAGCTGGGTCGTCATGCCGAGCGCAGCGCCGGTCTGGCGAATACCGCGGCCCGAGCGGAGGAACTCGCGGCCGTGCTCACGCGCTTGAGCGCCGAGGATGGCGAGGACCAGACCCAGGTGCGCTGGGTCGAGGCACAGGGGCGAGGCGGGGCGCTGCTCAGCGCACCGGTGGAAGCGGCGGAAGGTTTCCGCCGGCTGCGGGCGGCCCACCCCGGCGCCTGGATTTTCACTTCGGCGACGCTGGCGGCGGGCGAAGATTTTTCGCATTTCTGTCGCGCGCTGGGGCTGGACGAGGTGCGCCGCTTGAAACTCGACAGCCCCTATGACTACGCGCGCCAGGCGCGCCTGTATCTGCCGGCCGAGTTGCCGGATCCCAACGCGCCCGAGTATCCGGAGGCGGTCGCCGCGGTGCTGTTGCCATTGCTCGCGGCCAGTCGCGGCGGGGCTTTCGTGCTGTGCACCAGCCACCGCGCGCTCGGCCGCATCGCCGCGCGCCTGCGCGCCTTGCCGCTGCCGCTGCTGGTGCAGGGCGAGGACGACAAGGCGCGCCTGGTGGAGCGTTTCACGCGGGCGGGCGATGCGGTGCTCGTCGGCACCGCGAGCTTCTGGGAAGGCGTGGACGTGAAAGGGCCGGCGCTGCGGCTGGTGGCGATCGACCGCCTGCCCTTCGGCCAGCAAAACGATCCGGTGCTGGAAGCGCGTCTGGCCGCGGTCCGCGCCCGCGGCGGCAATCCGTTCTTCGAACTGCAACTGCCGCGCGCGATCACTCTCTTGCGCCAGGGCATCGGACGCCTTTTGCGCGACGAATCCGATCGGGGACTCGTGGTGGTGTGCGATCCGCGGCTGAGGAGCAAATCCTACGGCCGGCGCGTGCTGGCCAGCCTGCCGCCGCTGCCGATCCTCGCCGAGCCGGGCGCGGCCCTCGAGTGGCTCGCCGAACTCGGAGCCGCGGCATGAAATTGCTCGCGGTGGACACCGCCACGGAGGCCTGCTCGGTGGCCTTGTGGCAGGACGGCGCAACGCTGGAGCGCTGGGAATGCGTCGGCCAGGCGCATTCCGCGCGCCTGCCTTCGATGGTGGCGGAGCTGCTCGGCGAGGCCGGGATCACGGTGCGACAGCTCGACGGCCTGGTGTGCGGAATCGGGCCCGGCAGCTTCTCCGGCGTGCGCGTCGGCGTGGGCTATGTCAAAGGCTTGGCCTTGGGCCTGCAATGCCCCGTGGCGGGCGTTTCTTCGCTGGCGATGCTGGCGCAGTACGCCATCCGCGTCCATGGCGCCGAGCGCGCGCTGTGCGCCATCGATGCGCGCATGCGGCAGGTGTATTTCGGCGCCTATCGCAAGCAAGGGGGATGCGCGTCCGCCGAGGGCGAGGAAAGCGTCTGTGCGCCGGAGCAGGTTCCGACCGTTCCCGCGGGCGACTGGGTCGGCGTCGGCAGCGGCTGGCAGGCATATGGCCCGGCGCTGCGTGCGGCGCTGGGTCTGCCCCTGGCGCGCGTGGATGCTGAGGCCCTGCCGCACGCGCAGGATGCGCTCACGCTGGCGCTGCCCGATTTCATCGCCGGCCGGGCGGTCGAGGCCCTGCAGCTCGCGCCGCGCTATCTGCGCAATCGCGTGGCGCTGACGCTCGACGAACAACAGGCCGCGCGGCGGTCGTGACGGGGCCGCCCAGCGCGGCGGGCATTACACCCTACGGTTGCGTATGGTAACCTGCGCGCTCTTCGGACTTTTCAGAAACGCCTTCGGAGAATCCCATGGGACAGTACACCCCGCCGCTGCGCGACATGCAGTTCGTCCTGTACGAGATGCTCGATCTCGAGAACGCCTTGCGCAAACTGCCGCCGCACGCCGACATCGACCGCGAAACCATCGATTCGGTCCTCGAGGAAGGCGGCAAGTTCTGCGCGGAAGTGCTGTACCCGCTCAACCAGGTCGGCGACCGCGAGGGCTGCAAGTATCAGGGTGATGGCGTGGTCACCACGCCGCCCGGCTTCAAGGAGGCCTACGCGCGGTTCGTCGAGGCGGGCTGGGGCGCGCTGGGCATGGACCCGGAGTTCGGCGGACAGGGACTGCCGCATGTGGTCCACAGCGCGTTCATGGAGATGATGAACTCCGCCAACCAGGCCTGGAGCATGTATCCCGGCCTGTCTCATGGGGCGTACAACGCACTGCGCGCGTTCGGCAGCCCGGAGCAGAAAAGTCTCTACCTGCCCAAGCTGGTGTCCGGTCAATGGACCGGCACGATGTGCCTGACGGAAGCGCAGGCCGGCACCGACCTCGGCATCATCAAGACCCGCGCCGAGCCGCGCGGCGACGGCACCTACGCCATCACCGGCACCAAGATCTTCATCTCCGCGGGCGAGCACGACCTGGCCGAGAACATCATCCACCTGGTGCTCGCGCGCCTGCCGGATGCGCCGGCGGGCACCAAGGGCATCTCGCTGTTCATCGTGCCCAAGTTCCTGCCGGATGCAAGCGGCAACCCGGGCCAGCGCAACGCGGTGAAGTGCGGCTCCATCGAACACAAGATGGGCATCCACGGCAACGCCACCTGCGTGATGAATTTCGACGGCGCCGTCGGCACGCTCGTCGGCCAGCCGAACCAGGGGCTCAAGGCGATGTTCGTGATGATGAACAGCGCCCGACTGGGCGTGGGCATGCAGTCGCTGGGGCTGGCCGAAGTGGCGTATCAGAACTCGCTGGCTTACGCCAAGGAACGCCTGCAATCCCGCTCGTTGACCGGCCCCAAGCTCAAGGACAAGCCGGCCGACCCGATCATCGTGCATCCCGACGTGCGCCGCATGCTGCTCACGCAAAAGGCCTACGTCGAGGCCGCGCGCGCTTTCACCTACTGGGCCGGCTTGGCCATCGACCGCGAGATGAAGCATCCCGACGAGCGCGTGCGCAAGGACAACGCCGATCTCGTCGCCCTGCTCACGCCGGTGATCAAGGGCTTCATCACGGATAACGGCTACGAGTGCACCACGCTGGCCATGCAGGTGCTCGGCGGTCACGGCTACATCTGGGAGTCCGGCCTGGAGCAGCACGTGCGCGACGCGCGCATCAACATGATCTACGAGGGCACCAACACCATCCAGGCGCTGGACCTGCTGGGCCGCAAGGTGCTCGGCGACATGGGCGCCAAGCTGATGAAGTTCGGCAAGGCCATGCAGGACGCGCTCAAGCCGCTGACCGAGAACCCCGCGATGCAGGAGTTCCTGGCACCATTCAATGCGCTGCAGTCCGAAGTGCAGAAGCTGACCGTGGAGATCGGGAGTAAGGCGATGAAGAACCCCGACGAGGTCGGCGCCGCCGCGGTGCCTTACCTGCGCATCATCGGACACCTGGTGTTCTCGTTCGCGTGGTGCTTCGCCGCCGGGGTGGCGCTGCGCCGCCTCGCCGAACCGGCGACGGCGAACGATCCTTTTTACCAGGCAAAACTCCAGACCGCCCGGTTCTACTTCGCCAAGCTCTATCCCGAAACCGCCGGATTGATGCAACAGGCGCGCGCCGGTGCCGAACCGCTGATGGCCCTGGATGCGACTCAATTCTGAGCCTCGAACGCCCGCCGCTGCCGGCTCGGTGCCGGCGGCGGCGCCGGTGCGGCGTGTTAAAATCGGGCGTGCAAACTCCTGCGCTTAATGCAGTCCGTGCGCCCGCGCGGCGACCCACCGCGCATGAGCGTTTGAGATCGAGCTTGAGTCGAGTTCGCGCGGCCTGCCGTCCGCGTCGCTTCGTGCCCTTATGAGCGAATTCGCCAAAGAAGTGCTGTCCGTCGCGCTCGAAGACGAGATGCGGCGCTCGTATCTCGATTACGCGATGAGCGTGATCATCGGCCGCGCGCTGCCCGATGCGCGCGACGGCCTGAAACCGGTGCACCGGCGCATCCTCTACGCTCAGCAGCAGCTCAACAACGTCTGGAATCGGCCGTACGTCAAGTGCGCGCGCGTGGTGGGCGACGTCATCGGCAAATACCATCCGCACGGCGACAACGCCGCCTACGACGCGCTGGTGCGCATGGCGCAGGATTTCTCCATGCGCTATCCGCTGATCGACGGGCAGGGCAATTTCGGCTCGGTGGACGGCGATCCGCCGGCGGCGATGCGCTACACCGAGTGCCGCATGAGCCGCATCGCCTCCGAGATGCTGGCGGACATCGACGCCGAGACGGTGGATTTCGTCCCCAACTACGACGAAAAGGAACTCGAACCCTCGGTCCTGCCCACGCGCATCCCGCAGCTGCTGATCAACGGCGCGTCCGGTATCGCGGTGGGCATGGCCACCAACATCCCGCCGCACAACCTCGGCGAGGTGATCGATGCCTGCGTGGCGCTGATCGACAATCCGGATCTGGATCTCGCCGGCCTGATGAAGCTGGTGCCGGCGCCGGATTTTCCGACCGGCGGCCTGATCCTCGACGCCAGCGGCGTGGTCGACGCCTACGCCACCGGCCGCGGACGCATCGTGCTGCGCGCGCGCACCGCGATCGAGGACATCGGCAAAGGCGAACGTCAGGCCATCGTCATCACCGAGCTGCCCTACCAGGTCAACAAGGCCAAACTGCTGGAGCGGATCGGCGAGCTGGTCAAGGAAAAGAAGCTCGAAGGCATCTCCGAGATTCGCGACGAGTCCGACAAGGAGGGCATGCGCGCGGTCATCGAGCTCAAGCGCGGCGAGAATGCCGAGGTGGTGCTCAACAATCTTTATCAACACACCGCGCTGCAGGTGGCCGTCGGCATCAACATGGTGGCGCTGGACGGCGGTCAGCCCAAGACGCTGGGGTTGAAAGCCTTGCTGGAGATCTTCCTGCGCCATCGCCGCGAGGTGGTGACGCGGCGCACCCAGTTCCAGTTGCGCAAGGCACGCGAGCGAGCCCACGTCCTGGAAGGCCTGGCCGTGGCGCTGGCCAATCTCGACGAGGTCATCGCGCTGATCCGCGGCTCGCCGGGTCCCGCCGAGGCCAAGGCCGGTCTGGTCGGGCGCGTCTGGAGGCCGGGCGCGGTGCTGGCCATGCTGGAACGCGCCGGCGCGCATGCCTCGCGCCCCGCCGATCTGCCGCCGGGCTTGGGCCTGGTCAACGAGGGCGAATCCGCTTCCGGAGCGCCCGGCTACCGGCTTTCCGAAGCGCAGGCCCAGGCGATTCTCGACCTGCGCCTGCAGCGTCTGACCGGCCTCGAGCAGGACAAGATCCACGAGGAATACCGCGCGCTCCTGGACGCCATCGGCGGCTATCTGGAAATCCTCGCTTCGGAAGCGCGTCTGCTCGCGGTAATCCGCGAAGAACTGCTGGCGATCAAGGAACAGTACGCGGACCCGCGGCGCTCGGAGATCACCGAGTTCGCGCTGGACTTGAACCGCGAGGACCTGATCGCGCCGCAGGAGATGATCGTCACGCTCTCGCACCAGGGCTACGTCAAGGCGCAGCCGCTGTCGGAGTACCAGGTGCAGCACCGCGGCGGTCGCGGCCGAGCCGCCGCCACGACCAAAGAGGACGACTACGTCCAGGGCCTGTGGTCGGCGCATACCCACGACTGGCTGTTGTGCTTCTCCAGCCGCGGGCGTCTCTACTGGCTGCGGGTGTTCGAACTGCCCGCCGGCGGTTCGGGTGCGCGCGGCAAGCCCTTCGTCAATCTGCTGCCGCTGGAAGAAGGCGAGCGCATCAGCACGGTGCTGCCGGTCAAGAGCTTCGAGACCGGGCAGTACGTGTTCATGGCCACACGCCGCGGCACGGTCAAGAAGACGCCCCTGGCCGAATTCGCCCGCCCGCGCGCGGCCGGCATCATCGCCGTCGATCTGCGCGTGGACGACGAACTGGTCGGCGCGGCGCTGACTTCGGGCGAGAACGACATCCTGCTGTTCTCCGACGCGGGGCGCGTGATCCGCTTCAGCGAGAAAGACGTGCGGCCGATGGGTCGCGGCGCCACCGGCGTGCGCGGCATGCGCCTGGTGAAGGCCTTCGCCGGCGCGGAAGAAGAGGACGGCGGCGCGAACGCCGAGGCGACCGAGGCCGAAGGCGAGGGGTTGCCGGCGGAATCCGAAAACGGCCATGGCGCGCGGGTGATCGCGCTGATCGTCGCGCGCCAGGGCGACATTTTGACGGTTTCCGAACAGGGCTACGGCAAGCGCACGCCGATCGCGCAGTTCCCGCTGCGCGGACGCGGCGGGCAGGGCGTCATCGCCCAGGCCCTCTCGGACAAGACCGGACGGCTGATCGGCGCGGTGGAAGTGGACGACAGCCACGACGTGATGCTGATCTCCGACGGCGGCCGTCTGATCCGCGTGGCCGCCGCCGAGATCAAGCAGCTCGGGCGCAACACCCAGGGCGTGCGCGTGGCGCGCCCGGTCGACGGCGACCGGCTGGTCGGGCTCGACCGCATCATTCCGGACACGAACGAAGTCGAAGGCCACGGGTCAGGCACAGCGTTTCCCGATCATCAACTTTAGAAATAGCGAATAAATATCTAACGTGAATAGAGTTTTTAACTTCAGCCCTGGGCCGGCCACGCTGCCGTTGGAAGTGCTGGAACAAGTACGGGCCGAGTTGCTCGACTGGCACGGCGCCGGCATGTCGGTGATGGAAATGAGCCATCGGGGCAAGGAATTCATCGCCATCGCCGAGCAGGCCGAAGAAGATCTGCGCGCGCTTCTGGGCGTGCCGGAAAACTATCGCGTCCTGTTCCTGCAAGGCGGGGCGCTAGGCCAGTTCGCGGCGGTGCCCATGAATCTCTTGCGCGGCAAGAAATCCGCGGATTACCTCGTGACCGGTTCCTGGGGCGCTAAGGCGGCCAAGGAGGCGGGCCGTTACGGCACGGCGCGCATCGCCGCCCGGCCGGCCGACGGAAAATACACGCACATCCCGCCGCGCGAGACCTGGCAGCTCGATCCGCAGGCCGCCTACGTCCATTACACGCCCAACGAAACCATCGAGGGCGTGGAATTCCACGAGGTGCCCGAGGTGGGTGCGGTACCGCTGGTGGCGGATTTTTCCTCGGCTTTCCTGTCCCGCCCCTTGGAGGTCTCCAAGTTCGGGTTGATCTACGCCGGGGCGCAGAAGAACGCCGGACCGGCGGGAGTGACCATCGTCATCGTGCGCGAGGATTTGCTCGGACAGGCGCTGCCGAATACCCCCTCGGTATTCGACTACCAGCAGATGGCCGAGCACGATTCGATGCTCAACACGCCGCCGTGTTTCGCCTGGTACGTCTGCGGCCTGGTGTTCAAGTGGATTCGCGGGCAAGGCGGGCTGGCGGCGATCGGCGAACGCAACCAGCGCAAGGCCGCGCTGCTTTACGACTATCTCGACGGTCAGAGCTTTTACCGCAACCCGGTGGTCAAGCGCGACCGTTCGCGCATGAACGTGGTGTTCACCCTGGCCGATCCGGCGCTCGACGACGCCTTCCTCAAGGGCGCCCAAGCGGCCGGCTTGTCCGGGCTCAAGGGTCACCGCTCGGTGGGCGGCATGCGCGCGAGCCTGTACAACGCCATGCCGGAATCTGGCGTCCGCACCCTGATCGAGTACATGAAGGAGTTTGCCCGGACTCGGGCTTGAAGCCCGCGCCGGCCGTCCCCGCCTCTAGAATTCCTGTCGCGTATCCACCGCTCCGGATTGCCCCCGCGATGTTCAAGATCCGCACTTACAACAACATCTCCGTGGCCGGGCTGGAGCGCTTTCCGCGTCAGCGCTACGAGATCGCCTCCGATCTCCAGAACCCGGATGCGATCCTGGTGCGTTCCGCGGATTTGCACCGCGTCGAGATCCCAGCCTCGGTGAAGGCCATCGCTCGCGCCGGTGCCGGCACCAACAACATCCCGGTCGCGGCGATGTCCGCGCGCGGCGTGCCGGTGTTCAACGCGCCGGGCGCCAACGCCAACGCGGTCAAGGAGCTGGTGCTGGCGGCGATGTTGCTGGCCGCTCGCAATATCGCCCCGGCGCTGGAGTTCGTGCGCAGCCTGGACGGCGACGAGGCCGAGCTGCACCGCAAAGTCGAGGACGGCAAGAAGCGCTACGCCGGTTTCGAGTTGCCCGGCCGCGCGCTGGGCGTGATCGGCCTGGGCAGCGTGGGCGTCAAGGTCGCCAACGCCGCCCTGGAGCTGGGTATGGAAGTGTGGGGCTACGATCCGGCGATGACGGTGCACAACGCCTGGCAGCTCAACGCCGGCGTCAAGCAGGCGCTGTCGGTGGACGACCTCGTCTCGCGTTCCCAGTTCGTGTCCGTGCATGTGCCGTTGCTGGAGTCCACTCGCGGGCTGATCGATGCGCAGCGCATCCGGCTGATGAAGAAGCCGGGCGTGCTGCTCAACTTCGCCCGGGCGGAGATCGTCGACGAGAACGCGGTGCTGGCCGCGCTGGACGACGGCAACCTGCAGGCTTACGCCTGCGATTTTCCCAGTCCGCGCCTGCTGCGCGATCCGCGCGTGATCGCCACCCCGCACCTGGGCGCTTCGACCCATGAAGCGGAAGACAACTGCGCGATCATGGTCGCCGACCAACTGCGGGAGTTCCTGGAGGCCGGCAACGTGCGCAACTCGGTGAACTTTCCCGAGGCCGTATTGCCGCTGTTGCCGGGCAAGCAACGCCTGGCCATCGTCAATGCCAACGTGCCGAACATGGTCGGCCAGATCACCACCGCGCTGGCGCAGCACCAGATCAATATCTCCGACCTGCTCAACAAGTCGCGCGGCGATCTCGCCTATACCCTGGTCGATGTCGATCAACCGGTGCCGCCCGCGGTGCTGGACGAGATCGCAGCGATCAAGGGCGTGCTGCGCACACGGGTGGTGAGCGGCTGAGATGGATCGCAAGGACGACGAACTGGCGCAGGCCCGCCTGCGGATCGACGCGCTGGACACCGAGATCCAGCGCCTGATCGCCGAGCGCGCGCGCGTCGCCCAACAGGTGCGCGAGATCAAGCAGAAGCTCGGCGGCGGCAACGATCACTACCGGCCCGCGCGCGAGGCGCAAGTGCTGCGGCGTGCGATGGAGCGCAACCGCGCGCTGGGCAGCCCGCTGTCCGACGAAGTGATGGCGCGCCTGATGCGCGAGATCATGTCGGCCTGTCTGGCGCTGGAATCGCCGCTCACCGTGGCCTATCTCGGCCCCGAAGGCACCTACACCCAGGCGGCGGTCTACAAGCATTTCGGCCGTCAGGTCAACGCGCGTGTGTTCACCGCCATCGACGACATTTTTCGCGAAGTGGAGGCGGGTGCCGCCGCCTACGGCGTGGTGCCCATCGAGAACTCCACCGAGGGCGTGGTGCTGTCCACGCTCGATCTGCTCGCCGCCACGCCGCTATCGATCTGCGGCGAGGTGTGGCTGCCGGTGCATCACCAGCTGCTGTCCACCCACGCGCGCCTCGAGGACGTCGAAGAGGTCTACGCTCACGCGCAATCGCTGGGGCAATGTCGGCGCTGGCTGGACGCCAAGCTGCCGGGCGTGCCGCGCGTGGCCATGGCCAGCAACGCGCTGGCCGCCAAACAGGCGGCGGAAACGCGCCGTGGCGCGGCCATCGCCAGCGCCGCGGCCGGCGAGCTGTATGGTCTCACGGTGCTGGCCGCCAACATCGAGGACGATCCCAACAACGTCACCCGTTTCCTGGTCATCGGACGCCAGGAACCGGAGCCCACCGGCTGCGACCGCACCTCGCTGGTATTCTCCGCGCACGCCGGAGGCAAGCCCGGCGCGCTGTTCGACCTGCTGCGGCCGTTCGCCGAAGCCGGAATCAATCTGACCAAACTCGAGTCGCGCCCCAGCCGTCGCGCCGCCTGGGACTACAACTTCTTCATCGATCTGGACGGCCATCGCCTGGATCCGCAAGTGGCGCCCGTGCTGGCCACCGTGCAGGAGCGCGCCGCCTATTTCCGCATCCTCGGCTCGTATCCGCGGGCCGTCGTGTGACGCCATGAAAAGCGAACCCGAGCTGCCGTTCCTGCGCTTCGTCGCGCCGGGAGTGCGCACGCTGCGCCCCTACGAACCCGGCATGCCGGTGGAGGAGCTGGAGCGCAACCTGGGCGTGGCCGGCGCGGTCAAGCTCGCGTCCAACGAAAATCCGCTCGGCCCCAGCCCGCGCGTGCAGGAAGCGCTGGCGGAAGCGGCGCGCGGCAACCTCGCCCTGTACCCCGACGATGGCGCGTTCCGCTTGAAGGCGAAACTGGCAGCGCTGCACGGCGTTTCCACGGCGCAGATCACGCTGACCCATGGTTCCAACACCTTGCTCGGCTTGATCGCCCAGGTCTTCCTCGGTCCGGGGCGCTGCGGCATGTACGGCGAACACGCCTTTGCCTGCTATCCGCTGGTCACCCAGGCGCAGAGCGCGGAGGCGGTGGTGGTGCCCTCGCTGCCGGCGGACCATCCGCAGCAGCCCTACGGTCACGACCTCGAAGGCTTCGCGCGCCGGCTGCGATCCGACGTCGCGGTGATCTTCATCGCCAGTCCGAACAATCCCACCGGCACCTGGAACGCGCCGGACGAGCTGGAAGCCTTGCTCGAGCACGTGCCGGCTCAGACCATCGTGGTGCTCGACGAGGCCTACTACGAGTTCCAGGAGCCGGACTATCGGCCGCGTTCGCGCGCATGGCTGAAGCGCCATCCGAATCTCGTCGTCACCCGCACGTTCTCCAAGGCCTACGGCCTGGCCGGTCTGCGCGTGGGTTATGGCCTTGCGCATCCGCGCGTCACCGATTTGCTGCACCGGGTGCGCCAGCCCTTCAACAACGGCACGCTGGCGCTGCTGGCCGCCGAAATCGCGCTCGATGACGTGGAGCACGTGGCGCGTTGCGTGGCGCTCAACGCGCACGAGCGCGCGCGCGTGCGCGAGGCGCTGCACGCACTCGGTTTGCGCGTGCTGCCTTCGCAGACCAATTTCCTCGCCGTGGATTTCGGCCGCCCCGCGGCGCCGGTGCACCGTGGTCTGCTCGAGCGCGGCGTGATCGTGCGGCCGATGGCTTCCTACGGTCTGCCGAATTTCCTGCGCGTGAGCATCGGCACGGCGGCGCAGAACGACCGTTTCCTCGCCGCGCTGCGCGAAGTGCTGCGCTGCCATTCTCCCCGGGACTGCGAGTGAGCGGGGCGCGGCATCTGGCGGTGGTCGGCCTGGGCTTGATCGGCGGATCGTGCGCTCGCGCCCTGCGCGCGGCGGGCGCGGTGGGCAAGATCAGCGGCTACGACACCGATCCGGCCCAGGTACGCCAAGCCCAGGCCTTGGGCGTGATCGACGACGGCGCGGACAGCGCAGCGCAGGCGGTGCACGATGCCGACGTGGTGCTGCTGGCGGTGCCGGTGCTGGCCACCGCCGAGGCGTTGCGCGCGGTGCGCCCCGGCCTGCGCGAGGACGCCGTCGTCACCGACGTGGGCAGCACCAAGCAGTCGGTGCTGGACGCCGTGCGCGAGGTGTTCGGCGCGATTCCGCCGCGTTTCGTTCCCGGCCACCCCATCGCGGGCACCGAGAAGAGCGGCGTGGCGCATGCGCAGACCGCGCTGTTCCGCGGCCATCGCGTGATTCTGACGCCACACCCCGATCAGGATCGGCATGCGCTCAAGCTGGTTTCCGAACTCTGGACGCGCTGTGGAGCGCGGGTGGTGACCATGGACGCGGCGCGCCACGATGCCATCTTCGCCGCCACCTCGCACTTGCCGCACCTGCTCGCCTACAGCTTCGTGGACATGCTGGCGCGCCTGCCTCAGGCGGAGACGGAAATCTTCCCGAATGCCGGCGGAGGCTTTCGCGATTTCACCCGCATCGCCTCGTCCAGCCCGCGCATGTGGCACGACATCCTGCGCGCCAACGCCCCGCGGGTGATGGAACTGCTGCGCCGGCAGATCGCCGAACTGACCGAGCTGGAGCGGGCGATGCAAGCCGGCCAGTGGGATACGCTACGCGCGGTGTTCGAGCGCGCCCGCAGCGCGCGCGAACGCCATCTCAGCCAGATCGAATGAAGTCATCCGCAGTGTGGGAGAAGCCCATCCGGCGCATGAGCATCGTGGCGTGGCCGGCGGCGTGGAACGAGACATGCCCCTGACTTACCGCGTTCAACCGGGCGGCCGTCTGCGCGGCCGCCTGCGCGTGCCCGGCGACAAGTCCATCTCGCACCGCGCGGTGATGCTCGGCGCCATCGCCGAAGGCGCCTCCGAAATCACCGGCTTCCTGGAAGGCGAAGACTGCCTGTGCACCATGCGGGCGTTCGAGCGCATGGGCGTGCGTATCGAGCGGCTGGGCGCCTCGCGGCTGCGCGTGCAGGGGGTAGGACTGCGCGGTTTGCGCGCGCCGCCGGCGCCTCTGGACCTGGGCAACTCCGGCACTTCGATGCGGCTCCTCGCGGGGCTGCTCGCCGGCCAGGATTTTCCCTCGATGCTGACCGGCGACGAGTCGCTGTCGCGTCGCCCGATGCGGCGCATCGTCGAACCGCTCAGGCAGATGGGGGCGTCGATCCAGACCAGCGCGCAGGGCACCGCGCCGCTGTCCATCGCGCCCGTCGCGGGGCTGAAAGCCATCCGCTATCACTCGCCGGTGGCCAGCGCTCAGGTGAAATCGGGCCTCCTGCTGGCGGGCTTGTATGCGCAGGGGCGTACGGAAGTGTACGAGCCCGGCGTCTCGCGCGACCACACCGAACGCATGCTGCGCGCTTTCGGGGTCGAAGTGGAGGCGCGTCCCGGCTACGCTGCCTTGAGCGGCGGCCAGATCTTGCGCGCGGCGCGGATCGCGGTGCCGGCGGACCTGTCGTCCGCGGCATTTTTCATGGTCGGCGCGGCGATCGTGCCGGACTGCGAGATTGTCTTGACCGAAGTCGGGGTGAATCCCACGCGCACGGGCATCGTCGAAATCCTGCGCCGCATGGGCGCGGAAGTGGAATGGCGCAACGAACGGCTGTTCGGCGGCGAGCCGGTCGCGGAGATCTTCGTCCGCGGTCCCTCACGCCTGCGCGGCATCGACATCGGGCCCGAACTGGTGGCGCTGGCCATCGACGAGATGCCGGCGGTGTTCGTGGCCGCCGCCTGCGCGCAGGGCGAAACCTGCATCAGCGGCGCGGCCGAGCTGCGGGTCAAGGAGTCCGACCGCATCGCCGCGATGTGCGAGGGGCTGCGCGCGCTGGGCGTGGCCGCGCAGCCGCGGCCGGACGGCGCCCTCATCGTCGGCGGAGGCCTGCGCGGCGGCACGGTGGATTCGCGCGGCGATCATCGCGTGGCGATGAGCTTCGCCCTGGCGGCGCTGCGCGCCGACCAGACCGTCACGATTCTGGACTGCGCGAACGTGAGCACTTCGTTCCCCGGTTTCGTCGAGCTGGCGCAGAATGCCGGCCTGCCGATCCAGGCGATCTAACCACTGCATCCGATGGTTTCCGGAGCGCCAAGGCCAGAATCCCGAGTGCCGGTGATCGCCGTCGACGGTCCCAGCGGCGCCGGCAAGGGACTGGTCACCCGCATGCTGGCCGAACGCCTCGGTTGGCATCGCCTGGACAGCGGTGCGCTGTACCGGGTCCTGGCCCTCGCCGCCCAAGACGCCGGGATCGAGCTTCAAGACGGCGTCGCGGTGGCCGCCCTGGCTCCGCAGCTGGCCATCGAGTTCGCCGGGCGGCAGGAAAGCGACGAACGCATCCTCGTCAACGGCCAGGACTGGACCGCACGGGTGAGGGCAGAGACGGCCGGCGACCTCGCTTCGCGCATCGCGGCGTTGCCGGAGGTACGCGCGGCGCTCCTGCAGCGCCAGCGCGATTTCCGCCGGCCGCCGGGATTGGTCGCCGATGGACGCGACATGGGCACGGTGGTCTTTCCCGATGCGCGGCTCAAGATTTTTCTTGATGCCAGCGCCGAGGCGCGGGCCCGGCGCCGCAAGCTTCAGTTGAGCGAACAGGGTGTGGATGCTAATCTAATAGACCTTTGCGTCGAAGTTCGCGCCCGCGATGCACGCGATCGCAGCCGCGCGGTGGCGCCGCTGGCGGTCGCTGCCGACGCGGTGGTCCTGGACACGACGCAGATGAAGCCGGCCGAGGTGCTGGCCGCGATCGAGGCGCTGCTGCGGCAACGCGGCCTCCTCGATTGAGGCCCTCGCTTCGGCTGTCATCCACGAAGGCGGTTCATGCCGCCCGAAGCCAACGGCCCGCGGGATGCGTGCAGCCTGCGGAAACGGTCAAAGAGCCTATTGAATGAGTGAGAGTTTCGCGGAACTGTTCGAACAAAGCCTGAAATCCGGCGGGCAATCCATGCAGCCGGGCACCATCGTCGATGCGGTGGTGCTGGAAGTAAAGCCCGATGTGGTCATCGTGGACGCGGGGCTCAAGTCCGAGGGCGTGATTCCCATCCAGGAGTTTCAGGTCGACGGCCAGGAGGCCAAGATCGCGGTCGGCGATCACGTGGAAGTGGCTCTGGAAACGGTCGAGGACGGTTTTGGCGAAACCCGTTTCAGCAAGGAGAAGGCCGAGCGCATCCGCACCTGGGATCGCCTGACCAAGGCCTTCGAGAACAAGGAAACGGTGGTCGGCACGATCACCGGCAAGGTCAAGGGCGGTTTCACGGTGGACATCGGCAATGTCCGCGCCTTCCTGCCCGGCTCGCTGGTGGACGTGCGACCGGTGCGCGACACCGCTTACCTGGAAGGCAAGCCGCTGGAGTTCAAGGTCATCAAGCTCGACCGCGTGCGCAACAACGTGGTCGTCTCGCGCCGCGAAGTGCTCGAGGCCGAATACAGCGCCGAGCGCGATCTGCTGCTCGAGAAGCTGCAGGAAGGCGCCATCCTCAAGGGCGTGGTCAAGAACCTGGTCGAGTACGGCGCGTTCGTGGATCTGGGCGGCATCGACGGCCTGCTCCACATCACTGACATGACCTGGAAGCGGATCAAGGATCCCGCCGAAGTGGTGCAGGTCGGCCAGGAGATCGAGGTCAAGGTGCTCAAGTACGACCGCGAGCGCCGCCGCGTGAGCCTGGGTCTCAAGCAGCTCGGCGCCGACCCCTGGGTGGACATCGCGCGGCGCTATCCCGAAAAGACCCGTCTGTTCGGCAAAGTCACCAATATCACCGACTACGGCGCCTTCGTGGAAATCGAGCCGGGCGTCGAGGGTCTGGTCCACGTCTCCGAGATGGACTGGACCAACAAGAACGTCAATCCCTCCAAGGTCGTCCATCTGGGCGACGAGGTCGAGGTGATGATCCTCGACATCGACGAGGAGCGCCGACGCATCTCCCTGGGCATGAAACAGTGCAAGCCCAATCCTTGGGAGGAGTTCGCCCAGAACTACCAGAAGGGCGACCGCGTCAAGGGCCAGATCAAGTCCATCACCGATTTCGGCATTTTCATCGGCCTGGACGGCGGCATCGACGGCCTGGTTCATCTCTCGGACCTCGACTGGAACGAGCCGGGCGAGTCGGCGGTCCGCCGCTACAGCAAGGGTCAGGAAGTCGAAGCCGTGGTGCTGGCGATCGACGCGGCGCGCGAACGCATCTCGCTGGGCATCAAGCAGCTGCAGCAGGATCCGCTGACCTTGTTCCTCGCCGATAACCCCAAGGGCTCGGTGGTCAAGGGCACGGTCAAGAGCGTCGAAGCCAAGGGCGCTACGGTGGAATTGGCGGGGGGCGTGGAGGCCTACATCAAGGCCAGCGATCTCGCGCGCGAGCGAGTGGAGGACGCGACCAAGCTGCTCAAGGTCGGGGATACTCTGGAAGCGCGCTTCATCGGCGTGGACCGCAAGAATCGCATCGTCACCCTCTCGGTCAAGGCCAAGGAAATCCAGGAAGAGGAAGAGGCGGTGGCCGAATACAGCCGCAACGCCTCCACCGGCAAGACCAGCCTGGGCGACATTCTCAAGGAAAAGATCGGCGGTTCAGACGCTTGACGGTCTTTTCTGATAAAGTACTTCGAACAAGGTCTTCGTCGCAGTCCCGCAAGCCGCGCTCCGCGCGGCTTGTTTTTTGCGCCGCGGTGCGAAGTTGCGCGGCGCCGGTTTTTTCCCTATCGTGAAATCAATCGCTTAAGGGTCCGCCCATGACCAAGTCCGAGCTGATCGAGCAGTTGGCGCTCAAGCAGACGCATTTAATGCAAAAGGACGTGGAACTGGCGGTGAAGCTGGTCCTGGATCAGATCAGCAATGCCCTGGCCCGCCAGGAGCGCGTGGAGATTCGTGGCTTCGGCAGCTTTTCGCTGCATAGCCGACCGGCGCGCGTCGGCCGCAACCCCAAGACCGGCGAGGCGGTGCATATCCCGGCCAAACGCGTACCGCACTTCAAGCCCGGCAAGGAAATGCGCGAGCGCGTCAATCGCGGCCGGGCCGCTGCGCGCTAAGCCCGCAAAATGCTGCGCCTGTTGCTGGTCCTGCTCTTGGTGGCGGTGTTCGTCGCCGGTGCGGCGCTGGGTTATTTCAACGCCACGCCGGTGAGCTTCGACTATCTCTTTGGCCAGGTTCAAGTACGCCTGGTGACACTCATCGTCGGAAGCGCCGTGCTGGCCGCGTTGCTGACTCTGCTGCTCTGCGCCGGTCGCCTGTTGGCGCTGACCGCGGAAATACGCCGACTGCGGCGGCGGCTGCGCGACGCCGAGGCCGAGCTCAAGAATCTGCGCAACCTGCCCGTCGACGCGGACTCATGATGTTGCCCCGCCGCCGCCGCACCCGCCGGGGGCGCTGCGGATGATCGAAGCCTTTTTCGACTGGCTGCTGTTGCCCCTGGGCGTGATTCTCGGCTGGGCGCTGGCGCGCAGCGGGTGCGCGGGCGCGGCATCCACCGCGCACCGCGATGCGCTGGCGGGTTTAAGCAGCCTGGCTCGGGACAACGCCGATCAAGCGATCGCCGCCCTGTCCCGGGCGGTGGAGGTCGAACCCGGCGCGGTCGAGCTGCAGCTCACGCTCGGCGGACTGTTCCGCAAACGGGGCGAGATCGATCGGGCCATCCGCCTGCACGAGGCGGTACTGGCGCGCCCGAAGCTGAGCCCTGCGGAAGCGGAGATGGCGCGTTACGAGCTGGCCCAGGATTATCTCAAGGCCGGATTGATGGATCACGCGGAGCGCCTGCTGCTCGATCTGGTCGAGACCGCCGCGCGCCCGGCGGCGCTGGAGCTGCTGCTGGAGGTCTACGAGCAGGGACGCGAGTGGAATCGGGCGATCGAAACCGCACGGCACTTGCAGTCCGCGCGCGGACAAAGCCTGGCGCCGCAGATCGCTCACTACTACTGCGAGCTGGCGGAGTCCGCGCGGGCTGCGGGCGATACCGCGGCGGCCGCGCGCCACTTCGAGCGGGCGCTCGAAGAAGATCGGGACTGCGTGAGGGCGAGCCTGGGACAAGCGGCGCTCGCTGAAGCCGCCAAGGACTGGCTGGGCGCGATCCGCGCCTATTGGCGCGCCTTGCGGCAGGACGGCCGTTTTTTTCCGGACGTGGCGCCGGCCCTGGAACGCTGTTACCGCGAAGCGGGCGATGCACAGGGATACGCCCAGTTTCTCGAGGAAGCGGAGACGGCGTTTCCGGATTCCGCGGCGCCGGCCTTGGCCAAGGCGCGCTGGCTGCAAGCCCAGGGTCAGCGTCTGCGCGGCTATCTCGCGCCCCATCTGGGCCGAAAGCCGACCCGGGAGGGGCTGCTGCTCTGGCTGGACGGAGGCGCCGAAGAAGACGCCGCGCCCGCTTCCTTGCAGCCCTTTCTCGCCGCGCTACGCCAATCGCTGCGGCTGCGCCCGCGCTACGCCTGCCGTACCTGCGGTCTCACCCCCCAAGCGCTCTACTGGCAATGTCCTGGCTGCCGCCGATGGGGCAGCATTGCGCCTGTCGAAGAGACGCTTTAGCAGCACCCGCCGGCTTGCGCGGTGTCCGGTTGCCGGCCATGCTAGACAAAAAAGCGACGGCGCAAGACCGACGTCGTCCCGCTTGGAGGAGAGATGTCCAAGACCGCGTTCGTGACCGGCGCGAGCGGCTTCGTCGGCCTCAATCTGGTCGAGGAACTGCTGGCGCAAGGATGGCAGGTGACCGCGCTGCACCGCGCGACCTCCGACCTCCGCCGGCTCGAACGGCTGCCGGTCCGGCGCGTGATCGGCGACGTCACCGATTTCAAGAGCCTGCTGCGGGCGATGCCGCGCGAAACCAGCGCGGTGTTCCACGTCGCCGGCAATACCACCCTGTGGTCGCGCGGGCGGATCGAGCAACTGCGGGTCAACGTGCGCGGCACCCGCAACATGGTGCGCGCGGCGCTGGAAACCGGCGCGCGGCGCTTCGTGCACACCTCGAGCATCGTCGCCTACGGCCTGCGCGGCGGCGTCATCACCGAGGACACGCCGCCCGCCGGCATCAACGCCCCGATCAACTACGTGCGCAGCAAGGCCTTGGCGGAACGCGAAGTCCGGCGCGGGCTGTCCCGCGGGCTGCCGGCGGTGATCGTGAACCCGGCGCACATCATGGGGCCCTATGACGAGGACAACTGGTCGCGCCTGTTCCGGTTGATCGACCGCCGCCGGCTGCCGGCGGTGCCGGGCGGCGGCGGCAGCTTCTGCCATGTGCGAGCCGTGGCGCGCGCGCATATCGCCGCCGCGGAACGCGGCCGCATCGGTGCCAACTACCTGCTCGGCGGCGCCGACAGCACCTACCTGAGCCTGGCGCAAGAGATCGCGCGCTTACTTGGCCGGCGCGGCCGCTTCGCGCGCCTGCCGGTGCCGGTGATGAAGGCCTACGCCCGCGTCGAGGAATGGATCGCGCCACTGTTCGGGCGCGAGCCGGAGGTGACGCGCGAGGCCGTGGACCTGCTGTCCACTACACTGTATTGCAGCAGCCGGCGCGCGATGGAAGAGCTGGGTTATCAGCCGCTGCCGCTGTCCCGGTTGCTGGAAGACTGCCACCGCTGGATGCGCGAGAGCGGCCTGCTGCGCGCTTGAACGCTCCGGCGGGCGTTCGCATGACCCGCCACTGGCAGGCCATCAGCGCGAACGCTCACCCCGGTTCTCGCTGCAGATGTTTCAATTCGTCCTTGGGGATGGAATTGAGCAGCTCCTGGCGACGGGCGAGCAGACGCGCGCGGTCGGCGCCGGTGACGCTGGCCATGCGCAGCCCGGTATTGAGTTGTTCGATGGCACCGCGTAGATCGCCGCGCTGGTCGAGGTAATTGGCGAGCTGGTATTGCGCCTCGCCGGGTTCGCCCATGGCGCGCGCGGCCTCGGCGAGCAGCCGGTAAGTGTCGATGCGCGTCCCCAGGGCCTGCGGATGGGTGATGAGGATCTGGCGCGCCAGTGCCGGCTCTCCGGCGTCGATCAGGGCCTGGGCGTATTTGAGGATCGCCGGCGCATAGCGCGGATAGCCGTTCAATGCCTCGGCATAAACCTTGAGACCGTCCTGGGTGCGATTCATCGCCATCAGGATCTGCGCTTCCAGCAACTGCACGTTGACCTGGTGCGGATAGGCCGCCACCAAGGGCTGCATCGCTTTGAGCGCTTCCGCGTCCTGCCCGAGGTTGGCCAGCGACAGGGCATAGCCGTAGCGGTTTTCCGGCGTGTCGTGGCCCGCCTCAAGTTCGCCGGCGAAATAACCCATCGCCTCGTTGGCGGAGTCGGTTTCCAGGACCCGGGTGCGCGCGCGCATCAGGCTGAAATCGATCGAGTCCTTGACTTTGCGCGGTCCGTATTGCGCCGCGCGCTCGGTGGCCTCGGCGATGCGCGTGGTATCGGCGGGGTGGGTGAGCAGGATTTCCGGAAGACGGTTGCCGTAGAGCCGGGCTTCCTGCTGGAGCTTGCCGAAAAAGTCCGCCATGCCCATCGGGTCGTAGCCGGCCGCGGCGAGCTTGCGGATGCCGAAGCGATCGGCCTCCATTTCGTTGGCGCGCGTGTAACTGACCTGGCGCTGGTAGTTGATCCCCTGACCCAGGGACAAGGCCCCCAGCACCACGTTGGGGTTGCCGGAGCCGGCGAGGATCGCCGCCAGCATGGCCGCCCAGGTGGCAATGTCTCCGAGCTGGGTGTCGCCGGCCGCGCGGGCGATGTGGCGCTGGGTGACGTGCGATTCCTCGTGTGCCAGCACCCCGGCCAGCTCGCTTTCGTCGTCGGCGGCGACGATGGTGCCGGCATTGACGCCGATGTAACCGCCCGGCAGGGCGAAGGCGTTGATGCGGTTGTCGGCGATCAGATAGAAGTTGAAATGCGGGGGATTGTCGGTACCGGGGTCGGCCGCCGCGAGTTTCCAGCCGATGGTGGAGAGGTATTCGGTGATCTCGGGGTCATCGACGATGTAGTCGTAGCGGTAATACTCGGCGACGACCTGGGCGCCCAGTTTGGCCTCCTGCGCCGGCGACAGGACCAGGTCGGCCGGATTGCCGAGCTGCGGCAGGTCGATGTCCTTCTGCGCCAGCACCGGTTGTACGCTCAGCGCCCCGGCGGTGCACAGGACGGCGAAGTGTTTGAACATGAAACGCGCGTCGCTTTCCACACGCCAGTGTACGCTTAGAATGCGCGGCGCAGGGAGAAGTTTCGGCCGTCGGCAAAAAATCCGGGCGGCGCTCAACGTAAAGAACGGCAAAATGCTAAAATCCGCCCCGTGACGCCAGAGCGTTCTTGAGCATACGGCAGGGCGGCATGACCTGGGTGGATGATGTCCTGATCGCAATCGTCCTCGTCTCCGTTCTATTTGGCGCGCTGCACGGCTTCGTTCGTTCCGCGCTCGGTCTGCTGGTCTGGATCCTCGCCTTCCTCGCGGCCTTGCGCTACGGTCCCTGGCTCGCGGCCTCGTTCAAACCCGCGCTGTCCTCCGAACCGCTGCGGCTGGCGTTGGCCTATGCGGCGGTTTTTCTCGGCGTGCTGCTGGTCGGCGCCCTCGTCGTCTGGCTGGTGTGGATCATCGTGCGCGGCGCGGGCCTGGCCCCCGCCGACCGCATGGTCGGCTGCGGTTTCGGCCTGCTGCGCGGAGCCTTCATCGCCTGCGCCGCGGTGATGCTCGTGGGCACGACGTCCCTGCGGCAGGACCCAGGCTGGCGGCATTCGCGTCTGGTGCCACGGATGCAGCCGTTCGCCGACGCCCTGCACGCCGCGATCCCGCGGCCATGGTTCGATTCCTTGCAGACGCTGCAGGTCGCCGCCTCGGCCGCGGAGAAGAAATAACCATGTGCGGCATCGTCGGCATCGTCGCCAGGCAGCCCGTCAATCAGGAGCTGTACGACGCGCTGAACATGCTCCAGCACCGCGGGCAGGACGCCGCCGGCATCATCACCAACGAGGGCGACCGTCTGTATCTGCACAAGGACAACGGTCTGGTGCGCGACGTCTTCAGCAGCGACGAGATCATGATGCGCCTGCGCGGCAACATGGGCGTGGGCCACGTGCGCTATCCCACCGCCGGCTGCTCGTCCTCGGCCGAAGCGCAGCCGTTCTACACCAACACGCCGTTCGGCATCTGCCTGTCCCACAACGGCAACCTGACCAATGCCGAACAGCTCAAGCACGAGCTGTTCGTGGACGACCGGCGGCACCTCAACACCGATTCCGACTCCGAGGTCCTGCTCAACGTCTTCGCCCACGAGTTGATGATGTGCGGCACCTTGCGGGTGGCGCCGAAGGACGTGTTCGAGGCCGTGTCGCGCGTGCACCTGCGCGCGCGCGGCGCCTACGCCTGCGTGGCCTTGATCTCCGGCTACGGCATCGTGGGCTTCCGCGATCCGTTCGGCATCCGCCCGCTGGTCTTCGGCAAGCGCCAGGGCACCTACGGCGTGGATTACATGATCGCCTCGGAATCCGTCGCGCTCGACGCGCTGGGCTTCGAACGCATCGCCGACGTGGCGCCGGGCGAAGCGGTTTACGTCACGCTCGACGGCAAGCTGCACCGCCGCCAGTGCGCGGCCAATCCGGTGTACTCGCCGTGCATCTTCGAATACGTCTATCTGGCGCGGCCGGACTCGGTGATGGAAAACATCTCCGTGCACAAGGCGCGCCTGCGCATGGGCGAGAAGCTCGCCGAGAAGATCCAGCGCGAATGGCCCGATCACGACATCGACGTGGTCATCCCCATCCCCGACACCTCGCGCGTCCCGGGCTCGGAGCTGGCGCAGCGGCTGGGCGTGCCGTACCGCGAGGGGTTCGTCAAGAATCGCTACATCGGCCGTACGTTCATCATGCCCGGCCAGGCGCAGCGCAAGAAGTCGGTGCGCCAGAAACTCAATCCGATCGATTTCGAGTTCAAGGGCAAGAACGTGCTCCTGGTAGACGATTCCATCGTGCGGGGCAACACCAGCCAGGAGATCATCCGCATGGCGCGCGACGCCGGCGCGCGCAAGGTCTATTTCGCCTCGGCCGCGCCGCCCGTGCGTTACCCCAACGTTTACGGCATCGACATGCCCACCGCCTCGGAACTGGTCGCCCACGGACGCAGCGAGGCGGAAATCGAGAAGCTGATCGGCGCCGACCGCCTGATCTACCAGGATCTCGACGACCTGATCGAGGCCGTGCGTCACAAGCACTCCAAGATCGAGCGCTTCGACTGCTCGGTGTTCACCGGCGAGTACGTGACGCAGGACGTGTCCGAGGACTATCTCAACCAGCTCGAGCTGTTCCGCTCCGACGCCGCCAAGGAGGCGCGTCGCGTGCGCGCGGGCAACGTCGTCATCGAGCTGCACAATTCGCGCTAGCGCGGCGCAGGACTCCTACGCAGACGGTTTGAAACTTGGACCCCGGCGCCCGATAATCGCGCGCCAGCGCGGACCTTGCCGCGCGTCATTGCTGGAACCACCCGGATACTCGTCGTGAACACCGTCTTTCCGCGCATCGAGCGCCTGCCACCCTACGTCTTCAACATCGTCGGCGAGATGAAGAAGGCCGCCCGCGCCCGCGGCGAGGACATCATCGACTTCGGCATGGGCAACCCGGACCAGCCCACGCCGCGCCACATCGTGGACAAGCTGGTCGAGGTCGCGGTGCGCGGTACCGATTCCGACTACGTCAAGGCCGAGCACCAGCATCCCGAGGCGGTGCACACCCACCGCTATTCGATGTCCAAGGGCATCCCGCGCCTGCGCCGGGCGATGGCGCGCTGGTATGCCACGCGCTACGGCGTGGCGCTGGATCCCGAAACCGAAGTGATCGCCACCATCGGGTCCAAGGAAGGGCTGGCGCACCTGGCCTTTGCCACGCTGTCCGCCGGCGACACCGTGCTGGTGCCCAACCCGGCCTATCCGATCCATCCCTACGGCACGGTGCTGGCGGGGGCCGACGTGCGCCACGTGCGCCTGACGCCCGAGGTCGATTTCTTCGAGGAACTGACGCGCGCGATCAAGGAGACCACGCCGACGCCGAAGATGCTGATCCTCAACTTTCCGGCGAATCCGACCACGCAGTGCGTGGAACTGCCGTTCTTCGAGAAAGTCGTGGCCATCTGTCGCGAACACGGCATTTGGCTGGTGCACGACCTGGCCTATGCCGACATCGTGTTCGACGGCTACGTGGCGCCTTCGGTGCTGCAGGTGCCGGGCGCCAAGGACATCGCGGTGGAGTTCTTCACGCTGTCCAAGAGCTACAACATGCCGGGCTGGCGCGTGGGATTCATGTGCGGCAACCCGACGCTGGTCGCGGCGCTGGCGCGGATCAAGAGCTACCTCGACTACGGAATGTTCACGCCCATCCAGGTGGCGGCGATCACCGCCCTGGAAGGCCCGCAGGATTGCGTGGCCCAGATCCGGCAGATGTACAAATCACGGCGCGACGTGCTGTGCGAAGGGCTCAACAAGGCCGGCTGGCCGGTGGAGAAACCCAAGGCGACGATGTTCGTGTGGGCCCGCATTCCCGAGCCGCTGCGCGCGCTCGGTTCGCTGGAGTTCTCCAAACGCCTGCTGGAAGAGGCCAAGGTCGCGGTGTCGCCGGGCATCGGTTTCGGCGAGTACGGCGACGAATACGTGCGCTTCTCGCTGATCGAGAACGAACAGCGCACGCGCCAGGCGATCCGCAACATCAAGCGCATGCTCCATCACGGTCAGCATCGGGCCGCCGCATGACCGCGCCGCTGCGGGTCGGTCTGCTGGGGGTGGGAACGGTCGGCCAGGGCGTGCTGCGCGTGCTTGCGCGCAACCGCCAGGAGATCGAGCGCCGCGCCGGTCGTCCCGTCGTCGTGACTCACGCCGCGGCGCGCGATGCGGACAAGCCGCGCGACTGCGATCTGTCGGCGGTGCGGTTTTCCACCGATGCCCAGGCGGTGGTGGAGGCCGACTGCGATGTCGTCGTCGAGCTGATCGGCGGCATCGAACCCGCGCGCCGCCTGGTGCTGGACGCGCTGGCCCGTGGCCGCGCGGTGGTGTGCGCCAACAAGGCGCTGATCGCGCAGCACGGCAACGAGATTTTCGCGGCCGCGCGCAAAGCTGGCGCGCTGTTCGGCTTCGAAGCGGCGGTGGCCGGCGGCATTCCCATCATCAAGGTGCTACGCGAAGGGCTTGCGGCCAACCGTATCGACCAGGTGACCGGCATCATCAACGGCACCAGCAACTACATCCTCACCCAGATGGCCGCGCGCGGGCAGGCATTCGCCGAAGCGCTGGCCGAGGCGCAGCGCCTGGGCTACGCGGAAGCCGATCCGCGCTTCGACGTGGAAGGCATCGATGCCGCGCACAAGCTCGCCATCCTCGCCGCCATCGCCTTCGGCATGCCCTTGCGCTTCGACGCGGTGGCGACGGAGGGCATTTCCGGCGTCGCGCCGCAGGACATTCAGCTGGCCCGCGAGCTGGGGTATCGCATCAAGCCGCTGGCGCTGGCCAAGCGCATCGCGCGCGCGCCGGAAGCGGCCGTGGAATTGCGCGTGCACCCGACGCTGGTGCCGGCCGAACACTTGCTGGCCAAGACCGACGGCGCGCTCAACGCGGTCCGGGTGCACGGCGACGCGGTGGGGCAGACGGTCTACGTGGGCCGTGGCGCGGGCGCGGAGGCCACCGCTTCGGCGGTGATCGCCGACCTCATCGACGTCGCCCGCTGGCAGGGTGCCGATCCGCGCCACCACGTGCCCGCGCTGGGCTTCCACCCGCAGGCGCTGCAGCACCCGCGCGTGGCGAGCCTGGACGAGATCGAGAGCGCCTATTACCTGCGGCTGCGCGTGGCCGACACGCCCGGCGTGCTGCGCGCCATCACCTCCATCCTCGCCGAGCTGGAGATCAGCGTGGAGGCGATCCTGCAGAAAGAACCGCGCGAGCACGAAGATGCCACCCTGGCGATCATCACCTCGGTGGTGAACGAACGCCGTTGCGACCAGGCGCGAAGCAAGATGCAGAGTCTGCCCTTCGTGCGCGAGCCCGTGACCCGGCTGCGCGTCGAACACTTCGACGTTTAGCCCGCCGTCCGCCCCGGACTTCTCGAAGCAACATGAACGCTCATTACACTGGCATCGTCGAGACCTGGCGCGAGCGCCTGCCGCTGGCCAGACAAGCGCGCGCCATCAGCCTGGGCGAGGGCCGCACGCCGCTGATCCGGCTCGACAACCTGGTGCGCGCCGCGGGCGTGGAGGCGCAGCTCTACGCCAAGTTCGAAGGCGCCAATCCCACCGGCTCGTTCAAGGACCGCGGCATGACCGTGGCGGTGACGCAGGCCGTGCACGAGGGCAGTCGCGCCATTCTGTGCGCCTCCACCGGCAACACCTCCGCAGCGGCGGCCGCCTACGCCGCGCGCGCCGGCATCCGCGCCTTCGTGCTGATCCCGCAGGGCAAGATCGCGCTCGGCAAGCTGGCGCAGGCGCTGATCCACGGCGCGGTCATCGTGCAGATCCGCGGCAACTTCGACGACGGCATGCGCCTGGTCAAGGAGATTTCGCGCTCCGCACCGCTGACGCTGGTGAACTCGGTGAATCCCTATCGCCTGCAGGGACAGAAGACCGCCGCCTTCGAGATCGTCGAGGCGCTGGGCCGCGCCCCGGACTTTCACTGCCTGCCGGTGGGCAATGCCGGCAACATCACCGCGCACTGGATCGGCTATTCGGAATGCGCGGGGCTCGCCACCGCCGCCTGCGCGCATTGCGGCGGAGACTGCCCGTTCCTGGGACAGGCGAGCACGCGCAGCCGCCCGCGCATGGTCGGCTACCAGGCCGCCGGCAGCGCGCCTTTCCTGCGCGGCGGACCGGTGGCAACGCCGGAAACCGCGGCGACCGCCATCCGGATCGGCCATCCGCAAAGCTGGACGGCGGCGTGGAAAGTGCACGAGGAATCCGGCGGCTGGTTCGATGAGCTGTCCGACGAGGAGATTCACGCCGCGCAGCGGCTGCTGGCCGAGCGCGAGGGCGTGTTCTGCGAGCCGGCCTCCGCCGCTGCGCTGGGCGGGGCGCTGCGCGATCTCAAGCGCGGCAAGATTCCGGCGGGATCCACCGTGGTGTGCACCCTCACCGGACACGGGCTCAAGGATCCCGACGCGATCCTCGGGGCCGACTTGCCGCCGCCGCTGGAGGTGGCCGCCGAGCGCGCCGCGGTGGAGCGTGTGCTGCTCGACCGGCTCGGCTGAGCGCGCCGCTCCGTGGTAGGCTGCACCCGTCGTGTGAAGCGCAAGGGACGCAATCCCATGGAAGCCGGCGAGAAGTTCATCCTGCGAACTACGCTGATCGCCCTGGCCCTGGCCGGGACCGCGGTGCAGGGCGCGGAGACGGTCGGCCCGGAGACGGCGGACGAAGCGGCGCGGACCGGCATCTGGAAAGCCGTGGTGCCGCCCGTGCCCATGCACGGCGAATTCGACAACAACGATCCCATCGGACTGATCGCGGGGCAGCTCATTCCGACGGATTGCTCCATCAACTGGATCGATCCCGACGATCACAAACGCTACTGCTTCGCCAGCGCGACCTCGCTGGTGTATTTCGAAGAATGGCCCCAGGCCAACATCGAGCGCGCTCGCCAGAATTGGCAGGCCTTGCGATCGACGACGCCCTGACGTCCCCTGCGCCGCGCATCCGCCGCCGGCCGCTCGGGCAGGCGCACCGGCTTCCCGCCGATCTGCACCCGGTCCTGCGCCGCGTCTACGCCGCGCGTGGCTTGCGCGAACCGCAGGAGCTCGAACTGCGCCTGACGGCATTGCTGCCGCCGGCCGGGCTGCGCGGGCTCGAGGAGGCGGTGCGGCTGCTGGAGCGCGCGATCCGCGCCCAGGCGCGCATCGTGATCGCGGGCGATTACGATGCCGATGGCGCCACTGCGACCGCCGTGGCGCTTCTGGGCCTGCGCGCGCTCGGCGCGGTGCATCTCGACTACGTCGTGCCCAACCGTTTCACCATGGGCTACGGCCTGTCGCCGCCGCTGGTGGCGGCCGCCCTGGAACGCGGCGCGCAACTGCTGATCACGGTGGACAACGGCATCGCGAGCCATGCCGGCGTCGCCGCCGCGAACGCCGCCGGTTTGCCGGTAATCGTCACCGACCACCATCTCGCCCCGCCGGAACTGCCGCCCGCCGCCGCCATCGTCAATCCCAATCAGCCCGGCTGCGGCTTCGCGTCCAAGCATCTGGCCGGCGTCGGCGTGATGTTTTATCTGCTGCTGGGACTGCGCGCGCGGCTGCGCGAACGCGGCGCCTTCGCCGCAGGGGCCGAGCCGAATCTGGCCGAACTGCTCGATCTGGTCGCACTGGGCACGGTGGCCGATCTGGTGCGGCTCGATCACAACAACCGCATCCTCGTGGCGCAAGGCCTGGCGCGGCTGCGCGCCGGTCATACGCGGCCGGGCTTGCGCGCGCTGCTGCAGGTGGCGGGTCGCGATCTGGCGCGCTGCAGCGTCGGCGATCTGGGTTTCGTGCTCGGCCCGCGGCTCAACGCCGCCGGGCGTCTGGAAGACATGCGCGTGGGCATCGAGTGCCTGCTCGCCGAGGATCAGGCGCGTGCGACCGCGCTTGCCGCGCAGCTCGACGCGCTCAACCGCGAACGTCGCGAGCTGCAGGACCTGATGAGCGAGGACGCCGCGCAGCTCGCCACGGATCGCGGGACGGTGGGCGTCTGCTTGTTCAAGGCGGAATGGCACGAAGGCGTGGTCGGCCTGGTCGCCACCCGCATCAAGGAACTCCGGCATCGCCCGACTTTCGCCTTCGCGCGCGCCCGCGACGCGGGCCTGCTCAAAGGTTCGGGGCGCTCGATTCCCGGCTTGCATTTGCGCGACGCGCTGGCGGCCATCGACACGCGCCATCCGGGGCTCATCGCGCGCTTCGGCGGCCACGCCATGGCCGCGGGCCTCACGCTGCGCGAGGATCGGCTGGATGAATTCGCCGCGGCCTTCGACGCCCAGTGCCGTGCGACGCTGGACGCCACGGCCTTGCACCAGTGCATCGACACCGACGGTGAGCTCGCCGCCGAGGAGCTTTCCATCGACACCGCCAAGGCGCTGGAAAGCGGCGGCCCCTGGGGGCAGGGCTTCCCCGAGCCCTGTTTCGAGGGGCGGTTCGAAATCCTGGAGGCGCGTGCGCTCGGCGAGGACGGCCGCCACATCAAATACCGCGTGCGGGCGCCGGGCGGCCTGCCGCTGGAAGCGCTGGACTTCGGCGGGGCCGCGCGCGCGCTACCGGCGGGAGCGCGCATGGACTGCGTTTACCGGCTCGCAGTCAACCGTTTCCGTGGTCTGGAGGCGCCGGAGCTGCGGCTGGAGTTCCTGCGTCCCGCCTGAATCCGCGCGGACGGGCGGCGACGTAGGGCAGCGCTTCGCCCGGCGCGTGCAGCAAGGCGATCGGCACCCCGTACAGCGCCTCGAGCGTCGCTCGATCGAGCAGATCGCGCACCGCGCCCTGCGCGAGCACGTGCCCGTCGATCAGCGCCGTCACACGGTCGGCGTAGCGCAAAGCGAGATTGAGGTCGTGCAGCGCGACCAGCACGCCGGCGCCGCTGGCGGCGAAACGTCGCGCTTCCAGCAGACATCCGTGCTGATGGGCGAGATCCAGCGCCGCGGTGGGCTCGTCGAGCAAGAGGTAGCGCGGATGATCGGTGTCCTCCCAGACCTGGGCGAGCACGCGCGCGAGCTGCACGCGCTGGCGCTCGCCCGCCGACAGGCTGGGATACTTGCGCTCGGCCAGCGCCAGCAGGCCCAGCGCCGCCAGCGCCTCGCGCGCGATGCGTCGTTGCCGTTGCGGTCCCCCCGCGTGGGCATAGAGCCCCAGCGCCACGACCTGTTCCGCGGTGAAGCCGAAGCGCAGCGTTTCTTGTTGCGGCAACACCGCGCGCCGGCGCGCGAGCTCGCGCGGCGGATAGTCCGCCAGCGGCCGGCCCTCGAGGCGCACAGTTCCCGCTTGCGGAGCCAGTTCGCCGGCCAACACGCGCAGCAGGGTGGACTTGCCGGCGCCGTTGCGGCCCAGCAGGGCGTGCACTTCGCCGGGCCGCAGTTCGAGCGAGACTTCATCGATCAGCCGACGGCCGTTGGCGGTATAAATCAGTCCCGCGGCCGCCAGGCTCACAGCCATTCCCCGCGATCGCGCAGGCGCAGCAAGAGGAACAGAAAGAACGGTCCGCCGAGCAGGGCGGTGAGCACGCCCACCGGCAGTTCCAGCGGCGCGGCGACGGTGCGCGCCGCGGTGTCGGCGGCGGTGAGCAGCGCGGCGCCGAGCAGGGCCGAAGCCGGCATCAATGTGCGGTGATCCGGCCCGGTCCACAGGCGCAGGGACTGCGGCACGATCAGCCCGACGAAGGCGATGATGCCGGACAACGCCACCGCTCCGCCCACCGCGAGCAGGGTGAGCAGGATCAGTTCGCGCTTGAGCCGCTCGACGTTCACCCCGACGTGCGCGGCCTCGGCCTCGCCCAGCAGCAGCGCGTTGAGTTCGCGGGCGCGGCGCGGCAGCCACAGGACCGCGAAGAGCATCGGCCCGGCGGCCAGCGCGATTTCCTCCCAGCCGGCGCGGCCCAGGCTGCCATACAGCCAGAAGGTGAGGGTGCGCAGCGCCTCGCCGCTGGCGAGATTGGCGGCCAGGCCGATGCCGGCCCCGGTCACGGCATTGACCGCCAGACCGACCAAGAGCATTTGCGCCGGGCGCACCACGCCGTCGGACTGCGACAGGCGCGTCACGAGCCAGGTCGTGAGCGCCGCACCGGCGAAGCTCGCCACGGGCAGCAGCCCGGGCGCAGCCGCATGGGTGACGCCGAGCGCGATGGCGACCACCGCCGCCAGCGCCGCGCCGGCGGAGACGCCGATCAGGCCGGGATCGGCGAGGGGATTGCGGAACAGCCCTTGCAGGGTCGCACCGCTGACCGCGAGCGCGGCCCCGCACAGCAGACCCAGCACCACGCGCGGCAAGCGCAGCTCACGCACCGCGACGGCCAAGGCCGGATCGGCGGCGCGGGCCAGGCCGAGGCTGGCGAAGACATCGCGCAGATCGACCGGCAGGGCCCCGGCCCGCAGGCCGGTCAGCGCGGCGACCAAGGCCAGCAATCCGAGCAGCAGGCACAGCGGCAGCGGGCGGCGCAAGCGGTCGGCGAGGGCATTCATCGGCGCTATTCTGCCGCGGCGGCCTTGCCCACGCTGCTATAATTCCTCCCCCGCAACGGCCGGCACGACAGCTTTCGCGCGAAAGTGGCGGAATTGGTAGACGCACTGGATTTAGGTTCCAGCGCCGCAAGGCGTGAGAGTTCGAATCTCTCCTTTCGCACACCATGTGCGTCCTGCGCAAAACGCCGCCATCCGTGGCGGCGACTTCTCAAACAAGACATTCCGTAAACCCGTTCAGTCGAATCTAATGGAAGTCCACGTCGAATCGGCCGGCGGCCTGGCGCGCCGCTTGCACGTCAAAATCCCCTACGAGCGCCTGCAGCAGGAGCTGGACACGCGCTTGAAGCGGCTGGCCGCGCGTGCGCGCGTGCCGGGCTTCAGGCCCGGCAAGGCGCCGCTCAAGCTAATCCAGCAGCAGTACGGCGCCTCCGTGCGCCAGGACGCCATCGACGAACTGGTGCGCGAAAGCTGGCCGCAGGCCTTGGAACAGGCGCAGGTGCGACCGGCCGGCGCGCCGAGCATCGAGATTGTCGAAGGGCAGGCCGGTGAGCCGTTCCGCTACGTGGCCCACTTCGATGTCTTTCCCGAGGTGCGGCTGGAACACCTGGACCGCATCGAGGTCAAGAAACCGCGCGTCGAGATCACCGAGGCGGACGTCGAGCGGCTGATCGAGAGCTTGCGTCGCGCCCGTCGCAGCCTGGAGACGGTGACGCGACCGGCGCGCGTCGGCGACGTCGCGACCGTGGATTTCGAAGGCCGCATCGAGGGCCAGACGTTTCCGGGCGGCACGGGCGATAAGGTGGACATCGAGATCGGCGAGCGACGCTTCCTGCCGGAGCTGGAAGACACCCTGCTCGGCAGAACGCCGGGCGAGCGCTTTACCGCGGACATCCGCTTCCCCGAGGACTACCGCGCCGAGGATCTGCGCGGCAAGCTCGCCCGGTTCGAGATCACCCTCGTCGCGCTCAAGGAGCCGAAACTTCCGGCGCCGGACGACGCCGAGTTCCTCGCCGCGCACGGGGTGGAAGCCGGCGCGGGCCTGGCCGGCCTGCAAGCCAAGTGCCGCAGCGCCCTGGAAGCCGAGCGCGACAAGGCGCTGCGTGCCTATCTCAAACGCCAGGTTCTCGAGCAACTCTTGGCCGCGCATCCAGTCGAAGTGCCGGCCAGCCAGATCGAGCAGGAAATCGCGCGCCTGCGCGAGGAAACCGCAAGCCGTATGCAACTCAGCCGCGCCGGACGGCTCAAACCGGAAAAACTCCAGCAGTTGCTGCCGGATACGCTGTTCGAGGAGGCGGCGCGCCGGCGCGTGGCGCTGGGCCTGCTGATGCGCGAAGTGATCCGTAGCCGCGGGATCCAGCCGGACCATGCCCGCGTGGAGCGCGCGCTGGACGAGCTGGCCGCCGATTACGAGCATCCGGAAACCGTCAAGCAATTCTACCGCTCGCGCCCGGAACTGATGCGCGGGCTCGAAGCGGGCGTTCTGGAAGAACAAGTGGTGGAGAGCCTGCTCCAAGAAGCCAAGTCCAGCGAGGTGGCGATGACACTGGAGGACTTGTTGAAATCCCAGGCGCAGCCCGCAGCTTGAACCCGCAACCCACGAAAAGAAGGAAACCCGTGAACGAACAGATCGCTCGTGCCCAGCACCTGGTGCCCATGGTGGTGGAGCAGACCGCGCGCGGCGAGCGCGCCTTCGACATCTACTCGCGGCTGCTCAAGGAGCGGGTGGTGTTCGTGGTGGGCCCCATCGACGACGTCGTGGCCAACCTGGTGGTCGCCCAGCTTTTGTTCCTGGAGGCCGAGAACCCGGACAAGGACATCCACCTTTACATCAACTCGCCCGGCGGGGTGATCACCTCGGGGCTTTCGATCTACGACACCATGAAATTCATCAAGCCGGACGTGTCCACGATGTGCATCGGCCAGGCGGCCAGCATGGGCTCGTTCCTGCTCTCGGCCGGGGCCAAGGGCAAGCGCTACGCGCTGCCCAACGCGCGCATCATGATGCATCAGCCCTCCGGTGGGGCCCAGGGCACGGCCGCCGACGTGGAGATCCAGGCGCGGGAGATCCTCTACCTGCGCGAGCGGCTGAACCGGCTCTACGCGGAGCACACCGGCCAACCGGTGGAGAAGATCGCGCGCGACCTGGAACGCGACTTCTTCATGAGCGCCGAGCAGGCCCGGGAGTACGGATTGATCGACCAGATTCTCGAACGGCGCGTTCCGACCGCCCCGGCGGCCGGCAAATGACCGAACCAACCGTGGAATTCAGGGTCATTTTGCTGCAACATCATGCCTGAGGCGACAGGCCGGCTGAAACGAAGGTAGAGGACCAGAATGCCAGACAACGTACGCGGTGGCGGGCAGGGCGGACGGGTGCTGTATTGCTCCTTCTGTGGCAAGAGCGAGCATGAGGTGCGCAAGCTGATCGCCGGCCCTTCGGTCTATATCTGCGACGAGTGCGTCGACCTGTGCAACGACATCATCCGCGAGGAGGTGCACGCCAAGCCGCAAGTCAAGGGCCTGCCCAAGCCGCAGGAGATCCGCGCGGTCCTGGACGAATACGTGATCGGCCAGGAGCAAGCCAAGAAAGTCCTGTCGGTGGCGGTCTACAACCACTACAAGCGGCTGTCGCAGAAGGGGGCAACCGACGGCGTGGAGCTGCAGAAGTCCAACATCCTGCTCATCGGTCCCACCGGTTCGGGCAAGACGCTGCTGGCCGAAACGCTGGCGCGCCTGCTCGACGTGCCGTTCGCCATCGCCGACGCCACCACGCTCACCGAGGCCGGCTACGTCGGCGAAGACGTGGAAAACATCATCCAGCGGCTGCTGCAGAAGTGCGACTACGACGTGGAGAAAGCGCAGCGCGGCATCGTCTACATCGACGAGATCGACAAGATTTCGCGCAAGAGCGAGAACCCGTCGATCACGCGCGACGTATCCGGCGAAGGCGTGCAGCAGGCCCTGCTCAAACTCATCGAGGGCACCATCGCCAGCGTGCCGCCGCAAGGCGGACGCAAACATCCGCAGCAGGAGTTCCTGCAGGTCAACACCGCCGGCATCCTGTTCATCTGCGGCGGCGCGTTTTCCGGCCTGGAGCGGGTGATCCAGAACCGCACCGAGAAGACCGGGATCGGCTTTGCGGCCGACGTGAAATCTCAGAAGGATTCACGCCAGATCTCGCAATTGCTGTCCATCGTCGAGCCGGAAGACCTGATCCGTTATGGCCTGATTCCGGAATTCGTCGGTCGTCTACCCGTGGTCGCGGTGCTCGAGGAGCTCGACGAGCGAGCCCTGATCGCGATTCTCAAGGAGCCCAAGAACGCCCTGGTCAAGCAGTTCGCGAAGCTGTTCCAGATGGAAGGCTGCCAGCTCGAGTTCCGCGAGGAAGCCTTGCAGGCCATCGCACGCAAAGCCAAGGAGCGCAAAACCGGCGCGCGCGGCTTGCGCACCATCCTCGAGAACATCCTCCTCGACGTGATGTACGAGCTGCCGTCGATGCAGAACGTATCGAAAGTGGTGGTGGACGAAGCGGTGGTGCGCGGAGAGGCCAAACCGTTCGTGGTGTACGAGAACGCCGAGGCACCGCGCCGCGAAGTCAAGAACGCGGGCTGACCGCTTGGGTGGCGGCCTGAAGGGCGCGGGCATGCCTGCCTGCGCAGGCTGCCCCTTGAATTATTCTTTCGCGCCTGCATCTAAGCCTTGTGGCGCATAATGACGAGGCTACTCATGCGCTTTGCGAGGTTTGATCGTGTCCGATTCCGTCAATGACCGTACCGCTCCCGTCCTGCCGTTGCGCGACGTGGTGATCTTTCCGCATATCGCGCAGCCGCTGTTCGTCGGCCGGGAGCGGTCGGTACGCGCGCTCAGTGCTGCGATGCAGGGCGGCAAGCGCATCCTGCTGGTAGCACAGAAGCAGGCGGACACCGACGAGCCGCACGGTGCCGATCTCTACGAGATGGGCACGCTGGCGAGCATTCTGCAACTGCTCAAGCTGCCCGACGGGACGGTCAAAGTGCTGGTGGAGGGCGCGCAACGCGCGCGCATTCTGCGTTTGGACGAGTCCGGCGATTTCCTCAGTGCGCAGTACGAGCCGATTCCCGCCGACGAATCCACCGCGGGGGGCAGCGAGACCGAGGCGGTGATGCGGGCCACGCTCGCCACCTTCGAACAATACGTCAGCCTCAACAAGAAGGTCCCGGCGGAGCTGCTGGCGTCCTTGTCCAGCACAGACTCCGCCGGCCGGCTGGCGGATGCCATCGCTGCGCATCTCAACCTCAAGTTGGCCGACAAGCAGCGTGTGCTGGAGATCATCGATCCGCGTTCGCGGCTGGAGTTTGTCCTCGGCCAGCTCGAAGGCGAGATCGAAATTCTGCAGATCGAGAAGAAGATCCGCGGCCGGGTCAAGTCGCAGATGGAGAAGAATCAGCGCGAGTACTACCTCAACGAGCAGATGAAGGCGATCCAGAAAGAGCTCGGCGAACTGGAGGACACGCCCAACGAACAAGAGGAGCTGGCGCGCAAGATCGAAAAGTCCGGCATGCCCAAGGCCGCCAAGGCCAAGGCGCAGGCCGAGCTGAACAAGCTCAAGCTGATGCCGCCGATGTCGGCCGAGGCCACGGTGGTGCGCAACTACCTGGACTGGCTGACGCAAGTGCCGTGGAAAAAGGCGACCAAGGCCCGCATCGACCTGGAAGCCGCGCAGAAACAGCTCGACGCGGACCATTACGGCCTGGAAAAAGTCAAGGAGCGGATCGTCGAGTATCTCGCCGTGCAAGCGCGAGTGAAGAAGCTCAAGGGGCCGATCCTGTGCCTGGTCGGGCCGCCGGGCGTGGGCAAGACCTCGCTGGGACGCTCGATCGCGGCGGCCACCAACCGCAAGTTCACGCGCATGTCGCTGGGCGGCGTGCGCGACGAGGCCGAGATTCGCGGCCACCGCCGCACGTATATCGGCTCGCTGCCGGGCAAGATCGTGCAGAGCATGGCCAAGGTGGGTGTGAAAAATCCGCTGTTCCTGCTCGACGAAATCGACAAGATGAGCATGGACTTCCGCGGCGATCCTTCCGCCGCCCTGCTCGAAGTGCTGGATCCCGAGCAGAACAACAGCTTCCAGGACCATTACCTGGAAGTCGAGTACGATTTGTCCGACGTGATGTTCATCGCCACGGCGAATACGCTGAACATCCCGCCGCCGCTGCTCGATCGCATGGAAGTGATCCGCATCCCCGGCTACACCGAGGACGAGAAGCTGCACATCGCGCGGCGCTACCTGCTGCCCAAACAGATGAAGGCCAACGGACTCAAGGACGGCGAGCTGGAGATCAGCGACGCCGCGATCCGCGCCATCGTGCGCACCTACACGCGCGAAGCGGGCGTGCGCAATCTCGAACGCGAGCTGTCGAAGATCGCGCGCAAGGTGGTCAAGCAGGTGCTGCTCAAGCCGACCGAGAAAACCGTGCGCGTGACCGAGAAGAATCTGGAGAAGTATCTCGGCGTGCCACGTTACCGCTTCGGCCGGGCGGAGGAAAAGAATCAGGTCGGCCAGGTCACCGGCTTGGCCTGGACCGAGGTCGGCGGCGAACTGCTGTCGATCGAGGCGGCGCTGGCGCCGGGCAAGGGCAAGCTGACTCAGACCGGTTCGCTGGGCAACGTGATGCAGGAGTCCATCCAGGCGGCGTTGACGGTGGTGCGCGCGCGCTCCAGGCAGTTGGGCATCGATCCGGAGTTTTATCAGAAGAACGATATTCACGTGCACGTTCCGGAGGGCGCCACGCCCAAGGACGGACCGTCCGCCGGCATCGCGATGTGCACGGCGATCGTGTCCGCATTGACCGGCATCCCGGTGCGTGCCGACGTGGCGATGACCGGCGAGATCACGCTGCGCGGCGAAGTGCTGCCGATCGGTGGTCTCAAGGAGAAACTGCTCGCCGCCCAGCGTGGCGGTGTCAAGACCGTGCTGATCCCGCAGGAGAACGTCAAGGATCTCGCCGAAGTCCCGGAAACCATTACCAGCAAGCTGGAGATCCAACCGGTGCGCTGGATCGAGGACGTGCTGCGCCTGGCGCTGGAGCGCATGCCGGAATCGAAACCGGACGTCGCGCAGCCCGCACCCCCGCCGCAACCCCTGGCCGAACCGCTGCGCGCGCACTGATCGGCGACTCATTCTCGCGCGAGTGTCGTGCGCTGCAGAGGGTGCCTTGCGCGGGTTCGTTGACGCTCATGTGCAGGGCTTGGTATAAGACTCCTTCCGTTGCCACAGCGATTCCCGAAGGCGGTGCTGCTGGGTGCCGCAACGTTTGGGGGAACGGTCGATCGAGGACGCGGTCAATCTTTTCCGGCGCAACGCCATTCATCTGACTTGAGGGGACTTACCTAAATGAACAAAGCCGAACTCATCAACGCGGTCGCGGACAAGGCCGAAATTTCTAAAGCCGATGCCGGGCGGGCGGTGGACGCCTTCATCGAGGTCGTCACCCGCGCGCTCAAGAAGAACGAGAAGGTTTCCCTGGTCGGTTTCGGCACCTTCCAGATTCGCAAGCGTGCCGCGCGCACCGGGCGCAATCCCAAGACCGGCGCACCGTTGAAGATCGCGGCCAGCAAGAATCCGGCGTTCAAAGCTGGCAAGGCGCTCAAGGACGCCGTAAAATAAACGGCCTTTGCGGCGCGCGTCCCGCTGCGCAACCCGGCAAGGGTGCTTAGCTCAGTCGGTAGAGCATCGCCCTTACAAGGCGGGGGTCGGCGGTTCGAGCCCGTCAGCACCCACCAAGCGCTTTACATTGCGACCAGCGCGGAGCGGTAGCTCAGTCGGTTAGAGTACCGGCCTGTCACGCCGGGGGTCGCGGGTTCGAGCCCCGTCCGCTCCGCCATCCACGATGGGCGCTCATGCGAGCGCCTTTCGTTTTTGTGGCGCTGATCGTAAAAGAGAGAACCATGCTGCAAACCATCCGTGATCGCGTCTCCGGCCCCGTGGTGTGGGGGATCCTCGGTTTCTTGATTCTGATCTTCGCCATCTGGGGCATCGGCGTGCAGCGTTTCATGGACGGCGGCACCGATCCCACGGTGGCCGAGGTGGGAGGCGTCAAGATCACCCAGTCGCAGTTTCGCAGCGCCTACGAGCGTTATTACGCGCAACTGCGACAGCTTCAGGGCGACAGCTTCAACGCCGACGAGCTGCACCAGGCGCAGATGCGAGAGGCGGTGCTCAAGAACCTGGTCCAGGACCTGCTGCTGAAACAGTACGCGCGCAAGGTCGGTTATCGCATCGACGATGCCGCGTTGCGCGAATACCTGCAGGTGCTGCCGTACTTCCAGGACAACGGCCATTTCTCGGCCGAGCGCTATCGCAGCGTGCTGGCCAGCATCGGCCAGTCCCCGCAGCAGTTCGAGACGCAGCAGCGTCAGCAACTGGCCATCGAACAGATGCGCGGCGCAGTGCTCAACAGCGCGTTCATCACGCCTTTGCAGGCGCAGGCCGCCTGGCAGCTTGAACATCAGAGCCGCGTGTTTAGCTACGTCGTGTTCGACCCGGCCAAGGAGATCTCCGCCGTCAGCGTCAGCGACGATCAGGTGAAGCAGTATTACGAGCAGCACAAGAACGACTACCGCACGCCCGAACGGGTCAAGCTCGCTTATGTCGAGCTGGCGCTGGACCAGTTGCCGAAGGCTGCGCCGCCCGGCGCCGACGCCTTGAAGCTCATCTACGACGCCGAGAAATCCAGCCTGTTCTCCACGCCCGAGGAACGACGCGCGCGGCATATCCTGATCGCGTTCGGCGCCGACAAAGAGGCGGCGCACAAGAAAGCGGAGGCGCTCTACCAGCAGCTCAAGGCCGGCGCGGACTTCGCCGAACTGGCGCGCAAGAATTCCGACGATCCGGGGTCCAAGGACAAAGGGGGCGAGCTCGGCTGGGTCAAGCGCGGCATGATGGCGCCGAAGTTCGAGGCGGCGCTGTTCGCGCTCGCCAGTCCCGGCGAGATCAGCGAGCCGGTCGAGACCGAGTTCGGCTGGCACCTGATCCAGCTCGAAGCGCTCAAGCCGGCCAAGACCTTGGCTTTTGACGACCCCGAGGTGCAGAAGCGCCTGCTGGATCTGTGGCAGCAGCGCGATGCGGCGCGGCGCTTTCAGGACATGGCCTCCAAGCTCGATCAATTGAGCTTCGAGAACCCGAGTTCGCTGGACCCCGTGGCCAAGGCGCTGGATCTCCCGGTGCAGACCACGGACTGGTTCACGCGCAAAGGCGGCAGCGGCATCGCCGCGGATCCCAAGGTCATCGCCGCGGCGTTCTCGCCCGAGGTGCTGCAGGACGGCGACAACAGCAAGCCGCTGGCCCTGGCGCCGGATCATCTGGTCGTGGTGCGCAAAGCCGACTATCAGGCGCCTGCGCAGCAAACGCTGGACGAAGTTTCCGCGACCATTCGCGACCTCCTGAAAAATCAGGCCGCCCAGGCCCGCGCCAAGGCGGCGGCGGATGCCCTGCTCGAGGATCTGAAGGGCGGACAGACCTTCGACGACGCGCTCAAGCGGCGCGGCTTGACCGCCGTCGCTCCCGGAGCCGTCACGCGCGACGACAAGAAGCTCGACCCCGGACTGCTGGATGCGCTGTTTAAACTGCCGCATCCATCGGGCGGCAAGCTCGTCTACGGCGAGGCGCGGCTGGACAACGGCATGATCGCGGTCGTGGCGCTGTCTGCCGTGAACGCGCCGGAGCCGCAATCCTCCGAAGCCAGCGCGTTCAAGGAAGATGCCGCGCGGCTGCGCGACGCCCTGGCCGGCGCCGAGTTCGCCGCTTACCGCGAGGGCATCGAGAAGCGCATCAAGGTCAAAGTCGAGAAGCAGGCCCTCGCGGGCACCGAGATCGAACCGGGCGGCTGAGCGCTGCCCTGGACGGCAGAAGGTGCAACGACTGCGAGCAAAGAAACGCCGGGCGCCGCCGCGAGCGCCTTACTCTGCGCCTTCCAAGCTGAAGCCCATGATGTTGAAGCCAGCGTCCACGTAAAGGATTTCGCCGGTGATGCCGGAGGCCAGGTCGGAACACAGGAAAGCGGCCGCATTGCCGACTTCTTCGATGGTCACGTTACGCTTGAGCGCCGAGCCTTTTTCGGCGTACGCCAGCATGCTGCGGAAGCCTTTGATGCCCGCGGCGGCCAGAGTCTTGATCGGCCCCGCGCTGATCGCGTTGACGCGCACGTTCAGCGGTCCGAGCTCGGCGGCGAGATAGCGCACGTTGGCCTCCAGGCTGGCCTTGGCCGCCCCCATCACGTTGTACATCGGCACGAAGCGCTGGGAGCCGAGATAGGTCAGGGTCAAGAGCGCGCCTTTGCGGTCGCGCATCAGCGGACGTGCCCCCTTGGCCAGCGCCGCGAACGAATAGGCGCTGATGTCGTGCGCGATGGCATAACCTTGGCGCGTGACCGTGTCGAGATAGGAGCCGGCGAGCAGCTCGCGCGGCGCGTAGCCGATCGAGTGCACCAGGATGTCGAGTGCCCCCCATTTTTCCTTCAAGGTTTCGAAGACCGCGTCGATCTCGACGTCACGGGTGACGTCCAGCGGGAGCACGATCGTGGAGTTCAGGCTGTGGGCCAGGTCCTCGACGCGCGGCTTGAGCTTGTCTCCCTGATAGGTGAAGGCCAGCTCCGCACCTTCGCGGTGGAAGGCTTCGGCGATGCCGGTGGCGATGGAGCGCTCGCTGGCCACGCCGGTGATCAAGGCTTTTTTCCCGTTTAGGAAACCCATGAGGTCGCGCGCGGTGCCGGCTTACATCGGGTGGAATTCGATAGGATAACTGGACAGCGTGAAGGGCGGCACCGCCTTGGGAGGGAAGCGCAGCAGCTCGATGCGGGCGATGACCTTCCTTTCGAAGTCCGGATCGTTGAAGGTGCTGTGCACCAGGGTACACTCGGTCACCGTGCCGTCCGGCGCGATGGTGAGTTTCACGACGATCTTGCCGTCGGCGATGTTGGCATTGCTGCGCATCGCGCGGTTGTAGATCGCATTGAAGGAACCCTTGTTGCGGTCGAACACTTCCTGGATTTCCTCGAGCGTGCGACCCGCCCCACGGCCGTTGCCGCCCACGCGCTCGCCACCGCCCGTGCCGAGCTTGCTGTGCACGACGCCGGTGCGGCGCTCGCCCAGACCGGTTCCGCTCTGTTGCGAGGTGACGCTCGCATGGCCCAGACCGCCGAGACCACTGCTGGCATTGGCAGCCGACGCGGCCAGGTTCGAAGCCAGCTCCGAAGCGCCCACGCCGCCCTTGGAGCTGAGCGTGCTGGCGATCAGGGGCTGATCGTTGAGCGCCGAAAGTTTCTGATCGCGCAGATCGGCGAGCTGATCCTGGATCAGGCGCATCTGCTGGGTTTTCTGCGCCACTTCGCGAGCGCTTTCTTGAGGCTTGACCACCGGTTTCAGCTCGGGCTTGGCCGGCGCCGCTTTTTGCGGCGGCTGTTCCTGATTCTTGGGCGCCGGCTTGGGCTGCTCCGGCTGCTGGGCGGGCACGCCTGCCGGTTGTTGTGGCAGCAGTTCGACGTAACGTTGCGGCTGGTAATTGCCGGCGGGAGGCGTGGCGATTTCAAATTTCACCAACGACAGCACGAGCGCCAGCACCAGCGCGGGCACCGCGCAAGCCGCGACGATGCGCCGGAAGCGGCGGTCCGCTTCTTCCGCCAGCGCCCAGGACTCCCAACGAATGACGCGCTCGGCGCTCACGATCCCTCGCTCCGGATTCCGCGATGGTTGACCGACAGCGAAATGCGCGCGAACTGCGCCTCGCCACAGGTGCGCATCACTTTCTTCAGCAGGGCGTAGGGGATCTGCTTGTCCGCCATGATGTTGATCTCGCCACGCGTCAGCGCGCCATTGGCTTGGCCCTCGATCTTCGCCAGCGGCACCAGCAGCAGTTGCGACTTGAGCGGAGCCAGCACGTCGCCGGGGGTGGCTTGCGCCTCCGCCACCGTCATCACCGGCTGGCCCTGGAGAAGAATCGCATCACCCGTGATCATCAGCACCGGCGTGTCGTTCGGCGTCTGTGAGGACAACGACATCGGCAGGGTCAGCGAACGCGGGCTGCGCAGCGTCTGTACGCTGGTGGAGGTCAGCAGCAGGAAGAACACTAAAGTAGTGAAGATGTCGATCATTGACACCAGGTTGAGCGCGACGACCTCGCGCTTGATCGATTTGCGCAGCAGGCGCTGGCGCATGAAACTCGAACGCAGGATCACGGCGAGCCTCCAGCCGTGGCTGGCGCTGGCACTGCGGGAGCGTCGCCCATGGAAATCTGCGGGAACAGTTCGCGCTGTGGCTTGCCGTTGCCGCCCGGGTCGAGGCGCACGGTATCCATCACCTGCACCAGCGTGTCGTAAGAAACGCCCGGCTCGAGCAGCAGGGTGATCTTGTCTTCGTCGGGCGCGCGATCCTTGATCTGGGACAGCAGCGTGCCGAGGCCGTGCAGATCGTAACTGCCGTCGGCCGCGGCGGGGAATTGCTGGATCGCACCGCCGCGGTCGGCAACGGTGAGTCCGCTCTGGCGCACGATCACGGTCAATGCCCGCGGCGGCTGCGCGGGAGGCGGCGTGTCGGCCGAAGGCAGGTTGATCCCGAGGATGGACACACCGGTGGCGTTGACCAGCAGGAAGAAGATCAGCACCGTGAGCACGTCCACCATGTTGACGATGTTGAGCTCGGCGGCACGTCGGCGGCGAGCGCGCCTGACGGTGCGCCGCAGCTCGCGCGACAGTCCGTGTGCCATGGCGGCTTCCCCGGTGGATGCGGCGCTGGGCCTCAGCCCTGGAGGCCGAGGCTGTTGAGGAATTTCACCGAGGCCATTTCGAGATTGTCGACCAGCTCGTCGGTCATGGATTGCAGCCAGGCGTGGATCAGGGTGAAGGGCACGGCCACCAACAGGCCGAAGGCGGTGCAGTTCATCGCGATCGCCACCGCTTCGGAGAGCTGGTCCTGTTTTTCGGCGGGATTGATGCCGGACAGCGCCGAAAACCCGTGGATCAGGCCGATGATGGTGCCGAGCAGGCCGAGCAGCGTGGCGACGTTGGCGAACGTGGCCAGGTAGTGCGTGCGCCGCTCCAGCAGCGGCGTGACCTCCATGAGGCTTTCCTCCATGGCGCGCTCGACCTCTTCACGCCGCGCTTGACCGCGAGCGCGAGAAATGCCGTAGCCGAGCACGCGCCCCACGGCGGTGGAAGAGTTCGCGGCGAGCTTTTCCGCCTCCTCGTAACGGCCGGCGTTGACCAGCGGCAGCAGCTTGGACCACAGGCTGCGGTTCTCACGGTAGGCACGGCGCAGGTAGGTGTAGCGCTCGATGGCGATCGTCAAGCCGAGCACCAGCACCACCAGGATCGGATACATGAAAGCGCCGCCGGCCTGGAAGTTGCGGGCGACGAGGTCGAAAAGCTCCATGGCAGTTCCTCTCAAACGGTTCGGTTGTGAATCTCGATGGCGACGGACGAAGGATTCATCGGTGCTGGGCAAGCTCGGCGCGGCGATAAGCGGTAATGACGTCGTAGTAGGTGTTCTGGCGATGGAATGCTTCCGGGTCTATGGGCTCCATACTCTCCAGCAAGTGCTGCGCCGGACGTCCGGCATTGCGGGCGGCGTACTCGTCCTTCCACGGCGTCAGGTACAGACCGATCGGCGATTCGCGGTCGCCGATGATCACGGTACCGGGCGCTTCGTCCACCGTAGTCGCCGCAGGCGACGCCGGAGACGATTCGGAGGGCGGCGTTCCGCCCGGCTCTTGTGCCGCCACGCTTGCCGTGACCGCCAACAGCACGGCAAGTATGCGCGATGATGATAACCATGTCATGGCTTGTGCTCCATGCCGGGTGCGTCGACGGCGGGAGTCGCTGGCGACGCGCCGCCACCCAGCTGATCTTGCAGTTCTCTGATCCAGGCGGCCACGATGGGCCGTGCTTGGTCTCCGCTCAGCCGCTGGTACTCCCGATAGTGTGTCAAGGCCTCCTGCGGACGTTTGAGATAAGCGTCATACAGGATGCCCAGATTGAGATGAGTGGTGGCGTCGTTGGGGTTGAGCGCCAGCGCTTTGCGGTAAGCGTCCTCGGCGCGCGCGTAATCTCCATTTTCTCGGTAGAGAATGCCGAGCCAGCCGTAGGCAAAAGCATTCTTGGGGTTGGCGGCGACGGCGGCGGCGAAACTGTCGAGCGCTTGCTGGCGCTGGTTGCCGCGCGCATAGAGCACGCCGAGATCGGCCAGCGGGCCCGAATACTGCGGGTAATCCTTGGCCAGGGCAGCGAATGCCGCGCGCGCGTCGTCCGATTTGTTGTTCTTCATCAACTCCAGAGCGGCCTGGAACCGTTGCTCGGCGTCGTCGTTCGGCGCGGCCTGCGACTGAGTGCCTGCGGCCCTCGCGGTCTCGGCTCCGGCGGCCGGAACGTGCGCGGGACCTCGTGCCGCACAGGCGGCCAGCAGGGCAGCCAGCAAGCCGCCCAGCGCGGTCTTAACGCAGAGTTTCATACACCCCCTCGTTCTGTTCGCGTTTGGCGTAGTGGGCGGGGTCGAGTTCGGCGAGGGCCTGTGCGGAATGGCGGATGGCGGGATTCCACAGGC
>JADGHB010000088.1 GCA_019689635.1 Nevskia sp. | reverse complement strand
CGGTGCAAAACCGCTCCCCAGATCAGCACGATCCAGCCGGCGCCGGCGAGGTAGGGACCGAAGGGAATCGGCTGGTCGCGCCGGTGTCCGGCGAAGGCCATCAGCGACAGGCCGACCAGGGCGCCGACCACCGAGGACAAAAGGACGATCAGCACCAGGGAGCCGGCGCCGAACCAGGCGCCGAGCGCGGCGAGCAGCTTGAAATCGCCATAACCCATGCCTTCCTTGCCGGTGACGAGCTTGAACAAATGGTAGACCGACCACAGCGCGAGATAGCCGAGCGCGGCGCCGAGGATGCTCGCGCGCGGCGTGGCGAACAGGCCGAGGCAGGACAGCAGCAGTCCCAGCCAGAGCAGCGGCAGAGTGAGACTGTCGGGCAAAAGCTGTTCGCGCAGGTCGATCACGGTCAAGGCGATCAGCGCGAAACTGAGGATCAGGGCCGGCGCGAGCGCGGCACTCCAGCCGAAGCGCCAGGCGCAGACCGCGGCCGCCACGCCGGCGGCCAGTTCCACCAGCGGGTACTGCGGCGAAATCGGCGCCCGGCAGTCCGCACAGCGGCCGCGCAACACCAGCCAGCCGAGCAGGGGAACGTTGTGCCAGGGTCGGATGCGCGCGCCGCAGGCCGGGCAGGTGGAGGGCGGCGACCACAGCGTCAGCGGAACCGTCGGCGCTTCTTCGGCCGGCAGGCCGAGGAAGTGTCGGCTTTCGCGCTTCCACGCCGCTTCCATCATGCGCGGCAGGCGCAGGGCGAGCACGTTGAGAAAACTGCCGATGGCCAGGCCGAACAAGGCGCATACCGCGATCAGCAGCGCGGGTTGGGCGCGCAGCGCCTCGGTCAGGGACATGAGCGGAGTTCAGATCGCCTGGCCGAGTTTGAAGATCGGCAGATACATCGCCACCACCAGCCCGCCGACCAGCACGCCCAGGATCACCATGATCATCGGTTCGAGCAGCGCGGTGAGATTGTCCACCATCACGTCCACTTCCTGCTCGTAAAATTCCGCCACCTTGGCGCACATGTGGTCGAGCGCGCCGGACTCCTCGCCGATGGCGACCATCTGTACGGCCATCGGCGGAAACAAACCCGTCTGCTGCATGGCGAGCTGGAGCTGGGTGCCGCCAGCGATCTGGTCGCGCATGGTCATGATCGCTTCCTGGAAGACGATGTTGCCGGAGGCCTTGGCCACCGGCTCCATCGCCTCCACCAGCGGCACGCCGGCGGCGAACATGGTCGAGAGCGTGCGCGCGTAGCGCGCCACCGCCGACTTGTAGAGGATCTGGCCGACCACGGGGATCTTGAGCAGCAGCCGGTCGATCAGGCGGCGGAACGCCGCCGAGCGGACGTGCGCCTCGCGGAAGGCGAAGAATCCGATCACCAGGGCGCCGACGATCATCCACCAATCGCTTTGCACGAATTCCGAGAGCCGGATCACCATCTTGGTGAAAGCCGGCAGGTCGGCGCCGAAGCCCACGAACAGCGCCTTGAACTGCGGAATCACGAAGTACAGCAGGATGCCGGTCACGATGAAGGCGACCACGATGACCGCAGTGGGGTAGGTCAGCGCCTTCTTGACTTTCTTCTTGAGCGACTCGGTCTTTTCCTTGTAGGTGGCGATCTTGTCGAGCAGGGTTTCCAGCGCACCGGATTTCTCGCCGGCGTCCACCAGGTTGACGAACAGGTCGTCGAAATGGCGCGGGTACTTGGCGAGGCTTTCGGCCAGCGCGGCGCCGCCTTCGATGTTGGCCTTGATGGCCAGGATCATCTCGCCCATCGCCGGGTTGGCGTGGCCGCGGCCGGCGATTTCCAGGGCCTGCACCAGGGGCACGCCGGCCGCCATCATGGTGGCGAGCTGGCGGGAGAAGACCGCGATGTCCTGCCCCTTGATCGCTTTCTTGCGCTTGCCGAACAGCGTGGATTTGCGCCGCACGCGGATCGGGTTGATCCCCTGCTTGCGCAACTGGACCTTGATGAAACTCTCGCTGGGCCCCTCGCTCTGGCCGCGGATGCGCGCGCCCTTGCGGTCCACGCCCTCCCAGGTGAAGGTGTATTCCTTGACCTTGATCGCCGCGACTGCCATGCCCGTCTCTCCCCGTGATACGCCCGCGGTCGGTCTCGATCGCCGTTCGGCGAGCCGCGCAAAGGATAACGCAGATGCCCGGGGTTGCGCGCCGGGGCCGGATCGCCTGGCGTCGGAGGACCTTGGCGCAGCAGCGGCGCTGACCGCAGCGGTCGGAGGGTAATATCCCTTCTTATTCCACCGTCACGCGGTTGGCCTCGGTCAGGTCGATGAGGCCGGCGCGGACCTTCTTGAGCGCGGACTGGCGCAGGTCGGCGATGCCTTCCTTACGGGCCTGGTCGGCGATCTCGATGGCATTGCCGCCTTCCATGATGATGCGCGCGATGGCGTCGGACACCGGCATCACCTGATAGACGCCGGTGCGGCCCTTGTAGCCGTGGTTGCACTGGTCGCAGCCGACCGCCTTGTAGAGCCTGAAATCCGGCGCGTCGATCTGCTCGGGCGTGAACCCCTCGCGCAGCAGTTCTTCGCGTGGCACGTCCTCCGGCTTCTTGCACAGCGGGCACAGCTTGCGCGCCAGGCGCTGGGCGATGATCAGCGAGACGGTGGAGGCGACGTTGTAGGCCGGCACGCCCATGTTGAGCAGGCGGGTGAGCGTTTGCGGCGCGTCGTTGGTGTGCAGCGTGGACAGCACCAGGTGGCCGGTCTGCGCGGCTTTGACCGCGATCTCGGCGGTCTCCAGATCGCGGATTTCGCCGACCATGATGACGTCCGGGTCCTGACGCAGGAAGGCCCTGAGCGCGGCGGCGAAAGTCAGGCCGACCTTGGGATTGATGTTGACCTGGTTGATCCCCGGCAGGTTGATTTCCACCGGATCCTCGGCGGTGGAAATGTTGACGTCCTCGGTGTTGAGGATGTTGATGCCGGTGTAGAGCGAAACGGTCTTGCCCGAACCGGTCGGGCCGGTCACCAGGATCATGCCCTGCGGCCGCGCCAGCGCCTTGAGGTAGAGCGCTTTCTGGTCCGGTTCGTAGCCCAGGGCATCGATGCCCAGGAGCGCGCTGGAGGAATCCAGGATGCGCATCACGATCTTCTCGCCCCACAGCGTGGGGCAGGTGCTGACGCGAAAATCGATCGCCTTGACCGGGGAAAGCTTGAGCTTGATGCGCCCGTCCTGGGGCACCCGGCGCTCGGCCAGGTCCAGACGCGCCATGACCTTGAGGCGCGCGGCAAGCTTGGCAGCCATCTGCACCGGCGGGCTCGCGATCTCGTGCAGCTCGCCGTCCATGCGGTAGCGGATGCGGTATTTCTTCTCGTACGGCTCGAAGTGGATGTCGGAAGCGCCGCGGGTGATGGCGTCGATCAGCACCTTGTTGACATAGCGGATGACCGGCGCGTCTTCCTCGGAGATCTCCGCGCCGGCCTCGGCTTCCGCTTCGCCGCCCTCCACCTCCAGGTTTTCCAGTTCCACGTCGCCGCCGAGGCTGGCGGTCTGGAGCTGGGTGAGCGCGGCGCCGATCGCCTTGGCGAGCTTGTCCTCCTCGACCAGGATGGCTTCCGTCGTCAGGCCGGTGGCGAACTTGAATTCGTCCAGCGCCTGCAGATTGGTGGGATCCGACAGCGCCACGTATAGTTTGCGCCCGCGCTTGTACAACGGCAGGGCGTGCTGTTCGCGCAGCAGTTTCTCGTTGAGACCCTTGACCAGATTGAAATCGAACTCAATGCTGTTCAAATCCAGCAAGGGCGTGCCGAATTCCTGGCTCGCCACCTCCGCCAGCCGCACCGGCGCGATCAGCTTGTCCTCGACCAGTTGCGCAACCAGCGCCTTGCCCGAGCGCGCGGCCTTGGCCTGCGCCTCGCGCGCCTGGTCCTCGTTCAGAAGCTGATCGTTGACCAGCCGGCGGGTAAGGCCGGACAGCGGCGGCACGCCGATAGGGGCACTGGGACTTAAGGCCAAGGTCGGCTCGGGCGATCGGTGTCGAAAAGCACGAGCAGAACCTATACTCAGCGGCCGGCATCGTCAATCCGAGCGCCGGCGCGGCGGCGCGGAGGATTCCGTGGTGGCCGCGCGAGGCTCGCCGCGCAGCGGATTTCATTCGCAGCGACGGGCAACGGGAGCCGGTTTCGAGCAGTCATAGGGGAAGGGCTTGATCAGCATCATCCTGCCGGCCAAGAACGAGGCGGCGGCCTTGCGCGAGCTGTTGCCGCGGCTCAAGCGCGCCCAGCCGCAGGCCGAGATCCTCGTCGCCGACGACGGTTCGAGCGACGAGACCCGCGCGCTGTGCGCCGCGCACGACGTGGTCTGCCTGTCGGTGCCGTACTCGATGGGCAACGGCGCGGCGATCAAACGCGGCGCGCGCGCCGCGCGCGGCGAGACGCTGGTGTTCATGGACGCCGACGGCCAGCACGACCCGGCCGACATTGCCCGCCTGCTCGCCGCGCTGGAGGACGGCTACGACATGGCGGTCGGCGCGCGCGACTGGCGCGGCCAGGCCGGCGTGCACCGCGGGCTGGCCAACGCGCTCTACAACCGGCTCGCCACCTGGATGACCGGCTTCAAGGTGCTGGACCTCACCTCCGGCTTCCGCGCCGCGCGCGCCGAGCGCTTCCGCGAATTCTTGCACCTTCTGCCCAACGGCTTCTCCTACCCCACGACCATCACCATGGCGTTCTTCCGCAGCGCCTATCCGGTCACCTATGTGCCGATCCACGTCGCCCCGCGCGTGGGCAAGAGCCACCTGCGCCCGTGGCGCGACGGGCTGCGCTTCCTGCTCATCATGTTTCGCATCGCGACGCTGTATTCGCCGCTCAAGCTGTTCGCGCCAGCGAGCCTGGGCTTTTTCCTCCTCGGCGCTGCTTACTATGGCTACACCTACGCCACCGAACACCGTTTCACCAACATGAGCGCGCTGTTGTTTTCCGCTGCGGTGATCGTGTTCCTGATCGGGTTGGTGTCGGAGCAGATCAC
>JADGHB010000038.1 GCA_019689635.1 Nevskia sp. | reverse complement strand
GCCGGCAGCGTCTTGCGTTGCGCTTGCAGCCAGGCGGCAAAAACTTCCGCGTCGCGCGTGGCGTTGGTGTCGGCGGCCAGGCGTTTGAGCTTGCGCCGCGGCTTGTCGGGCACGAGCTCGGCCGCGAGCTCGCCGTAAGCCCGCGCCGCCGTGCGCAGCCGGCGTAGCGCCACGCGGAAATCGTGCAAGGCCTCGCCGTCCCGGTCCGCGCCCAGACGCGCGACGGCCGCCTGTGCGCGCGCCAGCCAGCGGCCGAGCAGGCGACGCAAGACCGCCGGTGCAGACCGCCCTGCCCAGTGCGGCGCGGGCGCGCGCTTCACGCGCCGGTTTGCATCCCGAGCCAATCGAGATACCTCTTGACGCCCTGCTCCACGGCGAGGAATCGCCCGCGATAGCCCGCCGCGCGCAGCCGGGTGAGATCGGCCTCGGTAAAGGATTGGTAGCGGCCCTTGAGATTTTCGGGAAAGGGGATGTAGCGGATCTCGCCGCGTCCATGCCAGGCGATGACCGCGCGGGCGACGTCGTTGAAGGTCTGCGCGCGGCCGGTGCCGCAGTTGTAGATGCCGCTCACCTGCGGATGGTCGAGGAACCATAGATTCACCGCGCACACGTCATCGACGTGGATGAAATCGCGGCGCTGCTCGCCGGGGCCGTAGCCGTCGCTGCCTTCGAACAGCCGGCAGTGGCCCTCGCGCGCGATCTGCTGGTGGAAATGGAAGGCGGTGCTGGCCATGCCGCCCTTGTGCGCCTCGCGCGGGCCGTAGACGTTGAAGTAGCGCAACCCCACCACCTGCGCGCTCGCGCGGCGGCGGGCTGCCGTCTTGCCGCGCGCGGTCGTCGGCACGACGCGCCGTACGTATTCGTCGAACAGCCACTTCGACCAGGCGTAGAGATTCAGCGGCCGTTCGCAGGCGCGCTCTTCGCGGAAGCCGCGCTTGCCATCTCCGTACACCGAGGCGCTGGAGGCATAGAGGAAGGGAATGCCCCGTCGCTGGCACCAGTGCAACAGCGTTTTCGAGTAGCGGTAGTTCACCTCCATCATCAAGCGGCCGTTCCACTCCGTGGTGGTGGAACAAGCGCCCTGGTGGAACACCGCCTCGACTTTCGGCAGCTTGCCGGACTCCACGCGGGCCAGGAACTCATCCTTGTCCTGGTAGTCGGCGATGGCGGCGGTTCCCAGGTTGAGGAACTTGGTGCCGTCGGCGAGATCGTCCACCGCCAGGATCTCGCGCTCGCCGCGCGCGTTGAGCGCGTGCACCAGGTTCGAGCCGATGAAGCCCGCGGCTCCCGTCACCACGATCATGGCGTCTCGTCTCCCAGGAATTTGCGCCACAAGCCGCGCACCGCCCGGCGCTCGGCGCCGAAGGCCGCATCATCGGCCAAAGCGTCCTGTTGCTGCAACGCGCGCCGGTGCAGCCAGCCGCGATAGGCGCGCTCGGCGGCCAGCAGCGCCTGGAACTCCTCGGCGGCGATCGCGCCCGCCTGCTTGAGCGCCTCGAGCTGGCGCCAGTTGTCGCTGTACTCGATCACCGCCGGATGGGCGTGGGCATGGCGCAAGCACAGGTACTGGGTCAAGAACTCGGCGTCGATCAGCCCGCCCTCGCCTTGCTTGACGTCCCAGGCTCCCGCGCGGCGCACCTCCAATTCGGCGCGCATGCGTGCGCGCATGTCGCGCACCTCGCGCTTGAGGCTTTGCGCGTCGCGCGGCCGGCACAGCACTTCGCGCCGCACCGCCTCGAGCGCGGCGCGCAGGCGCTCGCCACCGGCCACGGTGCGCGCGCGCAGCAACGCCTGATGCTCCCAGGTCCAGGCCGATTCGCGCTGGTAACGAGCGAAGGCGGAAAAACTCACCGTGACCAGACCGGAGCGTCCGGAGGGGCGCAGTTCGAGATCGATCTCGTAGGCGCGGCCGGCGACGGTCTGCGCCGAGAGCAGTTGCACCACGCGCTGGGCCAGGCGCAGGAAATACTGGGCCGTGGGCAAGCTGCGCGGGCCGCCGACGGTGGGCGCCTCGCCGTCGGCCGCGTCGTACACGAACACCAGATCGAGATCCGAACCGTAGCCCAGCTCGAGACCGCCGAACTTGCCGTAGGCGATGACCGCGAATTCGTCCCGCCCTGCGCCTTGCGGCGGCGCGCCGTACTGCGCCGCGAGCTGTTGGCGGGCGTAGTCCAGCGCCTGCGCCACGATCGCCTCGGCCAGCCAGGTGAGGCGATCGCTCACCTGCACCAGCGGCAGGGCCCCCGAGAGATCGGCGGCGGCGATGCGCAGCGTCATCTCCTGACGATAGCGGCGCAGCAGGTTCATCACCGCCTCCTCGTCCTGCGCCGGCACGCCGGCTGCCGCGCGCGCCAGCGCCGCGCGCAACTCGTCGCGGCCCGGCGCTTCGTTCGCCAGTCGCGGATCGAGCAGACTGTCGAACAGGGCCGGCGACTGCGCCAGCAACTCGGCGATCCAGGGACTCGCCGCGGCGAGCCTGAGCATCTGCGCGCGCGCCGCGGCGCTTTCCCGCAACAGGGCCAGATAGGTGCTGCGGCCGGCGATCGCTTCGAGAATGGCGAGCGCGCGTTTGAGCGCGATTTCCGGCGCCTCGGTGTGCAGCGCTTCCGTGACGAGCGCGGCCACGATCTCGCGCAGACGGCGCGCCGAGTGCTCGGGCAGCGCGCGCACCGCGCGCGAATCGCGCAGCGCGACCAGCGCCGCGGCCGCCTGCTGCGGCTCGCGCGCATAGCCGCGCTGGCGCAAAGCTTCCGCGAGCCGCTCGGCTTCGCCCAGCCATATCTCCGGCGCCTGGGCGGCGCCTTCATCCCTGGCGAACACGCGCTCGAATTCGGAACGCACGCGGGCGCGGTGCGCGTCCAATGCGGCGCACAACCCCGCCCAATCCCCGAAATCCAGCGCCGCGCACAGGGCCGCGCGCGCCGCCTCGGACCGGGGCAGGCGGTGGGTCTGCTCGTCGGCGTACATCTGGATCGCGTTCTCGCAGCGGCGCAGAAACACGTAAGCCGCGTCCAGCGCCTGCGCGGTCTCGCGCGGCAGCAGCTTCGCCTCGCCGAGATAGCGCAGCACCTGGCGCAAATGTGGGCTGCGCAGGCGGGCGTCCTGTCCGCCGCGCACCAGCTGGAAGAGCTGCACGATGAATTCCAGCTCGCGGATCCCGCCGGGGCCCAGCTTGAGATCGTCTTCCGCGCCGCGCTGGCGCGCCTGGCGGTCGATCAGGATCTTGAGCTCGCGCAGCGCGCCGATGGCGTCGAAGTCGAGATAGCGCCGGTAAACGAACGGCTCCAGTCGGCCAAGCAGCGCGCGGCCGGCGGCGAGATCGCCGGCGATCGGTCGCGCCTTGACGAGCGCGTAGCGCTCCCACTCGCGGCCGTGCTGCTGGTAGTACGACTCCATGGCGTCCGCCGACATCGCCAAGGCGCCGGCGGAACCGAAAGGACGCAGCAGCGTGTCCACCCGGAACACGAAGCCGTCGGCGGTCGCGGCCGACAGCAGCCGGATCGCGGTCTGCGCCAGGCGAGCGAAATATTCTTCGTTGGAAACCGAGACCGGCCCCTCCGTTTCGCCCGAGGCGGTGTAGGCGAAGATCAGATCGATGTCGGAGGAGAAATTGAGTTCGCGTCCGCCCAGCTTGCCCAGGCCCAGCACGATCGGACGCGCCTCACCGCCATGGGGCGCGCGCGGGATGCCGTGACGCGGCCGTAAGGCACGCGCGGCGAAATCCAGCGCGCTAGCGCAGGCGGCGTCGGCGAGATCCGACAGCGCCTGCAGCGTTTCGTCCAGCTCCGCGCAGCCGGCGACCTCGCGGAAGGCGATGCGCGCCAGCTCGCGGTTGCGGAAGCGGCGCAGCGCGCGCATGAAGGCGGCTTCGTCGTCCGCATCGGCCAGCGCGGCTTGCAAGCGCTCGGCCGTCGGCCGCGCGGGCGGCAATGCGAATTCGCCGCTTGCGAACCCTTGATCGGCCCATTCGCGCTCGCGTTCGAGAACGCCGGCGACGAACGGGCTGGCGCGGCAAAGGCGCGGCAAAGCGCCTGGCGATCCGGCCGAGTCTGGCAGGTGGCGGCGGGAGGTGCCCATCAGGGGCGCAGTTTAGCCGCCGCGCGACCGACGGTGTCTAAACTCGAGGAACACGTGAACCCGCCTGCGACGCCGTCTTCCTCGACGCAGGGCGGACCGGTTTTCGACGGCGGCCGCATCCGGCAGAATCCCTCTAGTGAAAAAAACCTGCGACGTGCTGATTCTGGGCGGTGGCGCGATCGGGCTGGCCTGCGCACGCTACCTCTTGCGCGCGGGCCGCGGCGTGACCGTGCTGGACAGGAATGCCGTCGGCAGCGGCGCCTCGCACGGCAACTGCGGCACCATCACGCCCAGCCTGCTGCCGCTGCCCGCGCCGGGCACGATCGGGCGCGCGCTCAAATGGCTGTTCAAGCCCGACGCACCGTTGCGCATCAAGCCGACGCTCGACCCCGCGCTGCTGCGCTGGCTGCTCGCCTTCGCTTCGAACTGCAACGAACGCGACTACCGCCGCGCGGCGCTCATCAAGGGCGAGCTGCTCAAGGCCTCGCGCGCCTGGCTCGCCGAGCTGATCCGCGAAGACCGGCTCGACTGCGAGTTCGTCGAGTCCGGGCATCTCACCGTGTACCGAGATCCGCGCGCTTTCGAGCGGGGAGAACGCGAGGTGCCGCTGTGGCGCGAGCTGGGCCTGGCCGTGGAAACGCTCAACGGCGCTCAGGCGCGGGCCAAGGAAGCGGCGCTCAACGACTCCGTGGTCGGCGCGCACTTCCATCCGGGCGACGCACGGCTGCGGCCGGAGCGCTACGTCGCCGAACTCGCGCGCGTGGTGCGCGCCGGCGGCGGCGCAATCCACGAGGGCACGGAGGTGCGCGGCTTTCGCTGCGAGAACGGCCGCATCGCCGCGGTGGCGACCTCGAGCGGTGATTACGCGGCCAAGGAAATCGTGTTGGCGCTCGGCGCCTGGTCGCCGAAGCTGGCGCGCAGTCTCGATCTACACCTGCCGATCCAGCCCGGCAAGGGCTACTCGATCACTTACACGGACGGCGCCGGCGCGCCGCGCCTGCCCCTGGTCTTGAAAGAGCGCAGCGTGTGCGTGACGAGCTGGTCGAGCGGCCTGCGGCTGGGCAGCACCATGGAGTTCGCCGGTTACGACGACTCGCTCAACCGCGTGCGGCTTTCCGCGCTCACCCGCGCCGCCGCCGAATACCTGCGCGTGCCCGTGACGGGACGGGTCGAAGAACAGTGGTGCGGCTGGCGGCCAATGACGCCCGACGACCTGCCCATCCTCGGCCGCGCGCCGAGGTGGTCCAATCTCACCCTCGCCTGCGGGCATGGCATGCTGGGGATGAGCCTGTCGGCGGCGACCGGGCGGCTCGTGGGCGAGCTGCTCACCGGCAAGCCGGGCAGCCTCGATTGGACGCCTTACGGGATCGAGCGATTCGTGCGATGAACTCCCGATCTACGCTTGTGCCGAACGAAGGGTCTTGGCCCCCGGAAACATCGCCTCTCACGAGCGGATCGTCCGTATGCCCTTCGCCGGAGGCGACGGAACGCTTACGCCTTCGGCTTGCGGACTACGGTGACCGTATCGAACACGACTTGCGGCGGCGGGTGTTGCCGATTCTTTTGCAGTTCGGCGACCGGCTGCGCGTGGTCGGTAGCGGCAGTCTGCTGGCAGTGGGCGGCGATTTGCTGCTGGTGACGGCGCGGCACGTGGCGGAACTCTTGTGGCGCGCTTCGAGCGGCTTGCGCCGCGCCGCGGTGCCGGGGCCGGAAGGAATCCTGTTGCCGCTCGCCGGCTGTCGCAGCTTGGCGGGGGGCGACGAAGCGGGCCTCGACGCGGACGTGGCGGCGCTGCGGCTGCCGCCGGCGCTGGGCTGGAAGCTGGCGCAGCGCTGGCGTCCGTTGACGGTCGCGGAGCTGGCAGCGCCCGAGCCGCCGGCCGGTGACCTGCACCTGATCGCGGGCTATCCCCAGAGCCTGGACGACCCGCGCGCGCCGGGCGGACGCTTGTTCGCGCTGGCCACGCGCGCGCTCGCCTCCGCGCCCGCGCAGGCCGCCGCGCCGGTGCATCCGCAGTACGACTTGTTCTTCGAATACGCGCGCTGGGGCCGCGCGGCCACCGAGCAAGCCGCGCAACGGCTACCGGCGCTGGAAGGCGTGAGCGGCGCGCCGGTGTGGCGGCTGGCGCCGCAAGCCGACGGCGGGCTGCGACTGTGGCCGGTGGCAATCCAGAGCGGGTATTTCCCCAACGGCTATATCCGGGCCAAGGACTTGGGTCTACTGCGCCGGTTTTTGTGAGAACTCAGTGGGTCCTTTGGTGGCCGACTTCGACCAGACCGGCGCGGTAATACTCGAAACGGCCGGCAAGCTGGGTGAAGACTTCCTTGAGGCCGTAGTCCTGGCTCAGGCGGTCGCCGGCGACGCGCGCGTAGTGGGCGCGAGCCATGTCGCGGTAGTAATCCAGCGATAGCGGCCGACGCTTGAAACGGCGGCGGTGTTCGAGCCAGTCCTGGCACACGCCGGCCAGGAACAGGCCGTAATTGCCGATATGCGCGTGGATCAGAAAGCGACGCCGGGCGTCGCTCACCGCCGCCGCCGCGACCAGGTCGCTCAAGTATTCGTAGCTGGTTTCCTCGTCCCCGGCCACGCGATAGAGGCGCTCGGTGCGCACGAACAGAGAGAGCAGATTGGCGAGGTAGTGAATGGTGCGGCGCTCGTCGCGGCTGCGTTGGCCGCGCAGGGCACGGCGCAGCGTGACGTTGAAATACAGCTTGGGCGAGATGTCCAGCCAGGCGCGCTGATCCGCACTCATGGCGCGATACACGTAACTGGACTCCAGCAGCGACTCCAGGGTGCTGGGCTGCTCGATCACCTGCTGCGCCGCCGTCGCCGGGTCCACTCCGGGAACGGGAAAGTGTTCGAACAGGAACAACAAATCCTTGTGCTCGAGCGCGGGGGGTCCGATCTCCGCGAAATCCGGTGCCTGCATCTCGGGTCTCCACGACAGCCTGCAATATTAGATTCAAATTTCGCGCCGTGGATGCAAACCGCCCGCCGGGCCGGTCTTGCCGTTTAAGCGGCCCAAAGAAAAGGGGCGGCTTGCGCCGCCCCCCGAAACGTCCGGACCGACGATCAGAAATCGTCGCCCATCCCCGCGCTCGGCGTCGGGGCCGGGGTTTCCTTCTTCGGCAGCTCGGCCACCATCGCCTCGGTGGTCAGCAGCAGACCAGCGACCGAGGCCGCGTTCTGCAGCGCCAGGCGAGTGACCTTGGCCGGGTCGAGGATGCCCATTTCCAGCATGTCGCCGTAGGTGCCGTTGGCCGCGTTGTAGCCGTAGGCGCCCTTACCCTCGGCGACCTTGTTGAGCACCACGCTCGGCTCTGCGCCCGCATTGCGGACGATCATCCGCAGCGGTTCCTGGATGGCGCGCTTCAAGATGTTGATGCCCACCTGCTGGTCCTCGTTGGCGCCCTTGAGGCTGTCCAGCGCCTTGGCCGCGCGAATGAAGGCGACGCCGCCGCCGGGGACGATGCCTTCCTCGACCGCCGCGCGGGTGGCGTGCAGGGCGTCCTCGACGCGCGCCTTCTTCTCCTTCATCTCGACTTCGGTGGCCGCGCCGACCTTGATCACCGCCACGCCGCCGGCGAGCTTGGCGATGCGCTCGTCCAGCTTCTCGCGGTCGTAGTCGGAAGTCGCGTCCTCACGCTGCTTGCGGATTTCCTTGATGCGCGCCTCGATGTCCTTCTTGGCGCCGGCGCCGTCGATGATGGTGGTGTTCTCCTTGTTGATGACCACCTTCTTGGCCGAGCCGAGGTCGTTGACGGACACCTTCTCGAGCTGGATGCCCAGCTCCTCGGCGATGACTTGGCCGCCGGTGAGGATGGCGATGTCCTTGAGCATCTCCTTGCGGCGGTCGCCGAAGCCCGGGGCCTTGACCGCGCAGACCTTCAGGATGCCGCGCAGGTTGTTGACCACCAGGGTGGCGAGCGCCTCGCCTTCCACGTCCTCGGCGATCACCAGCAGCGGCCGGCCGGACTTGGCCACGCTCTCCAGTACCGGCAGCAGCTCGCGGATATTGGAGATCTTCTTCTCGTTGATGAGGATCAGCGGGTTTTCCAGCTCGCAGGTCTGGTTCTGGGCGTTGTTGATGAAGTACGGTGACAGATAGCCGCGGTCGAACTGCATGCCCTCGACCACTTCGAGCTCGTTCTCCAGGCCGGAGCCATCCTCGACGGTGATCACGCCTTCCTTGCCCACCTTGTCCATGGCGTTGGCGATGATCTCGCCGATCGCCTCGTCGGCGTTGGCCGACACGGTGCCGACCTGGGCAATGGCCTTGCGATCCTTGCACGGCGTGGAAAGCTTCTTGATTTCGGCGACCACGGTTTCGACGGCCTTGTCGATGCCGCGCTTGATGTCCATCGGGTCAATGCCGGCGGCCACCGACTTCAGGCCCTCGTTGAGGATGGCCTGGGCCAGCACCGTGGCGGTGGTGGTGCCGTCACCGGCGGCATCCGAGGTCTTAGAGGCGACCTCCTTGACCAGTTGCGCGCCCATGTTCTCGAACTTGTCCTTGAGCTCGATCTCCTTGGCCACGGAGACGCCGTCCTTGGTGACGGTGGGTGCGCCGAAGGACTTGTCGATCACCACGTTGCGGCCTTTGGGGCCGAGCGTGACCTTGACCGCGTTCGCTAGCACGTTGACGCCGTTAGCCATGCGCGTGCGGGCGTCGTCGGCGAATTTGACTTCTTTGGCTGCCATGATGTGAACCTCGGTTGGAATTCGGGGGATCAGTTCAGTACGGCGAGAATGTCGTCTTCGCGCAGCACCACCAGGTCCTCGCCATCGACCTTGACCTCGGTGCCGGAGTATTTGCCGATCAAGACGTTGTCGCCGACCTTGACGTCCGGCGCGTGGATCTTGCCGTCGTCCGTCCGCTTACCCGGGCCCACCGCGATGACCTGGGCCTTGAGCGGCTTTTCGGCCGCCGTGTCGGGAATCAGGATGCCGCCGGCCGATTTCTTTTCCTCCTCCATACGCTTGACGACCACTCGGTCGTGCAGGGGACGTAGCTTCATAACCTAGACTCCTCAAAAGAACGAACGGTTGAGCACGGACTTCCAGGAGCCGCCCGGACTGCCCCATCGGAACGATCCGACCCCCGCCGGCGCAGGTTTCCCGGCGGCGGGCATCTATTAGCACTCTCCTGTGAAGGCTGCTAATTCTTGGGGACGGGACGTTTTCTTTCAAGAGCCGGCTGCCGAAATTTGCCGCAACCCCTATCCGGGAAGCGGCTGGGAAAGGCCCCCGGGGCCGTCGAACCCCAGCCGCAGGCGCGCCGAAGCGGAACCGGCAGCAAGACCCCTCCCGCACCCCTGCGCACTCCTGATGCTCCACCGCACGTCCCGTCGCGACCTCCATGGGGCCGAGGTCGAAGTGGTCGCGCCAGGGGCATGGGATTCTGAGCCTGGCCGGCAAGTGGCGAAAAAGGCAACCAAGCGCAGCGGCGGGTTCACATACCGATGCAAGCGTCGCGGCGCGGATGCGCGCGGCTCCGATACCCAAGGCGTGAACGGCGTTGATGCGGCACGAGCGGATGGTTGTGAGTATCCGGGCGAATACGGTCGGCTTCGGGATCGCGGCACTCGCCCTGGCCGGCTTTCAGATGGTCTTGCCTTGCAACGCCGGGGCGCTGACCTACCGACTGAATCCGGCAAATACGAACATCGCTCTCGAGATCAGTCCGCTGTGGCTTTCGTGGCGGCGCGCGCGGGTGCGCGATTTCGCCGGCGAGCTGGTGGTCGATGAAAAGGGTGACCTCGTGCGCCTGGCGGTTCGTATGGACTCGCATTCCATCGACAGCGGAGACGCCGATTGGAACGCCCGCCTGCAATCGCCGGAATGGTTCGGCGTGGAACGCTTTCCGAACATTCGCTATACATCCGCCGGGCCGGGCATCCGTGCGCGGAACCGCTGGGTCATCGTCGGTGAACTGACCATCCGCGACCTCAGCCGGCCGGTGGTCTTGACGGTCAGCGAGTCCGGCTGTGCGCCCAATTCAGCGGGTGATCCTCCGGCGGTTTGCCGCTTCAGCGCCCGCGCCCGCGTCCGTCGTTCGGACTTCGGCTTGCCGCATGGATTCTGGGAAGGCGGCGACCGCGTCGATATTTCCGTATCGAGCGTGGACTCGCTCGAAGCCACAGCCCGCTAAGAAAAGCGCAGCGCGTTGTCGGTCGTTCTGCGCGCCCTCGGAAACCCGTTGTCGTGGCATGTCGATCGTCTTTGTCGAGACTCGCCTGCGTCTGGAGCGAAGGAATACCGCGGCAGAAGACCGCCGGCGATGGGTGCATGACGCATCCGCATCGCCGGCGCTCGTCCAATGACTAAGCGAAGGATCAGCAGCCGTAACCGGTGCAGGTTCCGCCGCCGCCCGCGGGCTTGATGGCACCGTACACCCCATTGTTTTCGTCGTTGATCCCCGCCGCGAAATAAAGCGCATCGCGCGACTGGTTGAGGGCCCCGTTACCGAAAGCCAGCCCCCACAGGCCGGGAATCTGGATGGTGCCCCCGCTGGGATTCTTGAGCGCGCCTTTGAACGCTCCGCTGACCGGATCGAAAGCATTGATCGCGCCATCGCAGAAATTGCCGATCAACAAATCTCCGCCAAAGGGGCCGAAGGTGCTCGGTGCCAGCGTCATTCCCCAGGGTGCGTTGAGCGGGGCGCCGCTGGCGAAGTGCTGGAGCAAGTTGCCATCCGCGTCATACACGTCCACCGCGCCCAGGCCGGGGCCGCAGGTCTGGTCCTCGGCGTCCGCGTCCTGCTTGGCATAGGCCACGTAGAGCCGGCCGTCGATGTTCTGCACGTTGTAAGGCGCAAAACCGGCAGGCAGAGCGGCATCGACAAAGCGACCGGCCGGCAGCGAGACCTTTTGGTAATTCTGGTCGAAAACGTCGATCTTGTTGTTGTGGAAATCGGCGGCGTACAGTCGGTTGGCGCTGCCGGACGCGGCGAGGGCCAAGCCTTTGTAAATCGCGCCACCGGCGCCGTCGTCGTATTTGGTCACGGCGTTGGCGCCGAGGCTCGGCGCCCAGGCGGCGACCGTGCCTCCCTCGCCCACGAGAATGTAAGCCGCCGGCCCCGCGGTGTCGCTGATTTTGAAATCGCCGGTACCGTTAAAAACCATGCCCGTCGGCGCCGCGTCCCCCCGGGTTCCAGCGGGAACGTTGACCAACGGCGCGGCGGTCGCGCCGGTCCCATCGTAGGCCGTGAGCGTGTTGGTGTGGTTGTTGGCCACCCACACCGGCTCCGTGCCGAACGCGACGCCCCAGGGATTCTTGAGCGCCGAGTCGGTGTGCGCGGCCATGACCGATCCGTCGGATACCAGATTGGTCACGGTAAAGGAGTTGGGCGCAGGCCCCATCGAGCCGCCGCCACCACCGCCGCCGCCGCCGCAAGCCGCCAGCACGGCCGCACTCCCGACCATCCAGAACAAGCGCTGTACCCACCACGGCATCTTGCACATGACGATTCTCCTGCGGAAATGAATCTCGGTACCGGTGAGTGCCGCGTTGCGGACGGGCGGTTGCCTCGCGACCCGCCATGCGATCAGAAGAACCCATGCAGTTCCAGGAACACGAGCTTGCGGTTCTGCAGATCGTTCTGCGGAATGCCGCCGTAGCGGCGCACGCCCAGCCGCGTCTGCACGAAGGGAAGCGGCGTGTATTCCCACACCAGGCTGAAGCGGTTCTGCTGATCGTGCGCGACCTCGAGGTCGGGATCGAAATGCTCCGCAGTGAACTTGAGATTGTGTCCGCGCAGGAATCCCCAGTTCGCCTCGACCAGTCCCGCCCACAGTTTGCGGCGCGGGTTGACGCTGCCGTCGATGAGGTAATCGCCTTCCGCCAGCCAGGCGATGGGCCCGGTTTCAAGCCCGGCGAACAACGCTTGCTGCTGGCGCTTGCCACTGCCGGCGTCGTTGAAGTTGAAGCTGCCGCCCAGCCGCCACAGCGGCCGCACGTAAACCAGGCTCGCGGTGCCCTGCTTGCCCTGGTCGGTTTCGTTGCCGCCGCCGGCGCCGTTGGACGCCGCGAGCTGCGCGCTCCACGCGCCGTGCTGCCAGCCCAGCTCGACGCCGTTGTCCGGGGTGGCGTAGTCGATGCCGCTGGCCTGGCGCACGAAGGCGCCGTCGTCCTGCAGCCGCAAGCCGTATGGCAGATACAGCTTGCCGGCCTTGAGATAAAACTGCCGCGCGGGCGTCCACAGCAGCACATAAGCCTCGCGGGTCAGCGCGCCGCCCGGGGCGAGCAACTGATCCACGTAAAGCGTGACGCGATCCTTCAGGAAACTCGCCGCGCCGAAAACGCGGAAGTCTTCGATGCCGAACGCATCGCTGCGCTTCTGGTGAGGCACGTCGGTGAAACTGGCGTCATAGCGCAGATCGCCGCCGGCGCGCAGGAAGTCGTTGACCTGGCCCAGCCAGAGCTTTTCCTGGGCCGGATCGAAACGGAACTGCGGCATCTGCGTCTGCGCGTAGCTGTCGCCGAAGGCGCTGCGCATGCCGCCGCCGGTCGGATTGACGTGGCAGCTCGCACAGGGCAGGCCGGTGCGCACGGCGAGGTAGGGCTCCGCCCGCGCCGGCTGGCGCGCTTCCCAGCCCGCCGCGAGCAAGACCAGCATCAGCATCGTGGCGCGTTTCATGATCCACCTCCCGCGGCGCTCGCGCTTGCCGGCGGCTCGGCGCCGTTGGCGATCCACTGACGGATCACGGCGATGGTTTCGGCGTCCAGACACGGCCGGGTGACCGGACAGCCCTCGGGCATCTGCTGGCCCACGGCGGCGGTGCCTTCCAGCTTCTGGATCAGGTAGCTGTTGTTCGGGTCGCCGGGCGCCACGCGCAGGAACGAAGGCACTTCGTTGCTCGGCACGTTGACGAGCAAGCCATAGCTATGACCTTGCGTGAGGTCCAGCCCTTGCGGCGCGGAGGCGCCGGCGTGGCATTCCGTACAGATCGGCGTGAAGACGTGATCCTGGATGGACTGGAAGTCCGCGCTCAGCGCGCCGCCGCCGCCCTCCCCGATCGGCCGGCCGTTTTCGTCCAGGCCCTGACCGTTACCGGAGCAGGCGGCGAGCAAAACGAGGCACAGCGAAACCAGGAACGGACGCATTGGCGTTCTCGTTGCGGATTCATCCGAACCCGCACGTAAGTGCCGCGCCCACGGCAAACGGTTGTGTTTTAGAAAACGGCGGAAGGATCGTTCAGCGCGCGGAAAACGCCGTGTCCGCCGGCGCCGCGCGGTGGCAGCGTTGGTCCCCGCGCAGCGCCGACAGCGCGGCGCAGGCGTTGATGCTGGCGCTCGCCGTGTCAGCGGCGCTGCGCGCGAGCAGCTCGCGCGCGGTCGTGGCGGTGAGCTGCGGATCCTGCGCCAGCATCAGCGCCAGCGTGCCGCTGACGTGCGCCGCGGCCAGCGAGGAACCGCTGGCATAGTCGTAATGACCGCCCGGTTCCAGCGTGAGCACTTCGCGCCCCGGTGCATGGAGCGCTCCCGGCGGCGCGGCCTCGCCTGCCACGCCCACCGCGATCACGCCGGGCACCGACAGCGGAAAGCCGTCGCGCCGTCCGTCCGGCGGTACGGCGCCCACCACGATGGCGCCCTGCCCAATCGCGTAAGCGGTCAACTGTTCCAGGAGAGGATCGGCCGGGCCGCCGAGGCTCAGGTTGATGATCTGGGCGTGCGCCTCGACCGCCGCCGCCAGCGCCTGCGCCAGGGTGTAGGAATTGCACTGCGCACTCGCACCGTCCGCATCCAGCGGCCAGCAGGCGCGCAAGGCGAGCAGCTCCGCTTCCGGTGCCACGCCGACGATGCCCTGGCGGTTATTGGCGACGGCGGCGATGACGCCGGCCACTTCGGTCCCGTGTCGGTCGGGGGTCGCGCCGTCGCCGGTGAAATCGCGCGCGAACCGCACGCGGCCGCGCAGGTCGGGATGGGCCGCGTCCACCTGGCTGTCGATCAGCGCCACGCGCACGCCCACCCCGGAAGACCAGCGCTGCGCCTGCGCCGCATCGATCTCGGCGAAGCCCCGCTGCAGGCCGACGTAGGGATCGTTGTAGGGCAGCGGCTCGTCGGCCGACTCCGGACGCCGCGCGGAGGGCGCCGGCGCGGTACCGGCAAAGGTGCTGAAGGTCTGCAAAGGCTGCGCCAGCCGCACGCGCGGATCCTGCGCGAGCCGCTGTAACAGCACCGCACGAGAGGCCTGCGGCGGGATGGCGTACACCACGCAGTGCAGAGCGAGTTCCGGGATCGGCCAGGCCACCACCTCGCGCAGCGCGTACTGCGCCGCGAGCTGCGCCAGGTTCGCGCGGGCGGCGTCGCTGGCGGCGTAGCGCGGCAGCGTGTCGTAGCCGCGCGGCGTGGAGCCGGCTTCCAGCGCCACGCTTTGCGGCGGATTGGCGACGGCCACCACGATCATGCGCTGCGCATCCGCGGGATCGCGCATCGCAGGCGTTTGCACGGGCGGCGCCGGCGGCAAGGCGCTGCACGCGGCGAGCGCCGCCGCCGCGCCCAGAGTCCAGTGACGCCGCTTCATCGTGCCGCGACGATGGGTTCGGCAAAGCGCACGGCGGGATCCGCGCGCAATCGTGCGGCGGCCGCCTCGGCGTCCGTCGGCGCCGCACCCGGCAGGGGCGCCAGCGCGTAGACCCCGGCTGCGCTGGGTCCGGACACGATCTCCAGACCGGTGCGGGTCAGCAGCCCTTGCAAGGATTCGAGCCGCAGCTGCGGCTCGAATACCGCACGCACGATGGCGGCTTTCGCCGGTGCCGGCGCCTGCGTCAAGGTGCGGTAGGCGGCCGGCGCCGGCGGGGCCGGGCGCAGCCACAGCGCGACGGAAAGCCCGGCGATGACGGCGGTTTCCGCGATCACCGCCAGCAGCAAGCCGCGGGCGTAGGCCGCCGAAGACCGCCGTGGCCCGCGCGCCGGGATTGCGCCTTCGTTTTGCGGCATCCGGTCGATGCGCGCCCACAGGCGCTCCAGCGCCGGCCGCGGGTCGGGCGTCCCCTCTTCGCGTTCCCGCGACAGCGCGGACCACAGCCGGCGCTGGAACTCGTATTCTTCGCGGCAGTCGCGGCAGCCGGTCAGGTGCGTCTCCAGCAGACGGCATTCTTCCGGCGAGGCGCTGCCGTTGACGACCCAGGGAATCAGGTCCCAGGCCTGGCGGTGCAGGGCCTGCGGATCATCCGTGCGCGGCATGATCCTCTCCCGGCGCCAGTCCGCCGAGGGCTGGCAGCAGATTGCGCAGCTTGAGCCGCGCGTGGAACATGCGCGCCTTCACCGTGCCCACCGAGCAGTCCATGATCTGCGCGATCTCCTCGCAGGAATGGCCGAGGTAATACGCCAGCAGCAGCGTGCTGCGCTGCTCCTGCGGCAGGCGGCGCATCGCCTTGGCCACCCAGTCGCGCTGCTCGGCCCGGACCTGCGGCAGCTCGACCGCGTCGGCCAGGTCTTCCGGCACGGACTCGAAGCTGCCCTCGTCGCGGTGCAGGGTCTTGAGCGCACAGCGGTAGGCGATGCCCATGATCCAGGTCGAGACGCGCGAGTCGCCGCGGAATTCGCCGGCTTTGCGCCACACGATCCAGAAGGTGTCGTTGATCGCTTCCTCCATCAGTTCGCGCGAATTCGAGACGCGCGCGAGAAAGCGCCACAGGCGGCGATGGTACTCGCCATACAAGGCCTCGAACGCCTGGCGTTCGCCCGCGGCCACGCGCGCGAGCCACGCGCGCTCGCGAGCCTCCCGCCCCGCCTCCTCGTTCATCCTTGGCCCGCACCCATGGTTACTCTGACGGTAAGTGCCCGCTGAGGGCGAAATGGTTGCCCCGCACCGATCAAAAGTGCCACAGCAGGCTCACCACCCAACGGTTTACCGCCAACTCGTCGTAATACAAGCGGCGCGCAACCGCGTTGGTCCCGATATAGGAGGCGTCGAGGTGCAAGCGCCCCCGGTCGTAACCGAAGCCCGCGTTCCAATAGACATAGCCGGTCCCGATCGCCCAGCGCAGGTCGTAATAACCGACACCGGCGTTGACGGAAAACGCGCCGGGCAGGGGCTGGTGCACGCCCAGGTTGTAAGCCAGCGCCGCGCGGCCGGCGGCAGTGCCGCGGGTGGTCTCCACGCCGGTGTCGGGCGAAGCGGCGACGGTGAGAAAGGCGCGGTCGCGCCAGGCCAGCGTGCCGCCCAGCTCGTCGTAGTCGTAGAGGCGGTGGGGCGCATTGAAGGGATAGGCGTAATGGACATAGGCCAGCCGCGCGCTCCAGTCGGAATCCAGCGCCCAGGCGAACCCGAGATAGGGATTGAGCTCGGCGGTAACGTCCTGCCCGCGGCCGCGTTTGACGCTGGCCGCCGCCAGGCCGACGAACCAGCCGGCGTCGGCACGGTAATGCACATCGCCTTGCCCCGCAGGCTGATGATCGGAGAGCGAGATGCCGCGGAACACGTAATCGCTGGTTGCGCCGAGCGAGCCGCCGACACCACCCGCCCAAGCGGAGGGCAGCAGCAAGGCCGCCGCCAGCGGCCAGCAGCGGCTCGGCTTCGGCCAGACGCAGATCCCGGCGCTCCGATCAGGCATGGATGTTCCGCCTTGGCCGCGGGTCGCGGCCTGCGCAGGGCGATTATGCCGTCAGCCGGCGCGCGAGGCCGAGCACCCTGGACGGCGCGGATCTTGCGGAGCTATCCCGCAAGCAGCCGCGCCGCGCCACAGACGATCAGCAACGCGCCCGACAGCCGCCCACCCTGCGCGCCGTGAGGGGCGAGTTTCTCCAACAGCACGAACAGCGTGATCGCCCCGATCCAGACGAGGTTCATCACCCCGCCGGCGAATAGCAGCAGCATCAGCGCCCAGCAGCAACCCAGGCAATAGGCGCCGTGGTGCAGGCCCATGCGCAGCGCGCCGGCGAGTCCCCTGCGCCAGTGCGCGGAGATCCACGCCGCCGGCGCGCGGCACTGCGCGAGACAGGCGCGTTTCCACGGCGTGAGCTGATACAGGCCGGCCAGGCACAGCACGCTCGCGCCGAGCTGCGGGCTGACGGCCTGCATCATCGGCGACAGCAGCGCCCGCCGCGCCAGTCCCCACTGCAGAATCGTCGCCAGCAGGCTGAACCCGCTCCAGACCAGCACATACCCGGCCGCAAAGGCGTACACGCGCGGCACGGCGTCGCCCGCCTCGGGCGACTTGCGCACCACCGTGGCGTAGAGCAGCAAGGTGGGCGCGGCCGAGGGCAGCATCATGCCGATCATCATCGCCACCCACATGCCGAAGATCGCGACGAAATAAACCGCGTCCCAGTCCGCGCGCATCATCCACGCCGCGGAGCCGGTCATGGCACCCTGCATGTCCAGCGCCAGCGGCACGAGCCAGGCCCAGCAGGCCGCGACCGCCAGGCCCAGCCCCGCCCCGACCCACAGGCGCTCGCGGACCAGCCCGCGCTCCAGCGGCGCTGCCGCCGGATTCATCTCACCACGCCGTGCGTGCTCCAGTGCACCTTGGCGATGTGCGCATGCGTGCCGTCGAACTCGAGCTCGATCGGGCTGCCGTCGGTCCTGGCCTGTCCCTGCAAAAACTCCGCCTCGTCGTATTCGAAGCCCTGCGGCAGCTTGACGGTGACGAGGTGCGGCGCGCCGGTGATCGGGTTCTTGATCGACTCGGCCGCGCCTTTCAGTAAGCCCGGCACGCGCACCTGCGCGCTGCGCTTTTGCAGGTCGATCGACAGCTCGATGGACTGGACCTGCGTCGGCAACAGTGTGGACAGCGTGGTGCTGAACACCTGCGTGATGAGACTGCCCGGCTCGGTCTCCTGGCCGCTGGCGATCGCCTCGATGGCGGCGCGTTGCGGCGCACTGGCGGAGCGATCCACCACCACCATCGCGGTGCCGTTGCCGAGATGGATCGGCCCCGGCCAGGCGAACAGCCCGCCCCAGCGCAGGCCATCGAGCCGGGTTGCACCGAAATGGCCCCGCTCGATCTCCATGAACAGGTAGGCGCGGCAATGACCGTGGCTGGGCAGCGCGTTGAACTGACAAGGACAACCGATGTTGCAGTTGCAGTGCGACACCTGTCGGCCGCGAATCTCCCATTCGACATAAGCCATGATTCCCTCCCCCGAGCTGGCGCGTGCCCTTTTGGCGGCTCCACTATAGGCCCTTGGCGCTACGGCAACAACGAGGACCGGAAGGGGTCGGTAGAATGCCGGTTCAAGCAGGAGAATCCGCATGAAACCTTACGGCCGCAAAGTCGCCATCCTGGGCGGCGCGCGCATTCCCTTCGCGCGCCAGAACACCGCGTATGCCACGCTCAGCAATCACGACATGCTCACCGCCGCTTTGAAAGCGGTGGTGGACAAGTACCAGCTCCACGGCGAGCGGCTGGGCGAAGTTGCCGCCGGTGCGGTGCTCAAGTTCTCGCGCGACTTCAACCTCACGCGCGAAGCCGCGCTGTCCTCGGGCCTCGCGCCGGAGACGCCAGCCTACGACGTGCAGCAGGCCTGCGGCACCTCGCTGGAAACGGCGATTCTGGTCGGCAGCAAGATCGCCCTGGGGCAGATCGAGTGCGGCGTGGCCGGCGGCGTGGACACGGCCTCCGACGCGCCCATCGGCGTGTCCGAGGGTCTGCGTAAGATCCTGCTCGAGGCCAACCGCGCCAAGACCGGCGCCGCGCGCTTGAAAGCGCTGGCCAAGTTCCGCCCGCGCGATTTGCTACCGCTGATTCCCGCGGTCAACGAGCCGCGCACCCGGCTGTCGATGGGCCAGCACTGCGAACTCATGGCCCAGGAATGGAACATCGCGCGCGAGGAACAGGACCGGCTCGCGTTCGAAAGTCATCAGAAGGCCGCGCGCGCCTATGACGAGGGGTTTTATGCCGATCTCGTGGTGCCCTACGCCGGCCTTACGCGCGACAACAACCTGCGGCCGGACACGTCGCTGGAAAAACTCGCCACGCTGAAGCCCGCCTTCGACAAGAAGAGCGGCCGCGGCACGCTCACCGCCGGCAATTCCACGCCGCTGACCGACGGCGCCGCGGCGGTGCTGCTCGCCTCCGAGGACTGGGCGGCGGCGCGCGGCCTGAAGCCGCAAGCGTTTCTCGTGGCCTACGAAACCGCTGCCGTGGATTTCGCCGGCGCGAAAAAAGAGGGCCTGCTGATGGCGCCGGCTTACGCGGTGCCGCGCCTGCTCGCGCGCCTGGGTCTGAGCCTGCAGGATTTCGACTATTACGAGATTCACGAAGCCTTCGCCGCGCAGGTGCTGTGCACGCTCAAGGCCTGGAACGACGCGAAATTCTGCAAGGAAAAACTGGGCCTCGAAAAACCGCTGGGCGAAATCGACCGCAGCAAGCTCAACGTCAAGGGCGGCAGTCTTGCACTAGGGCATCCCTTCGGCGCCACCGGCGCGCGCATCGTCGCCACGCTGTCCAAGTTGCTCGCCCAGCACCGCGAAAAAACCGGCCGCGGCGCGCGCGGCCTGATCTCGATCTGCGCCGCGGGCGGGCTGGGCGTGACGGCGATCCTCGAAAGCTGACCGGCAACGTCGCGCGCGCCGCTCGCCGGCGCAAACCGGCGGTGTGGGTTACAGAATCCGGCGGGATCGGCATACTGGCGCATCGCGCTTAGCGCTCAAGTATTCCGAACCAGGGAGACCCATGGATCAGACGCGCGGCCTGTTCCGCACCAAGCCGATCGACCCCAACGCCGACACCGGACTCAAGCGCTGCCTCGGCGCGCTGGACCTGACGCTGCTCGGCATCGGCTGCATCATCGGCACCGGCATTTTCGTGCTCACCGGCGTGGTCGCGGCGCAACACGCCGGACCGGCCATCGTGCTGTCCTTCGTCCTATCCGGCACGGCCTGCGCTTTCGCGGCGCTGTCCTACGCGGAACTCGCCGGGGCCATCGGCGGCGCCGGCAGCGCCTACGGCTACGCCTACGTGGGGATCGGCGAGTTCATCGCCTGGGTCATCGGCTGGGATCTGATCCTGGAATACGGCATCGCCACGTCCACCGTGGCCATCGGCTGGTCCGGTTACTTCGCCAAGATCCTGGAGCTGATCGGCATCCACCTGCCGCCGGAACTCACCAGCGCGCCCCTGGAAGGGGGCATCGCCAACGTGCCGGCGATGGGCATCGTGATGCTGCTGGCGGTGCTCTTGTCCATCGGCGTGAAGGAGAGCGCACGCTTCAACGCCGCGATGGTGTTCGTCAAGCTCGGTGCGGTCCTGCTGTTCATCGTCGTCGCCGCGCCGCACGTGCATCCCGAGAACTGGAAACCCTTCATCCCGCCGCGCACGGTCGATGCCCAGGGCATCGCCCACTTCGGACCCCAGGGCATCGCCACCGGCGCGGCCATCATTTTCTTCGCCTACATCGGCTTCGACGCGGTGTCCACCGCGGCGGAGGAAACCGTCAATCCGCAGCGCAATCTGCCGCTGGGGATCCTCGGCTCGCTGGTGATCTGCACCGTTCTCTACATTCTGGTGTCCGGCATCCTGACCGGCGTGGTGCACTACGACCGGATCGACATCAAGGCGCCGATCGCCGACGCCATGAAGCAGCTCGGCATCCCCTGGGCCGAGGCGGCGATCTCGGTCGGCGCGCTGGCCGGCATCACCACGGTGATGCTGGTGCTGTATTACGGGCTGACGCGCATCGTGCTGGCGATGTCGCGCGACGGACTGCTGCCGCAGCCCCTGGCGCGGGTCCACCCGCGCACGCGCACGCCGGTGCGCTTGATCCTCGGCGCCGGCGCGGCGATCGCGCTGATCGCCGGACTGTCGCCGATCGGCAAGGTGGCGGAGCTGGTCAACCTGGGCACGCTGGCGGCGTTCTTCCTGGTGTGCTTGAGCGTCATCATCCTGCGCCGCACGCGCCCGGCGCTGCAGCGTCCGTTCCGCACGCCCTGGGTGCCGCTGGTGCCGCTGCTGGGCATGGCCTTCTGCGGCTATCTGATGTACAGCCTGCCGCTGCTGACCTGGGAGGCGTTCCTGGTGTGGTTCGCGGTCGGCCTGTCCGTCTATTTCCTTTACTCCTACCGCCACAGCACCCTGACGCAGGACGTCTGACGATGAGCGCGCTGTGGTCGCTGATCGACGCGGTCAACGCGGTGCTGTTGTCCGTACCGGTGCTGCTGGCGCTGCTCGGCATCGGCCTGCTGTTTTCGGTGTGGAGCAAGTTCTGCCAGTACCGCTCGCTGACCCACGGCGTGGCTTTGTGCGCCGGCCGCGGCATCGAGACCGCGCACGGCGCCGGCGCACTCTCGCACTTCCAGGCGCTGACCGCGGCCATGTCCGGCACCGTGGGTCTGGGCGCGATCGCCGGCATGGCCATCGCGGTGGATTTCGGCGGTCCGGGCGCGGTGTTCTGGATGTGGATGGTGGGCCTCGTGGGCATGGCGCTCAAGACCACCGAGGTGACGCTATCCCTGCTCTATCGTGACACCGCCGAAGACGGCAACCCGCATGGCGGCGCGATGTACGTGCTGCGCAACGGCCTGGCGCGCATCCACCCGCGGCTGGCCCCGCTGGCGCGTTTCGCCGGCGGTTTCTTCTGCCTCGCCCTGCTGCTGTTCGCGTTCACCGGCGGTAACATGTTCCAGACCTGGACCGTGGCCGACACTACGCGCGAGTATTTCGGCGTGCCCACCTGGATCACCGGCGTCGTTCTCGCCATCGCCTGCGGCGTGGTGATTCTGGGCGGCATCCGGCGCATCGGCGGCGTGACCAGCTTCCTGGTGCCGCTCAAGTGCGGGGTGTACGTGCTGTGCGGGCTGTACGTGATCCTGCACTTCGCCGACCGCCTGCCGGAACTGTTCCGCCTGATCTTCCACGGGGCGTTCTCCAAGACCGAGGCGAGCGGCGCCTTCACCGGCGGCGTGATGGGCACGGCCTTCATGTGGGGCATGAAGCGCGCGCTGTTTTCCAGCGAAGCGGGGCTCGGCACCGCGCCGATCGCGCATTCGGCGGTGAAGACACCAGAGCCAGTCACCGAAGGCGTGGTCGCGGGGCTCGAACCCTTCATCGACACGATCTTCGTGTGCACCGTCACCGGCCTGGTGGTGCTGTCCACCGGGGTGTGGGCCCGCGCGCCGGCGGTGGGCTGGCAAACGCCGCCGGCGATCGTGCGGACCGCCGGCGGCTGGGCGCCGCAGCTCGACCGTCTGCCGCCCGGCGCGCCGGCGGAACTCCATAGCGACGGCGCGCCGGTGTTCGTCGTCGTCGAAGCGGATGGTCAGCGCCAGCGCCTCTACGGCAGCGTGCACCTGCGCGACCAGGGACCGACGATCGACTGGCAGCCGATCTCCGCCACCGCGACTCCGCGCATGGCGGAGGGCGGGCTGTTCGCGGACTACCGCGGTGCCACGCTGGTGGCCAAGGCTTTCGACGCGGTGCAGCCCGGACTCGGTCGCTGGCTGATCACGCTGGCGGTGTGGGTGTTCGGTCTGTCGTGCATCATCAGTTACGGCTATTACGGCGAACAGGGCGTGATTTACCTGGGCCTGGCTCGTCACGTCACGCTCTATCGCCTGTTGTGGTGCTGCGCCGCCGCGGCGGCCACCTTCGGCTTCATCCAGACCTCGGTGCAACTCGACGCCATCAGTACCGTGGGCATGGGTTTCATGTACGCCATCAACCTGCCGTTGATGCTGATCCTGGGTGGCCGCGCGATGCGCGCCTATCACGACTACTTCCGACGCCTGCACACCGGCCGAATCGCCCGCGCGATGCGTCGGCCGCTCCCCGACGCAGAGTGAAGCAATGCGCTATCGGGCAACGCTCGACGAAAGCACGGCGCGGACGGGTTCTCCCCGGGCCGGCGTGCTGTTGCTCAATCTCGGCACGCCCCGAGCGCCCAGCGCTCCCGCCATCCGCAGTTATCTGCGCGTGTTCTTGTCCGATCCGCGCGTGGTGAGGCTGCCGCGCGTTCTGTGGTGGCCGATTCTGCATGGCTTCATCCTGCCGCTGCGTCCGCGCCGCCTCGCCCACGCCTACGCCAAGATCTGGAGCGTGGAAGGCTCGCCGCTGCTCGTTCACTCGCAACGGCTGGCGGACGCCTTGCGCACACGATTGGCGGAAATTTTCCATACCGAGATTCCCGTGGCGCTCGCGATGACCTATGGCGAACCTTCCATCGCCACGTCGCTCGAACGGCTGGCGGCAGATTACGTTCGGCATCTGCTCGTCGTACCCCTGTACCCTCAGTACTCGGACGCCACCACCGGCGCCAGTCTGGATGCGCTATTCCGCGCCTTGCAGCGTCGTCGCTGGCTGCCGGCACTGCGCACGCGACTCGGCTATCACGACGAACCGGCCTATCTGCGGGCGCTTGCGGATGCCGTGCGCGCGCCCGGGCGCGCGCCCGGGCGGGGGGCGCCCCGGCGGGGTTGCGGGGGCGGGGTGGCTGGGGGGGGTGTTTTAAACAGAT
>JADGHB010000087.1 GCA_019689635.1 Nevskia sp. | reverse complement strand
CGAATTCGCCGCGGCCTCATTGAAGCCGCCTTGGCGCGGCGATTTGAGCCTTTCTGCTTCTTGATTTCCGCGGCGAATTCGCCGCGGCCTCATTGAAGCCAGCTCACGGTCTCCGGCGGCGATCGCGGCGCATACACATTTCCGCGGCGAATTCGCCGCGGCCTCATTGAAGCATGCTTTGGTCAATTCCTGTCTGCGGCGGTGGCCCATTTCCGCGGCGAATTCGCCGCGGCCTCATTGAAGCCGGGGCCCGTCTTCCAGTTATCGCGGATTGTGGGGCGATTTCCGCGGCGAAATCCCTGCCGTCATAAGAAAGGCGTCAACCCCGCCCGGTGCGGCTTGTTTCCTTGGCGCTGTCGCCACGGCTTCGTCGAAGAAACAAGGCTTGCCGCGCCGACTCTACCGCCGCCCTGTTCAAGACCGCAGCTGACTGGGGAGTTCAGGCCGGAAAGGAAATCGATATCCGACACCCTCGTCTCGCTATCCCCCGCTTAAACTTTTCTGTTTTCTAGCATGCAGCATCGCTCGATCTGATGCCGTTTTATTGAAGAGTTCCAGGAGGTCCGACAAGGTTGTAAAGTGCTTGCGCGGCGAATCCCTCGGGAATCTCCAGAACGGCGATGCGGTCGATTTCCTCGGTGACGGCGTTCATGATTTCTTCCTTGTATTGTTTTAGATCGACATTGAGTAAAAGCCTCAGATAAACCAATGAGGGCGCGATGGAATTTTCGCTGGCTGGCGGTTTCACCAGGGGAACGAGGTGTTCCACGGATTTTCGGACCGATCGGCTTTCGGCCTGTCTGCGGTGCCGCCTCGAGCGACGGGTGTGCGCTCGATCCCCCTCATGACGGATGCGGACTAGCGTTTCTCGAAGCGTTTTCCTGAGACCTTCAGGTGCAGCCCGCGTTCTCGGCGAGCACGCGGGTCAAGGCCGCCCAGTCGAGTTCGCCCAAGCCACGAGCAACGCCGGCGAGCATGTGGTCGTGGATCAGGCTGGCGAGCGGCATGGGCGTCTCCAGTGCCTGCGCGGCCTGCAGCACCAGGCGCAGGTCTTTGAGTCCCAGCCGGAGTTTGAAGCCCGGCGGATCGAAGCGCGCTTCCGCGGCGAGCCGGCCGTAGTTCTCGTAAATCGGCGATTTGAATAGCGCCGTGTTGTAAATCTTGAGCAACTCGGCTGGCGCGAGGCCGGCCTTGCGGCCCAGCGCATAGACCTCGCCTAGCGCTTCCAGCATCGCCGCGATGAGGAAATTGCCGCCGAGCTTCACGATGTTGGCGCTTTCGGGCTTCGGCCCGACATGGAAATGGCCTTGCCCAAGCGCGGCGAAAACCGGAGCGGCCTGGGCCAGCGCTGCGTCTGCGCCGCCTGCGACGATCCACAATTGCGCTGCGGCCGCGGCCTGCGGCCGGCCGAACACCGGCGCGGAGACGAACCGTTGGCCACGCCGCGCATGCTCGCCGGCGAGCGCCTGGACCGTGGCCGGCGCCACGGTGCTCATCGAGATGTGTAAGCCATCGTGCGGCAAGCCAGCGAGCAGCCCGCCTTCGCCTTCGCAGACCGCCCGCAGGGCAGCGTCGTCCGCGACCATCGTCACGACGACGCCCGCGGCCGCAGCCTGGCGAGGATTCTCCACGGCAACGATGCCCTCTCGCAGTCCGCTCTTGCGGGTGCGGTTGTACGCGCGCACCGCATAGCCGGCCTTGGCGAGATTGCCGGCCATGGGCATGCCCATGCTGCCGAGCCCGATAAAACCGATTTCTTTCGACATGGAACGCTCCTTTTGGCGCCGCCGCGCAAGCGCAAGCCGAACCCGCGGCGCCCGCCCTGCGATAATAAGCGCATGAGGACCTTCGACGAATCCGGCACGGTGCCGGCCAATCCCTGGCGCTTCTGCGTGGCGCCGATGATGGACGTCACCGACGCGCACTGCCGATATTTCCTGCGGCTGCTGTCGCGGCGCGCGCGGCTCTACACCGAGATGATCACCACCGGCGCGATCCTCCACGGCGACGCGCAACGCCTGCTGCGCTTCGACGCGCTCGAGCACCCGGTGGCCTTGCAGCTCGGCGGCAACGATCCCGAGGCGCTCGCGCGCAGCGCGGAGCTGGGCGCGCGTCTGGGCTACGACGAGATCGACCTCAACTGCGGCTGCCCTTCCAACCGCGTGCAGGAGGGCTGCTTCGGCGTGCGTTTGATGCTGGAACCGCGGCGCGTCGCCCAGTGCGTGCGCGCGATGCGCGCGGCCGCCGGCGTGCCGGTGACGGTGAAATGCCGCATCGGCGTGGACGAAACGGAGCACTACGAATTCCTGCGCGGCTTCGTGGAAACCGTCGCCGACGCCGGCAGCACATGCTTCATCGTCCACGCGCGCAAGGCCTGGCTGTCCGGCCTGTCGCCCAAAGAGAACCGCGAAATCCCGCCCCTGCGCTACGAGCGCGTCTATCGCCTCAAGCAGGATTTTCCGCAACTGACCATCGTGCTCAACGGCGGCGTGCGCACGCTTGCGGAATGCGAACGCCATCTGCGCGAGGTGGACGGCGTGATGCTGGGCCGCGAGGCCTACGAGAATCCCTATTTGTTGTCGCAGGTGGATGCGCGGCTGTTCGGCGAAACACACGCCGCGCCGTCGCGGTCCGACGTGCTGACGCGCCTGCGTCCTTACGTGGAGCGCGAGCTGTCAGCGGGTGCGCGGCTGCGCCACATCGCCCGCCATCTGCTGGGCCTGTATCGCGGCCAGCCGGGCGCGCGCGCGTTCCGGCGGATGCTGTCCGAGCGCGCGCACGCGCCGGACGCGGACTGGGCGGTGATCGAGCAGGCGCTGACCCTGGCCGAGAACGCGGCGGCCGCTCATGCCTGAAACCGCCGTCCTGTTGCTGTCCGATCTGCACCTGCCGCGCGAACCCTCGCCGCTGCGCGAAAGCTTCCTGCGCTTTCTCGCCGGGCCGGCGCGGGCCGCGCAGGCGGTGTATGTCCTCGGCGATCTGTTCGACGTGTGGATCGGCGACGACGCAGGACTGCAAGACCATGCGCCCGAGATCGCGGCCCTGCGCGCGCTCAGCGACTCCGGCGTGGAACTGTATTTCATGCACGGCAACCGCGATTTCCTGATCGGCGCCGGCTTCGCCGCCGCCACCGGCGCGCGGCTGCTGGACGATCCGCAGCGCGCGACGCTCGACGGCGTGCCGACCTTGCTGTCGCACGGCGACCGGTTTTGCACGCAAGACCGCGGCTATCAGCGCTGGCGGCGGTTCTCGCGCCATCCCGCGCCGCGCGCGTTGTACGCCGCCTTCCCGCTGCCACTGCGCCGCGCCATCGCCTCTTACGCGCGCGCGCGCAGCGGGCGCGATCAGGCCGGCAAGCCCGAGGCGATCACCGACGTGAGCGAGGCCGCGATCCGCGCCGCCTTCGAAGGCGCGCGCGTGACGCGCATCATCCACGGCCACACCCACCGGCCCGCCGAGCACGTATACCAGGACGGCGGACAGCGCCGGGAGCGCATCGTACTGGCCGACTGGCGGCCGGACCGGCAGGAATACTTGCGCTGCGCCGGCGGCGAGCTGCGACGCATCGAGCTGACGCGCTCATGAACGAACCGACGCTTCCTTTGGCGCTCGCCCAGCGCTTCGCCACCCTCGTGCCGCACATGCGCGAACTGGGCCTGCGCCTGCTGCGCGTGGAACGCGAGTTCGCCGAGGCGGCGCTGCCGCTGCGACCGGAGTTTCTCGGCGACCGCGAGCGCGGCCTGGTGCACACCGGCGTGGTCACCAGCCTGATCGATTCGGTATGCGGCTTTGCCGTGCACGCCCGCATCGGCGGCCTGGTCACCATCGCCACGCTGGACCTGCGCGTGGACTACCTGCGACCGGTGCGGCCGCCGCAGGCGCTGATCTGCCGCGCCGAGTGCTACCGGCTGACCGCGCGCATCGCCTTCGCGCGCGCTGCGGTGTGGCAGGAGGATCCCGGCGCACCGGTGGCGACCAGCCTCGCGACCTTCATGCATGCGACGCGATCGATGCACGAGGAGACGCCATGACGCTCGCCGAAGCGCGGCGCGCCGTGCGCGACGGCGGCGATTTCGGCGCGCTGCTGGCCTTCGTCCCTTATGCCGAGTGGCTGGGTCTGCGCCTGCACCAGCGCGATGCGCAGGCGCCGGTCCTGCGTCTGCCCTACCGCGAGGCGCTGGTCGGCAATCCGCGGCTGCCGGCGCTGCACGGCGGCGTGGTCGCCGGCTTCATGGAAAGCGCCGCTCTCTTGCAACTGCTGCTGGTCCTGGAGCAGGACCGGGTGCCCAAGAGCATCGATTTTTCCATCGACTACCTGCGCTCCGCTCGCCCGGAGGACAGCTACGCCGCCTGCGAGCTCACGCGCCTGGGCCGGCGCGTCGCGCAGGTGCAGGTGCGCTGCTGGCAGTCCGAAGCAACCAAGCCGGTGGCGCTGGCGCGCGCGCACTTTCTGCTCGCCCCGGAGGCGAACGCGACGGCGGAGCATCTCCAAGCGTAACCGGCCTTACTCCCGTATTGCTCGCCGCACACCGCACCGCTAGCATGCGAACTCCACTCCAGGAGCATCAGAAATGACGGTTACCGATCTGCTCAACAAACTCCCCGCCGCGTTCGACGCCGGTGCCGCCGCCGGAACCAGCGCCGTGATCCAGTTCAACTGTTCGCAACCGCACTACGCCACCATCAAGGACGGCACCTGCAGCGTCACCGCCGGGACGGCCAGCAACGCCGACGTCACCATCACCATGGCGGACGAGGACCTGGTGGCGCTGATGAAGGGCGAGCTCAACGGCATGACGGCGTTCATGACCGGCAAGCTGCAGCTCGACGGCGATCTCATGCTGGCCCAGCGCATGTCTTCCTTCTTCGACGCCGCCAAGCTCGCCTAACCCGCGGCCGCGCCGCAGCGCAAGCCCCGCCCCGCGGGGCTTTCTTTTTGCTCCGCGCAAACCTTGACCGGCGGAGTTTGCGGCGTTAGATTTTCGATAGTTGAACCAACTGTCAAATTAGAACGGGAGGAGACCGTGCGCCGCCGCACCAAGAAACCGGGGCCGCCGCTCACCGCGCGCGGCGCGCGCACGCGCCGCAAGCTCCTCGCGGCCGCGGAGCGCGAGTTCGGCGAGCGCGGCTT
>JADGHB010000037.1 GCA_019689635.1 Nevskia sp. | reverse complement strand
AACGGGCATGGTCGGTGGAGCGCTGGCTGTAAATGAAATGTACCGTTCATTACACTACCAAGCGGACGCGCGCCGCGCAAGCGGCATCCCGAGCGGCGCGCTAAGATTGCGCCATGAACGATGCGCAAGCCTTGGCCCCGCGCGCGGTCGCCGATTCCGCCGTGCGCGAACAGGTGTACCTCGTGTTCCCCAACGACCTCAACGCCAACGACACGGTGTTCGGCGGCATGATCATGGCGCAGATGGATCGTCTGGCCGCGGTGGTCGCGGACCGGCACGCCGGCGGCGTGACCGTGACGGTGAGCGTGGACGCGGTGCATTTCATGGCGCCGGCCAAGCGCGGCGACGTGCTGGTGATGCATGCCGCGGTCAACCGCGCCTGGAACACGTCGATGGAAGTCGGCGTCAAGGTCGAAGCCGAAGCGGTGGGCGGCGGAGCGCGGCGCCACATCCTGTCCGCGTACCTCACGTTCGTGGCGCTGGACGCCAACGGCCGGCCGCGGCCGGTGCCGCCGCTACGACCGGAAACCGAGGACGAGAAACGCCGCTACACCGAAGCCGAGTTGCGCCGTCGGGCGCGCCTGGCGCACGCCGAAGAGCTCAAACGGTTGCGCGCCGCCTCATCCTGAAGTCGGCGGCGCGTCCGGCTGGGCCTCCGGCGCGGCGCGGCGGAACGCCTCGCGTTCCGCGCAGCGCGCTTCGATGGCGAGCAGGCGCGGAAACGCCGCGAGCGCCACCCCGTAGCGGCGCGCGGCGTAGAGCTGCGGCACCAGGCAGCAGTCGGCATACGTCGGAGTGTCGCCGAAGCAGCAGGCGCCACTGGCCCGTGAGGCGAGCATCCCCTCGAGCGCCGCCAGCCCCGTGCCGATCCAGTGATGCAGCCATTGCCGTCGGCGCGCCTCGTCCACGCCGAGCGGATGTTCCAGGTAGTGCAGCACGCGGGTGTTCTGCAGCGGCTGGATCTCGCAGGCCACGGCCTGGCAGAAGGCCCACATGCGCGCCGCCTCGCGCGGGTCTTCCGGCACCAGCTTCGGTTGCGGCAGCCGCGTCTCCAGATACTGAAAGATCGCCAGGGATTGGGCGAGGCAGAACGCCCCGTCCGCCAAAAGCGGCACCAATTCCTGGGGATTGAGCGCCCGGTATTCCGGACGGTGCTGCTCGCCGCCGTCGCGCAGCAGATGCACCGGCACGATCTCGTAGGCCGCGCCTTTGAGATTGAGCGCGATGCGCACGCGATAGGCGGAGGACGAACGCCAATAGCTATAGAGCTTGAACACGGTCAAGACACCGGCGCCACGCGCTGGTCGATGGCGCCGAAAATCGAGCGTCCGGTTTCGTCGAGCATCTCGATGCGCACGCGATCGCCCCATTTGAGGAACGGCGTGCGCGGCGCGCCGTGGCGCAGCGTTTCCACCGCGCGCAGCTCCGCCAGGCAGGAGTAGCCCACTCCGCCTTCGGCGATCGGCGCGCCCGGTCCGCCGTCGGGCCCGCGGTTGGACACGGTCCCGGAGCCGATCAGGCTGCCGGCGGTGAGCCGCCGCGTCTTCGCCGCGTGGGCGATGAGGGTCGGGAAATCGAAGGTCATGTCCACGCCCGCGTCCGGGGCGCCGAGCGGCACGCCGTTGACCTGGCTCAGCAGCGGCCGATGCACGCGCCCGCCGTCCCAGGCCGCACCCAGCTCGTCCGGCGTGACCGCGCAGGGCGACAGGGCGCTCGACGGTTTGGACTGAAAGAAGCCAAAGCCTTTCGCCAGTTCCGCGGGAATCAGATGGCGCAGCGACACGTCGTTGACCAGGACCAGGAGCCGGATCGCCGCGCGCGCCGTCTCCGCGGTGGCGCCCAGCGGCACGTCGTCGATGATGACCGCGACTTCGGCCTCCAGATCGCAACCCCAGGATTCCTCGGCCAGCGGGATGTCTTCGGTCGGCGCCAGAAAACTGTCGGAGCCGCCCTGATACATCAGCGGATCGGTCCAGAACGACGGCGGCAGCTCGGCGCCGCGCGCTTTGCGCACGAGCTGCACGTGATTGACGTAGGCCGAGCCGTCCGCCCACTGATAGGCGCGCGGCAGCGGCGCCAGGCATGCGGCGGGGTCGAATTCCAGGGTGCCAGCGATCATGCCGGCATCCAGCCGTTGCGCGAGCGCGAGCAATTCCGGAGCAATGGCCTCCCAGTCGTCGAGCGCGGCTTGCAGGGTCTTGACCTGCGGCGCCGGCGCCGCGCGCGACAGATCGCGCGACACCACCACCAGCCGGCCGTCGCGGCTGCCGTCCTTGAGAGTGGCCAGTTTCATCGCTTGCGTTGGTCGTCCAGCGCGGACCGGTTTGCGCCGATTTTACGCCGCGCCCGGTGGCGCCGCGGGCAGGCTCAGCCGCACCTGCAGTCCGCCGCCCGCGGCGTTTTCGGCGGCGATTTCGCCGCCGTGGGCGCGGACGATGCGTTCCACGATCGCCAGCCCCAGGCCGTGGCCTTCCGCCCGCGCGGCGTTGGCGCCGCGGAAGAATGGCCGGAACAGCGTCGGGAGTTCCTGCGGCGGTACGCCGGGACCGTGGTCGCGCACCGTGAGCTCGAGCGTTTCGCCCGCGCGGGCCAGCGCGATCCGCACCGCGCCGCCGGCGCCGAACTTGATGGCGTTGGCCAGCAGATTGTCCAGCGCGCGCGCCAGCAGTTGCGGACTGCCGATGATTTCCATCCCCGGAGACACGGCGAGTTCCAGGCTCACGCCCTGCGCGCGCGCTTCCAGCTCGGCGCCGGCCACACATTCGGAGGCGAGCCGGGCGAGGTCCACGCGCTCGCGCACCATGCCCGGCAGCTCGGCCTCCATGCGCGACAGCGCCAGGAGTTCCTCGATCAGCGCGTCCAGCCGCGCGATCTCGCGCTCGGCCCGGGCATAGTGCTCGGACGCTTGCGGCTCGCGCCGCGCCAGCTCCAGGATCAGCTGCAGGCGCGCCAGCGGCGAGCGCAGTTCGTGGGACACGTCCTGCAACACGCCGCGCTCGTGTTGCACCAGCGCCTGAAGGCGCGCGGCCATGCGGTCGAATTCGCGCGCCAGGGTGCCGATTTCGTCCTCGCCGGGCGCGCCGCCGACGCGCGCCGCAAGATCGCCCGCGGCCATGCGTTGCGCGGCGCCCTGCAGCGCGGCCAGCGGCCGCGCGATGCCGCGCGCGACCCACCAGCCGACCGCGCCGATGGCCATCAAGGACAGCACGATCTGCACCGCCAGCAACAGCTCCAGGCGCGCGCGCGGCGGATGCGGTCCGCGCACCGCCACGAACTGACGCGCCACGCCGTCGGCGCCGACCACGCGCTGTCCCGCCGCCCATAAGGAAGGCGCCAGGCGCAGCACGATGCTGTCGCTGTCCAGCAATTGCGCCAGCCGCGGCCGTAGAAGGAACAGCTCGTGCGGCGGCTCGTCAGCCGCGCCCGGCGGAGGGGGCGGTGAGCGATCGGATTCCGTCCCGTCCGGCGCGCCGCGCGGCGGCCGCCATGGCGGCTCGTCGAGCAGGTTGCGACCGTTCTCGTACAAGGTGGCGAGGAGGTGTTCGCGCCGCCGCATGAGGGCGGCCCAGCGGGCCAGCGCGGGCTTGCCGCCTTGGATGTAGGCCGCGTCGGCCTCTTGCGCCAGACGCTGCCAATCCGGTTCGTTGCCGTAAGCCAGCCGCGCCAGGCGTTCGGTGACGGCGACGCTGACCAGCAGCGTGACCACGTTGGCCGCGCAGAACCACAGCAACAGACGGACGTAGAGACGCGGGCGTCTCATCGCTTGGGCGCGATCATCAGGTAACCGACGCCGCGCACCGCCTCGATGGTCGGTGCCGCGCCGCCCGCTTCGGCGAGCTTGCGCCGCAGCCGGCTGACGTGCACGTCGATGCTGCGATCGAAACGCTCCAGCTCGCGTCCCAGCGCCAGCCGCGTGAGCCGGGATTTGTCCACGACTTCGCCGGCGTGCTGGGCCAGCGTCAGCAGCAAGGCGAACTCCGCGCCGGTCAGGCGCAACTCGTGCCCGGCGAGCTCGGCGCGCCGTTCGGCCGGACACAGATGCAGCGCGCCGACCGTCAAGTCCTCGGCCGGCGGCTGCATCTGACGCCGCAGTTGCGCGCGCACGCGCGCCAGCAATTCGCGCGGCAGGCAGGGCTTGGAGAGATAGTCGTCGGCGCCCAGTTCCAGGCCGATCACGCGATCCACCGGTTCGCCACGCGCGGACAGCATGATGATCGGCAGGCGCTGCTGGAGCCGCAGTTCGCGCAGAGTCTCCAGGCCGTCGCGGCCCGGCATCATCACGTCCAGGATCAGCAAGTCGGGGCGCCGTTGCGCATCGTACAAGCGCGCCAATGCCGCGGCCCCGTCGTGTACCGCCTCGACCTCGAAACCTTCGCGGCGCAGATAGTCGGCGAGCAGGGCGCACAGCTCGCGGTCGTCGTCGGCGATCAGGATGCGGGACATGGGTTTACTGTCCGGGGGAGAACGGCCGCCGTGCAACGGGGCCGCAGGGCCGTTTACCCAACTTTACCGCACGACAACGATCCTCAACCCCGAGCCGGCGTCCAATCCTGGCGCCAAACTTTTGCAGGAGGACTCTCATGCGCAAGACCTTATTCCTGATCTCCACCCTGGTGCTGACCCTCGGCGGATCCGCCGCCGCCTTCGCCCAGCCGCCCGACGATGGCTCCCCGCCGCCGCACCCGATGATGCGGCACCACCACCCGCCGATGCCCTTCATGCGCGAGCTGCGCCAGCTCGGTCTCAGCGACGCCCAGAAGCAGACCCTGCGCGACTACGGCCGGCAGGAAATGCAAAGCCTCAAGCCGCAGATGCAGGCGCTGTTCCAGGCACGGCTGGCGTTCCTGACGGCGCAGCCCGGCACCAGCGACTTCGCCACCGCGCAAGCCAAGCTGAGCCAGGCGGCGAGCGCGGCGGCCCAGGCGCGCGTGCAGGCCGAGGCCGATTTCATGACCAAGGCCTATGGCGTGTTGACCGACGCGCAGAAGGCCCAGCTCGCCCAGCTCCAGGCGCAACACAAGGCGCGCGCGCAGCAGTGGCTGGAAAAACACGCCGCACAGGGCGGGACCCCGCCGCCTCCGCCCGAGGAGTGATCGCGGCGAGTTAAACGACGCGGACACGCGCCGGCGCGCAAGCGCCGGCGTTTTTTTGAACGCCCCTGGTTTGAACGCCCCCGGTCGTGGTACACGGGGGCGTCCGCGCGGCTGCGGGTCGGGCGATTCCACGTCCTCGCCGTGCGCTGGCCCCGACCGGCCGGGGGCGCATCGTCCGTGCCCGGCGCGCATCCGAATCGCCGTCCGACCCGTATTCGGGAGGTCGCTGAGAGGATGAGACATGCGCATCGCGGTGGTCGGGGCGGGGGTCGCCGGGTTGGTTTGTGCCTACGCGCTCCGAAACACGCACGACGTCGTGCTGTTCGAAAAGGAGCCGGAGCCGGGCGGGCACGCGCACACGGTCGATGTCGAGCTGGGCGGGTTCCGTTACGCCATCGATACCGGTTTCATCGTCTACAACGATCGCACCTATCCGCAGTTCGGGCGGCTCATCGAACGGCTCGGCGTGCGCCGCCGGCCCACGCGCATGAGCTTCGGCGTCAGCTGTGCCGACAGCGGCATCGAATATAGCAGCGAGGGTCTGACCGGGCTGTTCGCCCAGCCGCGCAACCTGCTGCGCCCGCAACATCACCGGATGCTGCTCGACATCCTGCGTTTCAACCGCGAAAGCCGCCGACTGCTGGGCGCGCCTTGCGGTCTGAGTCTGGGCGAGTATCTCCAGACGAACCGCTATTCCCAGGCCTTCGTGCGGCGTTACCTGTTGCCGATGTGCGCGGCGATCTGGTCGGGGTCGCTGGCGGTGGCCGGCGAATTCCCGGTGGACCATTTCGTGGAATTTTTCTCCAATCATGGCCTGCTCAGCGTGTTCGACCAGCCGCAGTGGTACGTCATCGAAGGAGGATCGCGGGAATATGTGCGACGGCTGGCGCAGACCTTGGGCCCGCGCCTGCGCGCCGGCGTGCCCGTGCGCGCCGTGCAGCGGACGGAAGCCGGCGTCCTGGTCCGCGGCGTGGGCGACGAGGAGCGTTTCGACCGGGTGATCTTCGCCTGTCACAGCGATCAGGCGCTCGCGCTGCTCGCCGATCCGACCGACCGCGAGCGCGAAATCCTCGGCGACCTGCCCTACCAGGCCAACGACGTGGTCCTGCATCACGACGCGCGGCTCTTGCCGCGCAACCGGCGCGCCTGGGCCTCGTGGAATTACCGTCTGACCGGCGATCCGCAGCGGCCGGCCACCGTCACCTACCACATGAACCGTCTGCAAGGCCTCTCGGCGCCCGTGGAGTTCTGCATCACGCTCAATCGCAGCGAGGAGATCGCACCGGAGAAGATTCTGGGACGTTATTGCTACGCGCATCCGGTGTACACCAAAGCCTCATCCCGCGCCCGCGCGCGGCGCGCGGAGATCGACGGCCAGCGCAACACGCATTATTGTGGCGCGTACTGGGAAAACGGATTCCACGAGGACGGCGTGCGTAGCGCCTTGGCGGTGGCGCGCAGCCTAGGGGGTTCCCTGTGAGTGCCCACCGGGTGTTGTTCGGCAGCGTGTCGCACGTGCGTTTCGCGCCGGTCGTGCACCATTTCCGGTACCGCGTCAGCATGCTCGGCCTGGATCTCGACCGGCTGGGCGATGCGTTCCAGGGACGTTGGCTGTGGTCGGTCAACCGACCCAACCTGGCGTGCCTCCTGCGGCAAGACCATCTGCGCGGCGGCGCTCCCGATCTGGCCACCGCCGCGCGCGATCTGGTGGAAGCCCGTACCGGGCAGCGCCCGCAGGGCGCGGTGTGGCTGCTCACCCAGCCGCGCTATTTCGGGATCTGTTTCAACCCCATCAGCCTGTATCTGTGCCACGGCCGCGACGGCGGCTTGCAAGCCATGATCGCGGAGGTCCACAACACGCCCTGGAACGAGCAGCACGCCTACGTGTTGCCGGTGCCCGACCCGCAGGCGCAGGAGCACGTGATCGAATTCGGCAAGACCTTCCACGTTTCGCCTTTCCTGCCCATGGATCTCAAGTACCGGCTCGCGTTCCGGCGCTCCTGCGGACGGCTGCGGCTTTCCATCGAGGCGCTGCGCGCGCAGCGGCGCCTCTTCGCAGCGCAGCTCGCCTGCCAGGAATACCCCCTCGACGGGCGCACGCTGGCGCGCGTGCTGCTCCGAACCCCGTTCATGACGGCCAAGGTGCTCGCCGCCATCTATTGGCAGGCGCTGCGCCTGTGGCGCAAGCGGGTGCCCTTTTTCCCTCATCCCAAACACGCCCACTGAACGATCGCCATGTCTGTCTCGATTCATTCCTTTACCCGCGAACTGAAGCCCAGGTCCGCCGGTCGTTTCTGGCTCGAGCGCTTCCGGCGCGGCTTTCTCGATGCGCTCTCCGGCTTGCGCCACGGCGCGGTGCAAGTCCGGGAAGACGGCGCCGAGCCGCTCGTGCTGGGCGAGGCCGGCGGTCCCATCCTGCAGGCCAACGTCCATTCCCCGGATTTCTACCGCTATGCGGTCCTCGGCGGGACCGTGGGACTGGGCGAGGCCTACGCGCTCGGCCTGTGGAGCGCGCCCGATCTGGTGGGCCTGGTGCGGCTGATGCTGCGCAACATCGACCATCTGGACCGCCTGGACGGCGGGCTGGCGCGGCTGCGGCTGCCGCTGCTCAAGCTCTTCGACTGGCGGCACCGCAACGATCCGCGCCGCAGCCGGCTCAACATCGCCGCCCACTACGATCTGGGCAATGCCTTCTTCCGCACCTTCCTGGACCGTAGCCTCACCTACTCCTCGGCGATGTTCCGCACCGGCGCCGAGACCCTGGAAGAAGCCCAGCGGGAAAAGCTCGACACGGTGTGCCGCAAGCTGGAACTCAAACCCGGCGATCGCGTGATCGAGATCGGTTCCGGCTGGGGCAGCTTCGCCTTGCATGCCGCCGGCCGTTACGGAGCGCAGGTGACGACCACGACCTTGTCGCAGGAACAGCATCGCCTGGCCTGCGAGCGCGTGCAGGCGGCGGGGCTTGCCGATCGGGTGCAGGTGCTGTTGCGCGACTACCGGGCGCTCGAGGGGCGTTACGACAAACTGGTGTCCATCGAGATGATCGAGGCGGTGGGCCACGAACATCATCCGGACTACTTCCGCGTCTGCGAGCGCCTGCTCAAGCCCGACGGCCAGGCGCTGATCCAGGCCATCGTCTGTCCCGACCAGCGCTACGACCTGTACCGGCGCTCCTCGGACTTCATCCGCCGCTACATCTTCCCCGGCGGACACCTACCCTCGCTGACGCGGCTGCTGGAAGTCGCCACCGCCCACACGCGGCTGCGCCTGTTCCACCTGGAGGATTTCTCGCGCGATTACGCGGCCACGCTGGCGGCCTGGCGGAAGCGCTTCTGGGAGCGGCAGGCGGAGATCCGCGCCCTGGGCTATGGCGAGGTTTTCCAGCGGCTGTGGGATTTTTACCTCGCGATCTGCGAAGCGGGCTTCGCCGAGCATTTCAACGCGGTGGTGCAGCTGTTGTTCGTCGCGCCCCAGTGCCGACGCGCGCCGGTGCGCGCATGAAGGTCTGGATCAACGCCCTGGCGTTCCAGCTCATCTGGTTCGCCATCGCGCTGGGTGCCGCGCACGGGCGCGTCTGGATCGGGGCTCTGCTGCTCGCCGCCTGGCTGCCCGTGCACTTCCGCTGGTCCGCATGCCGGCGCGACGATCTGGTCCTCGCGCTGCTGCTCGCCGCCGGCGGCCCGCTCGTGGATACCGCGCTCATGCACGCCGGGCTGATCGCCTACCAGGGCGCGCCGCTGCCGGGCGGACTCGCGCCGGCCTGGCTGGCCGCGCTGTGGCTCAATTTCGCGCTGACCTTGAATCATTCCCTGCGCTGGATCGGCTCGCATCCGGCACTGGCCGCGCTCTTCGGCGCCGCGGGCGGCCCGCTCTCGTACTGGGCGGGGCAACGCCTGGGCGCCGTGCACCTGGCGACGCCCGTCTGGCAGCCCTTGCTGGCGCTGGGCGCGATCTGGACGCTGACCATGCTCGCGCTGGCGCGGATGCAGCGGGCGCGCGAGGCGCTGCGCGCCGCGCAGAGCGCGCTGTGAGGGCGCCGTGATCGGGCCGGCGCTGCTGCATCTGGCGGTCGCGATCCTGATCGTGGTCGGGGTCTGGGCGCGCCAGTTGCGCACCAGGAACGCCGGCATCGTGGATGCGGCCTGGGTCTTCATCATCGGTCTGGGCGCGCTCATCTATGCGGTCTACGGCCGCGGCGCTCTCCTGCCGCGCCTGGCCACGGCCGCCTTGGCCGGGGCCTGGGCGCTGCGTCTGGGCGGCTATCTGGCGATGCGCAACGCTGGCCCTCGGGAAGAGCGCCGCTACGCGCGGCTGCGCAGCGCCTGGGGCGCGGCCGCCGATCGCCGCATGTTGGGATTTTTTGTGGTGCAGGCCCTGATCGCCTGGGCGCTGGCGCTCAGCTTCGTGCCGATCTGCGCCCGTCCGCAACCGCCGAGCGCCGCGTGGTGGGCGCTGGGCCTGGCGCTGGGCCTCGTGGGTCTGGTCGGCGAGGCCTTGGCCGACGCCCAGCTGGCGCGCTTCCGGCGCGATCCGCGCAACGCCGGCCGTGTGCTCGACACCGGACTGTGGCGTTATTCGCGGCATCCCAATTTTTTCTTCGAGTGCGTCTACTGGTTCGCGTACCCGTGCCTGGCGTTTGGCGCGCCGGGCGCCTGGCTGTCCCTGCTCGGCCCGCTCGCCATCGTTTTTCTGCTGCTCAAGGTTTCGGGCGTGCCGACCGTGGAGGAGGCCGAGGCGGCCTCGCGCCGCGCCGGCTATGCGGAATACGTCCGGCGCACCAGCGCCTTCATTCCCCTGCCACCGCGTCGGGAGTGAACCATGCGCCTTTCCACGGCGGCGCTGGCCGCGCTGGCGCTCTGGACGAGCGCGGTCGCCCAAGACGAGGCGCGCGTCGTGCGCCTGGTCGGACAGGCCCTCGATCGCAAGACCGGCGCGCTGCTCTACACCGAGAATCATGCCCAGCAATTCCGCGGCGGAAAGCTGGTCTCCGACCGGGTCGAATACCGCTGGCCGGACGGCCGCAGCTTCGCGGTCAAGACCGTGCGCTACGGCGATCATCCTTACGCGCCGGACTTTCGTCTCGACGACTCGCGCGACGGGTACTTCGAAGGCGCCGAAAAGACCGGCGACCGCTACGAGATGTACCGCAAGCACGGCGACCAGACGCAGCGCAAAAGCATCGCCTGGAGCGATACCCTGGTCGCCGACGCCGGCTTCGACTGCATGGTCAAGGCGCGCCTGCCCGAACTGCTCGCCGCGCGCGGCGCGAGCGTGCAAGTGGAGCTGGCCGTGGCCGGCCGGCTGGCGAGCCTCGGCTTTCGCGTCGTGACCGAGCAGATCGACCCGCAGCGCCGCGTCGTGGAGTTACGCGCCGAGGCCGACAGCCTGCTCAGGTTGATCGTGCCCGCGATCGAACTCGCCTATGCCACGGACACGCGCGAGCTGTTGCGCTACGTGGGCTTGAGCAACATTCGCAATTCCTCCGGAGAGCTTTATGACACCCGCATCGAATTCCCCCGGGACGACGGTCGAGCGCTTCCGCCCACCTGCGGATGACGGGGTGCTGATCCGTCTGGCCGAAAGCGGCCGCATCCCGGACGCGATCCTGCGCATGGCGATCCGCCACCTGTGCCGGCAGCGCTTGATCGAGGAGCACGCCCGCGATCCCGCGCGGCACCAGCAGGCCCTGCGCGCGCGCCTGGCGCAGTGGCGCTCCGGGCCGATCGCGCTGGCCACCGAGGCGGCCAACGCCCAGCACTACGAAGTGCCGGCGGAATTTTTTCGCCTCGTGCTCGGGCCGCACCTGAAATACAGTTGCGCGCTGTGGCAGGACGTGCGCACGCTCGCCCAGGCCGAGGAGGCCATGCTGGCCTTGACCTGCGAACGCGCGGGGCTCGCCGATGGCATGCGCGTGCTCGATCTCGGCTGCGGTTGGGGCTCGTTCGCGCTGTATGCGGCGGCGCGCTTCCCCAAGGCGCGGATCACGGCCGTGTCCAATTCCGCCTCGCAGCGCGCATGGATCCTGCGTGCGGCGCAGGCGCGCGGCCTGGACAACGTCGAGGTGCTCACCGCCGACGTGAACGCGTTCCAGCCATCTCAGCGTTACGACCGCATCGTGTCGGTGGAAATGCTGGAACACGTGCGCAACCACGAGGCGTTGTTTTGCCGCCTGCGCCGCTGGCTCACCGACGACGGCGCGCTGTTCGTGCACGTCTTCTGCCACCGCGAGCTCGCTTACCCTTTCGAAAGCCAGGGGCGCGGCGACTGGATGGCGCGGCATTTCTTCACCGGCGGGATCATGCCCAGTTTCGACTTGTTCCTGCACTATGCGCGCGATCTGCGCGTGGCCGAGTGCTGGTGGTTGAGCGGCGAGCATTACGCCAAGACCGCCGCCGCTTGGCGAGAAAATCTCGAGCGCAACCGTGCGGCCGTGCAGGCGCTGTTCGCGCAGACTTATGGTCGGGCGGAAGCGGCACTGCGCTACGGACGCTGGCGGTTGTTCTTCATGGCGGTGGAGGAATTTTTCGGCTACGACCGCGGACGCCAGTGGGGCGTGGGGCATTACTTGCTGGTGCCTTGATCAGCGACACCCGCGCCGATTTGTAATCCGATCCGGCGCGCGGCCTGCCGCGCGCGGCTCATTCCGCCCGCCAGCTGCGGTGATAGTCGGGCCACTCGATGCGCGCCGCCGCCTCGCTCACCTCCAGCGCGTCGCGCGCGTCGAGCATCACCGCGTATTCGTCGGTCGCGGGTTTGTCCTGCTTGAGCATCCTGGCGAGCGCCTTGGGATGCGGACCGTGGGTGAAGCCGCAGGGGTGCAAGGTGATCATGCCGGGGCGGATGTGGTCGCGCGAGAAGAATTCGCCGGCGTGGTAGAAGATCACCTCGTCGTAATCGTCGTTGTTGTGGAAGAACGGCACCTTGATCGCGCCGGGGTCGGATTCGAACGGCCGCGGCACGAAGCTGCACACCACGAAGCGCTCGGCGACGAAGGTGGTGTGCGCCGACGGCGGCAGGTGGTAGCGGTGCGACATCAGCGGGCGCAGGTGGCGCAGGTTGATGCGCACCGGATACAGCGCGCCGTGCCAGCCCAGCGCGTCGAGCGGATTGTAGGGATAAGTCACGGTGGACAGGCGGTTGCGGCGCTTGATCACCACGCGCCAGTCGCGCTGCGCCGCTGTGCCGTGCTGCTGCGCTTTGAAGGGCTCGTCGATCGTCGGCAGGTCCAGCCTCATCGGATCGAAGATCGCCTGTTCGCCGACCAACCCTTTGTCCGGCAGCCGGTAGCTGGAGTTGGTCGCCTCGATCAACAGCGCCCGAAGCGGTTCGTCGCCGGCGGGTCGTTCCAGGCGCCACATCGTCCCGCGCGGCAGCACGAGGTAGTCGCCGGGTTCCAGGCTCAGGTGCCCGTAGTCGCAGTACAGCTCGGCGCGTCCGGCGTGCACGAACAGCAGTTCGTCGCCGTCCGCGTTGCGCACGAGGTGGTCCATGCTGACCGGGCACTGCCACCAGCGCAGGCGCAGGTGCTCGTTGTAGAGCAGCTCGTCGGCCTGCCAAGGCGAGGCGCCGGGCGCGGCGAGCCGGTGGCAATCGAAGGCTCGCGGGCGCAGCGGTCCTTCCCAGTGGCTCCAGCCGGTCGGCGGCCGCGGATGGATCATGTGGGTGGAGGGGCCGAAGAAGCCTTCCTTGCCCAGCTCGCGTTCCACGCAGCCCGCCGGCAGGTCGGCGTGCGCCTGGCGGCTGGCCGAGCCTTCCAGATGCGGCCGGTAAATCCATTTGCCGTTCATCAGGCCGCCTCGCTCTTGAGCACCCCGCGCCGGATCTGATCCTCCTCGATGGATTCGAACAGCGCCCTGAAATTGCCTTCGCCGAAGCCCTCGTTGCCCTTGCGCTGGATGATCTCGAAGAAGATCGGGCCGATCATCGTGCTGGTGAAGATCTGCAGGAGGATGCCGTCCTGCACGCTGCCGTCGATGAGGATGCGCAGCTCGCGCAGCCAGGCCAGGGGTTCGCGATGCCCGGGCACGCGCGCGTCCACCTTGTCGTAATACGTCTCCGGCGTGTCCATGAACTGCACGCCGCGCTCGCGCAGCGCGCTCACCGTGGCGTAGATGTCGTCGGTGGCGAGCGCCAGATGCTGTATGCCCTCGCCGCGGTATTGCTGGATGAACTCCGCGATCTGGCTCTTGTCGTCCGCGCTTTCGTTGATCGGGATGCGGATCTTGCCGCAGGGGCTGGTCATGGCGCGGGACAGCAGGCCGGTGTGCCGACCCTCGATGTCGAAGTAGCGAATCTCGCGGAAATTGCCGATGCGCTCGTAGAAGCTGGCCCACACGTCCAGGTTGCCGCGCTCGACGTTGTGGGTGAGATGATCCAGCGCGGTCAGGCCCACGCCCCGGGGATGCGGGTCGGCGCCCGGAATGGGCACGAAATCCACGTCGTAGATGGTGCGGTCGCCATAACGGTCGATGAAGTACAGCACGCTGTTGCCGATGCCGTACACCGCCGGCAGGCGCAATTCCATGAATCCGGGTTTGGTGTCGAAAGGCACCGCGCCCTTGCCCACCGCGTATTCGTAGGCCTTGACCGCGTCCTTCACCCGCCAGCCCATGGCGCAGGCGGACGGTCCGTGCGCCAGGGCGAACTGCTGGAAGTGCGTGTAGGGCGTGCCGTTGACCAGGAAGTGGATGTCGCCCTGGCGGAACAGAGTCACGTCCTTGCTGCGGTGGCGCGCCACCCTGGCAAAGCCCAGCAGTTCGAACAGGGCATGCAGTTGCGCCACGCCCTCCTTGGTGGGTGCGGTGAACTCGACGAATTCGAATCCGTCGGTTCCCAGGGGATTGGTCTGCTCGTTCATGGGCGCACTCCAAAACCGCTGCGTGCCGCAAGTTAACTCACGGCGATGAAGCGTGGTTGACGTTTTACGCCGCGCGCCGGTCGGGCGGCAAGACGGGCCGCGTCGCGGGCAGCCGCGGCGGATAGCTCGCTTCGTCGGTGCTCGCCTCGGGAGGGAACAGCGGCGCGTACAACCCCAGCCGCCGCGCCTGCGCGATGCGCCCCAGGAGGTCGAGGCGCGCCAGTTCGTACAGTTCGCGCAGATCCTCGATCACGTAGTACAGCGGCTGCAGGATGTCGATGCGGTAGGGCGTGCGCAGCACGTCCATGAGATCGAAGCGTTTGCGCTGCGGACGGTCGCTGTGCAGCGCGTAGTCGGTTTCGCCGATCGAGGACAGGATGCCGCCGCCGTAGATGCGCAACGGCCCCCGGGCTTTCTGGATCAGGCCGAACTCGGCGGTGAACCAGTACAGCCGCGCCAGGTACACGCGCTCCTCGTCGTTCGCCGCCAGTCCCAGCTTGCCGTAGGCCTCGGTGAATTCGGCGAAGTGGGGATGGGTCAGCAGCGGCGTGTGGCCGAAGAGTTCGTGGAACAGGTCCGGCTCCTGGAGATAATCCAGATCCTCGCGCCGGCGCATGAACGTCGCGGCGGGGAATTTGCGCTGCGCCAGCAGGGAAAAGAACAACGGCAGCTCGATCAGCGCTGGCACCGGCGCCACTTCCCAGCCGGTGGCGCGGCGCAGGGCGGCCGAGACCTCCGGCAATTGCGGCACCCGGTCCTCGGGCAGCTTGAGCAGTTCCAGCCCCTGGAGAAATTCCTCGCAGGCCGCGTGGGCCACGGCTTTCTTCTGGCGCGCGTAGAGCTCCGCCCAGATCGCGTTTTCTTCTTCGCTGTAGGCGACACGGCCGGCGGCGTCGGGCCGGCGCGAGACGTATCTGCTTTTGACGGACGGCGGCATGGGCTCCTCCGGTCCCGCGGACCTGGGACACTTTAACGCGGAACTCGCGCAGTTTTCTTGCAAATCGGCGCGCATGATCTAGGATTGATGCAGTTTTTCTCTACGGAAACCGCGATGGGTGCTGAAAAAATGCGGGAAACGCTCGACCGCACCGATCTGCGTCTGCTGCGCGAGCTGCAGAAGAACGGCCGCATGCCGGTGGTGGAGTTGGCGGAAAAGATCGCGCTGTCGCCCACCGCCTGCCAGCGCCGCCTGCGCCGGCTGGAAAGCGCGGGCGTGATCGCGGGCTATCGCGCGGTGCTCGATCCAGCGCGGCTGGGTCAGCACATCCGCGCCTTCGTGCGCGTGTCCATCGAGCGCCAGTCCAAGGACGTGACCGAAGCCTTCGAGGAGGCGATCCGGCGGCGGCCCGAGGTGCGCGCCTGCTACGTGATGACCGGCGACCTGGATTTCCTGCTGTACGTGATGGTGCCGGACCTGGAAGCCTTCGCCGAGTTCTCGATGAGGGTTCTGATCGGCCTGCCCGGCGTCAAGGACGTGCGTTCCAGCCTGGTGCTGGACGCGGTAAAAGAGGACGAGGGCGTGCCGCTGGCGGCGAGATAAACGCCATCATTTCCTGGCGAAGGCGTCGGTGGCTTCGATGAGCGCCGACAGGATGCCTGGCTCGCTGGCGGCGTGGCCGGCGTCGGGCACGATGCGCAGCTCGGCTTCCGGCCAGGCCCGGTGCAGGTCCCAGGCCGATTTCATCGGGCAGACCACGTCGTAGCGGCCCTGCACGATCACGCCGGGGATGTGGCGGATGCGGCCGACGTCCTCGAGCAACTGGTTGGGGCTGCGAAAGAAGCCGCCGTTGACGAAGTAGTGGCACTCGATGCGGGCGAACGCCTCGGCGAAATTCTCGTTGCCGAAGCGCGCCATCATGTCGGCGCTCTGCACCAGCTTGCTGGTGGCGCCTTCCCAGGTGCTCCAGGCGCGCGCCGCCTCGCGCCGCACGCGCGGGTCGGCGCTGGTCAGTCGCCGGTAGTAGGCCGCGACCAGATCGTCGCGCTCGGATTCCGGAATCGCCGCCACATAGTGTTCCCAGGCGTCGGGGTAGATGTAGTGGCAGCCGTGCTGATAGAACCAGCGGATCTCCTCCGGCCGCAGCAGGAAGATGCCCCGCAGAATCAGTCCGGTCACGCGCTCGGGGTGGGTTTCGGCGTAGGCCAGCGCCAGCGTCGAGCCCCACGAGCCGCCGAACACCAGCCAGCGCTCGATGCCGAGCCGGGTGCGGATCGCCTCCAGGTCGGCGACCAGGTCCCAGGTGGTGTTTTCGCGCAGCTCGGCATAGGGCGTGCTTTTGCCACAGCCGCGCTGGTCGAACAGCACGATGCGGTAGCGCCGGGGGTCGAAGAACTGCCGGTGCCAGGGTTCGCTGCCGCCGCCGGGGCCACCGTGCAGGAACACCACCGGCTTGCCTTCGGGATTACCGCACTCCTCGACGTGGATTTCGTGCAGGGCCGAAACTTTCAGCCGCTGCGTGCGGTAGGGTTCGATCGGGGGGTAAGGCTCGGGCATCGCGGATTCCAAGGGACTCATACCAGCTTAGCGGATTCTTTGCGCCGCGCACCGGGCCAGCCCGAAAGTTTTAGCCGATCCTCGTTGAAGCGCACCGGCAACAGGGCTAACATTTTCGACGCCGCACGGCGACCGGCGCCGTGGCGGGCGGAAGGGGAGACCGAAGATCAAGACGGCGGCGGCGACATTGCTGTGCCTGATGGCGGCGGCGAGTGCGAGGATCGTGCTCGCGGCCGCCGATCCCCCCGCCACCGCCCCGACGCTCACGCTCGATGAGCGTCTGACGGCCGTCCCGGCGGACGCGCCACAGACCGCCCCCCGCACGGCCGCCCCTCCTGCATCTGCCGCGGCCGCGGCATCCGCAGACTCCGTCGCTGCCGACGACCCGCGTTTTCCGCACCTGGCCGTGCTCGCGCCGCAGGTCGCGTTCTGGACCCGGGTGTTCGCCGAGTATTCGGAAAACCAGAGCGTCGTGCATTCCACCGAGGACGTGCGCAAGATCTACACCGTCCTGGACTTCCGCTCCCAGGCCGCCACGCTCGATGCCCCGGCGCTGGAGGCGCTGCGCCAGCGCGAGGAAAAGCGCGCGCGCGCGCGCATCGACGAGCTGCTGGCGCGGGTCGACGCGCTCAAGAACACGCCGCAGAAGATGGACGCCGAGGAGCGGCGCGTGTATCAAATGTATGCGGACAGCGACGATCCGCAGCGCTTCCGCCGCGCGATCGGTACCTTTCGCGTGCAGCGCGGCTTGCGCGAGCGCACCGAGCGGGCGCTGATCACCGCCGGGCGCTACTGGCCGGCGATGGAGCGCATCTTCGCGGCCTACGGTCTGCCGACCCGGCTCACGCGCCTGCCGCTGGTGGAGTCCTCCTTCGATCTCGACGCCTATTCCAAGGTCGGCGCCGCCGGCCTGTGGCAGTTCATCCCGTCCTCCGCGCGCCTCTACATGCGCCTGGACGAGATCGCCGATCAGCGCCGCGATCCCTGGTTCTCCACCGACGCCGCGGCGCGCCATCTGCGCGACGACTACGACGCCCTGCAGGATTGGCCGCTGGCGATCACCGCCTACAACTACGGCCGCGGCGGCCTGCGGCGCGCGCTGGAGAAGATCGGCGGCCACAGCCTCGCCGACCTGCTCGAGCGTTACGACGATCCGCGCTTCGGCTTCGCCTCGCGCAATTTCTACGCCGAGTTCCTGGCCGCCTGCGACGTGGCGCGCGACGCCAAAAAATATTTCGGGCCGCTGCCGCAGGAAACACCGCTGTCTTTCGAGACGGTGGAGACGCGGGATTATGTGCCCTACGCCACGCTGCGGCGTCTGTCCGGCGCGGATCCCGGCACGTTCCGCGAGCTCAATCCCTCCTTCAGCGAGGCGGTGGTCGACGGCCGACTCTACGTGCCGCCCGGACAGCTCATCCGCGTTCCCGCGGACGCGGCGGAGCAGTTCAAGCAGGCCTATCTCGCGCTCGGCGACGACCAGCGCTTCGACCGGCAGCGCGCCTATTACGTCGCCTATCGGGTGGAACGCGGCGATTCGCTGGGCAAGCTGGCGCGCCGCTACGGCGTGAGCGTGGCGGCGATCCAGGCCGCCAACGATCTCAAACAGGCTACGCGGCTGCGCGCGGGGCAGACCATCAAGATTCCGCCGCGCGAGGCGCCGGTGCTGGCGCACGCCGAACCGGCCTCGCCGCACGCGATGAAGGTCGCCGCCCGCGCTTCCGGCGCCAACCCTGCGGCCGTGCGGCTGCATCGCGTGCGCCCCGGCCAGACCTTGAGCGAGATCGCCGAGCGTTACCGCACCACCGTGCATCGCCTGCGCGAGCTCAACCACCTCGAAGACGCCGACTTCCTGCGCGTGGGCAGCCTGCTCAAAATCCCGCGCCAGTGAGTGGGCTTGCCTCTCAGCGGATCAGTCCCAGCAGGCCGATCGCGATCAGGTAGATCGCGATGATGTAGTTGAGCAGCTTGGGCCGGATCAGGATCAAGATGCCGGCGACCAGCGCCAGCACCGGCGCGATCATGATGTGCAGGGTCAGCATGGCGGGTTTCTCCTCGCTGGGACTCGGAAGGGATGGAGCGGGCCTGGCCGCGGCCGGCGCGAGTTTGACGTCGGCGAGAATCTCCTGCGCCAGTTTTTCGTAGTCGCCGCCGAAATGGTGGCCGCCCGGCAGTTGCACCGTGCGCACGAGCTTGGGGTCGAGCGCCGGACAGGGCGTGTCGTCCTCGTCGGCGCCGTAGACACACAGCATCGGGCGCTCGGCGCCCGCTTTGAGCATTTCCGGCGCCGTGGGCGGGCCGACGTCTTCGTTGCCGCCGACCCAGTTGCCCAGGTGGAACTCGAACAGCGCGTGCCGGGACAGGCCCAGCACCGCGCCCAGCGCCACGCGCGCTCGGGTCTGCGCGGGCAGGCGGTCGAGGATGAAGGGCAGCACGTCGGCGCCCTGCGAGTAGCCCACCAGGATCGCCTGGCGCTTGTGCCAGTGCGCGAGGTAGTAGCGCAGGATGCGATCGACATCGGCCGCGGCGGACTCCGGCGTGCGCGGCGTCCAGTAATAGCGCAGGGAATCCAGCCCGACCACCGGTACGCCATGCGTGGCGAGCGCGCTGGCCACTTCCTGATCCAGGCCGGCCCAGCCGCCATCGCCGCTCATCAGCACGGCAAAAGTGTCGGTCTCCGGCGCGCCGGGTTTGACCGGCACTTCGATGACCGGCAGGCCGGACAGATCTCCGGGCGGCGGCGGCAGTTCGTGCGGCCGGCTGGCCTCCGCCAGCCGGCGGTAGGCATCGAGGAATGGCGCCAGGCGCTGCGCCATGCCGCCGGTTGCGGGCCAGGCGATCAGCCGGGCGGAGGGAACCTCGGCCAGGAAAGCTTGTGCCGCAGTGGCGGGACAGGCGCGGTCGGTCGGGGTTCGCAGCACCGTCAGCGGCGAGGAAAAATCCTTCGCGGGCAGGAAATCCTCGCCGCGGCGGTCGGAGCGGGGCTCGGCTTCGTAGCCCGCGCCTTCGCACAGCGGCCTGCGCAGCGAAAGCCCCGGACAGAAGCCGAGCAGCACGCCGCCGGCGAACACGCCGGGCTGAGCCTGGGCCAGGTTGGCGTAGGCGAACGCCGCCCCTTCGCCCACGCCGGCCAGTATGGGCGGGAAATAAGTCGGCAGCTTGTCATAGGCCTGGACGAAATGGCTTAAGTTTTCCAGATCGCCGCTGGTGTATTCGCAGCCGCCCTCGTCCTCTTCCAGCGCCCGATAGAAGCGCGGCGTGTCGATCCCGGCGACCAGGGCGCCCTGGGCGGCCAGCGCCTGCGCGAACTGCGCCGCCTCGGCCTGCGGATCTTTAGGCCAACCGGAGCGATCCGACAAAAACAGCACGAAGGCTTGGGGCGTGCCTTGCGGGCGATAGACCACCACGTCCGCGAAACGCCCGTGGCTCAGGCGCTGGGCGTTGGCCGGCAGCGGTGTTGCGCGCTGCGCTTCCACCGCGCGGCTGGCCGCTGCGACATGGGCGTACAACAGAGCCGCGGCGGCGAGACGCGCCGCGCAGCGGCGAGCGTTCATTTCCACGCCGTTTCCTTGATCCCGCCGGCGATCAGCGCGGCGGTGTCCAGCAACACGCGCGGCAGCACCATGCCGCCCGGCGAGGCGAGGAAGCGCGGACGCCACTGCGGGTGGAATTTTTCCTTGTAGCGGCGCAAGCCCTCGAAGTTGTAGAACGGCTCGCCGTAGCGATGCACCAGCCGTCCGAGCTTGTGCCAGAACGGCGCCAGCGGATGCTGTTCGAGCCCGGCCAGCGGCGCCATGCCCAGGTTGAACCAGCGATAGCCCTCTTCCTTGCCCCACAGCATTAACTTGACGAACAGGTAATCCATCACGCCTTTGGGCGCGTCGTCGCCGTAGCGCATCAGGTCCACCGAAAACTCCTCGCGCGAACGCGTCAGCCACAGATTGGCGAAAGCCACGATGCGCTCTTGGCGCAGCACGCAGGCGCAGGAAAAGCGCCGCAGATAATCGGGCGCGAAGCGGCCGACCGAAAACCCCTTCTCCGCGCCCGCGCGCCGCATCAGCCACTGGTCGGAGATCTCCTTCAAGCGCGTCATCTGACCGGCCACCTCGCCCGGCGTCAGCACGGCGAAGCTCACGCCTTCGCGCAGGCAGCGGCGGTAGTCGTGCCGCAAAGCCGCGCGCTGCGGACCGTCGAGCGAGAAATCCGGCAAGTACACCCGCGCCTCCTCGCCGAGCTTGGCCAGCGACAAGCCCAGATCCAGATATAGCGGGATACGCTCCGCGCTCACCTGGTAGAACACCGGCCAGCCGGAGGCGCGGTCGCACAGCTCGCGATAGCGCCACACCAGTTCCTCGAACCGCGCGGGATTTCCGGCGGGATCCCCCAGCGCCACGATCGAGCGGCCGGAGCGCTGGTACATGATGAAGGCGTCGCCGGCGTCGGCGAACAGCAACTGCTTGTCGCCCAGCAGGGCGAGATAGGCCAGCGTGTCGGGGTTGCGCGCGGCGATCGCATGGGCGCGCTCCAGCGCCTCGGCATCCGGGGTCGCGGGCTCCTGCCGCGCCGGACTGAACAATTGCCACAGCACGTAACCCGCGGCGAGCAACACCGAAAGCAGTCCGGCGCGCATCGCGCGCGGCGCGTCGTCGTCGAAGGCGAACTGCCACCACAGCTCGTTGGCGTATTGCACGTCGCGGTAGGACACCGCCGCCACGAAGATCGCCAGGCCGACGACCAGCACCACGCCCAGCACCCAGGCGCGCGAGGAACGCAGATCCAATAGCGAAGCGCGGCGATAAAAGCGCTCGCGCGCCAGCCACAGAAGCCCCATCACCCCGGCGAGCAGCAGCGCCTCCTCGTAATCCAGGCCCTTGAGCAGCGAGGCGAGGATGCCGCCGGCGAGCAGCAGCAAGGTGGTCCACCACGCGCCGTCCAGGCGCTGCAGCAGCCCGCGGGCGAGGATCAACAGTCCCACGCCGATGGCGCTGCCGGACAGATGCGACAGTTCCAGCACCGGTAGCGGCACCAGGCCGCGCAGCCATTCCATGCGGCTGTCGATCTCCGGCGTGGCGCCCGAGATCAGCAACACCGCGCCGGCCAGGAACACCGCGCCGGCCAAGGCCTGCGGCGCCACGTTCTCCACCCACAGCCGCAGGGCGCTGCCGAAGCGCGCGACGTGGCGCCGCCGCTCCAAGGCTTCGTGTCCGAACAGCCAGCCGATGCCCAGTACGAGCGGGATCAGGTAATAGACGATGCGATACAGCAATACCGCACCGAGCAGCGCATCGCTGGGCGCGCCGGGCAAAAGCAGGATCAGCACCGACTCGAACACGCCCAGTCCGCCCGGCACGTTGCTGATGACGCCGGCCTGGATCGCCAGCACGTAGAGCCCCACGAAGCCGACGTAGGACAGCCGCACGCCGTCCGGCAGCAGGATGTAGAGCGAGGCGGCGGCGAAGCACAGATCGACGCAACCCACCGCGATCTGGCCCAGCGTGATGCGCACCGGCGGCAGGTGGATGCGGCGCTTGAGGAGGCAGAACGGTTCGCGTTTGAGCGCGGTGAGCAGGGTATAGCCGGCGATCAGCGCGGCCAGCCCGGCGCCCAGCGCCCGCGCCTGCCACACGGCGAGCGGCAGCACGCGCGCGGCGTCGTGCGCCCCGAACAGCAAGGAAGCCGCCAGCAGCGTGCCCACGCCCAGCGCGAACGTGCCGGCGACCAGCGCCATCACGCCTGCGATTTCCAGGGTGCCCAGGCCCAGGCGGCTGTAGCCCCGCAGGCGCACCGAGCCGCCGGAGATGGACGACAGGCCGACGCTGTGGCCGATGGCAAAAGCGATGAACGACACCGGCGCCACCTTGTGCCACGGCCGCGGCCGCCGCACGCCGTGCAGCGCGAGGTAGTCGTAGAGCGTGAGCGTGCCGTAGCTGCCGGCCGCGAACAGCAGCGACAGCAGCTCGCGGTGCAAGGGCACCGCAGCCAGGCTGTCGAGGACCCGCTCCAGGCTGAGCCTGGCCAGCGCGTGATGCAACACGATCACGGCGGCGGCGAACACCGCCAGCGTGAGCGTGGCCAGCACAGCAGACTTGTAGTCGCGGGGAGCGGTCATGGATGGGCGGCGGCGTGGGCGGCATTCTAGCCCGCCGGATGCGGGCTCGCGGGCATGGAAGGCGCCGCGCCGGCGCTTGACGCCAGCGCCGGCGGAAGCGGCTACACTGCGAAAACCCGTATGTGCGTCTTGCCGCCGTGTCCAACCGCAAGCTGATCGCTAGTCGGCTCAAAGATCTCGACCAGGCACAGGATTACCGCGCCTGGCGCGAGATCGCGCAGGAACTCGATCGCCTGGAAGGCGGCGAGGCGTGGAAACAGGACGAGATGAGCGAGCACTACGACTACTTGCTCATCAAGGAACGGCTCGAACAGCTCCGGGCGCTGCGCCGCCGCGGCGACGTGCGGCGACTGGTGCACGAACTGGCGGAAGGGCTGCACGGCAATCTCGGCAACACCGCCAATCCGGTGCTCTACGCCTGGTGCCGCGTGGGCACCAAGAAGCTCATCGAGGATTACGTGGAAGAGGTCGCGCGCTGCCTGGACTACATCTGCGTCGGCGATTTCCCGGATTTCTCGGACGAGGAGAAAATCCTGTTCTTCAAGCGCACCGGGACCAGTTTCGGCCGCTCCGCACTGCTGTTGTCCGGCGGCGCCACGCTGGGCATGTTCCATCTCGGCGTGATCAAGGCGCTGTGGGAGGAAGGCTTGCTGCCGCGCGTGATCTCGGGGTCCTCGGCCGGCGCCATCATCGCCGCCATGGCCGGCACGCGCAACGACGAGGAACTGCCGGCGATGTTCGACCCCGACCAGCTCGACCTGCAGGCGTTTTCTGGTGTCAGTCTGCGCCTGGCGCTGCGCCAGCGCGCGCTGATGGACCCCTCGCGCCTCGAGGCCTGCCTCGCGCGCAACATCCGCCCGGGCACTTTTCTCGAGGCCTTCGAGCGCACGCGGCGCATCCTCGGCGTCACGGTCTCGCCGGCGCAGCCCAACCAGTCGCCGCGCCTGCTCAATTACCTCACCGCGCCCAGCGTGCTGGTGCGCAGCGCGGTGCTGGCGTCCTGCGCGGTGCCGGGCGTTTTCCCGCCGGCCATGCTGGAGGCGCAGGATTACAGCGGCGCGGTGGTGCCCTACATGCGCAGCAAGCGCTGGATCGACGGCACCATCGCCCACGACCTGCCGATGCTGCGCCTGGCGCGCCTGCACAACGTCAACCATTACATCGTCAGCCAGACCAATCCCCACGTGGCGCCCTTCATGCGCGAACGCGATCCGCGCCGGCGCGGGTGGTTCGATTTCGTGCGCGAGACGGCCGGCGTGCTGGGCCGCGACGCGCTGAAAGTCGCGCGCGAATACAGCCGCGGCTTCGCCGGCGGCCGCGTCGTCGATGCGCTCAACGACATTCTCCAGCAGCGTTACAGCGGCGACGTCAGCATCGTGCCGCGCCAGACGCCGGCGCAGTTGCTGCGCATGTTCAGCAATCTCAAGCCCGAGGAGCTG
>JADGHB010000086.1 GCA_019689635.1 Nevskia sp. | reverse complement strand
GCCGGCGTCGAACGCCTTGGCCAAAGCCTCGTAGTGTTCCGCGTCGCGCAGCGCACGCTGTGCCTCTACGGCGCGATCAATCGCCGCATCGATTTTCTTGCCCCCTCCTTCACGGCCGAACCCCGCGCCCAAAGGAAACGAGTTGGCCATGCCCACGTCGTGCGCCGTAGGCCGGGTCAGCCGTTCGTATTCTTGGCGCGCGCGAGCGGCTTTCTCAGCGAAGGGATTTTCTGGCCGAACAGATTCAGGAGGCTGGCGCTGCTGTGCGCCGGGCGGCGCTTGAGGCGCGCTCAGCAGGTCGATCTGGCCGCCCGCCATGGCGATGTCGGCGGGGCGATCAGAACCTGTCAGAGCAAAGTTCTGGCGCTCGCGGTCGGCCGCCGCGCGCTGCGCTTCCTGCCTGTTGCGTTCTTCCTCGGCTAGCTGCGCTTGTCGTTGCCGTTCTTCTCGGGCGGCAAGGTCGGCTTCGGTGTGCTGTTCGAGGGCGAATTCTGGCGGGCCGCTTTCTCCATGCGAAGTTTGTGCAGGTACTTCGCTGCCTCTATGATCTTCTTCATGCGCTCGCTGGTCACGGACGGCCTCTCTTAGAACTGCCAGGAACTTGGCGTCATCCTCATTCTCGTACTGTCGGGCGAGCTGTTCAACACGGTCCTCGCCCAGCACCGCAATCGCATCCTCGACGGAGTTGATGATCGGGGCTTCTTTTGGCGGCAGCCCTTCCTCTTGTGCGAATTTATCCGCCTGCGCCTCCTCCTGCATGGCCATCTGCGCATATTCTTGGGCCGCCGCGGGCGGCAGCGCCGCGACGCTATCGCCATCGATGGCCGCGCGGATGATCTCTCGGGCTTCATCGACATACCCCTTGATGTCGGTGTTGTCGGACTCGAAATCCGGGAAGTACCCCAGCGAGAACATGTGCTCGACGATCTTGTCCAGCGAGTGGCCGTTCTTGGTGAACAGCAACCGCGCCCAACCGCCAGCCTTGGTGTGCACGCGGCCGGTCTTCTTGTCGCGGCGCCCCTCGCCGGTGATGTCCGGCATTTCCCTTTGCTCGATGCCGCCGATCCTGCGAATCTCGTTCAGCAGTCGGCGGCGGTATTGATCGGCGAACTCGGCGGCGCTCAGTGGCTTCGGCTCACGGCGCGGCCGGGTCGTGGCGGCCTTGGGCGCTCGCGCCTCGGCACCTTCCGGCTTGCGACGCAGCGCGAATCCGCCATCGACCGGCACGATGTCGTGGGTTTGCTTCATCCCCAGCTTGGCGCGGGCGGCGCCGGCGGCGAGCCGATTCGGGAATGGCCTGCCATCCTCCCGCAAGATGTCGCCGGATGGAGCGGGGGCTGCGCCTTGCGTACGCTGCTCTTTCAGGCGCGCAGGCTTGCGCCAACATCTATGCCCCGCTCATAGCTCGCCCCGCTCGAATCCATCAGTCGCGCCAAACCCATCCACTCGCGCCACCGTTTCGGGATTGGCGCCACTGGCGCGACTTGGCGCGACTGGACCCAACGACCAGTAACTCACGGTGTCCGGGCCGAAGCCTTCCCGCTTCATCACCACCCCGGCTTCCTTGGCAGCGCGCTGCACCGAGCGCCAGGCGAATCCGGCCTGCTTCGCCTTGGATTGGACTTCCTGAGACTTCATGCGCCCGGGATACAACAGGTCTTGCAGCCAGTCGGCGATCTCGCCGCGCTGGCTGCGCTCGTCGTCGGTTTCCGCCGGCCGCATTGCCTCGTCGGCGGTCACCGTGACGGGTTCGGGCTCCCACATCACCCGAGAAGTCTGGATGCCGCCGTCCAGTACGCAGGACTCGACCTTGAACGCCAGACCCGCCTGATCGTTGCCGATGTTGTTCTTGAGGGACAGGAACAGCCGGCGCTGCGGATCGTCCTTGTCGCGGGCGACCACGTAAGCCGCACGCGCCGCGGCGACGAATGCCAGGCTACCGGTCACGCGCATCAGCGCCTCGTTGCCCCCGGCCTTGTTCAGGTGCGAGACGCAGACGACGGCGACGCCATGCCGCGCCGCCAGTTCTGCCAGGGGCGCGAGCACAGCCCGGACTTCCGCGTTCTTGTGGCTGTCCGTGCCACCCAGGTAGGCGGAGATGGGGTCAATTACCACCAGCGCCACGTCGCCGATGCGTTTCAGCAAAGAAGCCAGCCGGTCGAGATCCGTTTGCAGGTTGAAGCTGCGGAGGCGAGCCGCGCCGTCCGAATCGCGGTCTGTCACCGCGTCCAGCATGTAACAGCGGGTCGTGTCCGCGCCGGCCGCCAGCAGACGCGGCTTGATCGTGTCCGCCGCGTCGTCCTCGGCGGAAAGTAAGATCACGCTGCCGGCTGTGCTGCGCCCGCCGTCCACCGGCCAGCGCCCGCCGGTCGTGACGATGGCGGCCAGGCTCGCGGTCACCTGCGATTTACCCAGGCCGGGGTTGCCCGCGATCATGGACACCTTCCCGCGCGCGAAACGGCCCGGCCAGAGCCAGCGGATCGGCTGGGCCTGCACATCGGACAGCCGCCGATACACGACGGGCGCGGGCTCGCTCGACTGCACCCGCTGCGCCGCCTCGATGCAGGCGCGGACGGCGGCAGGCCCGGCGTGACGGTGCAGATCGTTGAAGTCGGTCGCGCCATCAGGCCGCTCCGCGCCGAAGTCCGGCACCGCCAGGAATCCGTCGACGGCCTGCGCCGCCTCGCGCGCCTTGCTCAATCCCGGATTGCCTTCCGTGTTGACGTCATCGTCGGCGCAGACGATCAGGCGCAGCTTGGGAAACTTCTGCCGTAATACTCGCGCCACCGGCAACAGGTTCCCGGCGTCGAAGGCCACCGCCACCGCGAAGCCCGTGGACTCATGGATGCTCGCACCCGTCGCATAGCCTTCTGCGATGCACAGCGCGCCGTCCGGCTTGCCGATAGGGAAGTAACAGCCGCCCACGCGCCCGCCGGCGAGGAAACGCTTCTCGCCATCGGCGTCGATGAATTGCAGGCTGTGCAGTTCCGCGCCGTCGCGCATCGGCACGACGAGCGCCCCTTCGTGCAGCCGCAGGCCATGCGCCCTGACCCCTTTGCCGACCAGATACGGATGGTCATCCGCCGCCGGCAGAGCCGATTGCCAGATCGCCCCCGCTTTCTCGCGGGCCTCGGCCTTGCGCCTGGCGTCCTCGGCCTCCCGCTCGCGCCGCATCGCCTCGATGCGCGCGCGATGCGCGGCTTCTTCCTGTGGGGACAGTCGCCGCCCGATGTTCGCCCGCCAGGTCTCGGACGCGCCCGTGCGCCAGTCGCCGAAGGCCCCGGCGGGGATGCCGTCGTCGTGCAGCACATACCAGCCCGCATCATCGCCGCGCTTGCCTTGGCTTGCGAAGCGATGCAGCCTGCCATCCGCCTCGATGACTTCCGGCGGCGTCAGGCCGGCACTGTGGATCGCGGCGCGGAATTGCTCGATGTGTTCGCGCATCGTCGCACCGTCACGCCGCGGCCTTGCGGCTCGCCTCGATGCGCCGCTCCAGCCAGTGCTGGATTTCTTCCTCGATCCAGCCGACGGCGCGCCCGCCCAGGCTCACGGGCTTAGGGAACGTGCCTTGGGACACGCGTAGGTAGATCGTACTGCGGGACAAGCCCGTGCGGGCCTTAACTGTGGGAAGTCTGAGAATCGCGGTAGCCATGTTTGCGCCTCCTCTGGCGACGTTGAACATGGCAACTCAATTATTTGTAGAGAATTTTTCTTAGCAACGCTAAAAGCAATCGTCTTCAGCGCTACCGGTGACGCGGGAGGTACGACCGGTGACACGGGAGGTACGACCGGCGACGCGCGAGGTACGACCGGCGACGCGGGAGGTACGACCGGCGACGCGGGAGGTACGACCGCCGACGCGGGAGGTACGACCGGCGACGCGGGAGGTACGACCGGCGACGCGGGAGGTACGCGGCTCGATCTTCAAATGGTCACGAGCCGGGTTACTGACCGCTCAGGCTCACAGCGATGATCGTATTCGGCGGGATTGGCATGACTGCGAACGGCGAGCTCACAGTCTGGTTTCAACGCCGACGACATCGCATCGCTACCAGTTGCCTTTGCGCGGCTTCTTCGCAGACTCGCGGTTCTTGGCTCTGTTTGCCTCGTAGCGATCCGCCAAAGGCTTCAGCCGCCTGATCTCGGCCAGCGACTCGGCGAGTTGTGCTTCAAGCAAACGAACCTTGTTCTGGCTGTCTCGCAAGGCCTGCTGGCAACGTGGAAGATCGCCTGGGATGATGTCTGCGATTGCGGAATCTGAGACGGTTAAAGTCTCGCTTAAATCCCGTGAATAGTAGGCGAGAAGATCGTTTACCTTGCCCGGCCATTTGAATCGCGCCCATCCGATCACCGCGCTTAGCTTGAAACGTCCATTCGGCTGCTTGGCCGGCGTACCCAGCCGTTCCAATTCGCCGCTTTTCTGCGCATACAGCAGTCGCTTACGAACCTTGTCCTTGGCTTGCCGCAGCGTATCTCCCGCCTTCCTCACGCGCGGAGCGAGCAGATCGACAAGCTCCTGAATCGTTAGCAACTCGCTGGCACGGTGCTTCGATTCCACGTCTCATCGTCCATTGCTGCTTTCGGCCTGTAAGATACAAGTAGCGCCCTGGGCATCCAAGACCAAGGCGATACAGACCGATTGGGGCGGTGCCGAACGCGCAAGAACAGCGGCTGGGAGAGAAAAGCAAGATGGCGACCAGAAAAAGGACCGGGGGCGAAAAGAAACCCGCCGCGCAGCGACGGGACCGCCCGTCCGAGAACGGCAAGCGCCCCATCGAATCCTACGAGCACAAGGGCGCCGAGCGGCTCAACAACCCGCCCGTGGGGCTGGTGACGCCCGACACTGACCCGGACGCGGGGCAGAAGAAAAAGACCTACGCCTACGACCCGCACCTCGACCCGCAGCTCGTCTGGGCCGGAAAGGCCGAACACACTTCATTCGAAGTGCCGACGGTCTCGCTGCATGTGCACGAGCGCATCGACCCGCGCACCATCATCGAGGCGGTGCGCAAGCGCAACGGCAACGGCTGGGTGCAGGGCTCGCTGTTCGAAGAAGAGCGTCAAGAGCCGCTGCGCGAGGCCATCGAGTTCTACCGGCACAAGCACGGCTGGAGCAATCGGCTCATCGCCGGCGATTCGCTGCTCGTGATGAACTCGCTGCTGGAAAAGGAAGGCCTGGCGGGCAAGGTGCAGATGATCTACATCGACCCGCCCTACGGCATCCGCTACGGCTCCAACTTCCAGCCCTTCGTCAACAAGCGCGACGTGAAG
>JADGHB010000085.1 GCA_019689635.1 Nevskia sp. | reverse complement strand
TCTCGTACTCGATCTACGGCCTGCCTGAGCAGGCGCGGCAAGCGCTCGACGGCGATTCGGCAGCCCGGCGCCGGCGCTGAAGCCGGCACGCGCGTTTCAGTAACGTTGCGCGCCCGCTGCCCATAGGCTGCGGATCTAAGTGCAGCAGACTCGAAAGCCGTTTCGGCACCGACCTGGGCGCCCAAGTCGTAGATGCTTCACCCACTGGCAGCCTCCAGCAAGCGCCGGTCGTGATCTGCCTAAGCAAGCCGGCAAGGTCTGCGATGCGGTCCAATGACCGATCGCACGCGGCATAGAAGTGCGAAGGGCAAAATTCATCACCAGGCCGATCTGAGCGCCGACGCGGCCGCCGGCGGGTCATTCCAGAACCAGCGTCTCCGCCGGCCGCCCGCGCGGCATGGGTCGCACCAGCGGGATGAGCGGCAGCATCGCTAAAGCGCTCCAGCCGATGAACTGCATGACGTTGATCAAGGCCAGCATTTGCGCTTGACGAGACAATTCCAGACCCAGCAGCGGTGCGGTGTGTGCATCGACCGAAGACAGGCCATGGGCGTGTAGCCAGACGCGCAGGGCGGGATCGTAAGGATTGATGTGGCCGCCGAGTTGCGCCCATTCGCTCTGGCCCAGTCGCGTGAGCAGGGTGGAGACGATGGAAATGCCCAGCGATTGGCCGAGCGTGCGCAACAGGCTACCCAAGCCGGCGGCCTCGGCGGACAAAGCCGGCGGCAGTGTGGCCAGTTGCAGCGCGGCGAGCGGAACGTAGATGAGCCCTAGGCCCAGACCCTGGAACAAAGTCGGCCAGATCGCGTCCCAGGGCGCGATCTCCAAGTTGTAGCGCGACATCTGGAACGAACCCCAGGCCGACAACAGCACGCCGGCGGTGACGATGGCACGGGTGTCGAAGCGCCCGATCAGCCGGCCAGCGAACCGCATGCTCAACATGGTGGCCAGCCCGCGCGGCGCCATCACCAGTCCGGCGGTGACGGTGGGATAGTCGAGCAGCTTTTCAAGCAGGATCGGCTGGGCGAAAGTGGCGCCGAACATGGACAGGCCCATCACCATGGTGACCAGGCTGGCGGACAGGAAATTGCGGTCGCGGAACACCCCCAGGTCGAAGACCGGTTTGCGAGCGGTGGTCAGCGCGTAAGCGACGAAGCCAACCAGCGCCACCGCTGCGGCCAGCGCGGCGAGGAGGATGAAACGCGAGGAAAACCAGTCATCCTCGTTGCCGCGGTCGAGTACCAGCTGAGTACCGCCGACCGCGATGGAAATCAAGCTCAGCCCGACCCAGTCCATGCTCCGCGCGCGGCGTTCGGTGTCGGGGCAGTAGCGCAGCACCAGCCACAGCGAAGCCACGCCCACCGGCAGATTGATGAAGAACGTCCAGCGCCAGGACAGCGCGTCGGTCAGCCAGCCGCCGAGGCTGGGGCCCAAGATGGGGCCGAGCATCACACCCATCGACCAGATGGACATGGCATGCCCGCGCTCGTGCGGCGGATAAGTGTCGGCGAGGATGGCCTGCGCCAGCGGCACCAGCGCCGCGCCGAAGGCGCCTTGCAGCAGCCGGAACAGGACGATCTGCGGCAGGTTCTGCGCCAGGCCGCAGAGCATGGACGCGGCGACGAAACCGACGATCGCGGCGGCGAGGTAGCGGCGCCGGCCGAGGCGATCGCTGAAATAGCCGGTCAGCGGCATCACGATGGCCGCCGCGACCAGGTAGCTGGTCAGCACCCAACCGATCTCGTCGCTGCTGGCGCCGAGCTGGCCCTGCATGTGCGGCAGCGCGACGTTGACGATGGTGGTGTCCAGCGCCTGCATGATGGTCGAAGCCATGACCGCCACCGTCAGCAGCAAACGTCGGCCGCGCGTCACCGACGCGACGGTCTGCGAGCCCGCGGGCGTGCCTTCAGCCGCCGACATCGATGGTCACCCGGCCGGAGGTGCCGACCCGCAGCGGGAAGCGCGGATCGGGGTCGGTGATGCGCACTTTCACCGGCACGCGCTGCGTCACCTTGACCCAGTTGCCGGTCGCATTTTCCGGGGGCAACAGCGAAAACGCCGTGCCGCTGCCCCGGCTGATGCTGTCCACCACGCCGTGGAACACCCGATGCGGGTACATGTCGATCGCGATCTCGGCCGGATCGCCGGGCTTGACCTTTTCGAGCTGGGTTTCCTTGTAGTTCGCGTCCAGCCACCAGTCGTGCGCGGCGACGAAGGCGAACAGCGGACTGCCGGCGGTGACCACCGCCCCGGGGCGCAGGCTCATCTCGGTGACATAGCCGTCGTCCGGCGCGATCACGCGGGTGTGCTCGAGATCAAGCTGGGCCTGGGCCAGACGCGCTTGCGCCGCCTGGATCTGCGGATTGTCCTCGCCCGCGATCCCGAGCTGGGCCTGCGCCTGGCGCAAGGCCGCTTGTGCGGCGCTGACGGCGGCTTGCGCCGCGGCGAGCGTCGTGCGGGCCTGGTCGCCGGCTTGCGGGCTCATCACGCCTTCGGCCGCCAGACGCAAGATGCGGGATGCGCGCGAACGGGCTTCGGCCAGCTCGGCCTGGCGCTGGGCCAGGCGCGCCGCCGCTTCGGTGACCGCGGCTTCGCGCTCGCGCACCTGCTGGCGCGCGAGGGCGAGTTGGGTCTGCGCTTCTTGCACCTTGAGCGCGTACGGGGCCGGGTCGATCTCGAACAGTAGCGCGCCTTTGCTCACCGACTGATTGTTTTCCACCGCCACGCGCACCACTTGACCGCTCACCTGAGCGCTGATCTGCACCACGTGGGCATCGACATAGGCGTCGTCGGTGGTGACGTAACGCTGAGCGTGATGCCAATACCAGGCGCCGCCGATCGCCACGACCAGTGCGGCCGACCCGGCCAGCAGCCGATGCCAGCGACGACGGCCGCCTCCCGCCCAAGCCAGGGTGCGCGCGTTCAAGGCAAGTCCTCCAGACGCAGGCGTCCGCACGCGGCCAGCAACTGGTAGGCCGCCACGGCGCGGTCATGGCGGCTGGCGGCGAGATCGACTTGGGCGGCCAGCCGGTCGCGTTCGGCGTTGAGCAGGTCCAGCGTGGTACGGGTGCCGGCGGCGAGTTCTTTGCGCACGTCGTCCAGCGCCAGCGTCGAGGCCTGGACGTTCGCCTCGTCGGCGCGGATGACCTCCGCGGCCGCCCCGAGCCAGCTCCAGGCCGCGGCGATGGATTCGGCCGCTGCCCGCCGCGCGTCGTCGGCGGCGGCTTGGGCAGAATCCGCCGCCGCCGCGGCCTGCGCGATCCGGGCGCGGTCGGCGCCGCCGGTATACAGCGGCAGGCTTGCCTGGACCTGCACGCTCCAGTCGTAATAGCCGTCGGGGCTGAACATCGTGTCGTCCTGGTTGGCGACCTTGCCGAGCAGCGCCAGGTGCGGCCGCTGCGCGGCGCGCGCGGCGTCGATCTGCGCCCGCGCTGCCGCGCCTTGCGCCTGTGCGGCGCGGACCGCGGGCGCGCGGTCCACGGCCGCCAAGGCTTGCTCCAACGTCGCGGGCAGCGGGGGCTGCGGCCAGTCGGTGGACAGCGTGTCGGGCCGGGTGCCGATCACGCGCTCGAAATGCGCCTCGCTCACGCGCTCGGCCGCCTGTGCGCGTTGCAGGTCGGCTTGGGCGCCGGCGACGCGCGCCTGCGCCTGGGCGACGTCGGTGCGGGTCGCGGAGCCGACCTCGAAGCGCTTTTGCGCATCGGATAAAGCTTGTTCCAAGGTCTGCAAGCTGGCTCGGTCGAGTTCCACCACCGCGCGGTCGCGCACCACGTCGAGATAAGCGGTGACCGCCGCGAGCAGGAGCTGCTGCCGCGCCTGTTCTTCGGTTTCGCGTGCGGCGGCGAGCCGGCCGCCGGCCTGTCGCAGGCGCGCGTCGAGTTCGCCGCCGCTGTACAGCGCTTGCCCCGCCGTCAGGCTTTCGTAGATCGGGTTGAGCGGCCCCAAGCTGGGGAAACCCGCCGGCAGATCGTTGAGGTAGTAGCGCGACAGATTGCTGCCGACTTCGAGCGTCAGGTTCGGGCGGTAACCGGCGCGGGCGATCTCGACGTCGGCCGCCGCCGCCCGGGTGTCGTCGGCTGCGGCGCGCAGGCGCGGGTCGTGCTGCAAGGCTTGCGCGGCGGCCTCGCGCAGGCTCATCGCGAACGCCGGCGCGTTGCAGGCCAGCAGCGCAGCGGCACAAGCCGCGGCCAAGCGCGGGCGCCCAGGCGATCGCCTCATCGCCGCCGCTCGCGCGGGCTGCGGCTGCAGCCGTAAAGAAACAAACGCACCGAAGCCTCGACGTGCGCTTCCCGACCGGCGCCGCGCGGAAACGGGGCCAGCCCGAACAGCAGCGCGGTGTGCGGACGTCCCTTGATCAGCTCGAAGAACTGCGCGGCCGCGAAGTCGGGATCGGGGCAGTCCAGGCGGCCGGCTTCGGTTTGCAGCCGCAGATAGCGCGCCAGCGCTTCGCGGCTGCGCCGCGGGCCGCGCTCGAAGAAGCGCCGCGCCAGCTCGGGGAAACGCTGCGCCTCGGCGAAGATCACGCGATACAAACCCAGACGGTCCTCGTCGATCATCTGACGCAGGAAACGGCGGCCGACCGCGATCAGCGTTCGTTCCACGTCCGGATCCGCGGTTTGCGGGATTTCGAGGTCTTTCATGAAGCGTTCGGATTCCAGGGCGAGCACGTCGAAGAACAAGCCCTCCTTGTTGCCGAAGTAACGGTACAGGCTGGCCTTGGAGCCCCCGACGCGGCGCATCACCTCTTCGATGCTGGCGCCCACGTAGCCGCGCTCCAGGAACACCTGGCGCGCCGCCGCCAGGAGTTTGTGCCGCCGTCGCTCGCCGCGCTCGGTGCGCTGCGGTTCCGGTAGCGGACGAACGGGCATGGTCGGTGGAGCGCTGGCTGTAAATGAAATGTACCGTTCATTACACTACCAAGCGGACGCGCGCCGCGCAAGCGGCATCCCGAGCGGCGCTAACCCGCATCCGTCATGAGGGGATCGAGCGCTCACCCGTCGGTCGAGGCGGTCGCCGGCGCCGGGCTGGAACGAAACCGATGGTGGTTCCATCGGTTGAGTGAAGCCCAAGCCGGCGGCCCCGCAGACAGGTCAGAGCCGATCAGCCCGAAAATCCGGGGAACAGATTGTTCCCAGGTGAAACCGCCAGCCAGCGCAGAGTCCATCGAGCTCAGCCTCGGATTTTCGGGCGACCTCGTGACGGATGCGGGTTAAGATTGCGCCATGAACGATGCGCAAGCCTTGGCCCCGCGCGCGGTCGCCGATTCCGCCGTGCGCGAACAGGTGTACCTCGTGTTCCCCAACGACCTC
>JADGHB010000084.1 GCA_019689635.1 Nevskia sp. | reverse complement strand
CCGGGTGTGGACCTGTCTGCCGCAAACCGCGCTCGAGATTTCTTCGCCTTCGACGACGCCTATACCGCGCCGCTGCACGGCTTTACCGACGCGCGGGATTACTACGCGCGCTGCGAGTGCGGACCCTTCCTGGCCCGCATCCGCCGGCCCACGCTGATCGTCAACAGCCGCGACGATCCCTTCATGGTGCCCGACATCCTGCCGTCGGCCGCAGAGCTGTCGCCTGAGGTCACGCTGGAAGTGGCGCAACACGGCGGACATGTAGGCTTCGTCGCCGCTGGCGCGCACGGACGCCCGCGCTGGTGGCTGGAGGAACGGCTGGCACGCTATTTTTTGGCCTGCGAATCCGCGCGCGCGGCCAGAAACATGGCGTCGCCGTAGGAAAAGAAGCGGTAGCGGCTCTCCACCGCGTGACGGTAAGCCGCCATCACCCGGGCATAACCGCCGAAGGCGCACACCAGCATCAACAGCGTGGACTGCGGCAAATGAAAATTGGTCAGCAGCGCGTCCACCACCCGGAAGCGATACCCCGGCGTGATGAACAGGCGCGTTTCTGACGGCCCAGAGCGCAATTGACCGTCAGCGCCGACCGCCGACTCCAGCGCGCGCACCACGGTCGTGCCCACCGCCACCACCCGGCCGCCGCGCGCACGGGTTCTCGCAACGGCCTCGACCAGCGTCTCGGAAACGACGTAACGCTCCTCGTGCATGCGGTGTTCGGCGAGGTTCTCCACGCGCACCGGCTGGAACGTGCCAGCCCCGACGTGCAAGGTGACGAAGGCCGTCGCCACGCCGCGTGCGGCGATGGCCTCGAGCAGCGCTTCGTCGAAATGCAGTCCTGCGGTGGGCGCCGCCACGGCGCCGGGCGCACGCGCGTACACGGTCTGATAGCGCGCGCGGTCCCGGGTTTCAGGCGCGCGCTCGATGTACGGCGGCAGCGGCACTTCGCCATATGCTTCCAGCGCGGCGAGCAGATCCGCACATGCGAAGTGCAGCCGATAGAACTCTCCTTCGCGGCCTTCGACCGTCGCCGTGAGCCGGCCGTCGGCGAGGCTCAGACGACTGCCGGTGCGCGGCGGCTTGGAGGCGCGCACCTGCGCCAGCGCCCGCGGGCTGTCGAGCAGGCGCTCGATCAAGACTTCCACGCGGCCGCCGCTGTCCTTGACCCCGTGCAGCCGTGCGGGAATGACGCGCGTGTCGTTGAACACCAGCAAGTCGCCCGCTTCGAGCAGTCGCGGAAACTCTTCCATCGAGCGGTCTTCCAGACCGCCGGCGGCGGGCAGATGCAGCAGTCGCGAAGCGCTGCGCCGCTCGGGCGGGTGCTGGGCGATCAGTTCGGAAGGAAGGGCGTAATCGAAATCGCTTTTGCGCATGGCGCGCGATTGTAACCGTCGCCCCGCCGTAAAATTTGCGTGAACTCGACGCTTGGATTAGCTTGGCGGCAAATACTGGCGCGTACGCGCCCAGGCTTGGGGAAAGCGCATGAGATCCATCCGCACGAACGCCGTCCGCCTTCTCAGCGGGATCGCCGTGCTCGGCGTGCTGACCGCCATGGCGGTCTTGGCCCTCGGTCATTGGCAGGCACGCGAGCCTGCGCCGCCCCTGCCCGCGCTGGCAGCTTCCGGCTGTCCCGCCGGCTACCAGCCGCAGGATCCGGTAGAGGTGGCGCGCGAATTCCATCCGCGACTCGACGCACAAACCGCCGCGGAGATCCGCGCCAGGCTCGGCGCCACGATCTGCCTGTCCCGACATTTTCCGGAATCGCTGGCCGAGGTCGGCGATGCGCTCAACGCGCGCGAGAATGCCGCGGCCGCGCCGCTGCCCTACGTCCCGGAAGGCGCGTTCCGCCGCGCGGTGGAGCAGAAAGCCGCGCTGGTCGCCAACCCGCCCAAGGTCGCGGGTGCGGACGGAACCTGGACGCCCTACGGCGCAGGCACGCTGATCGCCAACGACTGCCGTTTTCCTGCGGTATGCGGACAGGGATTCACCAATTTGTCCGGCCGCGTGGACAGCTTCGCCTACGATCCCGTGGGCCACCGGCTGTTCGCCGCGGTGGGCACCGGCGGCGTGTGGATGAGCCAGGCGAGCATGGGCGACGTGCGCAGCCTGGCGAATCAGTGGACTCCGGTGGGCGACGGTCTGCCCACGCTGGCCGTGAGCGCGATCGCCTGGACTCCCGCAGACCCCGATCACGGCAGCGCCGGCGGCACCCTGCTGGCGCTGACCGGCGAGGATACCCAGGGTGGCAATTCCTATGTGGGCCTGGGCGCCTACTGGAGCAACGACCTCGGCACGACCTGGCATCACGCCAGCGGCGTGCCCGATGGCGCCTTCGCCTTCAAGCTCGCAGTGGATCCGGCCTATCCCAACATCGTCTACGCCGCCACCGGCAAGGGCCTGTATCGTTCGGAAGACGCCGGTCGCAGCTACGTCGATGTGAAACTGCCGACCAAGACCCTGGACGGCAGCTCCTGCGCCGGGCGTTCGAATCCCGGCGATGTCTGCCAGCTCGCCAACTTCGTCACCGACGTGGTGGTCAAAGCCCCTGGCGGCAGCACCAACGAGAAACCGGGCGCCAAGGGCAGCGCGGTCCTGGCGGCGGTGGGCTACCGCGCAGGGGCCGCGCCCTATCAGGACGGCAAGGGCACGCCGCAATCCATGAGCAACGGCCTGTACCGTTCCGACGACGGCACGCCCGGCAGCTTCCAGATGCTGCAGGTGTACGGCAACATCAACCTGCCGCTGCCCAACGCCTTCGCGCCGCAGTTGCGCATCGGCCGGGTGGAACTGGGGGCGGCCAGCGGCGACACCCAGAATCACAACGTCGTTTACGCCGTGGTCGAGGATGCGGTGCTGTTCAACGGCGGCTTCCCGATCCTCGACCTGCCGCCGGAGTTCAAGGCGCCGACCCTGCCCTGCCAGTTCGATCCCACCGGCCTGTGCGCCCTGCTCAAACCGTTCTCGGCCACGACATTCAACGGCGTGTACGTGTCCTCCGATTTCGGCAGCACCTGGACGCGGCTGGCCGACGACACCACCACCACCTACGACCCGGTCAGCGGCTCCTCGCTGGCGCTGACCGTCGGCCTGGGCGTGGGCGCCGGCGTGCAATCCTGGTACGACGAATGGATCAAACCCGACCCCACGCGGGATTCCGGCGGCGTGCCCACGCGCGTGCTGTTCGGCCTGGAAGAGGTCTGGCGCAACCGCCTCACTTCCCTGCCGATGGACGCGAGCGCAGTGCTCAACCCTTCCAACTTCGAGGTGATCGGCACCTACTTCGCCGGCAACCGCTGCCTGTTCCTGATCGGCAACATCGGCGTGGGCGGCATCACCCCCACCCTGCCGATCTGCCCGACCAGCAATCCGCCGACGACCCAGACCACCACGCATCCCGACCAGCACGACGGCATCTTCATCCCCACCACCGGAGCCGACGGCAAACCCGACGGCGGCGTGTGCTTGTTCGTGGGCAACGACGGCGGCGTGTTCCGCCAGTGCGTGGCCGCGGGCGGAGAGATCGACAACGCCGGCTGGGGCGACGGAGCGAACAGCGGCTTCCATAGCCTGTTCCACTACGGCTTCGCGGTGGCCAAAGACGGCACCGTTTACGCCGGCGACCAGGACAACGGCACGATGAAAATCGAGCCGGGCAGCGACAACAGTTTCAAGGCCTATCAGATCTGGGTCGGCGACGGCGTGTTCGCCGAGGTCGATCCCGACGACTCCAAAACCGCCTATTACGAAACACCCGATCTCGCCTTGGTGGTCACCACCGATGGCGGCACCACCACCACCGACATCTCGCCGCCGGCGACCAATGCCTATTTCATCAGCCCCTTCGTGATGGACCCGAGCGACGCCAAGCACCTGCTCACCGGCGGCACCGAAGTCTTCGAGACCACCGCCGGTCCCGCGACGACCTCGAGCTCCTGGACGCAGGTGTTCACGCTTGGCGTCGGTCCCAACAACGAAGCGCGCAGTATGCGCGCGCTGGCGCTGTCGGGCGATGCCGCCTACGTCGGCTTTTGCGGACCGTGCAATGTCCTCTCCGATCCCGGCGCCGGTTTCCAGCGCGGCATCGCCACCAACGTCGGCGGCGACAAGCCGCCCAAGCGGCTGACCGGAGACGGCTGGCACTTCGCCTCGCTCAATGGCCTGCCCAACCGCTACATCTACTGGATCGCGATCGACCCCAGCGATGCCAGCGGCAAAACCATCTACGTCGCCCTCGGCGGTTACTCGCCCGCGCGCTGGCTGCCGCCGGGCCAGTATCTGGATAAAAACCCGGACATCGGCAGCGGCCACGTGTTCAAGTCCACCGACGCGGGCGAACACTTCACCGACATTTCCGGCAATCTGCCCGACGTCAACGCCACCAGCATCGCCGTGCGCAACGGCCAGATCGTCCTCGGCACCGAGCTCGGCGCTTTCATCTCCAGCGACACCGACGGCACGAGCTGGGCGCCGCTGGGCAGCGGCTTGCCCAACGTCGCGGTCACCCAGGTGCGACTCAAGCCGGGCGATCCCGACACCTTGTTCGCGTCCACCTTCGGCCGTGGCATGTGGACCTACCGCTTCGCGAGCGGCGGTTCTTCCAGTGGCGGCAGCTCGGGCGGAAGCACGAGCGGCGGAAGCACGAGTGGCGGCAGCAGTTCCGGCAGTGGCAGCTCCAGCGGCGGCACATCCAGCGGCGCAAGCTCCGGCGGCGGTTCGAGCGGCGGCGCGTTGCCACCGCTCGTCCTGCTCGGTTTGGGAATGTTCGCCATCGCGCGCCGGATCCGTCGCTTTTGAGCGAGGCGGGCGCCACCGAGCTGCGGCGCCCGCTATACTGCGCGCGGTCTGCCCGCCTGGGTGGCGGAATCGGTAGACGCAGCGGACTCAAAATCCGCCGAGGCAACCCCTCATGAGAGTTCGAGTCTCTCCCCAGGCACCAAGCTAAGCGGCGCTCACGCGTTCGCGCACTTAGTTTGCGCAAACAGCGCTATGGCGATTTGCTGTACGGGAAGGGAGATGGGATCTCACCCCGCGCGGCCAGGGTGGACGGATGCCGACGGTCTCTGGGGCTGCGGCCCTCTCGGCGACACCGAGCTTTGAAGATAGCACATGGCCGGGCGAGAATCGAAGTCGACGAGCGCGAGGCCACCGGCGCGATTGCATCGTAAGCCCGCGGTCCTGCCCACCGACATCGTATGGGCACCTTGGTCGCCCCGCCACGCCCGGCGCAAGGCCGAACTCCGCGTCCGACGGTTCTACGACCGAGGATCGTCGACCCAAACGCTGGCTGAGCAGGAGCGCCAGAAACTACGCAAACTCCTCATGGCCGGCGCGGCCTCGGCTCCGGCAGCGGCAGCGGACGCCAGCTACTTCG
>JADGHB010000036.1 GCA_019689635.1 Nevskia sp. | reverse complement strand
AAAACGCCTCGACCCTGGGCATGATCAACTGGCGGGTGATCGCAGCGCGACTACCCCGGTCGCGCTGCGCGGAAGTTGGGTGGTGGTGGTGGTGTTTTGCGGGGTTGTTTGTGTGGTGGGGTGAGTTAGGATTTTGTGAAATGGGTCTTATATATAGTGGGGGGCCGAGACCGGGACAGGCCCCCCACGGTGAAGGCGAGCCGAACGGCGAGCCGAGGAGCCCCCTGGAAGGGGGCTGCGGTTGGCGAGGCCGTGAAGGCGAGCCTTCGACGAGGTGGTGTGTCTTTTTTCAGGTGGTGGGTTTTGGTGCTTGGGTGTGATTTCGCTTCGCCGATTCCGCCGGATCGTGTGAAGGCGGCGGGGTATGGTTTTGTGTTCCGGTATGTGGCTCCGCCGGATGAGCGGTTTGATTGGAAGCGGCTTTCAAAAAGCGAGGCTGAGGGGCTGCTTGGGGCCGGTTTGGGTTTGGGGTTGTTTTGGGAGTCGTACGCGTCGAGGCCGTTGGAGGGTTTCGGCGCAGGTGTTGAGGATGGGCGTGACGCGGTGGCGGAGTTGCGCCGGTTGGGGGCTCCGCGGTCGGTGCCGCTGGCTGTGGCGGTGGATGGGGATTACCCGCCGGGTAGTGTGGTGCCGTATTTTGAGGGTTGGCGGTCGGTTGGTGTTGCGGCGCTGCTGGGGGTGTATGGTTCGGCGGCGGTGTGTGAGACGCTGCTGCAGCGGGGTTTGGTGGGGTTTGCGGTGCAGGCGGCTCCGCCGGGGTGGTTGCGGAATAATCGGGTGTCGCCGGTGTGCCATTTTTACCAGCGTCTGTCGCCGTCGCTGCGGATTGAGGGGGGTTGGCGTTGGGATGAGTTGGTGATGCTGCGTGAGGTGGGGTTGTGGCGGGCTGCTGCGGGGCGGCGGTCTGGGCAGCCTGCGGCGCCGCCGAAGGCTGAGGCCGGGTCTGAGGCTGGGTCTGGTGTTTTCCGGTTTGAAGTGAGGGTTGGTGGTGTTGCGGTGCCCGTGGAGTGGCCGATAATGAGAATTGGGATGTCGAAGAATCCGGTGCCTGCGGTGTTCAAGTGGCAGGGGATTTTGAACGGGTTCGGGTATCGGGTTGCGTGTGATGGGGTGTTTGGGCCGCAGACGGAGGAGGCGACGCGGGCGTTGCAGAAGCGGCTGGGGGTTGCGGTTGATGGTGTTGTGGGGCCGCGGACGGTTGAGGCGGCGTTGAGCCGCTGAGGGGTGTTGGCCGGTGCAGTGGTATTGGGCTGGGTGGTTTCTGCTTGGGTTTTGTGTGCCGGAGTTTTGGGCGCTTGCGACCGGCCACCCGGAGCGGACGCTGTCTGAGGCGGTGTGGCGTTGGTTTGATGTGGTGCCTGGTCAGACTTTGTGGCAGTGGTCGTTGACTCATTTGGCGCTGCTGTTCGGTTTGACGTGGGCGTGGTTTCATTTGGTGTTTGGTATTTGGCGGCGGTGGCGTTGAGGCCGGTTGCGGTTTCGGGGTTTGGGCGGCTGCCTGCGGGGGAGGCGAAGGAGCGGTTTCTGCAGTTTTTGGCGGATGGGTTGACGGTGGCGCAGGCGGCCGCCCGTGTTGGCCGCACGGTGAAGGGGGTTGAGTATTGGCGGCAGAAGGATGTTGAGTTTGCGGAGCGGTTTGATTTTATTCGGGCGGCCCGCTCGGGGGGTGTGGGGCGTCCGCCGGTTCCGGATTTCCCGGAGTTTTGCGTCGAGTATTTGGGGTTTGACCGGTTTTACTGGCACCAGTATCAGTGGTTTGATGTGTTGGAGGGTCGGGAGCCGAGGGGGTTGCACCCGGCGCAGCGGTTTGTGCGGGGCCGCCCTAATCGGGTGATTATTTTGACGCCGCCTAATCATGCGAAGACGACGACGGTGACGATCGCGTACACTGTGTGGCGGGTGTGTAAGAATCCGAACGAGCATGTGACGTTGGTGTCGAAGACGGCGACGCGGGCGCGGGAGTTTTTGCACGCGATCAAACGGTATTTGTCGCATCCGACGTATGCGCGGCTGCAGCGGGATTTCGGGCCGCTGGAGGGGTGGCAGCGGTCGGCGGATGCGTGGACGAAGACGCAGATTACGCTGTCGTCGGAGGATTCGGATGCTGCGAAGGATCCGACGGTTCAGGTGTTGGGTGTTGGGGGCCAGATTTACGGTGTCCGGTCGAATCTGGTGATTTTGGATGATGTTGTTGATTTGACGAATGTGAACCAGTTTGATCAGCAGGTGAATTGGTTCGCGCAGGAGGTTTTGTCCCGCCCGGGGCAGGTGACGGGGCAGATTGTGGTGATCGGCACCCGGGTGGGGTCGGTGGATTTCTACTCGGAGTTGATGGACCGGTTTGAGGGGGTGTACACGGTTTTCGCGTCTCCGGCGGTGTTGGAGTACGCGGATGACCCGGCTGATTGGCGGGTGTTGTGGCCGGAGCGGCCGGACACGTCGCCGCTGGCATTGGCGGCGATTCGGGAGCAGCTTCCGGCGGCGACGTGGGCGCGGGCCTACCAGCAGGAGTCGGTGGCGGAGGATGCGCTGTTTCCTGCGCAGGTGGTGCAGGCGGTGTTGGATCGGCGTCCGCGGGGGGCGCTGTCGGAGGAGGCCCGCCCCGGGGGGATGCGGGGTTTGGTGGTGGTGGCCGGGTTGGACCCGGCTACGACGGGTTTCACCGCCGCTGTGGTGGTGGCGGTGGATAGGGTGTCCAAGAAGCGGTGGCTTTTGGACGCTTTCAACGAGCGTGACGTGACACCCGCCAGGATGCGGGAGATGGTGAAGACGTTCACTCGACAGTACGGCATAGTTGAGTGGCGGGTGGAGCGGAACGCGTTTCAACGTTTTCTGACGCAGGATGAGGAGTTGCGGCAGTGGCTGGCGCAGCAGGGGTGTGTGCTGCGTGAGCATTACACGACGGGCCAGTTGAAGTGGGATGCGGATTTCGGCGTTGAGTCGTTGGAGTCGCTGTTTGTGGGGGCGTTGGATGGGCGTGCGCTGATTTCGATTCCGCACCCGTCGGGGCAGGGGTGTGGGGTGTTTGGGCGGCTGGTGGAGCAGCTGATCGGGTGGGCTCCGCAGTCGAAGGCGCCGTGCGATTTGGTGATGGCGTTGTGGTTCGCGGATTTGAAGGCCCGCGAGCTGTGCCGGGATGGTGTGTCGTCGAAGACGCATTTTCGGCGCGGCGGGTTTATGACGCGGGCGGCGGTGCGCCGCCAGCAGGTGGTGAATCTTGTGGAGGCGCGGTTTGCTGGTGGTGAGGTTGAGGAAGCAGGGTGACGTGGTGTCGGTTGAGGCTGTGGACCGGGTTCCGCAGCAGATGATCGGCGACTACGTGCAGGACGCTGTGACACGTTGGGATGTGGTTGAGGTTTTACGGGAGGTTGTGAGTGGCGATTAGGGTGAAGGCGACGCGGGACGCGTTGGCGACCGCGTACGGGCAGCGGGCGGCGTACGCGTGCCTGTTCACAGCGGACCCGGGCACGTCGGGGTCGGCGACTGGTGAGGTGTCGGGCGGCTCCCCAGCGTATGCGCGGAAGCAGTTGACGTGGTCGGCGCCGAACTCTTCGAGCGCTATCACAGCGCAGGCGACGTTCGATGTGCCTGCGGGTGCGACGGTGACGTACGTGGGGGTGGCCCAGTCGGGCACGGCGGGCACCGCCGACGTGGTGGATTCGGCTGCGGTGCCGTCGCAGACGTTCTCGTCGCAAGGCACGTACACTATCACGTTCACGTACACCCAGTCGTAGCCTGGGGCTGGCTGTGGCGATCGTAGAGGACGCCTCAACGCCAGCGGCTGTTCATTCGTCTTCGGGGACTGCTACTACGGCGTCGTTCAGCCCACCGGCGGGCAGCTTGCTGGTGGCGGCTGTGGCGATGGACTCGGTCACTGCGGATACGGCGAACCCGCTGGCGACGGTCAGCGACTCGACGGCGGGGTCGTGGACGCAGCTTGTGTCAACCCAGTCGAACCACAAGACGGGGTTCACAGCCGTGTGGGTGCGGTATTTGACGTCCGCCCCGGGGCCGATGACGGTGACGTGCCGCTCCCAATCAACCGGTTCGTCGAAGCATCTGAATTTCAAAGTTTGGGTGCTGACGGGTGCGGCCGCCACCCAGAACGGGGCCACAGCGGCTGAGGACGGCTCGGGGACGATCGCCAAGGGTATTACGACAACGGTCGACGGTTCGATCGTGTACGGGGCGTGCGTCGACTACGACGCGGCGACGACGCTTACGGCGAACACGCAAACAACGATCGTCGACCAGTGGGTGGACACCGGCCCGGGTGACACGTGGGCTTTGATAAAGTCCACAAACCCGGTGAGCCCCCCAGGGGCTGTCACGCTGGGTGTCACCCAGTCGGATGGGCATTCGATTGCGCTTGCGGAGATTCTGCCCGCCGTCGGGGTGTCCGGGTCGGCAGACTTCTCCGGGGCCGGGCAGCTGGCCGCATCCGGGTCTGTTGGCGCGTCCGCGGCCCTAAGCGGCGGCGGCGCCCTAGCGGCAGACACCTCACCAGCCGTCTCAGCCCAGGCCGCCCTATCCGGTGGGGGGCTGCTGTCGGCGTCGGGAACCCCAGGCGCTTCGGTGCTGCTGTCCGGCGGCGGCAGCCTGGGAGCGGCTGGGTCGCCGGGTGTTTCCGCGGCCGCCGATTTCAGCGGCGAAGGATCGATTGGGGTCACCCCAACAGGGGTTGGGGCCACTGTCAGTTTTTCCGGCGCCGGAACGTTGACGGCGGGAAGCGGCCAAACCCACTACCGGATTTACGGAAATCAGACTCCGGCGAACGCCTACGTGTACGACCCGCCGCCGGTGACACTCGGAACCGTGTTCCAGTCGTCCCAGGATGGCCAAATCACCGGCGTCTACTACTACAAGGCCTCACCAAACTACGACGGTCAAACGATCACTGTCGGATTGTATATTGCGTCGAACCATAATCTGCTGGCGTCGGCGCAGCGGGTGCAGCAGGCGTCGGATCCGATCGGGTGGGTGTTTGTTCCGTTCACCACACCGGTGACGATCAACGCGAATACGCCGTATGTGGCGGCCCGGCATGCGGAACCGAACGCCGCCGCCGGTGGGGACGCCTACCCGTGCACGCCGCAAGGGTGGGCGACGTCGAAAACGTCCGGCCCGCTGACGGGGTTGGCGTCGTCGGACTCCCCGATCGGGAACGGCGTTTTCGACTACGGCGGCACAATGGCGTTCCCGGCCGGCACCTACAACGCCACCGATTATTTTGTCGACGTCGATTTTGTGACGCAAGGCGGGTCGGGGCCGACGCAGGCGTCAGGTCGGGCCGACTTCTCCGGCTCCGGGCAGCTTACCACCGGCGGGGTTATCGCCCACGGCTGGCAAATCAACGACACCAACACCGGGTACACCGCCTACTTCGACCAGACGCTCGGCCGAACGTTGACACAATCGGATTTGACAGTGTCATCACTGTCCTACCTGTCCGATGTGATCAACACGTTTGGGACGAACATTTCGAAGGTGCATTTCACGTCGTTTCTGGTGTGGGATGTGCCAACCCCGGTGACGTTCACCGCCTGCCTGTTTGATGCCGGTATCCGCACTTTCTACGCCGGGAACGTCGGATCGGCGACGCTGAACTGGTGCACGGTGGACGCGAAAGCCACGAACGCCGGGTACGCCGTGGGGACGGCGAACATCACCGCATACCGGTGCCGGTTCGGCGGCGAATCGGACGGTATTTGGATCGGCGGGGATTCGCGGTACACGGAATGCTACGTCACCTGCTACGGGTGGTCTTCGGCGGATCATAATGATGGCGCGCAAGGCTACCAGGGTTACGGCAATGTGACGATCGAGCGGTGCCACATCACCGCCGGTCCGGTGAACGGTGTGGGCGGTGCGAACGCGGCAGTTTTCGTCGCCGACAACACCACCGGCCCGTACAACCTGTACGACACGCTGTGCGACGCTGTCGCCGGGTTCGAACCCGCCTACTCTTGCCGCTTCTACGACGGTTCGTGGGACGTTCAAGGCCTGTGGATTGTGCAGGGGGCGTATTCTGTCGCCCCGTTGAGCTTCTTTTACGGCGACGGCGGCGACCCTGGGGTGTCGTGGCGTGCGTGGGGTGACCAGCGGCCCAACCTACTGGTGGTCAAAAACCCCGACGGCACCTACTCGCAGGTCGGCGTGCTGTCCAACGGCTCCCCCACCGCCTCGGCGTCCCTTTCCGGGTCGGGAACACTCTCAGCCGCCGCCCAACTGTCGTCTTCGAACGCCGATTTCCTCGGCAGCGGCGCACTAGCGGCAGCAGCTTCACCCGGTTTGCGGGCCGCCGCCGACCTGTCCGGCGTGGGTTTACTGTCCGCCGCCGGGATTGGCAGCGTCGCAGCGGATTTCAGCGGCTCCGGTGTTCTGCTGGTCGACGCCGCACCCCACGTTGGGGCGGCCGTGACGTTCAGCGGGTTCGGCCGCCTAACAGCCGGGTTCGTGTTCCCAGCACCAATCGTTGGGCAGGCTGATGGTGAGGAGTGGCGGTTCGGTGTCGTGGAGGATGTGTGGGGTGTGGGGCCGCCGGACGCCGGGTGGCTGGTGCGGTTCGGAGATGTTGTTTGGCGTGTTGGGGTGGTGAGCGTCGAAGATGCCGATGCGTCGTAGCGTCGCCGACACGCGTTTCTTGTCGTGGCCGCTGGAGTCACCGAACCCGCTGGTCACGCAGGACGCGGCGGAGATTGGGTTTTCGCAGTCCGCGCGGGACGCCCCCGAAGTGTGGTACCCGGCTGAGATTGTGACCGACGTCACACGGTACGGGGATGACCGTCCACGTTTCCGGGTTCTGATCGGCCCCGCCGGTGGGGTGACACCAGGCCGGGGGACGTGGCATTTGTGGGCCAGGATTCACGACAGCCCGGAAACCCCCGTGCTGTACCTTGATGTGCTGACACTGTTTTAGGACGCCGTATGCTTCGACCTGTTGACGACATGATTGTGCAGGCGGTGACCCGCCTGCAAGGCAAGTATGCGGCCCGCGACGCCCGCATGCGGGCGGTGAAAATGGTCCGCGAAGGCAACATTCACCTGCTGTTCCCGGACGCCTTCTCCGACTCTTGGCCGCAGGCTATCACAGCCAATTTTGTGGACGCCGCTGCCCGCGACATCGCTGAAGCGATCGCGACGCTGCCAACGTTGACATGCCCGACGGGGCGGAATGATGCGTCGGCGCGGGCGTACGCGGCGAAGAAAGCCAAAGCGGGCGTGGCGTACTGGCGGGCGTCGAAGCTGCGGCAGCAGTTCGTCACCGCCGCCGACTACTTCGTGTCGTACGGGTTCGCCCCCGTCATCGTGGAAGTGGACTACGACCGCCACCTGCCTATGCTCCGCTTCGAAGACCCGATGATGGCCTACCCGGAGTTTGACCGGTGGGGGCGGGTGGTCCGCTACGTCAAAATTTTCGAAGAAATGCGGTCCACGCTGGCCGCCATGTTCCCCGAGTACGAGTCGCAGCTTCTGCGTGACGACAGCGGGCAGATGGTGCCGGACGGCACAATCCGCCTAATCCGGTACATGGACGCGCAGCGCACCGTGCTGTACGTTCCGGCGCTGCGGAACGCCGTCCTAGTTGACGTGGAGAACCCTATTTCCCGCTGCCCGGTGGCGGTGGCCCGCCGACCAGGGTTGGATTGGAACACCCGCGGCCAATTCGATGACGTGATTTGGATTCAGCTGGCCCGCAACCGGTTGGCGATGCTGCGCATGGAAGCAGCGGAGGATGCGGTTGGGGCGCCGCTTGCGGTGCCGATGGACGCCCAAGACTTACCGATCGGCCCCTACGCGGTGATCCAGTCGAACGACCCGCGGAGCGTGCACCGGGTCAACTTGGAAATCCCGCAGTCGGTGTTCGCGCAAGACGCGATGCTGGACCAGGAGCTGCGGATGGGTTCCCGCTACCCGGATTCGCGGGCCGGTAACGTGCGGGCCAACATCATCACCGGCCGCGGCATCGAAGCGCTGCAGGCGGGGTTCGACACCCAAATTCAGACGGCGCAAACCCAACTGGGGGAGGCGTTAGCGGAAGCGACGTCGATCGCGTTCGAGTTTGACGACAAGCTGTTCGGGGATTTCGAGCGGCGCCTCACTGGTTTCGAAAACGGCGCCCCGTACGAGATTCGGTGGAAGCCTTCGCGTGACCTGCGCGGCGACTACTCGTGCGAGGTCACGTACGGCTTCTACGCCGGGCAGTCGCTGCCGCAGGCGATCGTAACCATGCTGCAGCTTCGCGCCGACCGTGACATGTCCCGGGACACGCTGATGCGGAACATTCCGTGGGACATTGACGTCGAGGAGGAGCTGCGGAACATCGACGTGGAGGATTTACGTCAAACGTTGAAAAACGCGATCGCCGCCACATCGGGCGCCATCCCGCAGCTGGTGGCCGCTGGTGGCGACCCGACGCACATCATCTCCGCGGTCGCCGAGTTCATCACCCTGCGCGGCAAAGGGGTGTCGCCGGAGGAAGCGGCGATGAAAGTGTTCACCCCCCAGCAGCAGCCGCAGGAAGCCGCTGGGGCGGCTTCTGGGCCGCCTGGGGAGGCGGCTGGTGGTGAGGCCGGTGGTGGGCCGTTCGGCGGCCCTGGCGGCCCTCAAGCGCCGCTGCAGCCGGGCGAGTCGCAGTTCCGCCCCGACATGCTGTCGATGTTGGCCAGTTTGGCGGCGAACGGTCGGGCGAACGCGGAGGTTTCTACCCGCAGGGCGAGGGTGATGTGAGATGGCCGGTGGATACCAGAAGCCGTCAAACCCGGCACCCGTTTCAGGGCCGGGCGCTTTGGCGCGCAGAACCGACGGAGGCCCTTCGCAGCCGATCCGCGTCCTCCCCGACGCCCGCTACGGGGAGAATAAGCAGTTTGTGGACCAGCAGAAGGCGGCGCCGCTGGCTGCCGCGCAGCAACCCGGTGTGCGGCCGGTTCCGCGGGAGCAGGCGCTTGCGTCGCTGAGGTCGGTGACGCCGGATTTTTACGCGCCGACGCAGCAGCCGGATGTGCCGGTGACGGATGGTGCGGCGCTTGGGCCGGGCCGCGGCCCGGACGCGATCGCGCCTGCGCAGTCTGGGGGGCAGTTGCAGCAGATTTTGCGGCAAATGGCGCAGTTTGATCCGACAGGTGAGGTGCAGCGTCTTCTGCAGTCGGCGATCGCGCAGGGGTTGTGATGTCGAATACGACACCAGACCCGGTTGATTTCGGCTCCGGGTTGAGTTTGATTTTGGCGGCTGCGCCGGGGTTCCAGGATAAGCCTGGGATGGCGTTGGCTGCCGCGCAGGCCGGTGTTTCGCCGAACGACGCCGCGTACGCTGACGCGTATTCGCGTGCGAACGATTTGCTGACTTTCATGCAGCAGATCGCACCTGAGGATCAGCAGCAGGTGTTTGAGCATTTGAGCGCCGCGGATCAGTCTTTGCTGGCGTCTACCGGTTTCACACCTGCGGCGCCGCCGTCACATCACCGCGGGTTTTTGGGGACGTTGGCTTACTGGGGTTCGGCGGGTACGCGGCTTTTGGGCCACACTTGGCGTTTTGTGAGCACTTTGCTGGGCGGTTCGACGCCGGTGATGGAAGACCCCAAAACGGGTCAACGTTACGCGATCGACACCCGCACGGGGAAGTGGATCCCGATTAGTGGGGATAAGTTTTACGCCTTCTCCACTGTTGATGCGCAGGGCAACATTGTTCCCGTGAAGACGAGCAACCCGATCAAGCTGTGGCAGGTCACATCGAATGGGGAACGCTACTTCGACACGCTACGCTTGATGGACGCGCAGTCGAAGTATTCCCCCGATGTGTTCAATCTTGCTTTGAGGCTTGCTACGGGTGAGTCGATTGAGCAGATCGCCGACTATGATCCGCAGAAGATTGGGGATTTGTCGCAGATCGCCCAGGACCCGTCTTTCCTGCAGGCGTTCGCCGATATCAACGCCGCGAAAACCGACCCCGGGAGGATGGTAGCCGCTAATCTTGGCCTTCACCCGAATCCGAAGGCGATGACCGGCGGGTTCAAGCAGAAGATCACCGACCCGTATTCTGTGGTTTCCGGCAGCATCGACGCTGCGTTTGACTTCTTCCTGGATCCCATGATCGTCGGCGGGAAGGTTGTGAAAGCCGCCGAGCTGGCGCGGTGGGGGATCAAGGCGTTCGACCAGACGCGGATCGAGCAGATTATGGCCCGACCGGCGATGGTCCGCGGCTACAACAATTTCATCATCCCGCGGATCAACACGATTGCGCAGTCGGGAAGCGACTCCGCCGCTGGGGGGAAGGCATTTGAGGAGATTGTCACCGCCTACCCAACGTTGCACACAGCGGTTGACGACCTGGTGCAGTTGGCGAAAGAGAAAGGCGGTAATCTGACCTACGGCGATGTGGTGCGCTACGTGTCGGACGGGCATGGTTTTGCGCGGATCATGACCGGCCAGGCGCCACGCACCATTCAAATGATCCCCGGGCGGCTGTCCGCGTTCGGGGAGAAGACGCTGCCTGTTCTGCTAAAAACCCGCAAGGCGATCAACACGCTTTTGACGCCGACAAGGTGGCTTCCCTACGATAAGGTTGGGGCGACGCCGGAGGAGTTGGCGTCGAAGCCGATCGATAACAAGCTGATCGGTATTTTGAACTCGGTTGTGGCGAAGAACCCGACCCAGGTTGAACTGCACATGAGCGGGTTCGTAACCCGCAAGGCACCCGACGGCACGAATGTGATCTTCCCGTATGGGAAGGCGTACCTGGTGACGCGGGCGCCGGACGGGCGGCGGTTCACGCAAACCTTGTCCCCCGAGGAGGCGCAGAAGGCCCACGACTACCTGTCTGATCTGTTCCAAAATCAGCGAATGACGTGGCAGGGTGATCGGGCTTTCGTTTACGACACGCTTGAACCTGAGGATGTGGTGAAGCGTGTACTGACCCAGGAGGAGCGGCGTCGCGAAGAGGAGGCGCGCGACGCTGCGAAGCAGTTCGGGCAGGCGGCGTTTGACTGGCGCAAGTCGTTGCGCGGCCGCTTGGCGATGACGATCCGCCGCCTACTGGTGCGTGTTCCCGATGCGACCGAGCTGGATATCACCTCACCGTACGCGTTGAAGGCCGTGTACCAGCTTGCGCTGCTGTATTTGCCACGCGTGCGGGCCAGCCAGGTGGCGGCGGCGTTTGCGGCGGCCGACGAGGTGGGGAAGCGGACGATCCTGTACTCGCTGTGGGATGAGCTTGGGCATGCTTCCGGGTTGACGTTGACGAAATCGGGAAACGAATACTGGGGCACGTTTATGAACGATTTGCGGTCCAGTTTGACGGACCGCCAGTATTCGGTGTTGGAACGCGGTTCGGGGGTGTATGAGCGGCCTACAGCCGCTGGGCAGCGTCCTGTGGCCGGGCTGCTGACGCAGATGACCCCGACGATGCGTCTGCCGTCGTTCAAAGAGATGCATGCGAACGCTGCGCGGATCGGCATCCTGGACCGCCTGGTTGGCTATTTGAACAACACGTGGGTTGATTCGATTCTCGGCTTGTGGCGCACGGGTGTTCTGCTGCGCCCCGGGTTTGCGATGCGCGTGTCACTGGACGACTTGTTCTCCCAATTCTTCGCAGGCCTGCTTGGGGATGTGGTTCGGACCCGTCTGGTGACGACAGCGTTGAACCAGAAGAACAAGATTGACAAGTTTTTGAAGACGCATCCGCTTGCCGGGTCGATCGGTAAAGCCGCCGATGATGCTGTCAATGAGTTGAAGAATGCGGCCGCGAAGACCGGGGATGGGCTGGTGGCGGAGGCCGCTAAGGAGGGGAACAGCAGCGGGCTGGCGTTGTTCCGTAACTACATTTTAGCGAAAATGTCCGCCACGCTCGGTAAGGCGGCTGCGGCGATCTCCGACCCGGACACGATCAAGTACATTACGGAGCTTCTTCAGTCGAAAGCTTCGGATCGTTTGACGCGCGGGGTTTTAGAGGATCATGGGTTGCGGCGCGGCGCTGGCGATGATGTGAAGGATGTTATCCGCGTCAACATGAAGTTGAAGCGGGTACGTATCACGCGCACGGGTGCGTGGACGACAGCGCCGCTTGGTGACGATTGGCACTCGGCTGCCCGCTGGTCGTACCGTTTGGAAGAGGCGAACCGGGACCCTCTCGCCCGGTTCGTGATGCGTAATATTGACACCCCGTTTGAGGAGTTGCAGCCGCAGATGGTGGAGATTTTGAAATCTCCGGTGTACGACAAGGTGCGTGATTCTGCGGTGATCGCGAAGTGGACGAAGGATGGCCGTTCGGTTGCCGCTGGTGAGGCTACGCCGGATGAGGCGTTAGCGGATTGGGCTCGCGATACGTACGATAATGTGCGGGCGATGATGTCCGACGGTGACGGGAATATTATTCGCGAGTTGGCCGACTATATCGCCGAGCATAAGGATGTGCCTGCGACAAGTTTCCTTCGAAAGCTTCCGGGGCGGCCGCGGATGATGTCCGGGCCGGAGTATGTGTGGACGACGGAGAATCCGGTCGCGACGATGCTGCAACGCGGCTGGGAGGTGCTTGTTTCGGGGCCGATGAATTGGCTGTCACGTCAGCCGATTCTGTTCAAAGAATACGTGAATGCCCGGAAGATGTTGAAGCCGTGGGAGGATGCGCTGCTGGCTTCCGGGATGTCGAAGTCGAATGTGAAAGAGCTTGTGTCGGAGCAGGCTGAGACGATTGCGCAACGTCGGGCGATTACGTACATTCACAATCCGGCGTTGCGGTCACAGTTCTCGGTGTTGGCCCGCAACCTGTTTCCGTTCCGGCACGCGGAGGAGTCGGCGTTGCAGCGTTGGGCGCGCCGCGTGATTTTCAACCCTGAGGGGTTGCGGAAGTCGCAGCTTGTGATGGAGGGGCTGCGGCATTCCGGTTTGACCTACAAGGATTCGGCTGGGAATGACGTGCTCGTGTTCCCCGGCACCTGGCTGCTGAACGATCTTGCGGTGAAGCTTGCATCCTTGTGGCCGAGCAGTGGGATTCTGATGCTGCCGATCCGCATGTCGTTCGAGTCGCAGGTGCGGTTCTTGTCGCCGTTCCTGACCGAGTTCAGCGGTGTCGGGTCTGGGACGTCGATGGCGGAGCAGGTGATCGGCGCGTTGCATCCGCTGATCCCCCCAGGCGGGCCGATTATGGCGACGTCGCTGCAGTTTGTGCACGACATGTTCCCGGAGTCCCGGGTGGCGCGTGACTTGCGGGACACGTTCATCTCCGAGCAGGGGCGGGAGAAGCCGGATTGGGAGGCGTTTGTGCCGACGTCGGTGGCCCGCTTCTACAAGGTGTTTTCCGATAATTCGGATTCGGATGGGCAGTTGGCGTCGGCGATGCGGAACGCTGCCGCCTACTTGGAGGCGGCGGGGTTGACGCCGTCTCCGAATGCGTTGCCGAGCGAGCAGCAGGTGTATTTGGATCGGCTGCGTTCGTGGGCGCGGACGATTCTGGTGATGCGGGCGATTTTCGGGTTTTGGGCTCCGGCGGCGCCGTCGCTGCAGCAGCTTTCACCGGAGGCTGATCCCCTGTTTCAGGCTGCTGGGATCCGAACGCTGCGCGACGAGTTTCTGCAGTTGACGAAGATGATGCCGTACCAGGATGCGGTGACGGAGTTTGTGCGCCTGCACCCGGATGAGACGCCGTTCGTGGACGAGCAGGGGGTGCAGCATGAGGGTAAGCATCCTTCGGCGATTTTGGTGGCGCAGTCGGAGTCTCCGTCGGGTGCGGTGTTGAATGCGACGAATCAGACGTTGGACTGGATGGACGCGAATAAGGACCTTTTGACGAAGTATCCGTACATTGTGCCGTTCCTGATGCCTTTGACGCCTGGGCCGTTCAACTATGAGGCGTACAAGGAGCAGCTTGCGTTGAAGATTCGCCAACGTAAGACGATTGACCAGTTTTATGATGATTTGAAGATCCGTGTCGCTTCTGATACGTACTTTCCGCTGCGGGATGCGGTGAATCAGAAGATCGCCGAGTTGAAGGCTCAAGGTCGGGACGCGGAAGCGGAACGCTACCAGCGGGGTTGGGCGTTGTACGCTGAGCGGTTCAAGGAGCAGAATCCGATTTTCGCCGAGTATTTGGCCGGTGGGGCGGAGCGTGAGCAGAAGAAGCTTGAGGCGATCGGGCAGCTTCGTGATTTTGTTCACTCGCCGGAGGCGGAGCGTGTGCTTGGCTCGGCTGGGGTGATGACTTTACGCCAGGTTGTGGACGCGTGGGATGCGTGGCAGCAGGCACGTCAGCAGGTTTACGGGCGGACGGATAAGAACGCTACAATGTTCCGCCAGTCTGCGCAGCAAGCCACAATTCAGACGATCAAGCAGTTGACTAGTTCGAATCCGCAGTTCGTTCCGCTGTGGACGACGATCTTCGCGCCTCTTTTGGAGCCTGAGACATGAGTGAGCCGACTCTTCCCCCGGATTACTCGCAGCAGTTGAATGACATCTACCAGGCTGGCAGCGATCCGGGTACGATCCCGTTGGATAGCAGCGATGTTGATCCTTACGGTTTGGGTGCGTGGGGGAACATGGAGGTGTATGTTCCGCCGGGGGATGTTCCTGGGCGGCGGCCTTCGCAGGTGCAGGCTCCGAAGGCGATTCAGCAGGAGTTGGATTCCGGGAATCTTCGGGTGGGCCAGTCTCCGCGTCGGATCAACCAGTTGTTCAGCCAGCAGGATCAGGGTGCGACGTATACGGCGAATGAGTTTCTGCAGCGTTTGATTTCCGCATACCAGGCTGGGGGGTTGACGCCTAAGCAGTTGCAGGATTTGCAGGAGCGGCTGCTGCAGGCTGGTTTTTACAAGAATACTGGGGTGCGTTCGGCGTCGGATTTGCATCCCGGGGTGTGGGATGATGCTACGACGCAGGCTATTGCGGCGTGGCTGCAGGCGAATGCGCAGCGCCGCGCTCAGGGGTTTGATGAGGACATTTACCAAACGTTGCAGCGTTTGACGACGCAGAATCTTGCTGGCGGCGGCAGTACGCAGCGTTACACGCAGAAGTCTACATCCTACGACCTGTCCGACCCGGAGACGGCGAAGGCGATTTTGTCGAATGTGCTGCAGGCGTACACGGGTGTTGGTGTGCCGACGCCGGAGCAGGCGCAGGCGTTTCGTGAGGCGTTGAACGCGTTCGAAAGGCAGCATCCGTCTGTGACGACGGAGACGGTGACGGCGAATCAGCAGACGGGGGAGACGTCGTCTACGTCGACGTCGGAGGGTGGGGTGTCGGAGGAGGGCCGCACCCAGTTCGGTTTGGATTGGCTGCGGCAGCATTATGGTACGGATATTGCGACGTATCGGGCGGCCACAGCCTACTACGATGCGGCGTTGCAGGCGCTTGAAGCGCCGGTGCAGTTGCACGGAAACGGCTGATGGCTTCGGTTCGTGAGATTATTACGCAGGTCGCTAACCGTTTGGGGGTTCCAGCGGATTTGGCGATCGCGATTGCCCAGGTCGAGTCCGGGTTGAATCCGCGGGCGATTGGCGACGGCGGCCACTCGGTTGGGCTGTTTCAGTTGCACGACCAGGGTGAGGGTGCGGGGATGTCCGTGCAGGAGCGGATGGACCCCGTGCGGAACGCCGAGGTGGCGTTGTCGCAGGTTGCGCGAGTGTTGCGGGAGCACCCGGATTGGTCACCGGGTGATGTGGCGGCTGCGGCGCAGCGTCCGGCGGATCCTCGGGCGTATGCGCAGGCTGTGAATCGGGTTCTTGCTGGTGGAAGTGGCGGTGGTGCGGTGGCGACGGATAGCACCGACACGGTGCATTTGTCTGAGGAGGATTTGGCGGCCAAAGCGGGTTACGCTTTGGCGTTCTTCAACCTTGACCCGCAGTTGAAGGATTTGCTGAAGCAGGCGGTGGAGAATGATTGGTCCCCGGACCGCCTGAAGATGGCGATCATGAATACGCCGTGGTACCGCACCCACGCCCAGTCGGTGCGGGACTACCTGGCGTTGAAGGCTTCTGATCCTGCGACGTTCACGGCGCAGTTGAAGCAGAAGATGGAAGACATCAAACAGCTCGCCGACCAGATGGGGGCAGTTGTTGACGTCAACCACATCTACCGCATCGCCGATGATGCGATGCGGCTCGGGTTGGACGACAACCAGATTCGGGTGATGCTCGGGTCGTTCGTGAACCTGGCCAAATCGGGGGGGCAGGCCGCGACGAACGTGCAGTCGATGCGCCAGTTCGCGGCGCAGATGGGGGTGAATCTTTCGCCGACGACGTTGCAACAGTACGAGATTCTGATGGCGCAGGGCCGCACAAACATGGACACGTTCATGCGGGATGTGCGGGAGTTGGCGAAATCCACCTACCCCGGGTTTGCGAAGCAGATCGACGCGGGTTTGACGATGCAAAACATCGCCGACCCGTACATTCAGTCGATGGCTTCGCTGCTGGAGTTGAATCCGGCGACGATTACGCTGTCGGATCCGACGATCCGCAAAGCGTTGACGGGGACGCGGAACCCGGATGGTTCGGTGCAGGTGCCGACGCTGTTCGATTTTGAGCAGCAGCTTCGCCAGGATCCCCGCTGGCAGTATACGAAGAATGCGCACGACGCGGCGTATTCGATGCTGCGTACGATCGGCCAAACGTGGGGGTTCATTAGCTGATGGACACTTCGGCTTTCGATGTGATTCGGGCGCAGTTGCACCAGTGGGGTTTGGACGATTTGGCTGGTGCGGCGCAGAATCTGCTGCAGCAAGGTTTGGGTGAGGATGCTATTTTGGTGCAGTTACAGGATACTCCGCAGTTCAAGAAGCGGTTCGCGGGGAATCAGGTGCGGCTGCAGCGCGGGTTGGCGGCGCTGTCCCCAGCGGAGTATGTGGCAACCGAGCAGGCGTACGACCAGGTGCTGCGCCAGTATGGCGTGGATCACGTGTTTTCGACGCGGGACAATTTCGCGAAGTGGATCGGCGGGGATGTGTCGCCGACGGAGTTGAATGATCGCGTTTCGCAGGCGTCGCGGATTGTGACGCAAACGGATCCGACGCAGCGGGCGTTGATGCAGCAGTGGTATGGGATTGGCCAGAATGATTTGATTGCGGCGTTTTTGGATCCGGATCAGGCGTTGACGGAGCTTGGTAAGAAGGAGTTTGCGACGGCGGTTGGGGCGGCGATGTCCCGCTACGGTTTGGGTGCGGACCAGCAGACGGCGGAAAACCTGTTCGGCTTGGTCGGCGAGGATCAGGCTGTGCAGGGCTTGCAGCAGGCTGGGCAGGATTTCACGAAGACGCAGACGCTGGCGCAACGGTACGGGGTTTCGTACTCGGCGCAGGATGCGGTGCGCCAGTATGTGCTTGGTGAGCAGGAGCCTGCGGATAGGCAGCGGCGTTTGTCGCAGTTGGAGGAGGCGCAGTTTGCGCGCGGTTCGGCGTTCCAGTCTGGGGGCGCCGGTGTTTCGTCCGGGTTTTAGGGCAGGACAGCATACCCCCGGGTGCGGGTCCCGGGCTGCCTACTCCCCCTCGCGTGCTTGGCGGAGACACGCGGTGGGGTGTGTTGTTTCTCCGCTTCGGGAGCCCAACATCCCGCCCCGGGGGTGTTGGTGGCCCGCGAGTGAAAGGGAGGGCGTGTCGTGGCCGACAACGACATCTTCGACGAAGCAGAGGAGCAGGAGGAGCCTAGGACGGGCCGCGGCCTGCGGGCGCAGTTGGAGCAGGCTCTTGCGCGCGTGAAGGAGCTTGAGGCTCGCAACAGCGAACTGGAGGCTAGGGTGCGTCAGGTTGATTTGGCTTCGCTGCTTCGCCAGGCGGGGGCGCGGGAAGGCGCTGAGGCGCTGTACCCGCGCGACAGGGAGGTTTCGGAGAAAGCTGTCGCCGAGTGGGTGGAGCAGTACGCGGCTTTCGTGAAAGCCGCGGCCGCCGCCGAACCGGAGAGTGAGACGGAGGTTGCGGAGCCGCCGCGGGTGCCTGAGGAAACCCGGGTGGCTGCGCAGAGGCTGGCGCAGCTCGCCGACTCGGCGTCCAGCAGACCCGCAGCCGACATCGAGTCCGCGTTGGAGCGTATCCGCTCCGCGCAGTCGGTGAAAGAGTTGCAGGAAATCTACACCTCCCTGGGTATCGTCCGACAGTAAGGGAGCGTAGTAATGGCAAGTCTGATTACGGACACTACTGCGCTTGCTAACCTCATTGAGGCGGCGTACGACCGCGAGGTTCAGCTTGCGCAGCACAGTGAGCCGTTTTTCCGCCAGGCTATTACCACGCGCCGGGCTGCGCACCAGGCTATGCCTGGTCAGCCGGTAGTGTTTTCTATCGGTAGTGATCTGCCTCCGGCCACCACTCCCCTCGTTGAAAACCAGGATGTGGACGCCGTGCAGCTCGCAGCCCCGACGCGGGTGCAAGTGAACTTGGCGGAGTACGGTAACGCAGCGATCACGACGATCAAGTTGGATAATTTGGCGTTCGTGTCGGTGGACACGGAGAAGGTGCGCCAAATTTCGTACAACATGGCCGACTCGATCGACCTGATTGTCCGTGGTGTGCTGGATTCGACGACGAACAAGGTGTGGGTGAACGGTGGTTCGCTGACGACCACCGGAAGCGACGACGGTGTCACGGCTACGGATAAGATCAGTTCGAGTCTTATTCGGGCTATCGTGACCCGGTTCCGCACCGACTCGGTGCCTAGCCCACGCGGCACCACCTACCCGGTGTACATTCACCCCGACGTGTCCGCTGATTTGCAGGCGGAAGTCGGGCCTGGGGGTTGGCGTACCCCGAAGGAGTATGTGAACGCCCAAGAGCTGTACGTCGGGGAGGTCGGCACCTACCTGGGTGCGACGTTCATTGAGACGCCGCGCTGTAATCAGGTGAACAACGCGAGCAGCGTCGCCGTGTACTCCACCTATTTCATGGGTGCGGACGCGGTAGCTGAGGCGTCGGCGATTGAACCGCACGTGGTTGTTGGTCCGCAAACCGACAAGCTGCGCAGGTTCTTCACGCTCGGCTGGTATGCGCTGATGGGGTGGGGTTTGTTCCGCCCCGCGAACCTGTGGGTTGCGCACACGACGAGCGCAGCGGCACTGTGACAGTAGCAGGGGGTGGGGCTAGCGCCCCACCCCCGTCTCACGTGGGGAGTGTTTAGGATGGCGACTCGACGGATTCCAGGCAAGGGTGGGAAACCTGCGATCACATTTCAGGAGGGCGGTTTGCACCGCTCGCTGGGGGTGCCGCAGGATCAGAAAATTCCGGCGTCGAAGCTGCGGGCGGCGTTGGACGGCAAGTATGGGGAGAAGGCGCAGAAGCAGGCGCAGTTTTACGTCAACGTGTTGAAGCGGGGGCGTAAGTGAGCTGCGGCTGCGGCCGCTGCGACGGGTTTGAGACGCACGGGGCGTGGCTGCGCTGGAAGGGGTTTCAGCTCATGTCCTGCGCCCCGACGTCTTCCGGGTTTGACCGGGACACGTCGCGGCGGTGGGAGCGGCGTTTGGAAGCCTACTACGCGGAGCGGCGGCAGGGGAATCAGCCGCGGCAGACGACGTGGGAGGCGATTGTGGAGGCGCGCCGCGTCTCGGACGCCACAGGGAAGCCTTTCGGTAGGGCGTGATGACGACAACGTTCGATGATTTGATCGCCGACGTGGAATCAGAACTGTACAATTTCACGCAGGGTAATGATGCGGCGTCGTGGCTGACCGCCGCCGTGCAGGCGGCGGACACGGCTATCCCGGTTGCGGACACGTCGGTGTTCAGCGTCGGGTTCGCAGAAATTGTGTCACCGGCTGGGGCGGAGCTGGTGTGGGTTGCGGGGGTTGACGCGAACACGCAGACGTTGACGGTTGCCCCGTGGGGCCGCGGCCAGCGGGGCACGAAAGCGGCGGCTCACCCGAGCGGCGCGAAAATTGTCCCCAACCCGCAGTTTCCCCGGTCGCGGGTGATGCGGGCGATCAACGACGCGATTTCGGACAGCTACCCTACGGTGTTTCGGCTGGCGTTTGTGGACGAGCCGTACGAGCCGGGCCGCCTGTCGTATTCGCTGCCGGAGGAAGCCGACGGCCTGATCGATGTGCTGGCCCGCTCCGATGTGGGGGTTGGGGATTCGTGGCAGCCGTTTCACCGGCTGCGGTTCAACCCGACGTCGCACACGGTTGAGTTGTCGCCTACGGCGACGCTCAACTGGGGGTTGGATTGGACGCTTCGGTTCGTGTACCGGGCAGCCCCCCTGCCGATGGTGGAGTTGGGTGACACGCTTGACGACGTGGGGTTCGGGGATGACTGCCGCAGCCTGATCCGCACGTTCGCAACATACAAGCTGCTGTCGTCGCTGCAGGGGCAGCGTTTGCAGCTGTCGGCTGTGGAGTCTGCGGTGATGGCGCAGCTGCGCCAACCGGACTACCTGAACAATTCGATCAAGACGATGTTTGCGCAGGTGCAGCTTCTGCTGCAGCAGAACGGTGAGCGGCTGCGGGCGAAGTACCCGCCGCTGCGGTGGCGTTACCCGTGAGGTGACTGATGCGATACTATTCGAGTGTTTTCGTCCCAACCCAACTGGCGGTGGGGATTTCGTCCACATCAACGCAGATTCAGGTGACGTCGTTGAACGGCGCGCCGACGCAGACGCCGTGGACGGCGGTGATTGACCCGGGCACGGATTCGGCTGAGCTGGTGGACGTGACCGCTGTTCAGGGTTTGACGTTGACGGTGACGCGCGGCGTGTCGGGGACGACGCCGGTGGCGCACGACGCCGGGGCGACGTTGGATCACGTGACGTCGGCTCGGGATTTCTCGGAGCCGCAGACGCACATCGCGGCGTCGTCGAACGTGCACGGGGTGAGCGGCGCCCTAGTGGGCACAACGGACACGCAGACGCTGACGAACAAAACGATCGACGGGTCTGCGAACACTTTGCAGAACATTCCGCTTTCGGCGATTCAAGGTTCAAGCGGGCTTGTCACAACGTCCGGTGCACAGACGTTGACGAACAAGACGTTGAGCGGGGCTGACAACACGTTTTCGGCGATTCCGCTGTCGGCGCTGGTGGACGGCAGCAAGGTGGTGTTGACGGATGCGGCGCAGACGCTGACGGGTAAGACGATTGACGGTTCGACGAACACGTTGCAGAATATTCCGCAGTCAGCGGTGGATAATTTGGCGTCGGCGTTGGCGGGGAAGCAGCCGCTTCCGGCGTGGACGAAAGGCGCTGTGCTGATCGGCACGGGCACCAACCAGTACGGGCTGCTGACCGGTTCGCCGGGGCAGGTTTTGACGGTCGCTACCGACGGCAGCCTGTTTTTCACCACCCCACCCCAGCCGTCGCCGCCTTTGAACGTATCCGCCGGGAGCTGGTATAAAACCCCCGCTGCCCCAGGCGGGTCCACGCTGACGCTGCTGGCGGGCACGATGGTGGTGACGACCGCTGATTCCAACGGCGGCTGGTCGTTTACGCTGCCGAACGGAATGTTCCCCAACGGGATGCTGACCGCGGTCGTGTGCGCGGGGGACGTCACCGCATACTACGTTACGTTGAACTCGTCGCTTTCCGCCCGTAACGCTTTGAACGGTATCGCGTCAACGCGTAGCGGAGGCGCCCCGGCGCAGGGAACCCCGGTGCGGATCAACTATGTGGCGATCGGCTGGTGAGCGGTGTCTGTTGTCAACAGGATCGTTTCGCGGCTGACGTGGGCAAGTAGGCCTATTGTTGGGGGCAGTAACAGCCCGATTGTGCCGCAGGACGGTTGGGATGTTTTCATCGACAAACTGCCGTTTATGGTCTCACCCACGCCGGATTTTCCGTTCCGGGTGAAGTCGATCGGCCAAACGCTGTACCGGTATGACACGTCGAACCAGCCTGGTGAGCAGACGTTGGGGGCGTGGTGGCTGCGGTCGCAGTCGTCGTTTCACGGCGGCGCCGGTCAGGATGTGTTGGACGGTAATGATCCGACGATCAGCCAGGATGTGGCCGCGCTGCGGTTCGCCGACTGCCGCGGGGTGGATGTGTGGACGCCGGGGCAGGTGGGGCTGCTGCCGCGGACGCGGCGGTTGGCCGCCGTCGGCTCTGGGGCGCTGCTGCTGGGGGTGCAGAACGGCAGCACTCCGCTGATTCTGTGGGCGAACGGGGCGACGCTGTGGAAGTCGGACGGGACGACAACGACGCAGATCACGTGGGGCGGGTCGGATCAAATCAAGTCGTTGACGCAGGACGGGTCGAACTGGTATGCGGCGTCGCCGTCGGGAATCTACACCGGTCCGCTGAGCGGGTCCACGGGGTCGCGTATCTACGACACGAGCGGGGTGCCTGGTTCCGACAGTGTGGTGATTGCGTGGGCGAAGCAGCGGCTGATGGCGTGTGTCGGCGCTTCCGTGTACGAGCTGTCGTCCGCTGGTGGGGCGCTGCCGCAGCCGAAGTTCACCCACCCGAACTCGGGTTGGGTGTGGACGGCTTTAGCGGACGGCCCGGAGGCGATTTACTGCGCCGGGTGGGTCGGTTCGGAGTCGGTGGTTTACAAGTTTGTGTTGGACGGGTCGGGGCAGGTTCCGACGTTGACGACGGGGATCAGCGCGGTGCGGATGCCGCCGGGGGAGCGTGTGCTGGCGTTGGCGAACCACACCGATTCGTGGCTTGTATTGGGCACGTCGCTGGGTTTGCGGGTTGGCGAGTTCCGCTCCGGCGGGGATGTGGCTTTGCCGCTGCTGTGGAATGATGTGGGTGGGGCGTGCACGGGCCTGGCCCCGTGGGGGCGGTTTGTGTACTGCAACTATCATGCAGCGGATGGTGTGGCGGGGATTGCCCGCGTGGATTTGTCGATGTCGGTGAAGGACGGTTTGTTTGCGTGGGCGCCGGATTTGACGGCGTTCGACTCCGGCGCTGATGTGACGGGTGTGGCCACGTCGGTGGCGATGCTCGGGTCGGAGCCTGCGTTTGTGGTGGACGGTGTCGGGGTTTTCATTGCCGATTCCACGCCGGTGGCGTCGGGGTGGCTGCGGACGAGCCGGATCAGGTTTGACACGTCCGAGCCGAAGATTTTCGCTTCGGTGAAGTGGGCGGGTTCCGGTAACGGTAGTGTGCAGTGTTCTTTTGGGGTGAATTCTGATTCCGGGCCGCAGCTAGGTTCGCTGGGTTTGAACGGGGCGGTGGATTATTTTGAGGCCCCGGTTTTGCAAGCCGGTGGGTCTTTTTGCCAGATCACGTTCACGCTGTCCGGCGGGTCGCCGCAGCTGATGGGGTATGTGTTGAAAGCGTTGCCGCAGCAGCCCCGCGCCTACCAGATTATGCTGCCGCTGTCGTGTTTCGACCGGGAGAAGCTTCGCACCGGCCGTGTTTTCGGGCATGTCGGGTGGGGTTTGGAGCGGCTGAACGCGCTGATGGGGTTGGCTGATGAGACGTCCGCGCACTACATGATTCAGGTGGTGGGTGATGCGCGTCAACGCCACGTCATGCGCGTGGTGATCGATGATATTGATTTTGTGCAGTCTACTCCACCGGCGGGCATGTCGGGGGGTGGCGGTTTGGCGTACGTGACGTTGCGGACGGTGTAGGGAGGTTGTTGTGGATTGGGCGCTCGCCGGTGCTACTGTGATCGCTGCTTTGATCGGTTTGCTGTCGTCGTATGTTGCTTTGTGGCGTCCGCGGCGTGAGGTTCGGGAGTTGTACCTTAATTTGGGGAATGGGTTTTCTGATGCGGTGATGGCAGCTTTGGCTAGGCTCGATTCTAAGGTTGACGCTCTTGACGACCGCTTGTCGCGGCATTTGGAGTGGCATGTTGACGATATTCGTCTGCGGTGATGCAGAGGGTGCGCCGCCCGGGTGGTGGGGTGGTGTAGATTTCGGTTTTGCGTGGGGTGCGCCGCCGTCCGAGGCGGCGTAGTTTTTCGACGGGTGTGGCGCATGCTGTGCACAGGTCGATGCGGCGGATGTCGTTTGGCTGTCCGACGGCGTAGGTTCTAACGCCGTCTTGTGAGCCGCAAACGTCGCATTGTATTATCGTTTGTTTCATGGATGTTCCTTTCTTCGGCCCCGGCGGCTTCGGCTGCCGGGGCTGTTTGCTGTTGTGGGAGGAATGGTTTTCTGGCGAGCGAGTTGATGACGAATTGACGTTCGGTGTTGAGGCCTATGTATTTTTCGGTGACGGCGACGGATGAGTGGTCGAGGAAGGCGCGGGTGGCGAGGAGGGCGGTGTCGTGTCCGCTGGCCGCGAGCTGGTCGAAGAATACTCGGGCTGCTGATCGGCGGAAAAGGTGGAGGCATTCTCCGTGCCATTGGATGCCGATTTTTTGGAGGGTTTTGTGGGCGATGTTGCGGGCTGATCGTGTGGTGAGTCCGTGGGCTGGGTCGGCGATGTAGGTGCCGTCTGTGGGGTTGGTGTAGAAGCGGGGGAATAGGTGCCATTGGTGTTTGGGTGTGGCGGCGGCTTGGGGGTGGATTTTGAGTTCTTCGTAGTGGGTGAGCCAGCGGCGTAGTTCGCGGTCCAGTTCGATGGGGATTGGTTTTACGGTTTCGACGTCGGTTTTTTGGATTCTGAGGGTGATGGTGGCGTTGTCGAGGTTGATGTTTGAGAGGCGCAGGTCGATGAGGTCGGAGGTGCGCAGTCCGGTTGTGATGGCGGTGGCGATGAGGCAGCGGTCGCGGGGGTTTTCGGTGGCGTTGATGGCGTCTGCGAGCTGCTGGGGGGTGAGGTGGTGGAAGTCGCGTCTTGGGGCGCGGATGG
>JADGHB010000083.1 GCA_019689635.1 Nevskia sp. | reverse complement strand
GGAAGCGGTGACCTCCGCGTTGCGTGAATACGTGCGCCGCCGTCGCCAGCTCGAAATCCTCGCTCTGGAAGGGCAGGTTCCATTTGACGAGGATTACGACTACAAGACCCTGCGGCGTCGCAAGCACGCTGCGTGATTCTGATCGACACCTCGGTCTGGTCGCTGGCGCTGCGTCGCCGTCGCGGCGACTTGAGTCGAGCCGAGGCGCGGCACGTGCAGGAGTGGCGGCGGCTGGTGCGCGAGGGGCAGGCCGTGCTGATTGGCCCGATCCGGCAGGAGCTGCTCTCCGGCGTCCGCGATGAGCAGGCCTGGGAACGCCTGCGGCACGCGTTGCGACCATTCCCCGACTTGCCGCTGGCTACGGCTGATTACGAGCGTGCCGCGCAGTTTTTCAACCGTTGCCGTGCGCGTGGCGTGACGGGCAGTTCGGTGGACTTGCTGATCTGCTCGGCGTCGGCGCGTTACGACGCGCCCGTCTATACGACGGATACCGATTTCATCCGGTATGTTCCGATTCTGGAGCTGCAATTGCACAAACCGCATCCGGACACCAAGGGTGCCGGATGAACCGCTTCCGCGAATCGCACGTCGAAAAAGCCGCCCTCGCGTGGCTCGAAGCCACCGGTTGGCAGATCGCGCACGGGCCTGACATCGCGCCGGACCTGCCCGCGGCCGAGCGGGCCAACTACAGCGAAGTGGTGCTGGGCGCACGGCTGCGCGACGCGTTGGCACCGAATCGTGGTGATGCTCCCAGTAAGACAACGGACGAGCCTTGCCTTCGGATTGGCATGAGGAATGGCTGCGCATGAAGCGAAAGTCGGCAAAAAGCGCAACCGCCCGAGTCCGCCCAACGCCTGCGCCTGGCGGAGAGGTGGTTCTCTATCGGTCGCCGGACGGGACGGTAGAGCTCGATGTCCGCCTGGATGGCGAGACCGTCTGGCTTACTCAGGAACAGATGGGTCGGCTGTTCGGCCGGGAGCGGTCGGTGATCACCAAGCACATTCGCAACGTGTTCAAGGAGGGTGAGCTCGATGAAGAAAGCAATGTGCATTTTTTGCACATTGCCGGCTCCGACAAGCCTGTCGGCTTCTACAACCTGGACGTCATCATCTCGGTTGGCTATCGCGTCAAGTCGAAACGCGGCACTCAGTTCCGCATTTGGGCCACGCAAACCCTGCGCGAGCACCTGGTCCGCGGCTACACACTGCATCGCCAGCGCTTCGAGCGCAATGCGCGAGAACTCGAAGCCGCGCTAGCCCTGGTTCGCAAGGCCGTAGCCGGTCAGGCGCTGACGACCAACCAGGGGCGCGGGCTGGTCGATGTCATCGCGCGCTATACGCAGACTTTCCTGCTGCTGCAGCGCTACGACGAAGGGCTGCTCGCCGAACCGAAGGGTAGCCCCGGCGGCATGTTGCCGACCGCGCACGAGGCGCGCGCCGCCATCGGGCGGCTGAAAGCTGATCTGATGGCCCGCGGCGAAGCGAGCGACCTGTTCGGCCGCGAGCGCGACGACGCCCTTGCCGCGCTGCTCGGCAATCTGGACCAGACCGTGGCGGGCCAGCCCGCGTATACGAGCGTGGAGTCCAAGGCTGCGCACCTGCTGTACTTCGTGATCAAGGATCACCCGTTCGCCGACGGCAACAAGCGCAACGGCTCGTTTCTGTTCGTCGACTTCCTGAACCGTAACGGGCGTCTGTTCCGCGACAGCGAGGCGGTGATCAACGACGTGGGACTCGCAGCGCTTGCGCTACTGGTGGCGGAATCTGCGCCCAAGGACAAGGATGTGATGATCCGCCTCGTGATGAACATGCTTGCGGGGCCGCAGCCATGACCGCCTTCACCGAATCCGTCGTCGAAGACGCCGCGCTCGACTGGCTGAAGGCCATCGGCTGGCCGATCGCGCACGGCCCCGACATCGCGCCGGACATGCCTGCGGCCGAGCGAGCCAACTACGGCGAAGTGGTGCTGGGCGCACGACTGCATGACGCGCTGGCGCGGCTCAATCCAACGCTGCCGGCCGAGGCGCTGGAGGACGCCTGGCGCAAGCTCACGCGTCTTGAAGACGCGGACCTGATTCAGCGCAATCGTGCGTTGCACCGGCTCATGGTGAATGGCGTGACCGTCGAGTACCGGACGCGCGACGGCGAATTACGCGGCGCGCAGGCGCGCGTGATCGACTTCGACGAGCCGCGAAACAACGACTGGCTCGCGGTCAACCAGTTCAGCGTCACGGAGAACAAGCACAGCCGCCGGCCGGACGTGGTGCTGTTCGTGAACGGCCTGCCGCTGGCGGTCGTCGAGCTCAAGAACGCGGCCGACGAGAACGCGACCATCTGGAGTGCATTCCAGCAGCTCCAGACCTACCAGGCCGAGATTCCTTCGCTGTTCGCGACCAACGGCGTGCTGGTCGTCTCCGACGGCGTCGAGGCGAGGATCGGCGCGCTCGGCGCCGGCCGCGAGTGGTTCAAACCCTGGCGCACGATCGAAGGCGAGCGGCTCGCCGACAGCCACGTCCCGGAGCTGCAGGTGGTGATCGAAGGCGTGTTCGCGCCGCGGCGTTTCCTGGATCTGGTGCGGGACTTCCTCGTCTTCGAGGACGACGGGAGCGGCCGACTCGTCAAGAAGATGGCGGGCTACCACCAGTTCCATGCGGTGCAGGTGGCGGTCGGCGAAACGCTGCGCGCGGCGGAGCTGACCCGCGCGGAACGCGTCGCCGAAGAGACCGGGCGCTACGAAGCAGGCCGCAAGCCCGGCGGCAAGCCCGGCGACCGGCGCGTGGGCGTGGTGTGGCACACGCAGGGTTCGGGCAAGAGCCTGACAATGGCGTTCTACGCAGGCCGCATCATCCGCGAGCCGGCGATGGAGAACCCGACCGTCGTCGTGCTCACCGACCGGAACGACCTCGACGACCAGCTCTTCGGCACCTTCTCGCGATGCCAGGACCTCTTGCGTCAGCCGCCCGTACAAGCCGAGTCGCGCGCGCACCTGCGCGAGCTGCTCTCGGTGGCGGCGGGCGGCGTGGTGTTCACCACCATCCACAAGTTCTTTCCCGAGGAGAAGGGCGATCGGCACCCTCGCTTGTCCTCCCGCCGCAACATCGTGGTGATCGCCGACGAGGCGCACCGCAGCCAGTACGACTTCATCGACGGTTTCGCGCGGCACATGCGCAACGCGCTGCCGCATGCCTCGTTCATCGGGTTCACCGGCACCCCCATCGAGAAGGCCGACGCCAACACGCGTGCTGTCTTTGGTGACTACATCAGCGTCTACGACATCCAGCGCGCCGTGCAGGACGGCGCGACGGTGCCGATCTACTACGAGAGCCGGCTCGCCAAGCTCGCGCTCGACGAGACGGAGCGGCCGAAGATCGACCCGAAGTTCGAAGAGGTCACCGAGGGCGAGGAGGTCGAGCGCAAGGAGAAGCTCAAGTCCAAGTGGGCACAGCTTGAGGCCGTCGTCGGCGCGGAGAAGCGGCTTGGCCTCGTGGCGCGCGACATCGTCGAGCACTTCGAGAAGCGGTGTGAGGCCATGGACGGCAAGGCGATGGTGGTCTGCATGAGTCGCCGCATCTGCGTCGAGCTCTACCGGGAGCTGGTGAAGCTCCGACCCGCGTGGCATGACGAGGACGACACCCGCGGCGCCATCAAGGTGGTGATGACCGGCTCCGCCTCGGACCCGGCGGACTGGCAGCCGCACATCCGCAACAAGCCGCGGCGCGAGGCGCTGGCCAACCGCTTCCGCGACGCGGCCGATCCGCTGCGCATCGTGCTAGTGCGCGACATGTGGCTTACGGGCTTCGACGCGCCCTGCCTGCACACCATGTACATCGACAAGCCGATGCGCGGCCACGGCCTGATGCAGGCGATCGCGCGCGTGAACCGCGTCTTCAAGGACAAGCCCGGCGGGCTCGTCGTGGACTACCTCGGTCTCGCACACGAGTTGAAGGCGGCGCTCGCGACGTATACCGAAAGCGGCGGGACGGGCCGAACGGCGCTAGATCAGGAAGAAGCAGTTGCGCTCATGCTGGAGAAGTACGAGGTCTGCTGCGGCCTCTTTCACGGTTTCGACCGCAGGCGCTGGATGACCGGCACGCCTGCCGAGCGTCTCGGGCTGCTGCCCGCCGCGCAGGAACACATCCTCGCGCAAGAGAACGGCAAGGACCGCTGCCTCCGCGCGGTGCGGGAGCTGTCGCAGGCCTTCGCGCTGGCGGTGCCCCACGAGGAAGCGCTACGCATCCGCGACGACGTGGCTTTCTTCCAGGCTGTGCAGGCGGTGCTCGCCAAGCGCGCGCCCAATGATGCGCGGCCCGAGGAGGATCTGGACCACGCCGTGCGCCAAATCATCTCGCGCGCGGTGGCCCCCGAAGGCGTCGTGGACATCTTCGCGGCGGCCGGACTCCAGAAGCCGGACATCTCGATCCTCTCGGACGAGTTCCTGGCCGAAGTGCGCGGCATGCCCCAGCGCAACCTCGCGGTCGAGCTGCTGCAGAAGCTGCTGAAGGGCGAGCTCGCGACCCGCCGGCGCAAGAACGTCGTGCAGGCGCGCTCGTTCGCCGAGATGCTGGAGCAGACCATCCGCCGCTACCAGAACCGCGCGATCGAGGCGGTGCAGGTGATCGAGGAGCTGATCGCGCTGGCGAAAGACATGCGCGAGGCGAACGCCCGCGGCGAGAAGCTGGGTCTCTCGGAAGAGGAGCTCGCCTTCTACGATGCGCTGGAAACCAACGACAGCGCGGTCAAGGTGCTGGGCGAGCCCACCCTGCGCGCGATCGCGCGCGAGCTGGTCGCCACCGTACGCAGGAACGTCACCATCGACTGGACCCTGCGCGAGAACGTCCGCGCCCAGCTGCGCGTGCTGGTCAAGCGCATCCTGCGCAAGCACGGCTACCCGCCGGACAAGCAAGAGAAGGCGACGCAGACGGTGCTCGAGCAGGCGGCGCTGCTGTCCGCCGAATGGGCGCTTGCATGAGAGCGGCATTCAGCGACGGCATGCAGCGGACGGCGCGCCGTGCCGCGCCTTTCCTCAGGCCGCCGCCTGCAAGGACGCGATCAACGGACAGCGCACCCGGCCCTTGACCGTCCCGCAGCGGTCCACCAGCACGGCCAGCGCCGACTCGATGCGCTGCAGGTCGGCGAGCTTCTTGCGGACATCGGCCAGTTTTTTCTCGCCCAGCGCGCGCGCCTGCCGGCAATGCGCGCCGTCTTCCAGCTTCAGCAGCTCGCCGATTTCGTCGAGGGAGAATCCGAGTTCCTGCGCGTGGCGGATGAAGCGCAGCCGCTGGACATGATCCTCGGTGTAGCGCCGGATGCCGCCCGGCGGGCGCGCCGGCTCGCCGACCAGCCCGCGGCGCTGGTAGTAGCGGATGGTTTCCAGGTGCACGCCGGTCCGCCGGGCCAGGGTGCCGATGGTGTAGGTCTGGACCATCTTGACTCCGTAGTCGGCTACGGTC
>JADGHB010000082.1 GCA_019689635.1 Nevskia sp. | reverse complement strand
GCGTAGGTCCGCCGCCGCACCTGACTCAGACACCCTTCCCAGTAAAAAAGCGGACAGTTTATGTGCTACGAAACCGGACAGTTCTATTTGTTGGCAACATGTGTGCGCCGCCAGCGGGCGGGTTATAGTGCCGGCGGTCCGCTGGAAGAATGCCCCGGATGCCTCCTTCGCACGACCCCGCCGCGGGCGACCGCTGCCCGATGCCCAGGGCCAGGGTTTCGAGGTGCCCTTGAAAGGCGACGGCAAAGCCAACGGCTCCTCTCGGCGCACGCGTCTGCGCGCGCTTGCCGACGGCAGCGTGCGCGAAAGCGGAGGCGAAGTCGCCGCCGTGGACCTTGGCTCCAACAGTTTCCACATGCTGGTCGCGCGCGAGAGCGGAGGTCAGTTGCAGGTGCTCGATCGCTTGCGCGAGGCGGTGCGCCTGGCCGCCGGGCTCGACGCCCAGGGACGGCTGTCCGCGGCGGCGCAGGCGCGCGCGCTGGAATGCCTGTCGCGTTTCGGTCAGCGCCTGCACGGCATCCCATCGCAGCGGGTGCGCGTGGTAGGCACCAATACCCTGCGCCGCTTGCAGCACGGTGAGGCGTTCATCGCCGCCGCCGAGCGCGCCTTGGGGCACCCCATCGAAGTGATCTCCGGACTGGAAGAAGCGCGCCTGGTCTACAGCGGCGTCACGCACGGCATGGGCGAGGCCAAACCGCAACGGCTGGTGGTGGACATCGGCGGCGGCAGCACCGAGCTGATCATCGGCCGTTACCAGGAACCGCGCTTGATGGAGAGCACCGCGCTGGGCTGCGTCACTCACACCCAGCGGTTTTTCCCCGACGGCGAAATCAGCAAACGGCGCATGCACGAGGCACGGCTGGCGGCGCGGGTGGAGCTGGAGTTCGTCGAGCGGCGCTTTCGCGCCTCCGGCTGGGATCTGGCGATCGGCGCGTCGGGCACCGTGCGCGGCGCCTGGCGGGTCATGCAGGCCCACGGCTGGATCGGGGAGTGCATCACGCGCGAGGCGCTGGAGAAGACGCTGGAGTTGACCGTGCGGGCGGGCCGCGTCGAACGCCTCGAGCTGCCGGGGTTGCGCGAGGACCGTCGGCCGGTGTTCGCCGGCGGCCTGGCGGTGCTGGCCGCGGTGTTCGACGCCCTCGGCCTGCGCGAGATGGAGACTTCCGAGTACGCCTTGCGCGAAGGCCTGATCTACGATCTGCTCGGTCGCCTCCACGACCGCGACGTGCGCCACCGCTCCGTGGAGGCGCTGGCGCAGCGCTACGGAGTGGACCGGCGTCAGGCGCACGACGTCGAGCGCACCGCACTCAAGCTCTTGGAACAGGCGGCTACGGGCTGGCAACTGCCGCGCACGGACAGCCAGCGCTTGCTGGCCTGGGCCGCGCTGCTCCACGAGATCGGCCTGGTCATCGCTCACGAAGGCTCGCACCGTCACGGCGAATACATCCTGCGCCATGCCGACATCTTCGGCTTCTCGCAGACCGACCAGAAGCTGCTGGCGGCGCTGGTGCGCCTGCAGCGCGGCAAATTCGCCGAGTCGGTGCTGGACGATGTGCCGGAACCCTGGCGCACGCCGCTCGCCAGATTGGCGATTCTGTTCCGGCTGGCGGTGCTGCTGCACCGTTCCCGCACGCCCAAGCTGCGCCTGCCATTGCGGCTCGAGGTCGCGGGTCGCAGCCTGCGGCTGGTTTTCGGCCGAGGCTGGCTGGCGCGCCACCCGCTGACGCGCGAGGACCTGGAGATCGAAGCCCAGCGGCTGGCGGCGGTTGGGTATCGGTTGCGTTTCGAGTGAAGCTCAGCCGCCGGTACCGGTCAGCTCTTCCAGGAGCCGCAGCTGCACCGGTCGCGCTCCGGCTTCCGGTTCCGCGCGCCGGTAGCTGCCGTCCGGTTGCAGCAGCCAGCTCTGGGCGGTGTCGGCGAGATAGGCCTCCAGTTCCCCAATCACGCGTTCGCGGATTTTCTGGTCGAGGATCGGGAACGCGACCTCCACGCGGCGGAACAGGTTGCGCTCCATCCAGTCGGCCGAGGACAACCACAGCTCCGGCTCGCCGCCATTGGCGAAGTAGAACGCCCGGGAATGCTCGAGGAAACGGCCGACCACGGAGCGCACGCGGATGTTCTCGGACAGACCCGGAACGCCAGGGCGCAGCGAGCACATGCTGCGCACGATGAGATCGATCGGCACGCCGGCATTGCTCGCCTGGTACAGCGCCTGGATCATCTCCGGCTCCACCAGCGCGTTCATCTTGGCGACGATGCGCGCCGGCTTGCCTTTCTGGTGGTTGGCGACCTCGCGCTCGATGCGCTCGCGCAGACCCCGGGCCAGCGTGAACGGCGACTGCAGCAGCCGATTGAGTCTGGACAGCTTGCCCAGGCTGGTGAGCTGCAGGAACACCGCGTGCACGTCCTTGCAGATCGCAGGGTCGGCGGTGAGCAGGCCGTAATCGGTGTACAGCCGCGCGGTGCGCGGATGGTAGTTGCCGGTGGACAGGTGCGCGTAGTGGCGCAGGGTGGCGCCGCCGCCCGGCGCTTCTTCGCGGCGGACGATGAGCAGCATCTTGGCGTGAGTTTTATAGCCGACCACGCCGTAGACCACGTGCGCGCCCACGTCCTGCAGCGCTTCGGCCAGCGAGATGTTTTCGGCCTCGTCGAACCGCGCCCGCAGCTCGATCACCACCGTCACTTCCTTGCCTGCGCGCGCCGCCTGGATCAGGGCCTCGGCCACCGGCGACTTGGGGCCGGTGCGGTACAAGGTCTGCTTGATCGCCAGCACGTTGGGATCTTTGGCCGCCTGGCGCAGCAGTTCCAGCACCGGCCCGAAGGAGTCGTACGGGTGATGCAGGAGATGATCCTGGCTGCGCAGGGCGGCGAACAGGTCGCCGGACAGCGCCTTGGGCACGCGCGGCGTGAAGGGTGGATATTTCAGATCGGGACGATCCACCAGTTCCGGGATCTGGATGAGCCGCATCAGGTTGACCGGGCCATGGCAGCGGTAAAGGTCGCTCGGCCCGAGATTCAGCTCCTCCATCAGGTACAGCGACATCTGTTCGGGGCAGTTGTGCGCCACCTCCAGGCGCACCGTGTCGCCCCACTGGCGCTGCGAGAGCTCGCCTTCCAGCGCCTCCAGCAAGTCGTCGGCTTCGTTCTCGTCGACCAGCAAATCGGAATTGCGCGTGACGCGGAACTGGTAGCAGCCGGTGGCCTGCATGCCGGGAAACAGATCGTCCACGTAGGCGTGGATCACGCTGGACAGGAAGACGAAGTCCCACGGTCCGGTGCCCGGGACTTGGCGCGGGAGCTGGATCAGGCGCGGCAGCGCGCGCGGCGCCTGGACGATGGCGTAGCCGATGTTGCGGCCGAAAGCATCCTTGCCCGACAGCGAAACGATGAAGTTGAGCGATTTGTTGAGGATGCGCGGAAAGGGATGCGCCGGGTCCAGGCCGATGGGCGAGAGCACCGGCAGCAGCTCGTTCTGGAAATACGCACGCAGCCAGGCATCCTGCTCCGCGCTCCATTCGCTGCGGCGTAGGAAGCGGATCTTCTCGCGTTCGAGCTGGGGGATCAGCACCTCGTTGAGCACGCGGTACTGCTCGTCCACCAGCGCGTGGGCGCGGGCGCTGATCTCGGCGAACAGTTCTGCCGGGGCGAGTGCGTCGGGGCCGGTCAGCGGCGTGCCGAGCTTGACCATCTGCTTCAAGCCCGCGACGCGGATTTCGAAGAACTCGTCGAGGTTGGAGCAGGAGATGCACAGAAACTTCAGCCGCTCCAGCAAGGGCACGTTCTCGTCCTTGGCCTGCTCCAGTACGCGCCGGTTGAACTCCAGCAACGAGAGCTCGCGGTTGATGAACGGGGAACTGGCGGGCGGCGGATTGGAAGTCATGGCGCTGTGGCGACGGTCACCGGCTCTGCGCGACGGCCGGCCTAGTTGACCGGGCGCAGATGACGGGCGGATGACAGAGGCGCTTTAGCCTACCACCGGCGCGGCGCTCAGCGCATCAGCATGCGCTGTGCCGCCTCGACCAGTTCCGGCGCCTCGATGCGCGGTGGCACCGCCAGGCCGCGCTGCACCGCCGGACGTTCGCGGATGCGCGCGCGCCAGTCGGCGAGCCGCGGCAGGCCGTCGAGCGATACGCCGGACCAGGCGTGGGTGTTGACCCAGGTGAAGCAGGCGATGTCGGCGATGGAATACTCGTCGCACAGATAGGTGCGCCCGTCCAGGCGCCGCTCCAGGACTTCGTACAGCCGGCGGGTTTCGTGCTGGTAGCGCTCGATCGCGGGCGGGTATTTCTCCGGCCAGTAGCGGAAAAAGACATTGGCCTGGCCCTGCATCGGGCCGATGCCGCCCATCTGGAACATCAGCCACTGGATCACGGTCGAGCGGCCGCGCGGATCGCGCGGCAGGAAACGTCCGTATTTCTCGGCGAGATAGATCAGGATCGCGCCGGACTCGAACACGACGAACGGTTCTCCGCCGTCCTCCGGCGCGTGGTCGACCAGCGTGGGGATGCGGCCGTTGGGATTGAGCTTGAGGTACTCCGGCCGCTTCTGCTCGCCGGCCATCAGGTTCACGGCCTGCACCCGGTAGGGCACACCCAGTTCCTCGAGCAGGATCGAGACCTTGTGCCCGTTGGGTGTCGGCGCGGTGTAGAGCGAAAGCGTTGCGGTCGTCACGCGAAGGCCGCCTTGGCGCGCTCGGGATAGTCGGTGAACACGCCGTCCACCCCAAGCGCGGCCAGCGCGCGCATCTGCGCGGGATCGTTGACGGTGTACACGTGGACGCGGCGGCCGTGGGTTTTGGCGTCGGCGATCAGGCGCGGATCGGCGAACTCGGCGGACAGATGCACCGCCGCCGCCTGCAGCTCGGTGGCGCAGCCCGCGAAATCCAGCGGCACGCCGGCGAGCAGCACCGCCACCGGGATTTCCGGCGCCGCCTGGCGGAACTCCCACAGTTCCGGCAAATGAAAGGAGGAAACCAGGAAGCGCTCCGCCGGCCAGCCGGCGGCGAGGTAGCGGCGCAGCACGGCCGCCACCGCCTCGCCGGTGCCATTCGCGGTCTTCAGCTCGATGTTCACGCCGGCGCGCTGCTCGATCAGATCCAGCGCCTCCTCCAGCGTCGGGATCTGCTGGCCCGCGCCGGCGTCGAGCCGGCGCAGCGTGGCGAAATCGCAGTCCGCGAGCGCGCCGCGGCCGTCGGTGGTGCGTTCCAGCGTCAGGTCGTGGAACAGCAGCAGCGCGCCGCAGGGATGGAGCTGCACGTCGAATTCCAGCCAGTCCGCGCCCAGCCGGATGCCGGTGTCCAGGGCGAGCAAGGTATTCTCCGGCGCGTGGCCGCGCGCGCCGCGGTGACCGAAGATGGTGAATCCGGAAAATTTTTCCGTCATGTGGCCTGGGCCCGGGCGCGATCGATGCCCGCCTATCCTAGCCGCGATCGCGCCAGGCGGCGAAGGGGTTCAGAGCCTGTGAAGAAATGCACGTCCTGTGCATTTCTTCCGTCGCAAGTCCGGT